>ONFG01000001.1 GCA_900317025.1 uncultured Eubacteriales bacterium | reverse complement strand
AGCGCGTGCTGCGCACGCTGATGCCGCGCAAAGCGCGTCATCCCGTCTCATACAAACTCAAACGCGCCTGCGGCGCTATAAAAAGCTTTTAAAGCTTTTAAAGCTTTTTAATTGAGTTTAGTATAAAAACTAACAGATTACATTAAGTTGTGGACTGCGAATTATTCCTTTTAAGTGTGTTTATTTCATATAAAAAACGGGCAGCAGAAACATCTGTCCGCTGCCCGAAGAATATCTAAACTTATACCCTGAAAACGTTAGGATCAGTCAAAGTAGCCCTTAGCTGCGAGAAGCTCTGCAAGGAGGACTGCGCCGCCTGCTGCGCCTCTGAGCGTGTTGTGAGACATACATACAAACTTGATGTCGTACTGAGTGTCTTCTCTGAGGCGGCCGATCGAAACAGCCATGCCGCCCTCGAGGTTGCGCTCCGACTTGATCTGCGGTCTGTCCGGCTCGGTGAAGTAGTGAAGGAACTGCTTCGGTGCGCTCGGCAGGTTGAGCTTCTGAGGCTCACCGCTGTAGTTAGCCCAACGCTCCTTGATCTCTTCAAGATCGGGCTTCTTGTCGAACGATACGAATACTGCGGCAGTGTGACCGTCGCTTACGGGAACTCTCAGGCACTGAGAGGTGATTGAAGGATTTGTTGCCGGCTTGATCTCGCCATTCTCGATCGTACCCCAGATCTTAAGAGGCTCCTTCTCGCTCTTTTCTTCCTCGCCGCCGATGTAGGGGATAAGGTTGTCTACCATCTCGGGCCAGCGCTCAAACGTCTTGCCTGCGCCGGAGATCGCCTGATATGTGCAGGCGAGGACCTTAGTCACGCCCATATCCATGAGGGGGTGGATAGCAGGAACGTAGCTCTGGAGAGAGCAGTTGGATTTAACAGCAATGAAGCCCTTCTTTGTGCCGAGGCGCTCCTTCTGGGAAGCGATGATGTCAAGGTGCTGAGCGTTGATCTCGGGGATTATCATCGGAACGTCGGGGGTGAAGCGGTGAGCGGAGTTGTTCGATACAACGGGGCATTCAGCCTTTGCGTAAGCCTCCTCCAAAGCTCTGATGTCTTCCTTCTTCATGTCGACTGCGCAGAATACGAAATCTACCTTCTCCGTTACAGCCTTGATGTCGGCAGCGTCGATGATGACCATATCCTTGAGCTTTTCGGGCATCGGAGCCGCGAGAGCCCATCTGCCGCCTGCAGCCTCTTCGTAGGTCTTGCCTGCGCTTCTTGCGCTTGCGGCGAGCGCCGTAACATTGAACCACGGGTGGTCTGCGAGCAGTGTTGCGAAGCGCTGACCAACCATGCCTGTAGCGCCGATGATGCCTACATTATACTGCTTCATGTTAATCAATCCTTTCTTATCTCCAAGGGCGGTGTGTATTGACAATCGGCTGCAAACCGTGTACAATATATTGTTGACACCATCAAAAGCCTTGAGACTTTAAAATAAAAATATGAACGGGGCAGCGGCGTGCCTTATCCGGCAAAACCAAACGCCCACTTTATAATATATCATCATAATCATACGTTGTCAAATGTTTAACGATATTTTTGCAATTTTTTTTGAAAAAAATTCATTTTCACGCCGAAACTGAATGACCGGTCGGCGTGATGTAATGCGAAAGGATCATGCGGCTATGAAAACAAGCGATTACTATTACGACCTTCCAAAGGAGCTTATCGCGCAGACTCCTCTTGAAAGAAGGGACGCATCCCGCCTGTTCGTACTTGACAGGGAGACGGGCGAGTTTGAGCATAAGCACTTTTACGATATCCTCAACTATTTAAAAGATGGCGACTGCCTTATCATGAACGATTCAAGAGTGCTTCCTG
This sequence comes from uncultured Eubacteriales bacterium, assembly GCA_900317025.1. Taxonomy (GTDB): domain Bacteria; phylum Bacillota; class Clostridia; order Oscillospirales; family Acutalibacteraceae; genus RUG592. Next base: position 119,788 of record ONFG01000001.1, on the reverse strand, counting down.
CGAGGATATACGGCGTGAAAAAGGAGACGGGCGCAAGGGTCGAGTTCCTTCTGCTCACGCAGCACAGGCAGAATGTCTGGGAATGCCTTGCGGGTCCCGGCAAAAAGGCGAAGGAGAACAGCGAATTTACCTTCGGCGACGGCGTGATGACGGGGCGTGTGCTCGAGGTTCTGGATAACGGCAACAGGCTCGTCGAGTTTGAGAGCGAAGAAACCTTTTTCGCAGCCCTCGACCGCCTCGGCGAAATGCCGCTGCCGCCGTACATAACGGAAAAGCTTACCGACAAGGAGCGCTATCAGACAGTCTATAGCCGCGAGCTTGGAAGCGCCGCCGCGCCGACAGCCGGCCTTCACTTTACGAACGAGCTTCTCGGAAAGCTCAGAGAAAAGGGCGTAAAGCTCGGCTACGTTACGCTTCACGTAGGTCTTGGCACGTTTCGCCCCGTAAAGGTCGACGACGTGACGAAACACAAGATGCACAGTGAGCATTACGAGGTGCCGCAGGAAACTGCCGACCTCATTCGTGAAACGAAGAAAAACGGCGGGCGCGTCATCTCCGTAGGCACGACGTCGTGCCGCACGCTGGAAGCGGTCGCAAAGGAGCACGGCGAGGTCATCGCCTGCGACGGCTGGACCGACATCTTCATTTACCCGCCCTACGAATTCCGTGTTCTCGACGGGCTTATAACGAATTTCCACCTCCCCGAAAGCACACTCATCATGCTCGTTTCCGCCTTCGCGGGCTACGACCACGTTATGAACGCCTACAAGGAAGCCGTAAAGGAGCGCTACCGCTTTTTCAGCTTCGGAGATGCGATGCTGATTTTGTGAGGGGGTTGTCAGCTCTTAAAAGCGTATATATATTTGACCGGGTCTTCTCAATAAAGATCCGGTCTTTTGATTTTTTGTCTAAACAGTAAAATTACAGCAATACTACATTTGATGAAGATTAGTAAAAATACGTCGGGCAAACTCAGCTTTTAAGACGAATTGCCGAAAATGTTTTCGGTCGTGTATCTTTAATTGAAAACACACTCCAAACGTGTTATAATTACACAGTTAAAGTTATTAAGTAAAAGAGGTAAGAAATGTGGGTATAAGAGAAAATCTCAGAAATGTAGCGATTATCGCTCACGTAGACCACGGCAAGACGACGCTCGTCGATCAGCTCCTGATGCAGAGCGGTACCTTCCGTGAAAATGAAGCCGTTGCCGAGCGTGTAATGGACAGCGGCGACCTCGAAAGAGAAAGAGGTATCACCATTCTTTCAAAAAATACGTCCGTTATGTATAAGGGTACGAAGATCAATATCGTCGACACTCCCGGTCACGCCGATTTCGGCGGCGAGGTGGAGCGTATACTGATGATGGTCGACGGCGTTCTGCTTCTTGTAGACGCCTTCGAGGGCTGTATGCCGCAGACGCGTTTCGTGCTCAAGAAGGCTCTCAGCCTCGGCAAGAAGCCCCTTGTCGTTATCAACAAGATAGACCGCCCCGGCGCAAGACCTGCCGAGATCGTCGACGAGGTGCTCGACCTCTTCATCGAGCTTGGCGCGGACGACGACCAGCTCGAATTCCCCGTAGTTTACGCGTCCGGCAGAGACGGCTATGCGTCGCTCGACCCTGACGTTCCGGGTACCGATATGCAGCCGCTCTTTGAGAAGATTCTTGAGGAGATACCCGCTCCGCAGGGAGATCTTGACGGTCCGCTCCAGCTCCTCTTTTCCAATATTGACTACGACGATTACGTCGGCAGGATCGGTATCGGCAGAGTTGAGCGAGGCTCGATCAAGGCGGGGCAGCAGGTCGCTCTCTGCCACTCCGACGGCTCGGTAACAAACGCAAAAATCGTAAAGCTTTATCAGTTTGAGGGGCTTAAAAGAGTAGAGGCCGAGTCCGCAGAGCTTGGAGACATCGTCTCCGTAAGCGGCATCGCAGACCTCAACATCGGCGAGACGGCGTGCGCGGTCGACTGCGTTGAGCCGCTCCCATTCATAAAGATCGACGAGCCGACCGTTTCGATGAACTTCCTCGTAAACAACAGCCCGTTTGCCGGCAGAGAGGGCAAGTTCGTAACGTCGAGAAACCTTCGCGACCGCCTTTTCAAGGAGGTCGAGACGAACGTCGCAATGCGCGTTGAAGAGACCGATTCCGCCGACACTTTTCGCGTTTCCGGCAGAGGCGAGCTTCACCTGTCTATCCTTATCGAGCAGATGCGCCGTCAGGGCTACGAATTCCAGGTTTCCCGCCCGACCGTTATCTTCAAGAAGATCGACGGCGTTATGTGCGAGCCGATCGAGTACCTCATCATCGAGGTGCCTGAGGAGTATGTCGGCGCGGTCATGGAGAAGCTCGGTTCGAGAAAGGCTGAGCTTGTCGACATGGGTACAAGAGACGGCGGCACGACTCACATCGAGTACAAGATACCTGCAAGAGGTCTTATGGGCTACCGTTCGGAGTTCCTCACCGATACGAACGGCAACGGCATCATGAACCATGTTTTCGACAGCTACGAGCCGTATAAGGGTGACATCGTCTCCCGCCATCAGGGCTCGCTAATCGCTCACGAAACGGGCGAATCGACGGGCTACGGTCTCTTCAATGTTCAGGACAGAGGCAGAATGTTCATCGGACCCGGCGTTCCCGTATATGAGGGCATGATCGTAGGCGCCTGCCCGAAGAACGAAGACATCGTAGTAAACGTTTGCAAGAAGAAGCACGCTACCAATACGAGAGCTTCCGGCAGCGACGAGGCGCTCAAGCTCGTTCCGCCGACGATCCTGAGCCTTGACCAGAGCCTTGAATTTATCGCCGACGATGAGCTAGTCGAGGTAACGCCGAAGAACATAAGGCTCAGAAAGACGATCCTCAGCAAGGAACAGAGAATGAAGAAGATGTTCAAGAAATAGTTTTCAAACAGCGAACGATATCCGGGGGTGATAAAATGAATTTTGTAATACTTGACCTTGAATGGAACAGCTCCTACAGTAAAAAATACAAAGGCTTTATGAGTGAGATCATAGAGTTCGGAGCGGTGCGCTTCAACGATAAGTTCGAGGTGCTCGACACCTTCTCGATGCTCGTTGCGCCCCAGGTCGCAAAGAAGCTCACGGGCAAGGTGCGGGAGCTTACGAACATCAGCAACGAAGAGCTGTTGAAAGGCGGAGCTACCTACACTCGTGTACTCAGCAAATTCAAGAAATTCCTCGGAAACGATATACTCCTGACGTGGGGTACGTGCGATATCCTCGCGCTCATGGAGAACACACAGTATTACGAAAAGACCGACCGCGTCGACTTCATCTACCGCTACTGTGACCTTCAGGTCTACTGTGCGGAGGTGCTGGGAGTTTACAACGCAGGGCGGCAGCTCGGACTTGCGCCTGCGGCGGAGCTTATTGGCATCGACCCCGCCGATTATGTTGCTCATCGCGCTTTACAGGACAGTATGCTTTCGATGAGCATTTTCAAAAACCTTTATTACCCCGAGAAATTCCCTAAGTACCTCGAGACTGCGGACGAGCTGCATTATCGCCTGACCTTCAAGTCGTACTACGTTACCGACATCAACAGTCCGCTTGTCAACAAGAGCGAGTTTGAACTTCGCTGCGGAAGCTGCGGCAGCCCGCTTGTGCCGCTTACCGACTGGTCTGTCAAGAGTAAGGGCTTTACCGCCGTATTGAAATGCGAAAGCTGCGGCAGAAAGATGACCGGCAAGGTCAAGTTCAAGATCAACTACAACGGTATGTCGATCAAGAAAAAGCTCGTGCCGATCGCCGAGGAAGACGAAAACGGCGGGAGTGCGGAAAAAACAGGCAGAGAAGGTGAACAGCGGCTTGAAGTATAAATTCATCGTTTGGGACTACAACGGAACCATCATCGACGACGCGTGGGTCGCTGTTGCCGCCGAGAACATCGTTCTGAAGGCTCACGGCAACCCCGAGATCAACATGGACTTTTACCTTCGCGAGTGTGAGATGCCGATTCGCAATTTTTACGACAAGATCTACGACTTTTCCGTCTGTGACTTCCGGCAGGTAGCCGACGCCTTCCTCGAAAATTACGACCGTATTTCAGCGGAAGCAAAGCCCTTCCCCGAGGTGTGCGAGGCGATAAGGCGCTTTGAAAGGCTGGGGCTTCATCAGGGCGTTATCTCGGGTTTTGAGACGGGGCGGCTTACGTCTAGCCTTGAAAAGTTTGGACTTGACGGCTTCTTTGACTTCATGTCGGGCGCCGACGACGTCGACTGCGGCTCCAAAAGCGAGCGCGCGGCGGCTATCGTCAAGAAATACGGCTACGACCCGAAGGAAACGCTCTTCATCGGCGATATGTACCACGACTTCGAGACGGCTTCTCGTGTCGGCGCAGACTGCGTTTTGATCGCGAAGGGGCATCAGGGGGCAGAGGTACTCAAAAGCTACGGCGATGTTGCCGTTCTCGGCAGCGCCTACGAGCTGTCCGGGATAATAGATTGAACACGATCCGCTTCGGCGTTTGCCGGGGCGGTTTTTTGTAACCTTTGTGAGCGACTAAATATTACAAAATAATTACAAATTGACATATAATCCGAAAATCAGACAAAACCTCTTGAAATACCACCCGATTTTTCATATAATAAATCTAAGCGGTTTTGAAAGGGGTTACAAAAATGCCGGGCGATTTAACATATTTTAAACGAAATGCCGTTAATTATTACGGTGTGTTTTTAAAAGGCTACGATAAGGGAAACCCTTATAAAGATAAACTGACGGTCGTTCGCAAGAACTATTACGAGTCGGGCTTGCAGACCCAGAAGCGCAAGTTCACCGATATGGGCGACGACGGCAAGATCTATAAATATAATTATTCTTTGAACGAAGATACAGTCCTCAAGTGGAAGGTCGTCAATACCGCGAACAGGGTGCTCGAGCGAGTTCCCCCGCAGCGTGACGGCGACGACTACAGAGTCGAGGTACGCGATAATTTCGGCAAGATATTGAAATGTATGTATTTCGGCCCGTACCACAACTGGATCAAGACTAAGTACTACGGTTCTAACAGCTCCGAGCCGGAGGTGGAGCTTGTCTACTGGGACAAGAACGGCATGGCGGCGATCCTTAAATATACGGCGGGCGGCGATGACAGCCGACCCGAGGTGCTTCACCCGTGCCGCGTTGTCGAGGATCAGGCGCTTCTCGAAAAGCTTACCGACAAGCTCGGAGTTCCCGAGGTCAGCACGCTTTGCTCAAACGGCTACGTTTTCTTCGCGAACGACAGAATAGCGCGCCTTTGGGAGCGCTACTGCGACGACCCGTCGCTGCTCGGCGATCAGACGAAGTCCACCGACAAGCCGAGCGCAGACGCACCTCAGAGGAAGATAGATCTCACGCAGACAAGCGACGTTATCGTCCCCGAGGAGAAGCCGAAGGACAGCCTTGTTTTCAGCTTCGACAAGAGCGACTCGCTGCCGCCCTCGAGGTCGTGGGGCGCAAAGCCTTCCTCCGACGAGCCGGAGCTTCCGAAGCTCCACTCCGATTCACTGCTCGAAAAGATCGAAAAGGACGAGCAGCAGAAGACCGAGCCGGAGAAAAAGCGCGACGTCTTCGATATCCTTTTTGACGACAAGGACGACGATGATGACGAGGACGAAGAGGAGGACGAGTTCGTCGAGGAAAACACCTCCGCTCCCGACACCTTACACGAAGACGACGAGCTTGACGACGAAGACGACGAGGAGCTTGAAGAGGACGACTCCGACCTTGATATAACGCAGGAATTTGACATCGGCGCTGCCGCAAAAACGGGCGAGCGCTCCTACGGCTACAAGCGTGCTCGCCCTGCTGCGAATGAGAGCATATCTACGCTCGACGAGCGCGCAAGCCGCAAGACGATAGAATTTATGAAGCAGTCGCTTTCCGACGCGCTGAACAGCACCCCGGCAGACCCGCCGAAGGACGACAAGCCCGTCGAGAAGCCTGCTGAAAAGCCCTCGCTCGAAAAGAAGCCCGAGCCGCAGCCGGTCAGGACCTTCCGCAAGGAAAGCGTTGACGGCTCGCTTGAGCCTGCAAAAGTTATCGGTGCGCAGGGTGCCGACGCGTATTACTACTACGGTGAATTAAACGAAGACGGTCAGCGCCACGGCAGAGGCAGAACGGCGATGAAGGGCGACCTCACCGCCTACGACGGCGAGTACGAAAACGATAAGCGCAGCGGCTTCGGCGCATACTACTACAGCAACGGAAGTATCTGCTACGTCGGCGACTGGAAGGAGAACCGCCGCAACGGCATCGGTATTTCCTTCAAGCCGAAAGATCGCTCGATGTATGTCGGCAAATGGGAGAACAACTGCCCCGTCGGCATGGGCGCGAAGTTTGACGAAAACGGCGACCTTAAATTTGTCGGCCGCTGGGAAAACGGCAGCCGCGAGGGCGTCGGTATGCTCTACAACCCGAGCGACGAAAGCGTCTTCGTTTCCCGCTGGGAGGACGACCGCCTCTCCGACAAGGGTACTCTCTTCGATTCCAACGGCAATCTTATATATAACGGTTCGTGGAAAAACGGCAAGCGCAACGGCGTCGGCACACAGTACGATGCGAGCGGTCAGGTAAGCTACCACGGCGAGTGGAAGGACGGCAAGTTCAACGGCGACGGCATTTTAACGCTCTCCAACGGCTGCCGCGTTTCCGGCAATTTCGTCATGGGAACTATCGACGGCTACGCCGTTTTTACGACGAAGCGAGGCAAGAAGCTCTACGAGGGTGAGTGGGTCAGAAACCACTTCCACGGCGAGGGCAAAAAGTTTGACATCAAAACAGGCTCGTGGTACAAGGGAACATTTGCTGACGGCCGCCCCGTCGGCGTACTCTCCTGCTACGACCGCGACGGCAACCTCATCTATAAGGGCGAGCTTCGCAACGAGGTTTACCACGGCACAGGCGTCGGCTACGAAGACGGCGAAAAGGTCTACGAGGGCGAGTGGAAAAACGGAGTGCGCTCCGGCGTAGGCAGCGAATACAGAGGCGGTATGCTCGTTTACAAGGGAAAGTTCAAAGAAAACGTAAGGCGCGGCGTCGGAACGAGCTTCACCCCCGACGGCAAAACGGAATACAGCGGCCACTGGAGCGAGGGCAGAAAAGACGGCGAGGGCCTTCTCTATAAAGACGGCAAGCCGTACCTTGCGGGCAGCTTCTCCATGGGTATTCCCGACGGAAGGATAAACGAGATAAAAAACGGCGTCGTCGTTAAAGAGTGTATATTCAGCGACGGCAAGTGCGTATACATGAGAGAATTCACCGATGACGGACTCAGTGTAAAGTATGAGGGCTACGTCAAAGACGGTGTTTACGAAGGCATGGGCTGCGGCTTCTCGCAGTACGGCGAGAAGTATTTCGAGGGCATCTTCAAGGGCGGCAAGCCGTTCAAAAGCATGAAGGTGCGCCTGCAGCGTCTCGACGATCTCCCGTTGCGTTCAAAGCTTATCGGCAGCGAGTACAGCCGCTTCATAAAAGGTCCGAACTACGTTATCGAGCGCGAGGTCGGCTCCGGCTCCTATTCCGGTATGCTCGTCGGCGGCAGACCGTTTGGCAAGGGTACTATCATTTACACCGACCACGGTTACACCGGCTCGTTTGAAGACGGCTCGGCGTGTGGTCTCGGCGTTATCTACGAGTGGAACGGCAGCGAGGTAAAGGGTACGTTCGCTAAAGAAGCCGGCAGCGGCACGACAGAGATCACCTTTGCCGACGGCGTAACGTACCACCTTATGAAGGAAGACCTCGGCAGCAATACATAAATAACTTTCAGGAGAGTGTAGCAATGGACACAGGTCAGATGGATCAGGTGAAAACGACTACCGAGAAATTCATGGATACGGCGATCTCGTGGCTCAAGGATTTCCTGCCTAACCTCATTGGGGCGATTATTATACTGATCGTCGGAATGTGGCTTTCAGGCTTGATCGCCAACATCGTTTCAAAGGCGATGAAGCGCGCGAAGATCGGTACCGAGGTCGTGACGTTCGTCCATTCCTTTGTGAAGATCGCGCTGAAGGTGCTGGTTATCGTGGCGGCGGTCGGGACGCTTGGCTTCAATATCGCGTCGCTCATAACGGCGCTCGGCGCAGCGACCGTAGCGATAGGTCTTGCCTTGCAGGATACGCTGAAAAACGTAGCCAGCGGCATCACGGTGCTTGTAAACAAGCCTTTCAAGGTCGGCGACTACGTTCAGATCAGCGGTTTTGAGGGTACCGTCACAAGGATAGACATCGCAAGCACGCACCTTCTCACGCTTGACAACAAGGAGGTCATTTTCCCAAACTCCAATATAACAGTCAACAACATCACCAATTTCTCGTCGCAGGAAAAGCGCCGCGTCGATCTCGTTTTCGGCGTTGCATATGACTCCGACCTAAAAAAGGTAAAAAATGTCATCGGCGATGTGATCTCCGGCAACGAAAAGATCTTAAAGGATCCCGAGCCGTTCGTCGCGGTGAGCGAGCTTGCCGACAGCAGCGTCGACTTCACCGTGAGAGTCTGGTGCAAAACGAAAGATTACTGGGACGTGTTCTTCTACATGAAGGAAACGGTCTTCAAATCGTTTGGTGAAAACGGTATCGTTATCCCATTCAAACAAATCGACGTTCATAATTCATAATTTAAAGATTTCCGGTAACAATACTTGTGATACGTTCTTATTGGAGCGTTTCACAAGTATTTTTTATATTGGAGTGAATGAAATGAAGAAGGTACTGGCAATTGCTGCCTGCGCCGCGCTTGCAGCCTCAGCGCTCGCTGCCTGCGACGCCAGAGACGGCAAGATCAGAGACAACAGCGCGCCCGCTGTCGTATCGAGCAGCGCGGCTGCGTCGAGAGCGAACGAAAGCAGGATTACGTCTTCGAGAGCGGTCAGCAGAGATACCGACGCACATAGCGGCGAAGGCGTTCTCCACGATACCGCAAGCACAATCGGCGAGGTAGGCGAGGATATCGCCGAGGGCGCAGGCAGAGTTGGATCGTCTGTAGCCTCCAACATCAACGATGCTATGGACAACACCGACGACGAAGACAACATGGACAATATGTGACAAAAAAGCCCGCCGCAAAAAAGCTCTTGCGGCGGGTGATGTCTATTATTGTCTTTACATAAGTCCTTCAAGCTCGAGTGCCTGCTTCAAATCGTCGATGATGTCCTTTTCGTCTTCAAGACCAACGCTCATGCGGAAGAAGCCGTTGTGGAACTCCTCGGGGTAGAGGTACTGTCTCTCGTCGTCCTCTCCTATGAAGGCGATGAGCGTGCCGTCGTGACCGAGCGAAACGGCGGAGGTGATGAGCTTCAAGTGGCTGACTACTCTGTTGTACGTGTCGTGGTCGGCTTTAAGACCGAACGAAAGCACACCGCCGAAGCCGTGTTCCATCTGCTTTACTGCGATGTCGTGATCCTTGTGATCTTCAAGACCGGGGTATGCTACGAAGCTTACGCCCTTTACCGTCTTGAGGAAGCGCGCAACTGCCATGGCGTTGTCGCAGTGGCGCTGCATACGCATCGGGAACGTTACCGCGCCTCTCATGATGAGCCATGCGGCAAACGGGTTGATAACGCCGCCAAGGTTTACCTGCGACTGGTAGCGGATCTCGTCGAGGTACTTCGTCTTTCCGATGATAGCGCCGCCCATTGCGTCGCCGTGACCGTTGATGTACTTCGTAAGGCTCTCGACAACGAAGTCTGCGCCGAACTCGATCGGGCGGGAAACGTAGGGCGAACAGAACGTGTTGTCGACAGAGAGAAACGCGCCGTTTTCGTGTGCGATGTCGGCAAGCGCTCTGATGTCGCAGATCTGAAGAGTCGGGTTGCCCGGCGACTCAACGTGGATAAGCTTCGTGTTCGGGCGGATAGCCGCCTTTACCGCGTCGAGATCGGAAACGTCTACGATCGTCGTCTCAACGCCGAACTTCTTGTTGAAAAGCTCGTTGAAGAGTCTGTAAACTGCGATATATGTAATTTTCGAGAAGATAACGTGGTCGCCGCTTTTGAGCATAGCGAAGAACAGACCCGAAAGCGCCGCAACGCCGCTTGCAAGAACTACGCAGTCCTCGCCGTTTTCGAGATCTTTGATCTTGTTCTGAAGATCCTTCTGATTCGTGCCGCCGTTTCTCGTGTAAATGTTTATGTTGGGGTCGCTCCAGTTAGCCGCGCTGGCGTCGTAGGGCAGCAGGTAGCTGTTTGCAAGGTTGATCGGGTGCTGGATCGCTCCCGTAGCGGGGTCTATGCCGTTGCCGGAATGGATCGCTCTTGTCTGGAAGCCGTAAGCTTCGCCGTTAGGTTTCTTTTCCATATTAATTCACTCCCGTGATGATGTGAAGGTTAGGCAGGCGTGCGCCCGCTTTTTCAATTATAATACTATTCGGGAAAAATTTCTACTGTTAAACCGCTAAAAAACTTTCGGCATGGAGTTTTTTATTATTCTAAATGACAAAAGTTTAACGATGGCGAATTATACTAAACTTAATTAAAAAGCTTTTTATAGCGCCGCAGGCTGATTGGCTGGCGTTTGAAGTGCCTTCCGGGGTGCGACACGCCGCCTGCCGCAAATCTTGCTAAATAGAGACATATATGATAAAATATACTCATTCCAAAGAAAAAGGACGCCGCATATGAATACCCCATTGACCGGCAAAGGCCGGAAATACGAGATACTAAAAGAATACTTCGGTCACGACGATTTCCGCAGCGGGCAGGAGGAAATCATCGACAGCCTTTCCTCGGGCAGAGACGCCGTCTGCATCATGCCGACGGGCGCAGGGAAGTCGATGTGCTACCAGATCCCCGCGATGCTGCTGCCGGGCGTTACGCTCGTTATCTCGCCGCTGATATCGCTGATGCGCGATCAGGTGACGTCGCTCGTTGGGTCGGGCGTCCGCGCGGCGTATATCAACAGTACGCTGACGATGACGCAGTATACGAAAGTGCTGTCGCTTATGGAGCAGGGGAGGTACAAGCTCGTTTACGTTGCTCCCGAACGGCTCGAATCGGAGGGATTTATCGAGGTCTGCAAAAGAATGGATATCTCGATGGTCGCCGTCGACGAGGCTCACTGCGTGTCGCATTGGGGGCAGGATTTCCGCCCGAGCTACCTGAAGATCGAGCGCTTCATCTCCGAATTGTCAAAGCGCCCCGTGGTCGGCGCCTTCACCGCAACGGCGACCGAGAATGTCAGAAACGATATCGTCCGCCTGCTCTCTCTTCAAAATCCCGTTTGCGTGACGACGGGGTTCGACCGTCCGAATCTCTTTTTCTCCGTAATCTCGCCGACGACAAAGTCGGCAAAGCTTCTGGAGCTTGTGCGGGAGCGCCAGTCGCTCAGCGGGATAATCTACTGCTCCACGCGCCTTGCCGTCGAGAATGTCTGCGATCTTCTCAACGACAATGGCTTTCGCGCCGTGAGATACCACGCCGGGCTTGACGAGAGCGAGAGACGGCGCAGTCAGGACGATTTCGTATACGACCGTGTGTCGGTGATGGTCGCGACGAACGCCTTCGGAATGGGCATCGACAAGTCGAACGTGTCTTACATAATCCACTACAATATGCCGAAGGACCTCGAGAGCTACTATCAGGAGGCGGGGCGCGCCGGGCGCGACGGCAGCGAAGCCGAGTGTATCCTTATGTATGAACCGAAGGACGTCCGAACGGCGAAATTTCTTATCGAGAACTCCGAGCCGAACGAGCAGCTTTCCGAGCAGGAGCGCCGCGAGCTTCGCCTGCGCGACGAGATGAGGCTCAAATACATGGTCGTCTACAGCACGACAAACGACTGCCTGCGCTCGTTTATGCTGGGATACTTCGGAGAAAAGCACACGGGCGCCTGCGGCAAATGCTCAAACTGCCTGCTGCACTACGAGCTTCGGGACATAACCGTCGACGCGCAGAAGATACTTTCCTGCGTCGTGAGAACGCGCCAGCGCTTCGGCGTGAAAATGATCTGCGATATCCTGCGCGGCAGCGAGAACGCGCGCATAAAGTCGCTCGGGCTTGACCGCCTTTCGACCTACGGGCTGATGAAGGAGCAGTCCGAAAGCGCCGTTCGCTCGAAGATAAACGAGCTGCTCTCGAAGGAGTATTTGCAGCAGTCGGGCGGAGAGTACCCCGTGCTTCAGCTTACCCACCGCTCGGGCGCAGTACTTCGCGGGGAAGAGACAATCGAAACTAAGGTCTTGAAAGACGAGCGCGCCTCGAAGCCCGGCAAGACGGAGGACGGCGCTCTCTTTGCACAATTGAAGGCGCTCAGAAAAAGCCTTGCAGAAAAAGCCGGAGTTCCCGCCTATGTCGTTTTCACCGACGCTTCTCTTCGCGACATGGCGATGAAAAAGCCTGTAACGAGGAGCGAGTTTGCCGGGGTAAACGGCGTCGGGCAGGCAAAGCTCGAACGCTTCGGCGAAATATTCATGCAGGAGATACGCCGCTATGCCGAGGAAAACGGAGAAGACGGCGAGTAAAGCTTATTTTTGCAGGATTTCAAAAACAAAATTGCAGAATTTTCCCTCAAAAGCGTAATTTCTCCCTTCAAATTCTTGACTTTTGCAATTAATCGTTATATAATCGTACTTGTTAGGGTGCGATATACCCAATATTTATACTTATATCTTTAAGGAGATGCATTTTCGTGTTGGATATCAAGATCACAAAGACAACGACGCCGAAGCAGAAGCCAGAGCCGGGAAAGCCGCTTGGTTTCGGCAAGATTTTCACCGACCATATGTTTATCATGAACTACACCGAGGGCAAGGGCTGGCATGATCCGAGGATCGTACCGTTTCAGAATCTCAGCCTTTCTCCTGCCGCAATGGTTTATCACTACGGTCAGGAAATGTTCGAGGGCCTGAAGGCTTACAAGGGCGACAACGGCGAGGTTTACCTTTTCAGACCCGAGAAGAACGCCGAGAGAGCGCAGAAGACTAACGACCGTCTCTGCATCCCGCAGATCCCCGTTGAGGACTTCGTACAGGCATGTAAGGCAGTTGTAGAGGTCGACAAAGACTGGATTCCCACAGATCCCGGCACATCTCTCTACATTCGTCCGTTCATCATCGCAACAGATGAGTTCCTCGGAGTTGCTCCGTCCCAGACATACCTCTTCATGATTATCCTCGCACCGAGCGGCGCTTACTATGAGAGCGGTCTTGACCCGGTAGGCATCTGGATCGAAGACGAGTATGTTCGTGCCGTAAGAGGCGGTATGGGCTTCGCTAAGACAGGCGGCAACTACGCAGCAAGCCTCATCGGTCAGGTAAAGGCTCACAATGACGATTACTCTCAGGTTCTCTGGCTCGACGGCGTAGAGCGCAAGTACATCGAGGAAGTTGGTTCTATGAACATCTTCTTCAAGATCGACGGCAAGGTCGTAACTCCGATGCTCAACGGCAGCATTCTCCCTGGCGTTACGAGAATGTCCACGATCGAGCTTTGCAAGAGCTGGGGCTACGAGGTTGAGGAGAGAAGGATCTCTGTTGACGAGCTGATCGAGGCTCAGAAGACAGGCAAGCTCGAAGAGGTATTCGGCACGGGTACGGCGGCTGTTATCTCACCCGTAGGCAAGCTCAGATACGTTGACGACGTTATGGTGATCAACAACGGCGAGATCGGCGAGCTCAGCCAGAAGCTCTACGATACAATGACAGGCATCCAGTACGGCAAGCTTGACGATCCGTTCGGCTGGAGAGTAAAGGTCTGCTGATTACGGAATGATTTATTATATCTTATAATATCCAATCACTGTCTATAGCTTGAGTTAATATGTTGGATTTTTGTTTATTCAAAGCCCTTTGCAGGGGGCTTTCCGGTCGTCTCCTGTATCCCTTCGGATTACAAAAAGTATTAAGGAGCCACTGAATAAATCACGTCCTGCCTTGAAATACGTCAGTATTACTGCGGCTTTTTTGTCCAATTTGCCACGAAATCCGACTGCGCAATTTTGGCACTCGATTTAATCAGTGTCTCCTTAAGTTTTTTCTTAAGTTGTTGATAGTGAATATCCAAGCGCACCGCAAAAGGGCTGTCCCTTCGGCGGTGCGCTTTTTGTCACGTATCTTCGTTTTCGGCATAAAATGACACCATAGGAAAGAACAAAGGGGAATGTATATGGAGAAAGAGGAGAAAACGCTTGGCGAGATACTCCCGGGCGAAAGCCTGAATATAAGCGCTGTCGGAACCGGCAGCCCCGTTTGGCGCAGGCTCGGCGAGCTTGGCTTTACAAAGGGTGCAACGGTCGATAAGCTGTACGTCGGCTTCGGCGGCAGCCCGATCGCCGTAAGGGTGAGCGGCGCCGTCATAGCCGTCAGAAGGGAAGACGCAAACAAGATCAAAGGACGCCAAACTTTTTGAAGCGGCGTCTTTTTTGTTGGGAGGAGATAAGTATGAGCGAGCCTGTATATAACGTTGCGCTGACGGGAAACCCTAACGTCGGCAAAAGCACCATTTTCAACAGCTTCACCGGAATGCACCAGCACACCGGCAACTGGACCGGCAAAACGGTAGAGAACGCAAAGGGCGAGTACCGCTTTCACGGAGCAAGCTACACGATCATCGACCTGCCCGGAACGTACTCGCTGAATCCCTCGTCGGCGGAGGAAGAGGCTGCGTGCGGCTACATACAAAAGGGGCTTTGCGACGTGCTCGTTATCGTGCTCGATGCGGTCTGCCCCGAGCGCAACCTGCGTTTTGCCGCCGAGCTTATAAGCCGCAGCAAAGCGCCCGTCATAGTCTGCCTCAATCTTATTGACGAAGCAGAGAAAAAGGGCATTTTTATCGACGACAGGAAAATGTCGGAAATGCTCGGCACGCCGGTAGTTACTGCGGCGGCGCGAAGCGGGCGGGGGCTTGACGAGCTGAAAACGCAGATCGAGCGCGCGGCAAAGGCGGGGAAGACGCCGTGCAGCGTGTGTTCACACTGCTCCTCCGAATGTTGCAGGAGCGCGGCGCTCCGAAAGGCAAGCAATCCCGGCGAGCTTGCCGCCGGGATCATGAAGGAATGTGTAAAAAAAGGCGAGGGAAGCGACGAGTTCGACCGCAGGGTAGATCGGGTCATTCTTTCAAAAGCGTTCGGCATACCGATAATGCTGCTGCTTATGCTCCTTATCTTCTGGATAACGATCGTCGGGGCGAACTACCCGTCTCAGCTTCTGAGCAGATTCTTTTCATGGCTCGGGGTGAAGCTTCGCCTGCTGCTTGACAATGCGGGCTGCCCCGGGGGGCTTGAGTCTGCGCTCATCGACGGCGTTTACACAACGCTTTCGTGGGTTGTTGCCGTCATGCTGCCGCCGATGGCTATATTCTTTCCGCTGTTCACACTTCTGGAGGATCTCGGCTACCTGCCGAGGGTCGCATTTAATCTCGATACCTGCTTTCGCTGTGCCGGCGCTCACGGCAAGCAGTCGCTCACAACGGCGATGGGCTTCGGCTGCAACGCCTGCGCCGTCACGGGCTGCCGCATCATCGACTCAAAGCGTGAGCGGCTTATAGCGATACTGACAAACAGCCTGATCCCCTGCAACGGGCGCTTCCCGATGATTATCGCACTGATCTCGGTCTTTCTCTGCCCGGCAGGCGGCGGCGCGCTTTCTGCGCTGATCCGGGCGGCTGTGCTCACGCTGTTTATCGTTTTGAGCGTGCTGGTGTCGCTTGCGGCGTCGAAGCTGCTTTCAAAGACGGTGCTTCGCGGCGTTGGCTCTTCGTTTGTGCTCGAGCTTCCGCCGTACAGGCGCCCGCAAATCGGCAGGGTGATCGTGCGCTCTCTGTTTGACAGAACAGTTTTTGTGCTGCTTCGCGCCGTGGCGGTCGCCGCGCCCGCGGGGCTTGTGATCTGGCTTCTTGCAAACGTGAGCGTAGGCGGCTCTCCGCTGATCGAACACTTTACGTCGTTTCTCGACCCGTTCGCCGTGCTGATCGGGCTTGACGGCGCAATACTTGCGGCATTTATCCTCGGCTTTCCGGCAAATGAGATCGTACTGCCTATCGCGCTGATGATCTACCTCTCGCAGCAAACGCTCTCCGAGGTGCCGGACCTTGCGTCGCTTTCCGCTCTGCTCTCGCTTCACGGCTGGACCTCGGTCACCGCGGTCTGCGTTATCGTCTTCTCGATGTTCCACTTTCCGTGCTCGACTACGTGCCTTACGATCTACAAGGAGACAAAGAGCCTGCGCTGGACGGCGCTTTCGATGGTGCTGCCGTTCCTTATCGGATGCGTCCTCTGCGCAGTCATAACGTTCATAAATAGCTTTTAATTAAAAAGCTTTTTATAGCGCCGCAGACGCGTTTGAGCTTGTATAAGACGGGATGACGCGCTTTGCGCGGCATCAGCGTGCGCAGCGCGTGCATTTAAATTAAAGCATCTAATTTGAAATTAGTATTAGTGTGTATTGTATAAAAATCTTGGCAGGCGATTGTGACAAGTGCATATTTTTAATGATGACAAACAACAAATTCAGTGTTGAATATTTACAAAATTCCTTCGTTGTGTTAAAATAATACCATATAAAACGCGGAGGGATAGCCATATGTTAAAAAAACTGACTGCTATATTACTGACAATATTGATGATACTGACCTGCCTGCCGCTGTCGGCGTTCGCGGCAACTGCCCCCGCTATCTCGGGCAACACCCAGCAGGCAGCGGTAACGCTTGATGGGCAAAGCTCCGTTTGCGCCGTTATCTCGATAGATTCCGGCGTGAACGTGCAGGGGCTTTCCTTCAGGCTTACCGGTCTTGGTGGAAACGTCACCGCAAAAAGCGCCACATGGTCGGTCGGCGACTCGGTTGGCGTGACCACGTTCAACGGCGATTTCAACTACGACGGCACCCAGGCTATGGGTACACTCCTGTGTGACGCTTCAAACGGCTACACGTTCACGAAGAAGACCGAGCTTGTTAGGATCGTCGTTACGAACCTGAACAGCACTTCCGCAAGCAAGACTATAAAGCTCGTAGCCGACGAATTCTACGACAAATATCAGAACGATATCCCCGCGTCGAAGCTCGATATCCGGATCGAACAGCTAGCAACGCCTAAATCTCTGAAGATCGAGAAGAACCCCGATAAGCTGACCTACGTCAAGGGAACGACGCAGATAGACCCGTCGGGCGCCGTCGTAAAGGCGACGATGTCTGACGGCAGCGTGCTTGACGTAACGAACGAGGTCCAGTTTACCGATATAGACGATACGCTGACGGAATACGCATTTTTTACCTTCAACGGAGTATTTCTTTTTTCGTCGAACTATTTCAGGATCAGCCTTGTTGACAACCGAGTCGAAAAGCTTACGGTCTCAAAGCTGCCGACAAAGCTTACATATGAGTCGACCGATACCTCTTTTGACCTTGCCGGGCTGGAGGTCACCGCCACATATACCGACGAGACAATGGCAGTACTTCCTCGGAACAAGTTCAGCGTAAGTGCATACCCGACAGGCAAAACAGGCGCGCAGACCGTGACCCTCACCTCAACAGAGAACTCCTCCGCAAAGACGTCGTTCGAGATAACGATCAATGCACCTGCCGTGAAGACGGTAACAAAGATCGAGGTAAAAACGAATCCGACAAAGACAAATTACCTGCCGAACGAGACAACGCTCAGCACCGCCGGTATAAAGATCACCGGAACGTACAACACCGGGGAGACGTTTGACGCGACCAATAAAGTCACCTACAGCGCGTTCCCCACAGGCAAGACAGGCACTCAGCGCATCACGGTAACGTCGACCGACAATACAAGCGCTGCCGATTACTTTGATATCTACATAGAACCTCTGACGGTAACAAAGATCGAAGTAAAAACGAACCCGACAAAGACAAATTACCTGCCGAACGAGACAACGCTCAGCACCGCCGGTATCAAGATCACCGGAACGTACAACACCGGCGCAACGTTCGACGCGACCAATAAAGTTACCTACAGCGCGTTCCCGACGGGCAAGACAGGCACACAGCGCATTACGGTAACGTCGACCGACAATACAAGCGCTGCCGATTACTTTGATATCTATATCGAAGCGAAGGCGCTTGCCTCCATAGCCGTGACGACTCAGCCGACGAAGACGAGGTACTTCACCGACGACACCACTCTCAACACCGCCGGTATAAAGGTTACCGGAACGTACAACACAGGCGAGACTTACGACGCTACAGGCAAGGTGACCTTCGGCTCATTCCCCGCCGGCAAGACAGGCACCCGGCAGATCACTGTGACCTCGACCGAGAACACCGGCATCACAACGTATTTCAATATAACGATAGAGGAGATAGCCGTATCGTCGCTCTCCGTGACGGCAAATCCGTCTAAAACGACGTATTTTTCCGACGACACAGCGCTTGATACCTCCGGAATCAAAGTTACCGGAACATACAACAGCGGCAAAACGTTCGACGCGACGAGCAGGGTAAAATACAGCGCGTTCCCGACGGGGAAAACAGGCACACAGCGCATTACTGTAACGTCGACCGACAACATGGACGTTTCGACCTGCTTCGAGATCACCGTAACGCCGATCGAGGTAACGGGGCTTGTCATTACGAACCAACCGACAAAAAAGACGTATTACCCCGACGATAAGACGCTCGACACTTCCGGCATAAAGCTTACCGGAACGTACAACAGCGGCAAAACGTTCGACGCGACGAGCAAGGTAACGTACAGCGGATTTACGAGCGGCAAAACAGGCACCCAGCGCATCACGGTAACATCGACCGACAACACAAGCGTTTCGACTTACTTTGAGGTAAACGTGAATTCCCTCAGCGTAACGGGAATCGTCATTGAGACGCAGCCCGCTAAGAAAATCTATTTCGCAGACGATAAGACGCTCGACACCTCCGGAATTAAGGTTACCGGAACGTACAACAGCGGCAAAACGTTCGACGCGACGAGCAGGGTAACATACAGCGGATTTACAAGCGGCAAAACAGGCACCCAGCGCATCACGGTAACGTCGACCGACAATACGAGCGCTTCGACTTACTTCGAGATAAACGTCAATGCGCTTGCGGTCGTAAAGCTAGACCTCACCTCCCGGCCAACGAAAAAGACGTACTACGTCGGCGATACCACGCTCGACACCACCGGAATCAAGGTCACCGGAACGTACAACAGCGGCAAAACGTTCGACGCAACTGCCGGCGTTAAGTACAGCGCCTTCAACACCTCGACGCCCGGCGCAAAGACGATAACAATCACAATGGACGGCTTCAGCGGTTCCTCACCCAGCTTCACGGTAAACGTCGAATCGCTGAAGGTAACGGGCATCGTCCTTAAAAGCCTCCCGACAAAGACAGCCTACTTCACCGGCGAAAACCTCGATACCTCGGGCATGAAGATCGAAGCGGCATACAACAACGGAACGACGCAGAACGTGACCTCCAAGGTCACTGTGAACGGCTACGATCCGTCAAAGGCGGGCAGCCAGACCGTCACCGTATCGTTCGATGGCTGCACCGCGCAGTTCAACGTCGACGTGACCGACGCTTCCGTAACCGGCATCACAGTTTCCACAACAAACGCAAGGCTTGACTACTTCGTCGGCGATAAGTTCGACAAAACGGGGATCGTCGTAACCGCCTCCTACAACGACGGCAGCAAGAAAGACGTTTCCTCAAGCGTCGGCTATACGGGCTTCTCGAGCGCCTTCGAGGGCAAGCAGACCGTAACAGCGGTTTACGGCTCGTCGAAGGCAGAGTTTACCGTAACCATCAAGGCTCCGGCTCTGACCGACCTTCGCATAAGCCTTGGCAGCGCAAAAACGAGCTATTACGTCGGCGACGAATTCTCCTTTGCAGGTGTAACCGTTGTCGCACATTATGAGAACAATACCTCGAGAGACGTAACCTCGAGCGTGAAGACCTCGGGCTTTGACGGCTCGAAGCCCGGCAAGCAGACGATCACCGTCTCCTACGGCGATAAAACGGCATCCTACGAGATCACCGTCAACGAGGTGAACCTTACCGGCATCACGGTAACGCCTCCGTCAAAAACGGAATATTATGAGGGCGACGCGCTCGACAAGACGGGGCTGAGAGTGACCGCCTCCTACTCCGACGGAAGCTTTGACGATGTTACAAAGCAGGCGGAGCTTTCCGGTTTTGACAGCTCCTCGGCAGGCAAGAAGAACGTCAAGGTCACCTACGGCGGCAAGCTCGTTTCCTTCGAGGTTACCGTGACCGAGATAAAGCTTACGGGGATCACCGTAACGCCGCCTGAAAGAACGGAGTATTACAAGGGCGATTCGCTCATAACCGCCGGAATGACTGTTACCGCTGCTTATTCAAACGGCGAAAAGCTGGACGTAACGGAGCAGGCGGAGCTTACGGGCTTCGATTCGATGAATACGGGCGCTCAGAGAGTAACGGTCTCCTACGGCGCTGCTGCGGCTGAGTTTGACATCATTGTACATGATGTCGTCCTTGAGAGCGTCAGCGTGACGCCGCCCGACAGAACGGAGTATTTCACGGGTGACGAGCTTGATGTTTCGGGTATGGTATTGACGGCTCATTATTCAAACGGTACTTCCGCGATCGTTACCGAGGCTGCCGTCACTGCGGGCTTCGACTCCACGGCTCCCGGCGAATACACGATCATCGTTTCCTACGGCAACCGGTCCGCGTCGTTTACCGTTACTGTCTCGGGTACAAGTCTCGTGAGCATCACGGTGCTGCCGCCGTCGCTCCTTGAATACTACGTCGGCGACGCATTCAGCGCAGACGGTCTGAGCGTTACCGCCAACTATTCGAGCGGCGTCTCCGAGAACGTCACTCAGCAGGCGGTGCTTTCCGGCGCGGATACCTCAAAGGTCGGCACTCATACAGTAAACGTTTCGTTCGGCGGCAAGAAATCAAGCTTCGAGATAACGGTCTACAATATCGACATTGCATCGCTCACCGTAACGCCGCCCGAGAAGACGGAGTACTTCGTCGGCGAGAAGCTCAGCACTGAGGGCATGACGGTAACGGTAAGCTATACAAACGGCACCGCCTCGATCGTTACGAAGCAGGTGCAGATCTCGGAGCCGGATACGTCTGTCCCCGGAGAGAAGGTCGTAAAGGTAAGCTACGGCGGTCTTACCTCGGAGTTTACGGTAGTCGTGATTGGGCTGGACATCAGCTCTCTCAGCGTTACCCCGCCGATCAAAGCCCAGTATTATATGGGCGACGAGCTAAGTCTGGAGGGGCTTATCGTTATCGCAAGCTACACGGGCGGTACCTCGACGTTCGTCACGAACCAGGCGCAGCTTACCGGCTTTGACAGCGCGACCCCGGGCGAAAAGACGATCACCGTAGAGTTCGGCGGCCTTACCGCGGAGTTCAAGGTCTACGTTTCCGACGTTTCGCTTGAGAGCATCTCCGTAAAGCAGCTTCCCGCTAAGACGGAGTACAGCTTCGGTGAGTCCTTTAACCCCGACGGCATGGCGGTCATCGCGCGCTACTCCAACGGCACCTCTCAGAACATAACCCAGAGAGTGACGATCACAGGCTTTGACGGCACGCTCCCCGGAAAACAAACGGTAATGGTCCGCTACGGTACGATGACTGATCAGTTTGAGGTTACCGTCAGCAGAGACGCCAGCGTCGTTCTCCTGAGCGTTATTCTCACGCCGCCGTTAAAGAGCGAATACTACATCGGCGACGTTTTCAGCACATCGGGAATGAGCGTTATCGCGAATTACTCCGATGGCACATCGGTCGATGTTACCGACAAAACAGAGCTTTCGGGCTTTGACAGCAAAACGCCCGGCGAGAAGACGATAACGGCAGCTTACGATGGGATGAGACAGAGCTTCACCGTAACGGTCGGCGACGCCGAGCTTATCGGCATCGACGTTGTCCCCCCGGAGAAGACGCAGTACGCAAAGGGCGAGGAGATCCCTTACAATGAGATCAGGGTGATCGCGCGCTATTCAAACGGCGAGAGGATCGACGTGACCGATGTCGCAGATATTGACCTCAACAGCCTTAACGATACGCTTGTAACGGTCGTTTACGGCAGCTTTAAGGGCAACTGCCTCTTCACGAGAAGCGATTATTCGATAACCGGCATCTCTCTTACGCCTCCGGGCAGGCTTTCCTACTACGTCGGCGACGCGCTCGATACCTCCGGAATGAAGGTCGAGGCGGTTTACTCCAACGACACCACCGCCGACGTCACCTCAAAGGCGAAGATAAGCGGCTTTGACGCCTCCTCGGAAGGCGAACGCGCCGTTACGGTCGAGTACTCCGGATTCAGCGAGCGCTTTACGGTGAATATTTCTGTAAGACCTCAGAGCGATGGCGAGGCTGCGGTTTCAAGGCTCGAGCTGACGCCTCCCGAAAAACTATCTTACAGCCTCGGCGAGGAACTTGTTCTCGACGGCATGACAGTAACGGCATACTTCACCGACGGCAGCGCAAGAGACGTAACGTCGCAGGTAACTCTTGGCGGTTACGATGTCTCGACGCCCGGCGTTCAGAAGGTAGAGGTCTCCTACGACGGCAAAACGGCTTCGTTTGAGATTACCGTCTCAAAGGGGCTTCTCGGCGATGTAAACGGCGACGGCTGCCTCGATTCGTCCGACGCGCTCAGTATCCTGCGCTACTCCGTCGGCTTCCCGACGGAAGACGATATGTCGCTCGAAACAGCAGACATCAACGGCGACGGTGCGGTCGATTCCGCCGACGCCCTTGCCGTTCTCAGAAAGAGCCTTATGATGTAAGAGTATTCTTCCGATCGGAAGATCACAAGAAAAACGCGCTGCGTTTGAGCAACTATTATCAAATCTTAAGCTTTCAGTATTAATTTTCACTGAAAAGTATACTGCATATGGGAGACGGCGTCCGCTTTCTCCCTGTTAGGAAGTGAATGTTTATGAAGATAACATTTCTGGGCGCTGCCCATGAGGTCACCGGTTCGTGTACGCTGATCGAGACGGGGGAGCTTAAATTCCTGGTCGACTGCGGCATGGAACAGGGCGCAGACCTTTACGAAAACTGCGATCTGCCCGTGTCGCCCGGCAGCGTTGACTTTGTGCTGCTGACCCACGCTCACATCGACCACTCCGGTAAGCTGCCGCTTCTCTGCTCGGGCGGCTTTCGCGGCAATATCTACGCCACCGACGCAACGACGAAGCTCTGCTCAATAATGCTCGTCGATTCGGCTCATATTCAGGAGATGGAGGCCGAGTGGAAAAACAGGAAGTCGAAGCGCTCCGGCGGCATCGAGTATACGCCGCTCTACACAATCAGGGACGCCGAAAGGTGTATGGAGCATTTCAGATCCTGCCGCTACAACGAGAATATACCGATCGCGGGCGGCGTATCGGTAAAGTTTATTGACGCCGGTCATCTTCTCGGCTCCGCGTCGATCGAGATCACGATAACCGAGGGCATGGAACGCAAGGTCATCCTTTTCTCCGGCGACGTCGGAAACGTCGACCGCCCGCTTATCAAAAATCCGCAGAAGCCCGACTACGCCGATTACGTCGTTATTGAGTCGACTTACGGCAACAGGCTTCACGGCGCGCGCATGGACTACGTAAGCCAGCTCATCGAGATAATCTACCGCACCTTCGAGCGCGGCGGCAACGTCGTTATCCCGTCATTTGCCGTCGGTAGAACGCAGGAGATGCTATATATTATCCGAGAGATCAAAGACAGAGGGCTTCTGAGTAAGTTCGGCAACTTTCCCGTATGGGTAGACAGCCCGCTCGCCGTTGAAGCGACCAATATCTACAACGAGGATATGTACGACTACTGCGACGACGAAACGCGCGAGCTGCTCAGGGACGGCATAGACCCGATAAAGTTCCCGAATCTCAACCTCTCCGTCACAACGGAGGATTCCGTCGCTATAAACGCCGACCCGACGCCGAAGGTCATTCTCTCGGCAAGCGGAATGTGCGAGGCAGGGCGTATTCGTCACCATCTGAAGCACAATCTGTGGCGAAGCGAATCGACGATCCTCTTCGTCGGCTACCAGGCGGAGGGAACGCTCGGCAGGGTGCTGCTTGATGGCGCCCACACCGTGAAGCTCTTCGGCGAGGAGATAATGGTCAACGCCGAGATCGCAAAAATGGACGGCATAAGCGGTCACGCCGATATGAATATGCTGCTCGACTGGCTCGAGCACCTTCAGAACCGTCCCGAAATGGTTTTCGTCAACCACGGCAACGATACCGTATGCGACGAGTTTGCGCAAACGATCGTTCACCGCCTCGCGATACCCGCAACAGCGCCATATAGCGGCACCCAGTACGATCTCATAGATTTCAGGTGTTTGAAGTTCGGCAATACGGTAAAGCTGAAGCAGCGTCCGAACAAGCGGGCGAAGGCTGTTTTCGACCGACTCGTTATGGCGGGCAAGCGCTTGATGGAGGTTATCGAGCAAAACCGCGGCTGCGCCAACAAGGATATCGCGAAATTTGCCGACCAGATCAACGAGCTTTGCAACAAGTGGGAGCGCAAGTAAGCGCTGATAATTTGAATTATAAAAAAATAGGGGAGAAGTACCGAGGTGCTTCTCCCTTTGTTCTGTCATTTGTTACATTTAGGGAGACACTGATTAAATCGAGTGCCAAAATTTCGGATTTCGTGGCAAATTGGACAAAAAAGCCGCAGTAATACTGACGTATTTCAAGGCTTTTGAGTTCAATTTGACCGAAAGATGCAAGCAAGTTTGGTACTCAGTCCGCAGGACGTGATTTATTCAGTGGCTCCTTAGTACTAATTTCAAATTAAATGCTTTAATTTGAAATGCGCGTGCTGCGCACGCTGATGCCGCGCAAAGCGCGTCATCCCGTCTCATACAAACTCAAACGCTCCTGCGGCGATATAAAAAGCTTTTTAATTGAGTTTAGTATAATATTACGATGCGTTTTTCATGCGCAGTCTCAGCTTGTCGGAGATCATGGCGATGAATTCGCTGTTGGTCGGCTTGCCCCTGCCGTTGTGGATCGTGTAGCCGAAATAGGAGTTGAGGATATCGACGTCGCCCCTGTCCCACGCGACCTCGATGGCGTGGCGTATCGCTCTCTCAACGCGCGATGAGGTCGTCTCATACTTCTTCGCGACGGAGGGGTAAAGCTTCTTCGTTACCGCGTTGATGATATCGGGCGACTCCACGCACATGATGATGGAGTCGCGCAGATAGTGGTACCCCTTGATGTGTGCGGGTACGCCTATCTGGTGAAGAATCGACGTTACGGTAATCTCGATCGGGTCGCCGCTGTCGCCAAGCTGCTGCAAAACGGACTTGGGCGCGCTGTGCTTCGTCTTGTAAAGCTGAGAAACGCTGAGAGCGAGGCTGCGCGCGGAAAATGGCTTCAGCACGTAGTAAGAGGCGCCCACGCTCATGACCTCCCGCTGGAGAACGTCGCTGTCAAAAGACGATGCAACGATGAACAGAGGCTTTTCGGATTTTTCCTGATAAGTTTTCAAAACGCCCACGGCGTCCGTTCTTGTCATGAACATATCTACGATCACAACGTCGGGGCGGCTTTTCTCTATCTCCTCCATAACGAGACCGCCGTCTTTGCCGCAAAAGCTTACGGCGATCCCCTCAGAGCCGAAAAACTCCAGCTCTTCTGCGCTGAAAGCGGTCTTTTCTTCTGATATCAACAACTTGATCTGGTTTTCCATGGTTTCGTTCCTCCAAATTGGTAATAATTGGTTTGTTGTACATAGTTTACCATAAATTGGTAAAAATAGCAATACCCAAATGGTTATATTTTTGCAAAATGGAATTACAAAGTTGTAATATCTCGGCGATCAATTCCGTGCTTTCTCCATTTCATCAAACATATTCTGAGCAAATATGCCGTAGCCTTTGACGGAATTTGTTATCAGAACGTGAGTTACCGCCCCCGCTAGTTTACCGTTTTGTAATATCGGGCTTCCGCTCATGCCTTGGATTATACCGCCCGTTTTGCTTATAAGCTCCTCGTCGGTCGCAATAATTTGTAAATTCTTTGTCTTATTTTTTTCATCATAATCGACCTTTGTTATCTCGATGTCGT
This sequence comes from uncultured Eubacteriales bacterium, assembly GCA_900317025.1. GTDB lineage: Bacteria > Bacillota > Clostridia > Oscillospirales > Acutalibacteraceae > RUG592. The sequence goes on along the minus strand of ONFG01000001.1, from coordinate 93,790 downwards.
AGAGCTTGGGTTCGCCGCCGTCGAGCGTGCAAAGTATCTGCGCCTTTCCCCGGTGGATCTCCTGGATCGTGGCGACCTCGACAGGCTCGGCGTTTACGATGGGGTACGAAAGCTCGCCGTAAAGCCCGCAGTCGCTGTTGACCGTTGCCGCGCCCAAGGGCGGCTCGTCGGCGAAGTAGCCGTTTATGCTGCCGGGAAAGCCGTCGGCGCCCTTAGTTATCCCGGCGATCTCGACACGGGTAAGCTCGGCTCGGTCGATCTCAAGCAGCCCGCCCGTGGAGTCGTCGCATATCCCGTGACCCAGAGAGGCGAAGGTGCCGCTTTCGGGATCAAAAAACGTCATGGTGCCAAGTCCCGCAGCGCTGTCTCTTATCCATAGGCCGAGGCGATAGCTGCCGCCGACCTGTGCCGGGGTGATTTCCGTTTCAAAGTCATGCCCGTCACGCCTGCAAAGCAAGCGAAGAGCGCATCCGCCGCTTTTTTCCGTTATGCTCTCAACATCGCCGCAGCATTCCGGCTCGATCCCGTCAATGGCGAGTATCGTGTCGCCCGGCTCAAGCCCGCAGTCCTTTCCCGGGTTTACCGAAGAGCCGTCCGCCCCGACAGAGCAGCACTCGATCACGGCGACGCCCTTTGCGTAAAACTTTATTCCGAAAAGTGTTCCGCACGGCACGACATATTTTTTCTCCGTTTGGCGTACTGTAACGCTTTTTACGGGTATAATATTAAAAAGCTCGATGTTCCCGCGGTAAAGGCCGTCGCTCGTCAGGTCGGCGCCTGATCCTTTTTTCGGTTGATTCCTATACGAAATTGTGTTAAAATTGGTAAAGGAAATATTTTCATCTTTATATGCCGTCAGCTCGTCGGGAAGAGCTTTCCCGAGCTTCGAGCACACGCCGAAAATGCAGGCGCAGATCACGGCGAGAACGGCAGCCGAGCCTTTAACAGCCCGCTTCAATCTTACCGCCTCCTTTCGTTGATATTATCGCAAGCCCGTGCAAGGCGAGCCCGCGTAATAATATTTTACGCAAAACGGCGGATATTAAAATGGAAAATGCGGCGGTAAAAAGTTTTGTTGGAAAGAGAGGTGGCAGGCGCAATGGAAGAAAAAGAGAAGATTAAAGGGCTTTCCGAACAGCAGGCGGAGGAGCAGCGGCGGCTTGGCTTGTGCAATCGCCCTCAAAGATCGTCAACGAAGTCGTACCGACACATATTTTTTGAAAACATATTCTCCGTATTTAATATGATAAACGCCGTCATAGCGCTTTCTCTTATCTACGTCGGATCTTTCAAAAACTGCCTTTTCATGCTGGCTGTTATTTCCAACACGCTGATCGGAATCATTCAGGAGATACGCTCGAAGCGTGTGACCGACCGCTTGTCCATCGTGAGCCAGCCGACCGTAACGCTGATACGCTCGGGAAAGAGGCGCGAGGCAAAGACGCAGGAGCTTGTAAAGGGCGACGTGATCGAGCTTTCAATGGGCTGTCAGGTTCCGAACGACTGCACCGTGATTTCGGGGCAGTGCGAGGTCAACGAAGCGCTGCTTACCGGCGAAGCGGACGCACTGGTAAAGCACCGCGGCGACAGGCTGCTTTCGGGCAGCGTTATCGCGGCGGGAAGATGTCTTTGCGAAATAACAGCGGTCGGCAGGGAGAACTACTCCGACTCGATTCTCTCTCAGATAAAATACGTAAAAAGAACCAACTCCGAGATCGTCTTGGTAATAAAGCGGATCATCACCGTCCTGAGCGTTTGTATCGTACCGATCGGCGCGCTGCTCTTCTTAAATCAGATAACGCAGTCGCAGGCGACGGTGCGCGAGGCGGTCGAAAGCACCGCGGCGGCGCTGATCGGGATGATCCCCGAGGGGCTTGTGCTGCTCTCGTCGACCGTGTTTGCCCTCGGCGTCGTGCGGCTTTCAAGAAAAAATGTGCTCTCGCAGGATCTTTACTCGCTCGAGGTGCTTGCCCGCACCGACGTTATTTGTCTCGACAAAACAGGCACAATAACAACGGGAGAGATGACGTTCGAAAAGCTCATCGCGGCGGAGGGCGTCGGGAAGGAGCGCCTTGAAGCCGCCGTCTCGGTCTTTGCCGATTTGACGCAGGACGGCAACTCGACCGCAAACGCCATAAGAGAGGCTTTTCATACAGACAAGCCGCCGACAGCGCTCTCGCTCTGCCCGTTTTCTAGCGAAAGGAAGTGGTCGTCCGTTACCTCAAAGGACCACGGAACGGTCATTCTCGGCTCGCAGGAGATGATCTTCGGCGAAAGCACCCTCGAGGAGGGCGTCACCGAGAATTACAGGGCGATCTGTGTCGCTGCATCCGACGAGCCGCCGATCGGAACGGCGCTTCCGGAGAATAAAACGCTTCTGGGCTTCGTGCTTTTAAATGAAACTGTGCGCCCGGGAGTAAGTGAAACGCTTGAATTTTTCAAGCGGCAGGGCGTTGAGGTCAAGCTTATCTCCGGCGACGCGCCCCGGAGCGTTCGCAGGCTTTGCTCGGGGCTTCCTGTTGGAAGCTCCTGCGCCGACCTCTCGCAGCTTTCCGACGAAGAGATAGCTTCCGAAGCGGAAAAAACGGCGATCTTTGGCCGTGCAACGCCGAAGCAGAAGAAGCTCATAGTCTCGGCGCTCAGAAAAAACGGTCACACCGTAGCGATGGTCGGCGACGGCGTAAACGACGTTCTCGCCCTGAAAGAGAGCGACTGCTCCATAGCGCCCGCAATGGGCAGCGCTGCGGCAAGAAACGTGTCTCAGCTTGTGCTGCTCGATTCTGATTTCCGTTCGCTGCCGTCTGTTGCGGCGCAGGGGCGGCAGGCGATCAACAATTTGCAGAACAGCTCCTCGCTTTTCCTTGCTAAAACGATATTCTCTACATTAATGGCGATCATCTTCATATTCCTCAACAGGGAGTATCCGTTCGACCCGATCCAGATGACGCTCGTCAGCACGCTGACTATCGGCTTTCCATCCTTTGTGCTTTCATTTATAAAGAACGAGCGCCCGATCAGCGGCAGCCTTCTAAGGCATATTATCTCCAATTCGCTGCCCGCAGCGCTGGCAAATATTTCCTCGGTGCTTGCCGCCGTGCTCCTTTCCGAGACGATGCACCTGGTCGGCAGCGAGATCGCCGCGCTTTGCGTTTCGGCGCTCGCCGTGACGGGGCTTGCACTAATCGTAAAGATATACCGCCCGCTCACAGGCGTTAAGCTTATGGTCCCGATAGTATCGGCGGCGGGCTTCACGCTTGCGTTCTCTCTCTTCGGCTCTTTTTTCGGGCTTCCGCAGATCTTTACCCACATCGACGTATATATGGTGATTATTACTATATCTGACTTGGCTGTTTTGTCGCTTTTGCTAACCGCCTTTTCAAAGCTGCCGCCGCTAAAAATCGCCCGAACCGTTAATTTCTTTAAGGAAAGGTAAATATTTCATGATTCACCTTTACAGAACGCAAAGTTTATTGTAAAATATAGGGTAGAGTATTTTAATGGAGGATATATCACAATGGAACCTAAATATAAAAGAGTACTTTTAAAGCTCAGCGGCGAGGCTCTCGCAGGCGAAAAGAAAACAGGCATCGACTTTGAAACGGTAGAGCGCTACTGTATGCCGATCAAGAAGCTCGTCGACATGGGCGTTCAGGTAGCCGTAGTAGTAGGCGGCGGCAACTTCTGGAGAGGAAGAAGCAGCGGTCAGATGGACAGAACGAGAGCAGACCACATGGGAATGCTTGCGACCGTTATAAATGCGCTCGGCGTTGCCGATACACTCGAAAGCCTTGGCGTAACGGCGCGTGTTCAGACTGCAATCTCGATGCCGCAGGTAGCCGAGCCGTATATCCGCAACAAGGCGATCCGCCACATGGAAAAGGGCAGAGTAGTCGTTTTCGGCTGCGGCACGGGCAACCCTTTCTTCTCGACCGATACAGGCGCGGCTCTTCGCGCAACGGAGATCGAGGCTGACATCATGCTCAAAGCAACGATGGTAGACGGCGTTTACAGCAGCGACCCCCACAAGGACCCCAACGCTGTCAAGTATGACCGCATCACCTTCCACGACGTTCTCGACAAAGGACTTCAGGTCATGGACAGCACAGCCGCTTCGCTCTGCATGGACAACGATCTGCCGATCCTCGTCTTCAGCCTTGAAGACCCCGAAAACATCGTTAAGGCTGTCTGCGGCGAGAACGTGGGTACGATAGTAGAAAACTGATCTAAGGAGCCACTGAATAAATCACGTCCTGCGGACTGAGCACCAAACTCTTGAAATACGTCAGTATTACTGCGGCTTTTTTGTCCAATTTGCCACGAAATCCGACTGCGCAATTTTGGCACTCGATTTAATCAGTGTCTCCCTAACATTTTTATATAAAACGGAGGTATTTTTCCATGAAAGAAACGTTAAACAAGTGCGAGGAGCGCATGAAGAAAAGAGTCGACCACCTCGACATCGAATTTAAGGGCATCAGAGCAGGCAGAGCCAATCCGAACGTGCTCGACAAGCTCACTGTTGATTATTACGGCACGCCCACTCCGATTAACGGCGTTGCAGCAGTTTCCGTTACGGAGGCGCGCACGCTCACTATCCAGCCTTGGGACGCAAGCGTTCTGAGAGCTATCGAGAAGGCTATCCAGTCCTCCGATATCGGTATCAACCCGCAGAACGACGGCAAGGTCATCAGACTCATCTTCCCGCCGCTCACGGAAGACAGACGTAAGGAGATCAGCAAAGATATCGCAAAGATGGCAGAGGCTAAGAAGGTTCACGTGCGCAACATCCGCCGCGACACAATGGACGACCTCAAAAAGCTCAAAAAGAGCGGCGACATCACCGAGGACGACCAGAAGAAGGGCGAGAAGAAGGTACAGGAACTTACCGACAAGTACATCAAGCTTATCGACGGCATGACCGAGGATAAGCAGAAAGAGATCATGTCTATCTGATAAAACGTAAGGACTGTTCACATGGGAATTTTTTCTGGCAGCAAGGATAAAGAAAATACGACCGATATCTCGGGGATCAAGCTCCCCGAGCACGTCGGCATAATAATGGACGGCAACGGCCGCTGGGCGAAAAAGCGCGGTCTCCCGCGAACCGCGGGGCATAAGGCGGGCGCCGAGACCTTCCGCCGCATCAGCCGCTACTGCAGCGACATCGGTATTAAGTACCTCACGCTTTACGCTTTTTCGACCGAAAACTGGAGCCGCCCGCAGGAAGAGGTCGATACGCTCATGCGCTACTTCAAGGATTATCTCGAAGAGGCGCTGCGCGACTTTGCGGACGACACGATCGCTCTTCGCTTTATCGGCGACATCAGCCGCTTTTCGCCCGAGCTTCGCGAGCTTATGATAAAAAATCAGACGTTTTCCGCCGCTCACGAAGGCATGGTGCTGAATCTCGCCATGAACTACGGCGGGCGCGACGAGCTTGTCCACGCTTTCCGCGACATCTCCGACAAGCTGCTCTCGGGCGAGCTGAAAAAGGAGGATATAACGGAAAGCCTCATCTCCGACCACCTCTATACAAAAGGTATACCAGACCCCGATCTTATCATAAGACCGAGCGGAGAGCACCGCACCTCGAATTTCCTGCTGTGGCAGTCCGCTTATTCCGAATACTATATCGACGATGTTCTTTGGCCTGATTACACCGCTGAGCATCTAAACAGGGCGCTTCTGGAATACTCCAAGCGAAGCAGAAGATTTGGTGGTGTGTGATTTAAATGAAAGTTAGGATCTTATCTGCGGTGATCGGCATAAGCGTTGCGCTCGGTCTTATAATCCTTGGCGCTTACTTCCCGGTCATTATCGACATCAGCCTTGCTGCGATCGCCGCTATGTGCATAGTAGAGGGGCTTTCGGCAAAGAAGCTCGACAAAAAGGTAACAATGCTTATTCCCTGCACGGTATTCTGCGTGCTGTTCTGCCTTTTCTATTGGAACAAGCTTGCGTGCATGGTGATAGTCTTTGCATTTATCGTGGCGCTTTACATGGCGATGGTCTTCAACCACGAGCACCTCGTTTTCCACGACCTCTCGTTTGCGCTTACCATTACTACGATGTGTACGCTCGGTATGTGGTCGCTCGTTTATATGTATGATCTGCGAAAGTCGATTGTAGGCATTTTCTACGTTATCGCGGCTCTCGCAATACCGTGGTTTGCCGACGGCGGCGCTTACTTCGGGGGCAGCGCGCTCGGCAAGCATAAGCTTTGCCCGAAGATCAGCCCGAAAAAAACGGTCGAGGGCGCAGTTTCCGGCATTATCGTCGGAACTCTCCTCCCACTCGTTGAGGGCGTTATCTTTACGCAGTTCTTCTTTGACTCTTCTGTGAGCGTAAACTACGTCAATTTTGCGATCATCGGCTTTTGCGGCTCGCTTATCTCGATACTCGGCGACCTCAGCTTTTCGCTCATCAAAAGAAGCTGCAATATCAAGGACTACGGCTCGCTTATCCCCGGTCACGGCGGAATGCTTGACCGTTTCGACAGTGTGATCTTCACGGCTCCGCTCATTATGATTCTCGACATGGTGCTCCCCATAGTTACGGGATGAGCGCAGAGGGTTTAAAATATGACTGAAAATCTTTCAATACTAGGCTCGACAGGCTCGATCGGCACTCAGACTCTCAGTGTTTGCGAAAAGCTGGGGATCAGGGTGTCGGCGCTGACGGCCAACAGAAACATTGACCTGCTTGAACAGCAGGTCAGAAAATTCAAGCCGAAGCTTGCCGTAATTGGCAGCGAGGAGCTTGCCGCAGACCTCAAAGTGCGCCTTGCAGATACCGATACCGCCGTGTCATACGGAATGGACGGCTTGTGCGAGGCGGCGGCGATCGACGGCGCAGACACGGTGCTTACCGCCGTTGTCGGCATGATTGGCTTAAAGCCCACTCTTACGGCGATAGCTGCCGGCAAGAACATCGCCCTTGCAAACAAAGAAACGCTCGTTGCGGGCGGCAGTCTCGTTATGCAGAGCGCTAAGGAAAAAGGGATAAAGATCTACCCCGTAGACAGCGAACATTCCGCCGTTTTCCAGTGTTTGCAGGGCTGCCCCGACAAAAAGATGCTTAAAAAGCTGATACTCACGGCGTCGGGCGGGCCGTTCTTCGGCAGAAAGCTTGCCGACCTCGAAAGCGTGACAATCGAGCAGGCGCTCAATCACCCCAACTGGAGCATGGGAGCAAAGATCACCATCGACTCCGCAACGATGATGAACAAGGGGCTTGAGGTCATCGAGGCCCGCTGGCTTTTCGACGTCCCCGTCGAGAACATCGACGTTGTGGTACACCGTGAAAGCATCGTCCACTCCATGATCGAATTTAACGACAACTCGGTGATCGCTCAGATGGGCGTTCCCGACATGAAAATACCGATCCAGTACGCGCTGACATACCCGGAGCGTTACCCCTGCGACGTCGGGGTGCTCGATCTGGCTGAAATCGGCAAGCTGACATTTTATAAGCCTGATTATGATACGTTCGTATGCTTGAGCGAGTGCAAAAGAGCCATGGAAATGGGCGGCACAGCAACAGCGATAGCGAACGGTGCAAATGAAGAGGCGGTCAGCCGCTTCCTTAAAGGAATGTGCCGGTTCGTAGATATCGGGTATTTCGTTCGCGACGCGCTGAACGCGTTAAAGCCAAAGGAGATAACCTCTCTGGACGACGTTCTTGAAGCGGACGCTGCTGCGCGCGAATACGTCCGCTCGTTCAGATAATAAAATCGGAAGGATATGATCATAACGAAAATTTTAACCACCGCCGCATTGATAGCGATCGGAGTTCTGCTGTTTGAGCTTATCGTGTTTATCCATGAGTTCGGTCACTTCATAACGGCGAAAAAATTCGGGGTACAGGTCAATGAATTCGCTATAGGCATGGGTCCTAAGCTTTTTCAGTTCCATAGGGGTGAGACGAAGTATTCTTTGCGTATGCTTCCGATAGGCGGATACTGTGCGCTTGAGGGCGAAAACGAAGAGAGCGACAACGAGCGAGCCTTCATCAACAAGCCCGTATGGCAGCGCATGATCGTGATTGTTGCGGGTGCATTCAATAATATAGTGCTCGGTCTTATCATGATGACGATCCTCACGGCTCAATCGCCCGCCTTTTCGTCCACGACCGTTTCCGATTTTGCTCAGGCGGCGTTTACGTCAAAGTCGGGTTTGGAGGTCGGCGACAAGCTGCTCAATATCGGCGGCTACAAGATAAATTGCTCGCGTGATATCCAGTTTGCCGTCGCGATGCTTGACCTTAAGATCGTTGACGGCGGCGACTTTTCGATCTATAGGGAAGACTGCGGCTATACGCTGCTCCGTCAGTATACCTCCTTAAAAGCGGAGGACTACACCGACGACGAGCTTCGCGCGATAACCGAAGCTTTCAACGAAGGCATCAACAAGATAAACGTATGCGCCTCGAAGGAAGAGGCGGACAGGATAACGCAGGAAACGCTCGCCGCGGTAAACGAGCTTTCGGGCAAGGACTATGTGCCGGAGAAGCAGGAGTATATGCCGGAGCGCAAGCGCTTCAGAACCGATGTAACGGTGCTTCGAGGGGGCGTTGAGACAACGCTTTACGACGTCGACTTTTACACCTACCTAGGCGAAGACGACCAGCCCGCAGTGGCTATCGACTTCACCGTCGAGCCTGTTGAGAAGACGTTTTTGACGCTCGTTTCCGAATCTTGGAACAGCACGTTCTCTGTCGTTCGCATGATCTGGAAGAGCCTTTTCGGGCTTGTTACCGGAACGTACGGAATGAACGACATGGCGGGGCCGGTAGGCGCGGCGTCCGTAGTAACTCAGGCGGCACAGGTCGGCTTGAAAACGAGCTTTCTCGACGCCGTCAACAATATCCTATATATGATGATGATAATAACCGTAAATCTTGGCATCGTCAACCTTTTGCCGCTTCCGGCGCTCGACGGCGGACGCTTCCTCTTTATGGTGATCGAGGTCATCATGCGCAAGCCCGTCCCTCAGAAATACGAGGGCTGGGTCCATGCGGCGGGATTCATTCTCCTGCTGGGATTTATCGCCGTGATAACAATGAACGACATCGTAAGGCTTATAACAGGCACAGGCATCGGAGGGTAGAGGTGTTACTATGAGCAGTAAGATAAAGGTAAAGGCAGGCAATGTCGAGATCGGCGGCGGTGCTCCGATCTCCGTTCAGTCGATGGTAAACGTTCCGTCTACCGACATTGAAGGCAGCGTTGCGCAGTGCGTTGAGCTTGAAAAGGCGGGCTGTCAGATAATCCGTATTGCTATACCAAACATGGAGGCGGTATCGCTTATCAAGCCGATAAAAAAGGCGGTTTCCGTGCCGATAGTCGCCGATATCCATTTTGATTATCGTTTAGCTATCGAGTCGGTAGCGGCAGGCATCGACAAGGTGCGCATCAACCCCGGCAACATCGGCAGCGACGACAGAGTTCACGAGGTCGTCAAGGCGTGCCGCTCGAGAAATATCCCGATCAGGATCGGCGTAAATTCCGGCTCGCTCGAGAAGCATATCCTCGCAAAGTACGGCTCTCCCACCGCCGAGGCGCTCTGCGAAAGTGCGCTTTACCACGCCTCGCTGCTCGAAAAGTTCGACTTTACCGACATCGTGCTTTCGATGAAGTCGTCGACCGTTTCTACTATGATACGTGCATATGAGCTTGCAAGCGAGCGCTGCGATTACCCGCTCCACCTCGGCGTTACCGAGGCAGGCACGGAGCGAATGGGGCTTATCAAGTCGGCGGCAGGTTTAGGCTCGCTCCTTCTCAAAGGTATCGGTGACACCGTCAGAGTATCGCTCACCGATTCGCCCGTTAAGGAGGTTTACGCCGCAAAGGATATCCTCAAAGCGATCGACATCGACAAAAGCGGCGTGAAGTTCATTTCCTGCCCGACGTGCGGCCGCACCAGAATCGACCTCATCGGCATCGCAAACGAGGTGCAGAAGCGCCTGAGGGACTGCGATAAATCTATCACGGTCGCTGTGATGGGCTGCGTAGTCAACGGCCCCGGCGAGGCGAGAGAAGCCGACATTGGCATCGCAGGCGGCGACGGCGTAGGGCTTATCTTCAAAAAGGGCGAGATCGTCCGCAAGGTGAGCGAGTCGGAGCTTGTTGCCGCGCTCATGGAAGAGATAGAAAAGATATGAATAAAATGCCGGCGGCGCTTTGCTGCCGGCTTATATATAGAAAAGGAATGGTATTTTGAGTACGGTACTTAAAGTATTTAAAGATTATATATCGCCCTCCGTTTCCGACAGCCTCGGTTTGGGTCGGGTCAGCAGGATCTCCGTAAACAAAGAATCAAATACAATGACTGTGATGCTCGAATTTGACAGGCTTGTCCCGCAGGGCGACGTCCTCGCAATGGAGCGGGAGCTTGTGAAGAGCCTGGAGCTTTCCTCGGTGCGCATAAACACGCAGTTCCCCGAATCGCTTTTCACCGCCGATTACTTCCAGGAGATCGTTACTCACTTAAAGCGCGATAACATGACGCTCAACGGCACCTTCAAGGATGCAAACGCCACACTCAACGGCAGCGCGCTGACCATCGAGCTTTTCCACGGCGGCGAAGCGGTCATAAAGGGGCAGAACGCAGGAAAGATGATCTCAAAGGCGATTTCCGATATGTTCGGCGTAAACGTTTCGGTCGAGTTTACAGGCGTTTCGTCTCTTTCGGCTGACGACGACGTCTACATTGAGATGCAGAAGCAGTTCGAAATCGAGGTAAAGCGCGCCGCCGACGAGCAGAAACTCCAGCGTCAGGAAGAGGTAATGGCTGCGGCGAAGGAGCGTGAGAAAAAGGCGGCGGCATCCGCCGTCAAGATAGAGGTGCGCGAGGCTGACAGTTTAAACCCGGTGCTTGCGCCGAATTCTGCTCATCCGCTCTACGGCAGAGCGATAACGAAGGTCAGCACCGTCCCGATAAACACGATCTCCGCCGATTCCGGCAGCGCCATGATCTGGGGCGACATCTTCTCACTCGATTTCCGCACCACCCGCGACGGTAAGAAGTACATCGTTTCTATTTTAATAACCGATTACACCGGCTCGATGACGGTAAAGCTTATCGACTCGATCGAAGCCTGCAAGCCGATCGAGCTTCTGAAAGCGGGCAAGACAATAATCGTCAAGGGCAGCGTTCAGTTTGACCGCTACGACAACGAGATCGTCGTTATGGCGGATAGTATCTCCACCGGCGAAAAGGTGAAGATCGTCGACAATGCGCCAACAAAGCGTGTCGAGCTGCACCTTCACACGAATATGTCAGACATGGACGGTATCACCCCCGCCGCCGATCTTATCAACAGGGCGTTCGAGTGGGGTATGCCGGCGATCGCGATAACCGACCACGGCGTTGCGCAGGCCTTCCCTGACGCGATGAACGCCGTGAATAAGATACATAAAAACGGCGGCGAGTTCAAGGTTATCTACGGCTGCGAGGGATACCTCGTCGACGATATGGACGACGAGGAGAGCAAGCCCTACGACGGCGAAGACGCTATCTGCGAAAATTGTTCGCAGCTTACAATGGAGCAGCTCAAAAAGAAGAAGACGTACCATATAATCATTCTCGTCAAGGATCTCGTCGGGCTTAAAAATCTTTACAAGCTGATCTCCTATGCTCATCTTAACTATTTCTATAGAAGGCCGAGGATCCCCCGTTCCGTTCTCAACCGCCACAGAGAGGGGCTTATCCTAGGGTCGGCGTGCGAGATCGGCGAGCTTTACCATTCGGTCGTTATCGGCAAATGTGACGAAGAGCTTGAAAAGATCGCCTCGTATTACGACTACCTCGAGATACAGCCGCTCGGCAACAACGCCTTTATGACAAGAAACGGCACGGTCGACAGCATAGAGGGCGTAAAGGACTTTAACCGGAAGATCGTCGCCCTCGGCGAAAAGCTGCAAAAGCCCGTTGTTGCCACCTGTGACGTCCACTTCCTAGACCCGCATATGGCGGAGTACCGCAAGATAATCATGCACGGCAAGGGCTTTGAAGACGCTGACAAGCAGGCGCCGCTCTACCTGCGCACAACGAAGGAAATGCTCCGGGAATTTGACTACCTCGGCGACGAGAAGGCTTATGAGATCGTCGTTACAAACTCAAATCTGATCTCCGACATGGTCGAGCAGATAAAGCCGATACCCGACGGCAACTTCCCGCCGTTCATCGACGGCGCAGAGGAGCAGCTCAACTCGATCACATGGGAGAGAGCTAAGAAGATGTACGGCGACCCGCTGCCGAAGATCGTTAAAGACAGGCTCGACCGAGAGCTTGGCTCGATCAACAAACACGGCTTCTCCGTTCTGTACATGACGGCGCAGAAGCTCGTTGCCGACTCGGAGGCGCACGGCTACCTCGTCGGTTCGAGAGGATCGGTAGGCTCGTCATTCGTCGCCACGATGTCGGGTATCTCCGAGGTAAACCCGCTTTCCCCGCATTATATCTGCCCCAACTGCAAGAACAGCGAATTCATCACCGACGGCAGCTACGGCTCGGGCTTCGATCTGCCCGAAAAGAAATGCCCCAACTGCGGCACGCTCTACCACCGCGACGGACATGAGATCCCGTTTGAGACGTTCCTAGGCTTCGATGGAGACAAGGTCCCCGATATTGACCTCAACATCGCCGGCGAATACCAGTCGCGTTCTCACCGCTACACAGAGGTGCTTTTCGGCAAGGAAAATGTCTTCAAGGCGGGAACGATCGCAACCGTCGCCGACAAAACGGCGTTCGGATACGTCAAGAAGTACGCCGAGGAAACGGAACACATATTCCATAAAGCGGAGGAGCAGCGCCTTGCGATGGGCTGCACCGGAATAAAGCGCACGACGGGTCAGCACCCCGGCGGCATGGTCGTTGTGCCGAGGGGCAAGAGCATTTTTGACTTCTGCCCGATACAGCACCCCGCCAACGACATGAAAAACGACAACATAACGACCCACTTCGACTTCCATTCTATCCACGATACGATCTGCAAGCTCGACGAGCTTGGTCACGATGTCCCGACGATCTACCACTATTTAGAGGAGTTCACCGGGATCAAGGTGATGGACGTCTCGATGTCAGACGAAAAGGTAATGTCGCTCTTCACCTCGACCGAGGCGCTCGGCGTAAAGCCCGAGGACATCGGCAGCGAAACGGGTACATTCTCGCTGCCCGAGACGGGTACGAGCTTCGTTCGTCAGATGCTCGTCGAGGCAAGACCGAAGACGTTCGACGACCTCATGCAGATCGCCGGTCTTTCCCACGGCACCGACGTTTGGCTTGGCAATGCGCAGGAGCTTATCCACAACGGCACCTGCACGATCTCCGAGGTTATCGGAACACGAGACAGCATCATGACGTACCTTCTGCACAAAGGGCTTGAGCCGAAGATGGCGTTCAAGATAATGGAAATCGTCAGAAAGGGCAACGCCACAAAGCTGCTTACAGAAGATCACATCAAGGCGATGAAGGAGCACGACGTTCCCGACTGGTACATTGACTCATGTATGAAGATCAAGTATATGTTCCCGAAGGCTCATGCGGCGGCTTACATGATCTCGACGCTGCGTCTTGGTTGGTACAAGGTCTATAAGCCGCTCGAATACTACGCTGCATACTTCACCGTGCGCGGTGAGAGCTTCGACGCAAAGTCCGCGCTCGAGGGCAAGCCTGCGGTCGAGAAAAAGATCAAGGAGATCACCGACAAGGGCAACGCCGCCTCCGCAAAGGAGAAAACCGACCTTGCAACGCTCCAGATCGTAAACGAGATGCTTGCAAGGGGCATCAAGGTGCTGCCGATAAGCATCTACAAGTCCGAGGCGAAGAAGTTCCTCATCGAAGACGGCGCGCTGCGCCTGCCGTTCTCGTCAATGCCGGGAGTCGGCGAGGCAGCGGCGGAAAGCCTTAGTGAGGTTGTTAAAAACGGCGGCTTCCTCTCGATAGAAGACGTCGCACGCTCCTCGAAAGTCTCGAAAACTGTCATCGAAATGCTAAAAGAGGTAGGTGCGTTCGGCGACCTCCCCGAATCTAACCAGATGTCGCTGTTCTGACCGCCTCTATATATGAAGAAAAAGCTCACCGAAGGTTTTGCCCCGGTGAGCTTTGCTTTGAGTACCACTGTCACGGTACACAGCGTTTTTTTGATCGTATGCAGAATGTCGGACGGGATCGCTTAAGATGCTCTGCACATTCTCCGGCAAAGCATAGTCTTAATCAGGTTTTATCTGATCATGAAAATGTATTTTTACGTCTGTACGGCAAACAATAACCTGAGCGGAACTCATTTAAGCGTCAGAGTGAGTATATAAAGCTTTCGCACCCATTACCGTTTAATATTTGAATTGTTTTCAATACGAAGAGATTTTCATTAATAAACTAAAGGTAAATTTTTTGTAATCCTCTTTACATTTTTCCTTTTTTGATATATTATAGTAAATGATACCATATTATTGGGAGGTGTGTGTACTTGTCAAAAAGCGTATTCAGATCGGTAGCGCTGCTGCTCGTGCTTGCGGCTGTTCTGGTCATGGTGCTGACAAGGCTTGATATCCTAATAGCCGCTTTTAACGAGGTTCTTGGAGTACTCACGCCGTTTATCGTGGGCTTTATAATCGCCTACGTGCTCAATATTCCGTACACCTTCTTTATGAACAGGGCATTTCGCGTTCTCGACAAGCCAATCGATGAGCGGAAAGGCAGGCTCGACGAGTTCCTCGCAAAGCTGAGAAAGCCGCTCTCGCTAATCCTCTCTTTCGCGATACTTTTCGCCGTAGTGATACTCCTTCTGAGTATCATCATACCGCAGATCACGAACAGTATCCAGGGTGTTGTCGACAACTTCGGAATTTACTATTCGTCGTTCCAGCAATGGGTCTTCAAGGTCGCGGCGCGCTTCGGCTTCCAGACCGAGACGATGTCCGACGTGTTCGCGAGCATAAACGAGTTCATCGCGCAGTACACGGGCGGCGACATAACAGACGCTTCAGGAATGATAGACGTCGGGACGATCGTCTCCGGTATAACGAACTATCTGTTCCCGCACATCTTCGATTTTACAAAGAACCTCTACAGCTTTATCTATAATGTTATCCTCAGCATAGTAGTTTCCGTATACTACCTTGCTAACAAGGAAATGCTCATCAATCAGATCAAGAAGGTCACATACACGGTCGTTCCGCAGAAGTATCTCGGAAGGGTACTGCGTACCGTCGACCTGTGCAACAACAAGGTCGGCAGATTCCTTTACGGCAAGATCATCGACTCCACGATCATAGGTATACTTTGCTTCATCGTGCTGAAGATCTTTGGCATTGAATACGCCGTGCTTCTCAGCGTTTTTGTTGGCGTTACGAACATAATCCCATTTTTCGGTCCGATCATCGGAGCAATCCCGGGCGTCGTACTTCTTTTAATGATAGACCCGCTGCAGGCGCTTACCTTTATAATCATTGTGATCGTTCTCCAGCAGGTCGACGGCAACATCATCGGTCCGAAGATCCTCGGCGATCAGCTCGGCATTTCCGGCTTCTGGATAATGTTCAGCGTTCTTGTAGGCGGCGGTCTGTTCGGATTTATGGGGCTGCTGCTCAGCGTGCCGATCTTCGCCGTTATCTATCTGATCGTCGGCGAGAAGGTAAACGACAGGCTTGTTCGCCTCGGCTTTGCGACTCAGCAGAGCGTCAGGGTCGACCCACTCCCACAGGTCGCCTATGAAGACGGTCACATCATCGCCGATGACGACGAAGAAGACGAGATCCTTTTCGTCGAAGAGGAGGATATCCCCGAGGATCTTCCCACGGAGGCTGACGAAGACGGCGACGAATTCTTTTAAATCTTTACCAGCGACCGACGGCGCAGGGTGAAAAGAGGTCACTAAAAGTGCAAAACCTATTGGACAGAGTAAACGATTCCTTCAGCGGGCTTTCTAAAAGGCAGAAGCTGATCGCGGACTACATCATCAACCATTACGACAAGGCGGCTTACATGACTGCGTCGAAGCTCGGCGAGACAGTCGGCGTAAGCGAATCGACCGTTGTGCGCTTCGCCGTTGAGATCGGCTACGAGGGTTACCCTGAGCTGCAGCGTGCAATGCAGGAGATGATCCGTGACAAGCTTACCTCGGTACAGCGCATCAACGTAGCCAATGACAGGATAGATTCCGACGATATCCTCACGAGCGTGCTCAATCAGGATATCAAGCTCATCAAGAAAACTATCGAAGAGAACAACAGCGAAGCCTTCGAGCGCTCCGTTGACTATATCCTCAATGCTCATAAAATATATATCTTTGCCGTAAAAAGCTCCTTTGCTCTCGCGCGCTTCCTCGGCTACTACCTTGAACTGATCTTCGGCAACGTAAAGATCATCGAGACGACGAGCAAAAGCGAAATGTATGAGCAGCTTTTTCGCACCGGCGAAAACGACGTTATGATTGGCATAAGCTTCCCGAGGTACTCCTCGAGTACGATGGAGGCGATGCAGTTTGCCTCGCAGCAGGGCGCAAAGGTCATCGCTATAACCGACAGCATGACGTCTCCCGTTACAAAGATCTCCGACTGTGTGTTGGTCGCAAAGAGCGATATGGCGTCGGTCGTAGATTCGCTCGTAGCGCCATTGAGCCTTATAAATGCGCTCATAGTCGCGACCGTTTCGAGAAAGCGCGACGACGTTACCCACACCTTCCGTCAGCTCGAGAGCATCTGGGACAGATACAACATCTATTTAAAGAACGGAGAGAACAGTTCCGATGAGGAAAAATAGCGTGATCGTAGTCGGCGCGGGCGCGGCGGGCTGCATGGCAGCCGTTACTGCCGCAAGGCGGGGCTTTGACGTCACTCTCTTTGACAGGAATGAGAAGATTGGCAGGAAGATGCTCATAACGGGCAAAGGCCGCTGCAACGTAACGAACAACTGCGGCAAAGACGAGCTTATGAGCGCCGTCCCCGTGAACGGGCGTTTCCTTTACAGCGCGTTTGCAGCATTCACTCCGCAGGACACGATAGAGTTCTTCGAGAAAAACGGCGTGCCGCTCAAAACGGAGCGAGGAAAGCGCGTTTTTCCCCAGTCCGATAAGTCGACCGATATAATCGACGCGTTCTTCCGAAATATTCGCGAGCTTCATATAAGGCTCGTAAACGAAAGCGTAATTGCTTTTGTCTTTGATGAAAACAACGCCGTAACAGGCGTGAAAACGAATAACCGCACCTACACCGCCGACAGCGTGATACTCTGCACCGGCGGCTGCTCCTATCCGCAGACAGGCTCCGACGGCTTCGGCTACAGGCTTGCCGAAAGCGCCGGGCACACGATAGTTCCGCCGCTGCCGTCGCTTATCCCGATCGTTACAAAGGAGAAATGGTGCGCAGAGCTTCAGGGGCTTTCACTCAGAAACGTGACCCTGACGCTTAAAAACGAAAAGAATAAGACCGTATACTCCGAGCTTGGCGAGATGCTTTTCACTCATTACGGCGTGACCGGTCCGCTCGTGCTCTCCGCAAGCTCTCACATCGACGTGCGAAAAAGCCGAGACTACACGCTGACGATCGACCTCAAGCCAGCCATTACCGAGGAGCAGCTCGACAAGCGCGTGCTGCGGGATCTTGAAGCTTTTCACAACAGAGACATCATAAACTCCCTCGACGAGCTTCTCCCGAAGCGGCTCATACCGGTCGTGGTGAAGCTTGCAGACCTCGACGCGCACAAAAAGTGCAGCGAGCTTCAGAAAGAGGAGCGCCGCAGGCTGGTAAAAACCTTGAAATGCTTAACGCTCACATTTGAAAACTTCCGCCCGATAGAAGAAGCGATAATTACGCGCGGCGGCGTCAAGGTCAAGGAGATCGACCCGAAGACGATGCAGTCGAAGCTCTCACCGGGGCTTTACCTCGCCGGCGAGATCATCGACGTCAACGCATACACAGGCGGCTTCAATCTGCAGATAGCGTTTTCTACGGGCTTCCTTGCGGCAAGCTCGCTTGAATCAAAAGACTGACATCAAATTATCCAGGAGGAAACTACTATGTTTTCAGTAGCTATAGACGGACCTTCGGGAGCCGGAAAAAGCTCCGTTTCAAAGGCTGTCGCAAAGGCGGCGGGTTTCGTCCATGTCGACACGGGCGCGCTTTACAGGGCGCTTGCCTTCACCTCGATAAAAAACAGCGTCGACATCTCGAACGCCGACGCCGTGAACGAAATGCTCACAAACACAAAGCTTTCCTTAAAGCTCGACGCCGACGGGCAGAAGGTGCTCATAAACGGCGAGGACGTCACCGGGCAGCTTCGCACCGAGCAGGTGTCGATGGCGGCGTCGAACATCTCCAAGATACCCGCTGTAAGGGCGTTTTTGCTCGATACTCAGAGAAAGACCGCCGAAGAGATGAACGTCATAATGGACGGCCGCGACATTGCGACCGTAGTGCTTCCGAACGCCGATGTTAAGGTCTTTTTGACCGCTTCACCGGAAAAAAGAGCCGAAAGAAGATACAAAGAACTACTTGCAAAAAACGAAGAAGTAGAGTATAATAAGATATTAGAAGACGTAATTAAGAGAGACAGGCAGGATATGGAAAGAGAGATCGCTCCGCTCAGGCCGTCGGAGGATTCCGTGATTGTCGATACGAGCGAAATGAGCTTTGACGAGTCGGTCGAGGCTATCACACGTCTTATCAAGGAGCGTATGTAAAATGGGACCTCAGTTCTATAAGGTAGCCAAGGTCGTATGCCGAGGCTTTGTGAAGCTGTTTTACCCATATGAGGTAAAAAACGGCAACTCCATCCCCGATGGCGAGGCGTGCATCGTGTGCAGCAACCATTTAAGCTACCTCGACCCTGTTTTTCTCAATACTACCCAGAGCCGTCTTCTCCATTTTATGGCGAAGAAGGAGCTTTTCAAGAACAAGCTTTTTGGTGCGCTGATAACGAAGCTCGGCGCGTTCCCCGTAAACAGGGGAAGCGACGGCGGCAAAGCTATCGGTACGGCAGAGAAGCTTATAAACGACGGCGAGTGCATTGGTATTTTCATCGAGGGTACGCGCTCAAAGACCGGCAAGCTTGGCCGCGGTCACATGGGTGCGATGCTGATAGCGCAGGCGACGGGCGCTCCGGTCGTTCCGTGCTGCATTACCGGCAAAAAGATCTTCGTCAAGCCCTTCCGCAAGACGAAGATAACGTACGGCGAACCGCTGACCTGCGAGCAGCTCGGGCTTAAAACGGGCGACTCAAAGGAGCTTCGCGCCGCTGCAGCAATTGTAATGGAAAAGATCGGGGAGCTTCGCGAGGAGCATCTCGCCGAATTCGAGGCAAAGTCGAAGGGTAAATGATCTAATGAAAATAACCGTCGCGAAGAGCGCGGGCTTCTGCTTTGGCGTTGACCGTGCCGTAAACATCGTCAGAGAGCTGATCGAAAAGGGGGAGCGGGTAAGCACCCTCGGTCCAATCATTCATAACAAGCAAGTCGTAGATGAGCTTGAAGCTGCGGGAGTAACTGTTGCCGACTCGCCCGAACAGGCGTCGGATGACAGGATCCTCGTGATCCGTTCCCACGGAGTGGGGGACGGCGTATATAGTTTTTTAAACGAAAAAGGCGTTCGCTATGTCGACGCAACCTGTCCGTTTGTGGCGAAGATCCACAAGATCGTTCGCGAACAGTCTGAAAACGGCGCCGATGTTCTGATCGCCGGCGACAGCAGCCACCCCGAGGTGATCGGGATCATGGGCTTCTGCAAAACGAAGGCTTACACGTTCAAAAATGAGCGTGAGCTTGAAAAACTCGTTGAAGATCACCCTGAATTGATGGACAAAAAAGTCTGTTTGGTGGCTCAAACGACGTTTGACATGGAAGAATGGAAAAAATCTTTAAAAAAATTTGAAAAACTATGTACAAATTCAATTTTTTTTGGTACAATATGTAATGCGACCTCACAAAGACAAGTTGATGCGTATGAGTTGGCTGAAACATCAGATGCAGTAATTGTAATTGGTGGAAGGCACAGTTCAAACACGAACAAGCTGTATGACATTTGCAAAAAGTCGTGCGGCAGAACGTTTCTGATCGAAACTGCTGCCGAGCTTGAACACATTTCTTTCCGGGAGGACGATAACATAGGTATTACTGCCGGGGCTTCTACGCCGGCAAGTATAATTAAGGAGGTACTGGATAGAATGAGTGAAAAATCCGGTGAAGTAATTGAAACTGCTGCAGAGCAGAATTTTGAGGAGATGTTGGAAGAGTCCCTCAAGAACGTTAATACTAACGACAAGGTTTTCGGTGTTGTTGAGAGCATCGAGCCGAACGCAGTGTATGTAACGCTTGACGACAGAAAGCAGACGGGATACATTCCCGTTGACGAGCTTTCCGGCGATCCTGCAGCAAAGACAGAGGATATTGTCAAGGTTGGCGATAAGCTCGAGCTTCTTATCATGCGCACAAACGATCAGGAAGGTATGATCATGCTCTCCAAGAAGCGTGTAGACGCTACTAAGGGCTGGGATGTGTTTGAAAAGGCTGAAGAGAACAAGGAGATCCTTACAGGCGTTGTAACAGAGGTCGTAAAGGGCGGCGTTATTGTTGTTTCCAACGCGATCAGAGTATTCGTTCCCGCTTCGCAGGCAACGGCTTCGAGAAAGGATCCGCTCGAGGATCTCGTTTCAAAAGAGGTTGAGTTCCGCCTTCTTGAGATCGATAAGAGAAGAAGAAGAGCTGTCGGCTCGATCCGTTCTGTGCTCAAAGAGCGCGCAGACGCTGCAAAAGAGGCATTCTGGAGCACAGTCGAGGTCGGCAAGAAGTATACAGGTGTTGTTAAGTCGCTCACAAGCTACGGTGCATTCGTAGATATCGGCGGCGTAGACGGCATGATCCACATTTCCGAGCTTTCCTGGACAAGGATCAAGCACCCCTCCGAGGTCGTAAATGTTGGTGATACAGTCGAGGTCTATGTTAAGGGCATCGACAACGAGAAGGGCAATATCTCCCTCGGCTACAAGAAGGAAGAAGACAATCCGTGGAACAAGTTCACGGCTAACTACAATGTCGGCGACGTTATCGACGTAACGATCGACGGTCTTTCCACCTTCGGTGCATTTGCCGTTATCATCCCCGGCGTAAAGGGCCTTATCCACATCTCTCAGATCGCAGATCACAGAGTTGAGAAGCCGCAGGACGAGCTTAAAGTAGGCGAGACTGTTAAAGCTAAGATCACAGAGATCAACAACGAGAGCAAGAGAGTTTCCCTCTCCATCAGAGCCGTACTCGCAGATCAGGCAGCAGAGGAAGCTGTCGAAGAGGTTCCCGTTGAGGAGTAATTCCCAATTAAATAAGAATTTCAGCGGAAGGCATCCGAAAGGGTGCCTTTCTCTTTATCACTAAAAACTTTCGGAGGTAGGAGCTATGAATTTTGAAACAGCGAAGAAACGAGTCTCGGAACTGACGGCGCAGCTCAATTACCACAACGACCGCTACTATAATCAGGATTCCCCCGAGATCAGCGATTACGAGTACGATATTCTTCTCAGGGAGCTTGAAAACCTCGAGGCGCAGTTCCCGCAGCTTGCGAAGGAGGATTCCCCGACAAGGCGTGTCGGCGGCGAGCGCTCCGAGAAGTTTTCGCCCGTCGAGCATACCGTCCCGATGGAGAGCCTGCACGATTCCTTCTCGTTTGAGGAGCTGAGGGATTTTGACCGCCGTGTTCGTGAAGCGGTCGGCGATGTTTCTTACGTCGTCGAGCCGAAGTTTGACGGGCTGTCGGTCTCGGTCGAGTACCGAAATGGCGTTTTCGTCAGAGGCTCCACAAGAGGCGACGGCAGGGTCGGCGAGGATATCACCGAGAATATAAAAACGATAACGCAGCTTCCGAAGCGCCTTTCAAAGCCTGTGCCTTACCTTGAGGTCAGGGGTGAGGTCTATATGTCTAACGAGAGCTTTGAAAAGCTTCTCAAATACCAGGAGGAGCACGACGAAAAGCCCGCAAAGAACCCGAGAAACGCCGCCGCGGGTGCGCTTCGCCAGAAGGACAGCCGCGTCACGGCGCAGCGCGACCTGAGCATCTTCGTTTTCAACATTCAGCAGATAGAGGGTGTGGAGCTTTTCGGGCATAAGGAGTCAATCGACTTCCTCTCGGAGCTTGGCTTCCCGACCTCGCCTTTTTACAAGAAAAGCAGCGACATCGAAGAGATAATCTCCCACATCGAATATATCGGAGACACAAGGGGCAGCTTCGATTTCCCTATAGACGGCGCCGTCGTGAAGGTAGACGATCTCACGCTGCGTGAGGAGCTGGGCAGCACTGCAAAATTCCCACGCTGGGCCGAGGCGTACAAGTACCCGCCCGAGGAAAAGGTTACGGTGCTCAGAGATATCGAGATCAACGTCGGCAGAACGGGCGTGCTCACGCCGACCGGAATTTTCGACCCGATACTTCTCGCCGGAACGACCGTAAGCCGCGCCACCCTTCACAACGAAGATTTCATCAAGGAAAAGGATATCCGCATCGGCGACGAGGTCATACTCCGCAAGGCGGGCGAGATCATTCCCGAGGTCGTAGCGCTGAGCAAAAGGGGCAGCAATACTCAGCCGTATGAGATGCCGACGGTCTGTCCGTCGTGCGGCTCTCCCGTCGCACGAGAGGAGGGCGACGCCGCCGTGCGCTGCACAAACACGGCCTGCCCGGCGCAGCTTATGCGAAACCTTATCCACTTCGTATCCCGTGACGCAATGGATATCGACGGCTTAGGTCCTGCGGTGCTGGAGCTTCTAAAGGAAAACGGACTTGTTCATTCTCCGGCAGACCTCTACAAGCTTCGCGCAGAGGAGATAAGCCCGCTGGAGAGAATGGGCGAGCAGTCGGCGGCAAACATCGTCGCGGCCGTTGAAAAGTCGAAGCAGAATGATTTAAGCCGCCTGGTAACGGGGCTTGGCATCCGAATGGTGGGGCAGAAGGCAGCCCGTATAATCTGCGCAAAGTACCCAAGCATTGACGAGCTGATGAACGCCGACGCCGAATCCCTCACCGAGATCGACGGCATAGGCCGGATCATGGCTCAGAGCGTAGTCGATTATTTCGCTTTAGACAGCTCCAAAGCGCTCATTAAGGAGTTCCGCGCGCTTGGGCTTAAGCTTATAGAGCCTGTCGCCGAGGTCAAAAGCGGCGCTTTCGACGGCAAGAGCTTCGTCCTCACCGGAACTCTCCCGACTCTGAAGCGCAGCCAGGCTTCTAAGATCATCGAGGACAATGGCGGCAAGGTCGTTTCGAGCGTCTCGAAAAAGACGGACTACGTCCTCGCGGGCGAAGCTGCCGGCAGCAAGCTCGAAAAGGCGGAAAAGCTTGGAATAACCGTTATCTCAGAGGAACAGCTTTTTGATATGTTAAACTAAACTCAATTAAGAAGCTTTAAAAGCTTTTTATAGCGCAGCACGCGCATTTCAAATTAAAGCATTTAATTTGAAATTAGTAGTAAACGGCGGGGGATACGCCGACTGAACAGGCATTCGTGCCTGTTCTTTTTTTGCCCTCTCGCGCATATACTCTTAGTGATAACGAGGTGAGAGTGTGGAAGGTCTGGCGGAAAAAATAGAAGAATGCTTCGGAAAGACGCTTGCGGCGGCGGTTCGCCGATACCCGGACGAGCTTTGCGAAATACGCATAAGGGCGGACAAGCCCGTAGTTTTGTGCCTGTTGAACAGACCGTATTTTATCGGCGCTGAAGGTGAGCTTTGCCCGACTGCCTGCGAAAACGCAGTGACGGTCGGCTTTGACGAGCTTAAAGCGGCGTTTGCAAGACTGTGCTCCTATTCGGTGTATAAGCATATGCAGAGCATCGGCAGCGGATTTATAACGCTTCCGGGCGGTCATCGCGTCGGCGTATGCGGCACGGCAGTGATGTCGGGGAATGATGTGCGCGCCGTTTCCGAAATCACGAGCCTTAACATCAGATCGGCAAAGGAGTTTCCCGGCTGCTGTGAGCCTTTGTTCCGATCGGTCGATCTCTTAGAAGGCACGCTTATATGCGGCGCTCCCTCGTCGGGCAAGACGACTCTCCTGCGTGACGCTGCAAGAAAGCTCTCTTTTGAAATGCTGCGCCGTGTAAGCGTTATCGACGAGCGGCTTGAGCTTGCTTCAAGCGTCGGCGGGCATTCGGGCTTTGACGTCGGGCTTTCCGACGTTTACAGCGGCTACCCTAAAAGCACGGCGATGCTGCTTGCCGTGCGCACGATGTCGCCGGAATTCATCATATGCGACGAGCTTACGGGCGAAGATGCGGCGGCGGTTTCCCGCGCACTCAACTGCGGAGTTTCGGTCATCTCGTCGGTCCATTGTACAAGTCTTCAATCGGCGCTTAAAAATCCGTCGGTGAAAGCGCTGACAGCTACGGGTGCATTCCGTAAGCTTGTTTTTCTGAGCGGGAGTATCCCGCCCGAAATATCCGGAATAATCGACACGGAGGAGGTAAAAAATGCTAAGGCTTAGCGGAGCTTTACTGATACTTCTGGCGTCGCTTTTGTTCGGGCTTTCGTCCGTTTTGCGGCTTAGGGAGCGAGTTTGCCTGCTGGGGGCGTTGAAGCTTTTTGTGATGAACGTCCGGCGAGAGCTTTCGGTGGCGATGCCCGAACTTCGGGAACTTTTCTCAATGAACGAAAACGAGCGCACAAAGCCGATAACAGACATGATTGCTTCGGCGATATCAAGCGGAGAAATGCCGCACACTGCCGTCGAGAACGCTTTTTCCTCACAGTATGCCAAACGTCTGCTCAAGCCCGACGAAAGAGAATACCTCGCAAAAACGCTTTCGACTCTCGGCAGCGGTGACCTGCAAAGCGCAGAAGAAACGCTCGGCTACCTGCAGGCGCAGCTTGAGCTTTACACAGAAAGCGCCGCCGAAGAGGAGCGGAAAAACTCAAAGGTGAGCCTTGCCGTTTCGGCCTACATAGGGCTTGCTGCCATGATCTTGATGATGTAGGGGGAGAAAAAATGGAAGTAGATATGCTTTTTAAGATAGCCGCAGTCGGGATAATCGTCTCGGTGCTCGGGCAGGTGCTTACCCGCGCCGGACGTGACGATCAGGCGATGCTCACGGCGCTTGCGGGGCTTGTGATCGTACTCACAATGGTAATTCGTGAGGTCAGCACGCTGTTCACAACGGTCAAATCGCTTTTCGGGCTGTGATGTTGAATGAATATTATATCGGTCTGCGTAATAGCCGTTTTCGCTGTGATATGCAGCGCCGCGCTCAGAAGCTATGGCAGCGAGATAGCCGGGCTGCTGACTCTCGCTGCCGTAGTTATGCTCTCGCTGCTGGCGCTGCCATACGCGCAGAGCGTGATCGTCTCAATCACCGGGCTTTCCGAACAGGCAGCCGTCAGAACGGAATACGTGCAGGCTCTCATAAAATCGGTCGGTATCTGCTTTCTGACCCGAATATCCGCCGATATATGCCGTGAAAACGGCGGACAGTCGGCAGCGTCCGAGGTGGAGCTATGCGGAAGACTTGCAATTCTCATGATCGCCTGCCCGCTCTACGCCGACCTTATCTCCCTCGTCGGCTCGTTTCTGAAGTAAGATCTAGGAAAAGCAGGCAAGCCGGATTTACTCAAAGTGAACAAGCGGTCAATTGTATAATTCTGGCAGCCGGCTCTCGGTGCGGAGACCGGCTGATCTTAACTATAAACTAAAATCGGAACTGCCTGCAGGCGCTTGACTGCCGCCAAAGGTTGATTTTTTGGAGAAATATGTTATAATGGAAAAAAGGAGGAGATAGCGTGAAGAAGCAAAAGTCAAATTGCGATTACTGCGTAAACTACGCCTATAACGAGGAGTACGATCAGTATGAGTGCGTCATCGACCTCGACGAGGACGAGATGTACAGCTTCATGAACCATGAGTACAGAAGCTGCCCGTACTTCCGTATGGGAGACGAGTATAAGATCGTTCAAAAGCAGAATTGATAAAGGAATGTGTTTATGGATAATACTATGTACAAAAAGCTCGGGTTAAGCGACGAGGTGCTCTCTTTCTGCGAGGATACTCTCGACGAGCTTTCCCTGCGTTTCAAAAAGATCGACGAGACAGCCGAGTATAACCAGCTCAAGGTTATCTCGGCAATGCATGAGCACAGAGTAAACGCCGCCTGCTTCGCCGCAACGACGGGCTACGGTTACGACGATGCAGGACGCGATAACCTCGAAAATGTCTATGCGTCCGTCTTCGGTACCGAGGCGGCGCTCGTGCGCCCGCAGATAACGTGCGGCACCCACGCCCTTGCCGTTGCTCTTTCTGCGATACTCCGCCCGGGAGATACGCTGCTGTCGCCCGTTGGCAAGCCGTACGATACGCTCGAGGAGGTCATCGGCATACGCGAATCGAAGTGTTCGCTTCGGGAGTTTGGCATAAACTACGCCCAGGTCGATCTGCTGCCGGACGGCTCGTTTGACTTCGACGGCATTAAAGCCGCCATAACCGACAAAACAAAAATGGTTACAATACAGCGTTCAAAGGGCTACCAGACCCGCCCCACGCTTTCGGTCGAGAGAATAGGCGAGCTTATCGCGTTCATCAGATCGGTAAAGCCTGACATCATCTGCATGGTCGATAACTGCTACGGCGAATTTGTCGAGAAGATCGAGCCGTCAAACGTCGGCGCTGATATGATCGTCGGCTCGCTCATCAAAAATCCCGGCGGCGGACTTGCGCCCATCGGCGGCTATATCTGCGGCACGAAGGAGTGCGTCGAGCAGTGCGCCTATCGTTTGAGCGCGCCGGGTCTCGGGCAGGAGGTCGGCGCAAACCTCGGGATCATGCCCGCATTTTACCAGGGCTTTTTCATGGCGCCGACCGTCGTTGCGGGCGCGTTGAAGGGCGCGGTCTTCGCGGGGCTTCTCTATGAAAAGCTCGGTTTCAAGTGCGTTCCCAACGGCACGGAGGAGAGGTACGACATAATTCAGGCGGTCGAGCTTGGCTCAAAGGAGCGCATGGTCGCTTTTTGCAGAGGCATACAGGCGGCTGCGCCCGTCGACAGCTATGTTACCCCCGAGCCGTGGCCAATGCCGGGCTATGATTCCGACGTTATCATGGCTGCCGGTGCGTTCGTTCAAGGCTCGAGCATCGAGCTTTCAGCCGACGGCCCGATCAAGGAGCCGTACGCCGTCTACTTCCAGGGCGGGCTTACGTGGTACCATGCAAAGCTCGGAATCATGATGTCGCTGCAAAAGCTTTATGAAAACGGGCTGGTCGAGCTGAAATAAATGCAAAAAAAGAGGCTTCGATCTGAAGCCTCTTTTCCTCCAATATCAGGTGGATCACTTTTTCCCAAGAATTACCTCGATCTCATGCCACGCAACGGCGCAGGGCATCGGACCGTCACCGTCGACGCTCACATCCTCAAAAAGAACGGTGTAGAAAACGCCGTCTTCACCCAGGCAAATCGCCTCGCAGTCACCGAAGTTTTCGATGATGCTGTCGGCGTATTCCTTACCCTTTTCTTTAACAACAGCGTCAAAGATCTTGTCGTCGATGATCGTTTCGTGCTCCTCTGAGAGAATGTAGCCTCTCTCAACGAGGGGCGCTCTGTCTTTATTCATAATCGTAAAAAACATCTGCTGCGCTCCTTCCGCATATATTTCACCGATAATATTCTATCACATTTCTCTGAGTTTTACAATACCGTATCCCAAATTTATCAAATAATTTTTAATTCTGTTATTATACTGACCGTATACGAGGGCGGGCGATCACGATGTCTCTTACCGGGATTTATTGTTTTGGCGCATATCAGCTCCTTTCTCACGGCAGCGATGCGTATGTTTTCCGATCAGTTTTTTAATCACCGTTAAAATGAATAAAATCGATTGACTTTTCAATGAACGAGTGATACAATTTAATTTGAGCGTGACAGCAAAATAAAGCCTGCTACAGGTCACTGTCAACGCCCGGGATTTTTGTGGGCGCTCGTTGAAAGGTCGGAATTTGATTTGTTTGATACAAAAAGGATAACGCTGCTTGCCGGTCACTACGGCAGCGGAAAAACGAATATCGCCGTCAATTGGGCGAAATATCTGAGGGACGAGGGAAAACGTGTCTCAGTTGCGGACCTCGATATAGTGAACCCGTATTTCCGCACGAAAGACAGCGCTGCCGACTTTGAAGAGTGGGGCATAAAGCTCATCTCGTCGCCCTACGCAAATTCAAACGTCGACCTTCCGTCGCTCCCGAAGGAGCTTTATTCCGTTGTTGATGATAAGAGCTTTTATTCCGTTATCGACGTCGGCGGCGACGATCGGGGCGCTTACGCTCTCGGCAGATTTGTACCGAAAATTCTCGAAGAGAATAATTATGAGCTTTTGCTCGTTATAAATAAATATCGTCCGCTCACTCCCGACAGCACCACCACGCTCGAGATAATGAAGGAGATCGAGGCGGCGTGCCGGATGAAGTTCACGGCGATAGTTAATAACTCAAACCTCGGCAGAGACACAACGGCTCAGACGGTGCTCGATTCCGTCGGATATGCCGAAGAGGTTTCCAGAGAGTCGGGGCTTCCGATAAAAATGACGACTGCGGAGAAACGCCTTTGCGGTGAACTAAAGGATAAAATAGACAATTTGTTCTGCCTGACACTCCAGAGCAAATTGATATAGGAGGTATTGATGTGCCAAAGGTTACAATTGATTCCAACGCCTGTAAGGGCTGCGGACTGTGCGTAAGCGTCTGCCCGAAGAAGATCCTCAGAATGTCGGAGGAAAAGATCAACAAAAAGGGTATGCATTACGCCGAAATGACAGACGAAGAAAAGTGCATCGGCTGCGCCTTTTGTGCGATGATGTGTCCCGACTGCGTTATCAAGGTTGAAAGGTAGGTGCTGAGAATGTCTGAAAAGGTACTCATGAAGGGCAACGAGGCGATCGCCGAAGCCGCTATAAGATCCGGCTGCCGCTATTACCTCGGTTACCCGATAACTCCGCAGACGGAGGTTGCCGCTTATATGGCAAAGAGAATGCCGAAGATAGGCGGAACGTTTTTGCAGGCGGAAAGCGAGATCTCGGCCGTGAATATGGTATACGGCGTTGCCTCGACGGGCAAGCGCTGCATGACTTCAAGCTCCAGCCCCGGAATCTCGCTCAAATGCGAGGGCTTGTCTTATCTTGCGGCGTGCGACCTTCCCTCGGTCATTGTCAACGTTCAGAGAGGCGGCCCCGGTCTTGGCGGTATCCAGCCGTCGCAGTCTGACTATTTCCAGGCGACGAAAGGCTCCGGTCACGGCGACTTCCGCATGATCGTCCTTGCGCCCTCGTCAGTTCAGGAGATGGCGGATCTTACGTCGCTTGCGTTCGATCTTGCGGACAAGCACAGAATGCCCTCGATGATCCTTGCCGACGGAACGATCGGTCAGATGATGGAGCCGGTAGAGCTTGCCGAGGATATGCACGAGACGAAGTACGAAAAGCCCTGGGCGTGTACCGGCACGCAGCTCAAACGTGAGCATAATATAATCAATTCGCTCATTCTTAAGCCCGAGATACTTGAGCAGCTCAACCTTGAGCGCTACGAAAAATATAAGATAGTCGAGCGGGAGGAGACACGTTTCGAAGAGTTCATGATGGATGATGCCGAGATCTGCATCGTTGCGTTCGGTATCGCTTCCCGCGTTGCGAAGTCTGCGATAATGGAGGCGAGAAAGCAGGGCGTCAAGGTCGGTCTTATCCGCCCGATAACTCTCTGGCCTTTCCCCGAAGCGCCGATCAGAGCCGCAGCCGACAGGGTGAAGTCGTTCATCTCGGTAGAGCTTTCGATGGGTCAGCTTATCTACGACGTAAGGCTTGCGTCGCAGTGCAAAAAGCCTGTACACCTTTGCAACAGAGTCGGCGGCATGATAACCTCGCCCGACTACGTTCTCAATAAGATCATGGAAGTAAACGGCTTAGGAGGTGCTTTATAATGGTTGTATTTCAGAAGCCCCACGGCTTGACCGACGTTCCCCTGCATTACTGCCCGGGCTGTACTCATGGCATTATCCACAGGCTTGTAGCCGAAGCCATGGATGAGCTTGATATCGAGGGCAGAACGGTGGGCGTAGCCTCTGTAGGCTGCTCCGTTATGAGCTACGATTACTTCAACTGCGATATGGTGCAGGCGGCTCACGGCAGAGCGCCCGCAGTCGCAACAGGCATCAAAAGAGCGCTGCCCGATAATATCGTCTTCACCTATCAGGGCGACGGCGACCTCGCCGCTATCGGAACTGCCGAAACGGTTCATTCCGCAGCAAGAGGCGAGAATATCACGATAATCTTTGTCAATAACGCAATTTACGGTATGACGGGAGGTCAGATGGCTCCGACCTCGCTGCCCGGACAGGTAACTCAGACCTCGCCCTACGGACGTGACGTCAAGACGGCGGGCTACCCTGTGAAGGTCTGCGAGCTGCTTTCAAATCTCGACGGTCCGACCTACCTCGAAAGAGTTTCGGTCGACAGCCCGAAGGCGATCAAAAACGCTAAGCGAGCGATTTTGAAGGCCTTCCGCAACCAGGTCGAGGGCAAGGGCTTCTCGCTCGTCGAGGTGCTTTCCACCTGCCCGACAAACTGGGGCATGACGCCGGTCGAGGCTCTCGAATGGTGTAGAGAGAATATGCTCCCATACTACCCGCTCGGCGTTTATAAGGATAAATTCGCAGACGAGGAGGCGGCAAAATGAGTACGACAAAGATCATCATCGCCGGCTTCGGCGGTCAGGGCATTCTCTTCACGGGCAAGCTGATGGCGTACCAGGGCATGATCGCCGGCAGATACGTAAGCTGGCTGCCG
This sequence comes from uncultured Eubacteriales bacterium, assembly GCA_900317025.1. Lineage (GTDB taxonomy): Bacteria > Bacillota > Clostridia > Oscillospirales > Acutalibacteraceae > RUG592. The sequence continues at coordinate 63,004 of ONFG01000001.1, read as the reverse complement.
TCCTACGGCCCCGAGGTCAGAGGCGGCACGTGCAACTGCTCGGTCATCGTCAGCGACGAGCCAATAGGCTCCCCAATCATCGACAATCCCGATATCGTCATTGCGATGAACCGCCCCTCGCTCGACAAATATGAGCCGACGGTCGCAAAGGGAGGCAAGCTCTTTATCGAGTCCTCGCTGATCGACCGCAAGGCGGAGCGTGACGACATAAACGTCTATTACATTCCGGCAGCGGAGATCGCTTCCGAAAACGGCGACAACCGCCTCGGCAACATGGTCATCCACGGCAGCGTTATGAGCAAGAGCGACTGCTTCCCGTTTGACAGCGTAAAAGCGGCGATCGAGAAGGTCATCTCGGCAAGGCACCGCGACCTGCTCGACATCAACATGAAGATGCTCGGGGCAGGCTACGCTTACGAGTGCTGAGCAGGCTCTCTGCTTGCTGAAAGCAACAGTTTAATGCTGCGTATTTAATATACATTTTAGCTTAAATTGATGTGAATAAAATAGGAATTGTGCTCAATAAAAGAGAAAAAATCAAATTTATTTACTAAATTCTTATAAATTTATTGACTTTTAACGAGAAAAATCTTATAATAACTCTGTTACGACCTTTTGAAGCCGGGCGAATTGTCGCCAAACGGCTCTCAAATAAGCCGCAGCAGAGTTATTTTGGCGGTACGGCCGCAGCGGAAGGTAATTCGCGGCGGCGGTAATCATACATTTAACGGAGGTTAAAACGCATGAAAAGAGTTGCAAAACCCGTATTCTTCATCGTTGCGCTTCTCATCATCGCATTGGCTGTCACGTCGGTTTGCGGCATTGACACGCAGTACGGTGATGTAAAGACGACCCGTATCAAGGGTATCGATGACATTCGATGGGGAATCGACATCAAGGGCGGCGTTGAGGCTACGTTCCAGCCCGCAGACGGCGTGGACGCTACGCCCGAACAGCTGGAGTCGGCGAAGTCCGTTATCGAAACGAGACTTGTATCAAACAGCATCACCGACTACGAGCTTTACGCAGACGAAAGCTCCAACAGGATTATCGTCCGCTTTCCTTGGAAGGAAGACACCACAAACTATGACCCGAACGAGGCTATCGAAGAGATCTCGGCAACAGCCGTTCTCACCTTCCGCCCGGGCAACGGCTACGAGACGGTAGACTACGACGCAGACGGCAACCCCGTCATGAAGACCCCGTCCGGCGAGACGGCAGAGACAGTCCTTCTCGACGGCTCGACCGTTAAAAAGGCCGAGGCAGGCGTTTATGACGACAACGGTCAGATCAAGTACGTCGTTTCTCTTGAATTCAACGACGAAGGCACGCAGCTTTTTAAGGACGCTACGACTACATATCTCAACAAGACGATCTCTATCTGGATGGACGACACGCTTCTCTCTTACCCGACGGTAAACGAGGTCATCTCCGAGGGCAAGGCTCAGATTTCCGGTGATTTCACAGCGGAAGAGGCTACGGCTCTCGCTACGAAGATCAATGCGGGCGCGCTGCCGTTCACTCTTGAAACGGTAAACGTTTCGTCTATCAGCCCGACTCTCGGCTCCAACTCGCTTTATGCCATGGGTCTTGCGGCTATCATCGCTCTTTGCTTTATCACGATCTTCATGATCGTATTCTTCAGAGTGCCGGGCTTCGTTTCCGTTATCGCACTCGTGGGTCAGATGGCTATCATCATCGTTGCCGTTTCCGGTTACTTCCCGGTATTCAACAGCTTTACGATGACGCTCCCCGGTATCGCCGGCATGATCCTCTCGCTCGGTACGGGCGTTGACGCCAACATCCTTACGGCAGAGCGAATCAGAGAGGAGTTAAAGCGCGGCAAATCGCTCGACAGCGCCATCAACGCCGGTACGAAGAACTCCCTCTCCGCTATCATCGACGGTAACATGACGATCGTTATCGTTGCCGTTATCCTTATCCTTGTGTTTGGTCCGTTCAATATGCTTTCGTTCATATTCGGTCTTTCCACAACGGGTGCGATCTACGCCTTCGGCTACACGCTTCTTGTAGGTACCATCGCAAACTTCATCATGGGTATCGGTGCGGCAAGACTTATGCTCAAGTCGATCTCGGGCTTCAAGTTCCTGAGAAATCCCAGACTTTACGGAGGTGCTAAGAATGAAGGATAAGATGCTCGATTTCTACGGAAAAAGAAAAATTTTCTTTGGCATTTCCCTCGGAATTATCGCAATAGGTATTATTTTCAACATCATCTTCGGCGTATCGCTCGACATTCAGTTCTCGGGCGGCTCGATGATCTCCTACTCCTACAGCGGCGAGGTCAACGAAGAGGAGATGAAGGCTCTCATTCAGGAGAAGACTCCCGACGATAAGGTAACGTTCACCATCGCAAAGGATATCGCCGGCAACAGCGAAAACGGTGACGGCTACACGCTCACCGTTCAGTTCTCCGGCACTGACGCTATCAGCACCGAGACTCAGTCCGAGATCCTCAAGTCTCTCCAGGAGAAGTACCCCGACAACGGCTTCGAGACAAACGAATTTACATCGGTAGACGCAACGATGGGTCTCAAGTTCTTCGTAAAGTGTATCGTTGCGGTTGCCATCGCCGGCGCACTCATGGTTATTTACGTAACTATCCGATTCAAGAGGATTGGCGGTATGTCGGCAGGTGTGTTCGGTCTTGTGGCTCTCTTCCACGATATCATCATGGTATACATCGTATTCGTTCTGTTCAGAATGCCGATCGACAGCAACTTCATCGCAGTTGTTCTTATGATCCTCGGTTATTCGCTCAATGACACGATCGTTATCTACGACCGTGTCAGAGAAAACAAGGCTAAGATGGGTCCGAAGGCGTCTCTCATCGACGTTTACAACCTCAGCATGACACAGTGCATCAAGAGAACGATCATGACGTCAATCACAACGCTTGCGGCTATCACCTCCGTTTACGTTGTTTGCCTTGTTTACAACATCACGTCTATTCAGAGCTTCGCTCTTCCGATGATGATCGGTCTTGTCTCCGGCTGCTACTCTTCTATTTGCATTGCCACCCCGCTTTGGGTCATCTGGCAGCTCCACAAGAAGAGCAAGGAGCCCGAGAAGAAGGTAAAGGCTTCCAAATAATTGATTTTTATCCCCGTCTGACCTCAGGCGGGGATTTTTGTCACCTTTTTCCACCCTTCCGATATTATGTAGTAAGACACAAATCTACAGCGTTGTGAGGTGTTAATTATGTGCGGCAAAAACTGTGCTTCAAAATGCATACTTTCATTCGGTCTTGCATTGATGCTCTCGTCGTTCTTCAAGAACGGCGCGGCAATATTTCTTGTCGGTGCTGCGTTTGTGATACTTTCCTTCGCACTTCGCCAGCGCTGAACCTCCGGGAGGCATACGTTATGAAATTTATCGTAGTAGACAATCCGAAATTCTGGGCGCCGATACTTAGAAAGATGTTTAAGATAAAGAAGGTGAAGGAAGAGTAATATTCTTTACTCGCCGTGATGAGCGGAGCTGCTGTGCCGATCCTGATCTAAACACCGATCGGTGCAGCTTTTTTGCTCAGAGCCCGCTCGTAGACGTAAATTTTGGTTCCGTGAGCGCTTTTGCAGTGAATAATTGTTATTTTTTTCACTCAACACTGAAAAAAATCTTGATACCGCAGTCAAAAAATGGTATAATAAATTCAATTGTGAGTATATAGGGGCTTACTGTACCCCTTGTACAGAAAAATCGCAGGAAAGGGCAGAGAAATATGACGAGAGAAAATCAGTATCGCACGCATAACTGCGGTGAGCTCCGCGAGAGCGACATCGGAAAGGACGTAAGAGTAGCAGGCTGGGTCGAGAATATCAGAGACCACGGCGGCGTAATGTTCCTCGATATCCGTGACCAGTACGGTATCGTACAGGTCGTTGTGCATGACGATAATTTGCTTAAGGGCATAAATAGAGAGTGTACTGTTACCGTTTCCGGTAAGGTCGTAAAGAGAGACGAGGATACGATCAACCCGAAGATCGCAACAGGTATGGTCGAGGTACATACCGACAGCCTGAAGGTCCTTGGCAAGTGCAAGGTAAACCTTCCGTTCGAGGTCGCTGCCTCAAAGGAGGTAAAGGAGGAGGTACGCCTTAAATACCGTTTCCTCGACCTCAGAAACAAGAAGAATCACGACAACATCGTTTTGAGAAGCGAGATCGTTTCTTACCTTCGCTCTCAGATGAACGAGATGGGCTTTATGGAGATCTCCACGCCGATCCTCTCTACGTCTTCGCCCGAGGGCGCGAGAGACTACCTTATCCCCAGCCGCAAGCACAAGGGCAAGTTCTACGCTCTTCCGCAGGCTCCGCAGATCTTCAAGCAGCTTCTCATGGTCTCCGGCTTTGACAAGTACTTCCAGATCGCTCCCTGCTTCCGCGACGAAGACGCAAGAGCGGACCGTTCGCCGGGCGAGTTCTATCAGCTCGATTTCGAGATGGCATTCGCAGAGCAGGAGGACGTTTTCGCAGTTGCCGAGCAGGTGCTTTACAACACCTTCACAAAGTTCGGCGGCGGCAAAGAGGTAAGCAAGCCTCCGTTCAAGCGTATCCCCTACAAAGAGGCTATGATAAAGTACGGCACTGACAAGCCCGACCTCAGAAATCCGCTTGTCATCACCGATATTTCCGATATGTTCGTTGAGACCGACTTCAAGCCCTTCTGCGGCAAGACGGTTCGCGCCATCAACGTTCCCGACTGCGCAGGTCAGTCGAAGAGCTGGTTCAAGAAGATGGAGGAGTTTGCACTCTCCATCGGCATGAAGGGTCTTGGTTACGTCAAGGTACGTGATGACATGACGTTCGACGGTCCGATCGACAAGTTCCTTCCCGCTGAGGACAAGCTTGCTCTCATCGAGAGAACCGGTCTTAAGCCCGGCGCGGTCTGCTACTTCATCGCAGACACAAAAGAGGACGCACCGAAGCTTGCAGGTCAGATTAGAACAGAGGTCGCTAACCGCCTCGGTATCATCGACGAGAGCCGCTTTGAGCTTTGCTTCATCGTGGACTTCCCGATGTATGAGTATGACGATGATGGCAAGGTGATTTTTACTCACAACCCGTTCTCGATGCCGCAGGGCGGCCTTGAGGCTCTCGAGACGATGAACCCCGTCGATATCCTCGCATATCAGTACGACATCGTATGCGACGGCGTAGAGCTTTCGTCGGGCGCGGTAAGAAACCACGACGTAGAGATCATGAAGAAGGCGTTCGCTATCGCAGGCTACTCCGAGGAGGAGCTTAAAGCAAAGTTTACGGCGCTTTACAACGCATTCCAATACGGTGCGCCGCCGCACGCAGGCATGGCTCCCGGCGTAGACAGAATGATAATGCTGCTCACAGGTGAGGAGAATATCAGAGAGATAATCGCCTTCCCGATGAACAGCAACGCTCAGGACCTCCTTCTTGGCTCGCCCGGAGAGGTAACTGAGCAGCAGCTTCGTGAAGTACACATCAAGCTGAGATGATCTGAAAGGACGATGACCTATGGTAACCCGTGAGGACGTTATAAACATCGCAAGGCTTTCAAAGCTTTATATCGCCGAGGAAGAGCTTGACGATATGACAAAGGCAATGGACGACATCGTAAAATTTGCCGACACTATCAACAATGCCTCAGAGAGCGGCGTAGAGGAGTTTGACAACATCAACAACCTCCAGAACGCATTCCGTGAGGACGTTGTCGTACCCTCCTACGAGAGGGACGAGATCCTTAAAAACGCTAACGACATCGACGAGGGTCATTTCCTCGTTCGCAAGAGGGTGTAATTATGGCAGAGGGAATGATAAAGCGCCTCGGCGCAATGCTCGAAAACAAAGAGCTTTCGTGTACCGAGCTTACAAATACTTATCTTTCGGCCATTGAAAGCGCAAACGGCGACCTTAACGCTTACGTCAAGGTAACGCCGCAGACGGCGCTCGAAACGGCCAAGGCGGTAGACGAGAAGCTTGCAAAGGGCGAGAAGCTCGACCCGCTTGAGGGTATCCCGATGACCCTCAAAGACAATATCTCTACAAAGGGCATCGAGACGACGTGCTGCTCGAAGATCCTTGAGGGCTACAAGCCGATCTACGACGCCACCGTGTGGGACACGCTTAAAAACAAGAACGCCGTACTTCTCGGCAAGACCAATATGGACGAGTTTGCGATGGGCTCGTCGAGCGAGACGTCTTGCTTCGGCGGCGCTGCTAATCCGCACGACATCTCCTGCGTTGCAGGCGGCAGCTCGGGCGGCGTTGCGTCTGCTGTCGGCGGCAACATCGCGGCTTACGGTCTCGGTTCAGACACGGGCGGATCTATCCGTCAGCCCGCAAGCTTCTGCGGCATCGTCGGCTTAAAGCCGACCTACGGCGCCGTTTCCCGTTTCGGTTTGATCGCCTACGCTTCAAGCTTTGACCAGATCGGTCCGATCACAACGACAGTTGAAGACGCGGCGCTCGTTTACGACGCTATTTCCGGCTATGACAAGATGGATTCCACAAGCCAGGGACGCAAAGGCGAGCCGACCGTCGCCACGCTTAAAAACGACATCAAGGGCATGAAGATCGGCATCGCCGACGAATACCTTGACGGCGTAAACGATGAGGTTCGCGGCGTTATCGAGAAGGCGTGCGAGGTTTACAAGTCTCTCGGCGCAGAGATCGTGCGCTTCAAGCTGCCGTCTCTCAAATACGCGCTCCCTGTGTACTATATCCTCGCGTGCGCGGAGGCTTCCTCTAACCTCGGCAGATACGACGGTATCCGCTACGGCTACCGCACCTCAAACTACAAAGACATCAACGAAATGGTCTGCAAGACAAGAAGCGAGGGCTTCGGCGCGGAAGTAAAGCGCAGGATACTCCTCGGAACATACGTGCTCTCCGCAGGCTATTACGACGCATACTACAAGAAGGCGCAGAACCTTCGCGGTTCTATCGTTAAGGCGTTTAAAGAGGCTTATCAGAGCTGCGATGTTATCCTTGCGCCCACCGTTCCGACAACGGCGTTCAAGAAGGGCAGCGCTATAAGCGACCCGATCGAGACGTACCTCACCGACATCTGCACCGTTCCGGTAAACATCGCCGGACTTCCGGGCGTCAGCATTCCCTGCGGCTTCGACAAGAGCGGAATGCCGATCGGAATGCAGCTCATCGGCGACACGTTCTGCGAGAGCACGATCCTCAACGCGGCGTGGCAGTATGAAAACGCGGCCGGCGCAGAGGTATTCAAGCCGTCGAAATACGGCGTAAAGCTTTAAGGAGGTAAAAATCATGCAATACGAGATGGTCGCAGGCTTTGAAACACACGTAGAGCTTGCAACAAACACGAAGATTTTTTGCTCCTGCACAACGAAGTTCGGCGGAGACCCAAACACCCACTGCTGCCCGATCTGCATTGGTCTTCCGGGCGTTCTGCCGAAGCTCAACCGAGCCGTTGTGGACTACGCTATAAGAGCAGGTCTTGCAACTAACTGCAAGATCGCAAACATTTCAAAAATGGACAGAAAAAATTACTGCTATCCCGATCTTCCGAAGGCGTACCAGATATCACAGTATGACAAGCCGCTCTGCGAAAACGGCTATATCCAGCTTTCCAACGGCAGAAGAATCCGCCTCAACAGGATCCACATCGAGGAGGACGCAGGCAAGCTTATCCACAAGAAGGGCGACACTTACATCGACTACAACAGAGGCGGCGTTCCTCTCATCGAGATCGTCTCCGAGCCGGATATCCGCTCGGTCGAAGAGGCTAAGGAGTACGTCGAGAAGCTCCAGCAGATCATGCGCTACATCGGCGTTTCCGACTGCCGTATGCAGGAGGGCAGTATGCGCTGTGACGTAAACGTATCCGTTCGCCCTGTCGGCAGCGAAAAGCTCGGAACACGCACCGAGATCAAAAACATGAACTCCATCACCTTCATCGGAAGGGCTATGGAATTTGAGTTCAACCGCCAGGTAGACCTTATCGAGTCCGGCGGCGAGGTAGAGCAGCAGACGCTCCGCTACAACGACGCCGAGAATACGACCTCGCCCATGAGAGGCAAGGAAGACGCCAACGACTACCGTTACTTCCGCGACCCCGACCTCGTGACGATCAGCGTTAACGACGAGGAGATCGACGCTTTCAGAGCGACGATCCCCGAGCTTCCCTTTGAAAAGGCGGAGCGCTATGTAAACGAGCTGGGCATCTCTGAGAAGGACGCGGCAAACCTCGTTAAATACAGAAAGATCGCCGAATTCTTTGAAGAGGCTTCCAAGGGCGTTAAGAACCCGAAGACCGTTTCCAACTTCATCATCGGTCAGATCTTCCGCCGCCTTGAAACGGAGGAAGAGAAGGAGAGCTTCGAGATCAAGACGACGGCAGCTCAGCTTAACGAGCTGGTAAAGCTCATCGACGAAGGCAAGATCAAGAACAGCCTTGCGAAGTCCACGCTTGAAAAGATGCTCGATACGGGCAGCGGTGTTAAGGAATTCGTTTCCGAGAGCGATATGGCAGGACTTGACGAGAATGCCCTTGCAGAGCTTTGCAAAAAGGCTGTAGAGTCGAACCCGAAGGCTGTCGAAGACTTTAAGAAAGGAAAGCAGAAGGCTGTAAAGTCACTTGTCGGCTTCGTTATGAAGGAGAGCCGTGGCAAAGCGGACGCAGCGGCCGCCGAGCAGCTCATCATTGGTTTAATAGGATAATCAAATCCGATCGCAGGTGCGGGGGAGACCCTTCACCTGCGATCGGTGTGCATAAAAGATAAAGCTTTAGGAGGATACCATGTCAGAAAAAAACAAGACGATCGGCACCGAGCCGATCCGTGACGCCCGCACTCTCGGCGCCCCGAGAATGATACTTTTAGGTATGCAGCATCTTTTTGCCATGTTCGGTGCAACGGTACTCGTGCCGCTCATCACAGGTCTTGACGTTTCGACAACGCTTCTCATGGCGGGTCTCGGAACGCTCCTTTTCCATTTTATCACAAAGGGTAAGGTGCCGGCGTTCCTCGGCTCGTCGTTCGCTTACCTCGGCGGCTACGCAGTAGTTGCCCCGCTTGTCAACGGCAAGCCAAACACCGAAATGCTGCCCTACGCCTGCGGCGGCGTGCTCGTATCGGGCGTCGTTTACATACTCCTTGCGGCGCTCTTCAAGGCGTTCGGCATCAAGCGCGTAATGAGGTTTTTCCCGCCTGTCGTCACAGGCTCGATGATAATCGCCATCGGTCTTACGCTTGCGCCCAGCGCGATCGACAACTGCCAGACTGATTGGCTGCTTGCGGCTATTGCAATTGTTCTGATAATCGTCTGCAATATCTGGGGCAAGGGCATGGTCAAGATCGTGCCTATCATGATCGGTATCGTCGGCTCATATATCGTTGCCGTTTGCCTCGGTAGAGTCGACTTTTCCGCCGTTGCACAGAGGGACATCGTCGCGCTTCCGATCCATGCCTCCGCTATCGCAAAGTTTGACGCAAGCGCCATTATAACGATACTTCCGATCGCTCTTGCTACCGTTATGGAGCATATTGGTGATATATCCGCTATTAGCGCCACGACCGGCGAAAACTACATCGCAGATCCCGGCCTTCACCGCACGCTTGTCGGCGACGGCCTGGCAACGTCTCTTTCCGCCCTCTTCGGCGGCCCCGCAAATACGACCTACGGCGAAAACACGGGCGTTCTCGTCCTTACAAAGATCTACGACCCGAGGGTCATCCGGATTGCAGCCATCTTTGCTATCGGTCTTTCGTTCTTCCCGAGCGTTTCCGCTGTTATCGAAACAGTTCCGGCAGCGATCGTCGGCGGTGTTTCGATAATTCTCTACGGTATGATCTCCGCCATCGGTATCCGCAACTTCGTTGAAAACAAGGTCGACCTCACAAAGAGCCGCAACGTTATCATAACCGCCGCAATGCTCGGCAGCGCTATCGGCTTCAAATATTCCGCGGCACAGGGCATCTCCTTCGATGTCCTCGGAACTACCATAACCTTCTCCGGACTTGCAATCGCCGCTATAGTAGGTATTCTTCTCAACGCCGTTCTTCCCGGCAAAGACTTCGTATTTGAAGGCGCTGCGGCAGACGAGCTTGAAAACGACGTCAAGTCAAAGCCCGCCGGGAAGCCCGCGAAAAAGAGCGCAAAGAAGCAGAAGAAGTCAAAGTGATCGTTCTGCTGCCTCTCAAAGAGATTTTTTAACCGTTTTGCAACAAAGCGTTAATTTTTTCATCAAATGAAGGAATTATAATAATAAAAGTGTTCATATAACAAAGCGCTTTTTTTACGATATTATGTAACTCTCCCAATTTCCCAAATTGTGGTTCTTGCTTATTGAAAAACACATCATGATGTGATATAATAGGTGAAAAGTCTTTTAATGTCGAACCCGGGAGTGATACTGTCGTCAAGCGGTATCCGTTTTTCTTTGGAGGATATGATATGAAGTATATTTGCAAAGGCTTGTTTTGCATTTACGCACTTTTGATGATCGTTCTTTTTGCCGGCTGCGGCAAAACGGAATACTCCGTCAGAGATTTTGCCGACATTTCCGTAGTTGGTTACACGGAGCACGGAAGCCTTTCAATAAAGGTAAGCGACGCTGCTGTAAACAGGATCTACGCAGACGGAAAGAAGGACAAGACTGCGGCGCTTCGCTTCGCGGAAACGTTCCGCTTCTCTTACGAAGGCGAAAACGATGAGGACTCCTTCTTCACCAACGGCGACGTTGTTACGATCAACGTCACTTACGACGAAACGATGGCGAAGGATCTCGGCATCTCGTTCGTCGATTCTGCATTTGAATATACGATCGAGGGCCTTGAAGACAAGATCCAGATGAGCCCGTTCGAGGGTCTGAGCGTCAAGTTCAACGGCGTCGCGCCTTACGGCACCGTTCAGCTCGATAAATCGAACTGCAAGCAGTACGTCATCGACAACGTCACGTTCCACTGCGATTATTACGACCTTTCAAATGGCGACACTGTTATCGTTAAGGCAGAATTCAACGCCGATATCGCCGAGCGCAACGGCTACGTTTTCACTGAGGACGCAAAGAGATATAAGGTCGTAGGTCTTCCGAAATACGTTTCCACTATGATGGGCGTGACCTACAGCCCCGTAACGGCTAAAATGCGCTACATGGTCGAGCAGTTTGTCGAAGGCTCCGAGACGTCTTACAAGTCGCTCAACTGGTACTTCGGCGATGAAGATACCGACACGGACGGTTTTGCCGACGAAGAAGAAGAGACGGCTTCCTTTGAAGAGGACGAAGAAGAGCTCGCCGACAGCGAAGAATCCTCATCGACAGAGGATTCCGAAAGCAGCGGCACGACCTCTTCAAAAAAGAAGCGCAAGTCGGACGTTCAGCGCATCAAGGAAGACTTTTCGCTCTCCGATTTCAAGCCGAAGTTTGAGTACACTCCCGTCGAGTGCTACTACGCGCTCAATCCGCTCCAGTACAGCGACAATATTTTCATTTCCGCTTTCAAGGTCAAGGGTACGTTCGTGTGTGAAAGCACGTCCGGCTCGGGCTATATAAACGCAGGCGACACGGTCGTCGGCGAGATCTACGTCACGGCGTCCCTCACGGGTGGCAGCGTAGATATAAAGAACAACCTCGTTTATGAGGATACAACGCTCGACAACTACCACGCTTATTCCACGCGTTCCTTCCCGGAATACAAGGATATGTCTTCCGACGTCTTCAAAAGTACGACATATGTCGTCGAAAAACTCGATTACGTCGAAGATCAGGACGAGTATGACCGCTTTGTGAAGGATCAGGCGACGAAGGCTACGCGCTCCGCTCCTGAGGTCTCTCACATCACGATCGAATCCGACTCCGATTCCGATTCGGACTCCGACAAAAAGAAGAAGCGCAATTCTTCCGAGGAGAACGAGTCTGAGCTTGAGACCGATACCGATTTTCTCTCCGAGGACGAGAGCCGCATCTACTACGAGCCGGATGAAGGCGTGGATTACGATTACGGCAACGACTACGGCGAAAACGATTACGACGACGGCTATGACGACGGCCACGATTACGAATATTGATCCGCAAAACAGATTTTTCCACAGCTTTTTTCGGAAAGTGTTTGAATTATACGGATGCGTGTGATATAATTAGAACAGACTAATGTAAGCAATGGTGTATTTAATATTTTGATAGGATGTGTATGAACAATGATAAACGGCACTTGTTTAAAAAATGCGATCATCTCGGGAGCCAACAATATCAGCAAAAACAGGTCTGCGATCGATGACCTCAATATTTTCCCAGTTCCCGACGGTGATACCGGTACAAATATGTCCATGACGATCAACTCCGCGGCAGCTCTTCTCCGTGAGATGGGAGATACCGAAGATGTTGGCGTAGTAGCGGGCAAAGCGGCTTCCGCAATGCTCAGAGGCGCAAGAGGCAACTCCGGCGTTATTCTCTCGCTTATCTTCCGCGGCTTCTCTCAGGGGCTGAAGGAGAAGGAAGCGGCAGACGGCGCAGATCTCGCAGACGCGCTGGGCAAGGGCGTTGAAGCTGCATACAAGGCCGTTATGAAGCCGACCGAGGGTACTATTCTTACGGTAGCCCGAATGGCTTATGAAGCAGGCACGGAGCACGCCGCAAACGACAGTGACGCCGTTGCCGTTTGGAGCGCCATTGTAGAAGCTGCTCAGAAGGCTCTCGAGCTTACTCCGGAGCTTCTTCCCGTACTTAAAAAGGCTAACGTAGTCGACGCGGGCGGCAAGGGTCTGCTCACGATATTTGAAGGTATGCTTTCCGTATTCAGAGACGGTACGATCGTCGAGTATGACGCCGAGAGCGAAGACGAAAAGCCCGTAGAGGAGGATTACTTCCGCAGCGCAGCAGCTCAGTTTGACAGCGACATCACATTCACATACTGCACCGAGTTCATCGTCGGCAAGGATCCCGATATCCACACCGATACTCAGGAACTTAGAGACTTCCTCAGAACTGTCGGCGACTGTGTCGTAGTTGTTGACGATGAGGAGATCATCAAGGTCCATGTTCACACCGAGAACCCCGGCAACGCACTTCAGGCAGGTCTTGAGTACGGTCAGCTTCTCAAGGTAAAGGTCGAGAACATGAAGGAGCAGCACAGAAAGGCTGCCGAGGCTGAAGAGCGTGCAAAGGCAAGGCTCGCAGAGCGCCTCGAAAAGGAGCAGGAGCTTTCGGTCAAGGAACCTACGGAAGAGATCGGATTTGTTGCTGTAGCAGCAGGCGAGGGTCTCGTTCAGCTCTTCAAAGACTGCGGCTGCGGTCATGTTGTAAGCGGCGGTCAGTCGATGAACCCGAGCACACAGGACATCCTCTCCGCTATCCTTGCAACGCCCGCAAAGAAGGTAGTTGTTCTCCCGAACAACAAGAACATCATCATGGCAGCCGAGCAGGCAGTGCCGCTCGTAAACGACAGAGAGGTCATCGTGATCCCGACAAGGACTATCCCGCAGGGTATCTCCGCGCTTCTCTCTTACGACACAGAGCTTGAAGCAGACCTCGCTATCGACGTAATGAAGGAGTCCTTCAAGGAGGTGCAGACGGGTCTTGTGACGTTCGCTGCAAGAAATTCCGAGTTCGGCTCACATAAGATCAAGGAAAACGACATCATCGGTCTTGAAAACGGCAAGCTCACGATCAACGAAAAGGACATCGTAAAGGCAGCCGTAAAGGTCACAAAGGCGCTCGTTTCCAAGGATTCGTCCTTCATCACCGTTATCAGCGGCGAAGGCGTATCGCAGGAGCAGGCTGATAAGGTGGTAGACACTCTCACCTCCAAGTACGGCAAGGATATGGAGATCACGTACGTAAACGGCGGTCAGCCCGTTTATTACTTCATCATTTCTGTTGAATAAAGGTTGATTTAATTGGCTTCACTTTATGAGATCCCAATAGAACGAATTAACGGCATAGGTGAAAAACGTGCCCGGCTTTATAATAAGCTGGGCATTGTTTCTGTTGGTGACCTTATCCGGTTTTACCCGAGAACTTACGAGGACTGGAGCAAGGTCACAGATATTTTTTCGGCTGTTCCCGGCGATGTCTGCTGCATCAAAGCGACTCTTGACCTGCCCGTAACCTCGCGCAGAGTCGCGGGCGGCAAGCTTCTCGCAACGACGCGCGCCTCAGACGAAACGGCTTTCGTAAAGCTTGCCTTTTTCAACAACAAATACATCGACTCAATGCTCAGGCAGGGCAGCGAGTATCTTTTTTACGGCAAGCTCACCGACTCGTCCGGAGTTCGCGAGATGATAAACCCGACGTTCCAGCCGGTCGGAAGGGCGCTGCCGATCCACCCGATCTACAGTCAGGTCGCGGGGCTTCCGACAAAGCAGATCGAAGCCTCAATGAAGCACGCGCTGAAAATGCTTCCCGAAACGGTCAACGACCCGATCCCCGATGATATCAGAGCGCGTTACGATCTGATCGGCTTAAAGGAAGCGCTTTTAAAAATCCATTTTCCTGATTCCGAGGACGACGTTTCACAAGCAAGACGGAGGCTGATCTTTGAAGAGCTTCTCGTGCTCGTGCTGGGGCTTTCCTCCGTGAAGAACCTGCCAGAAAAGCAGACGTCCGTCACGATAGAGAAAGACTTTACCGATGAATTTACCGCTTTGCTCCCGTTCTCTCTGACTAACGCACAGCGCAGAGCGATAGATGAATGTATAGCCGATATGCGCAAGAACAAGAAGGCGATGAACCGCCTTGTTCAGGGCGACGTCGGTTCCGGCAAAACGATGGTCGCAGCCGCTGTTGCGTATACCTGCATAAAGAACGGCTCTCAGGCAGCCATGATGGCTCCGACCGAGATCTTAGCCCGCCAGCATTATGAAAACTTCCAAAAGCTTCTCGTGCCCGCCGGCGTAAACGTCAGCCTTCTTACAGGCTCGATGACTTTGAAGCAAAAGCGCGAGGTCCTCGCTTCCCTCGAAGAGGGCAGCACGGATCTGCTTGTCGGAACTCACTCGCTGATCTCCGACAATGTGCTTTTTAGAAAACTCGGTATCGTCATTACCGACGAGCAGCACCGCTTCGGAGTCCGCCAGCGCGCGACACTCCTTGCAAAGGGAAAAAATCCCCATCTGCTCGTAATGTCCGCGACGCCGATCCCGAGAACGCTTGCACTGATGATCTACGGCGACCTTGACCTCTCCGTGATTGACGAACTTCCACCGGGCAGACAAAAGGTCGAGACGTTCCTCATCGACGACGATATACGCGGCAGAGCGTATAATTTTCTTATCAAGAATATTAACGAAGGCAGACAGTGCTACATCGTATGCCCTGCCGTCGATAATACAGACACGGGGCTGAAGGGCGTAGAGGAATACGCCGCCGAGATCAGTACGACCGTGTTCAAAAATCATCGTGTCGGCGTTCTTCACGGAAAGATGAAGACTGCCGACAAAGACAGAGTGATGAGCGAGTTCATCGAGAACAAGATCGACGTGCTCGTCTCCACAACGGTTATCGAGGTCGGCGTAGACGTCCCGAACGCCGTCATCATGCTGATAGAAAACGCCGACCGCTTCGGGCTTTCACAGCTCCACCAGCTTCGCGGGCGTGTCGGAAGGGGAGAGCATAAATCGTACTGCATCCTCCTTTCAAACGCGAAGGGCGAAGACGCAAAGCACCGCATGAACGCACTTTGCCGAACGAACAACGGCTTCGAGATCGCCGACGAGGATCTGAGGCTTCGCGGCCCCGGCGACTTCTTCGGTTCACGTCAGCACGGACTTCCGGAGCTGAAGATCGCCGATCTCGCCGAAAATGTAGATATCCTCCGCAGCGCTCAGGCTGCCGCAAAGAATATAATGCCCGGCTATATGGACGCGTCTGCGCGCGAGTACAGAGGACTAAGGGCAGAGGTGAAACTGCTTTTTGGCAGTGTGGGTACGCAGCTCAATTAGCCGCCGCCACGCTGTGAATATATAATGACAATGAAAAGTCTAAAAGGGAGAGAAGAAATGATGGTAAAAAGGTTTGCGGCTGCATGGGCAGCTGTTCTTATCTTAATGATGAGCCTTGCCGTTCCGGCGTCTGCCGCTGTTTTTGCAACGAACGTTGACACAACGAGCGGTGCTGTATTTATGCTGAATCTCGACACCGGCATCGTCGTATACGAAAAGAACTCGGCGCAGAGAATGTTCCCCGCGTCAACGACGAAGATCATGACGTACATAGTTACGGTCGAAAACGTCCCCGATGTCAAGAACACAAAGGTCGTCGTTGAGCAGGAAGTGCTCGACGAGCTTATCGGAACAGGCAGCTCTCTTTCCGGTCTTGAATATTTTACCGGTCAGGCTGTTACGGTGTACGACCTGCTCAATTGCCTGCTTGTAAAGTCGGGAAACGACGCGGCGCTTCTGCTTGCTAATTACGTCGGAGGCGGATCCACCCAGAAATTCATCGACATGATGAACGCAAAGGCTCAGGAGCTTGGCTGCACCAACACCCATTTCGTCAATCCTCACGGTCTGCATGATCCGGACCACTACACAACGGCGCAGGATCTTGCAATAATGATGCAGTACGCCCAGACTTTGCCCGACTTCAACGAGATATGCGGCACCGTCAGCACTTACATTTCGATAGACGCTGAGAAGGAGTACCCGCTCGTCAATACCAACCTCCTCATAGACAAGGTCAACGGTGGCGACTACTACTACGAATACTGCAAGGGCGGCAAGACCGGCACGACCGACGAAGCCGGCTACTGCCTCTGCTCGACCGCTTCCAACGGCGGCTACACCTATATGTGCGTTGCGCTCGGCTCACCCTCCGTGAACTCTCACGGTGAGGAGATCGAGACCAACGGCGCCATGGTCGACACAAAGGCGCTCTATGAGTGGGCGTTTGCAAACCTCGAGCTGAAAACGGTAGTCGACGAGAAGAAGCCGCTTTGTGAGGTGCCGATCTCCCTTGCGTGGGATCAGGACACGGTCCAGCTCGTCCCGCAGGGCAGCTTTTCCACAATTCTCCCGAAGGATGTTGAAAGCTCCAGCATGGACATCAAGACGGATATTCCCGACACGCTCACGGCTCCCGTTCTCGAAGGCAACGTTATCGGAACCGCGACCGTTAGCTACGCCGACCAGGAGCTTTGCACAGTTAACCTCATCGCAGCTGAAACAGTCGAGCGCAGCAAGATGCTCTATTTTCTTGAGTCCGCGAAGAAGATCCTCCAGTCCAGTTGGATGATCCTTGCCATCAGTATCGTGGTTATCCTTTTCATTATATATATTGTCATCACGCAGATATATAACAATAAAAAGAAGCGCAACAAGCAGATGAAGGACAGAAAAAAACGCAGATCGTCTAAGCACTGATCTGCAATAACCCGAAATAAAGGAGAGTCGTTTTGCGGCTCTCCAAATTTTTACAATTATTTATCGTAAAATACACAAAAATTTATAAACCTCCTCTTGATCTTTATATTACTATGTGATATTATTAATATATAGAGAAAGCCGACAGGCTGACTCTATATCATTATTCTTTCAAAAAGAAAGGGTGGGATATTATGAAAATTACCTACACAGCAAGAAAGGTCACATTGAAGGATAACTTTAAGGAGCGTGTTGAAAAAAAGCTCAAGAAATATGACCGTGTATTCTCCGAAGATGCGGAGGTCATGGTAAAGGTAACGGTCTACAAGAACCGTCAGACCGTCGAGATCACGATCAATGACAACGGTATGATATACCGTGTTGAAGATACAAAGCCGGAGATGAACGAGGCGCTTGACATAGATATGGACAAGCTCGCCCGCCAGATCCGCAAGAACAAGACGAGGCTTGCAAAGAGGCTTCGCGACTCCGCCTTTGACGAGCCGCTTACCGACGAGCCGGAGGAGGAAGAGGAGCAGGAGGTCACATACGAGCTGTTCCGTACAAAGAAGGTATCGCTTAAGCCGATGTCCCCCGACGAGGCTATCCTGCGTATGAACATGGTAGACCACAAGTTCTTCATGTTCCTCAACTCCGACACCGACAAGATCTCCGTCGTTTATATCCGCGACAACGGCGATTACGGTATGCTCGAATCGGAGCTTGAAGAGTGAGCCTTTAATTAAGAAGAAAAAAGATATTGAGCCGGCGGCTCTGTCCGCCGACGATCCTATAACATCTCCTTAACACAAAAGAACATTTTCGGTGGAGGCGCAGGCTTTACGGCCTGCGTCTCTTCCTGTTAAAAAAATCAAGATATGCCGAACCTTTTCTCCGCCTCATGTGTATATATATTGAAAGCTTTCATGCGGAGTGCTCCAAATATTTATAAGGGGGGTGATGATTTGAAAAAAACCTTCGACCAATACACTGCGCAATACAGCGCAGACCTGACCCGGCTTTGTATTTCCCTGTGCTGCGATCTTCACGAAGCCGAGGATCTTTTTCAGGATACGTGGCTGAGGGCGCTCAAAGGCTTTGATACATACAATGAGGAATACCCATTTGACAAATGGCTGTTTTCTATTTGTGTGAATACATTCAAAAACAAGGTGCGCCTTTTCTATAACAGAAAGAAAATTGATTTTGCAACGGACGAGGAAAAGCAGGCTTTTTTCAATTCTATCCCCGACACGGCGAATGAAGCCCCGGACGCCTACTATGAGCTTCACAGCGCCATAATGCATCTGCCGAAAAAACTGCGTGCCGTGATCGTGCTTTATTATTTCAGGGAAAGCTCAGTTTCCGAAACGGCGGAGATACTGAACATTCCCGAAGGTACGGTAAAATCAAGACTGCATTCGGCACGGCAGCAGATAAAAAGGAGGCTTGAACGTGAGTAATAAGCTGACAGACGAAAGACTTGACAAAATGCTCGAACAATATTTCTCACGTGAGCCGGAGCAGTTTTTTTCGGTTCACACCGAGAATGAGAAAAGGAGTGGTGAATATATGAAAAAGAAGCTGACCGTCGCCGCCGCTGTCTTTGCAAGCTTTGCGGTGGCTTTTACCGGAATTTATGCGTATGGAAGAATGCACAATGAAAATCTGATGTACGGAGTTGATACGTCTGCTGTAAGTGGCAATGGCGGCAGTTCAGACAGCGACGTCGGTTACACATCGTCAACAGAGCCGGATACCGAGCAGATGCAGAGTGAAACGATGGCAGCCCGCAGCTCGCTTTTCCTGAGAGCCTACGGTCAGGACGTTACAGAGGCGGATATTCAGAAGGATAAGGAAGAGGTCGGCGCGAAGGATCTGAATAACCTCAGACAGGAGCGACCGGACTACGGCAAGATCTGGTATGCCGAAGACATGGCATACCGCTACAGCGCCGACGACGAAAGCAAGCCGATAGATATGGTGCCGGTCGAAGGTCTGACCGAAGAAGAGGGCGTCATCTCCGAACCTATAGGCTTTATCTACATTACAGGTATCCGACTATATGTCCACGGAGAGAACATTGACCATCTTAGCTTTACAAGCGACAGAGACGCCCGTATCCGCTGTTTTGTTCCCGGGAAAGAGGATGACAACAACCCGGGAGCAGATTTTCTTGACCCGACGAATGCACCCTATTCGGAGTATCTGCATATCAACTATACCGGGATCCAGTCTCTTATGTACGACGGGGTCGAGCTCCTCAATGAGGATCCCTACCCCTCCAGGCAAGAGGTGATTGATATTACTCAAAAGCGCCGGGAGGCTTTCAAAGACATGACAGCCGAAAAATACAATGAGTATTTCGGCGATACCGTTACAGTTACAGTTACCTATACCGACGGCTCGCAGAGCGTCTCTCACATCTACATTAGCTTTGACGATGACGGCAACTATCTGATCGACTACGACGAATGACAAATTCCACAACCGGCGTATAACTTTTTCCCTGTACAAAAGCGCACCGTCTACCTTTTATCGGGTAGGCGGTGCGCCGTATCATTGTATGCTTATTTTGCCTTGCTCTCGCAGTAGATGCATCTGTAGATGCGGTTTTCGCGGTCGGTGAGCTTGAAGATGTGCGTAAGCTCCTGCTCGTCCTGCGAAATGCAGCGGGGGTTTTTGCATTTGATAACGTCAACGAGCTTTTCGGGCAGCTCCGGGTGGAACTTCTTTACGATCTCGCCGTTTTTGATAACGTTGACCGAAACGCCCGGGTCGAGGTAGCCTAGTACGTCTACGTCGATGTCGATGGGGCGGTCGATCTTGATGATGTCCTTCTTGCCGTTCTTTGAGCTGGGCGCATTTTTAATGATTGCCACAGAGCAGGTCAGCTTGTCGAGGTTTAAGTAGCGGTAAAGCACCATGCTTTTCCCCGAAGTGATGTGGTCGATGACGATGCCGTCGTTGATCGAGTCGATAACCATTTATTCCACCTCCAAAAGCTTGAGAATGAGCGCCATTCTCATGTACTTGCCGTTTAATACCTGCTTGAAGTAGCACGCTCTCGGGTCCTTGTCAACTGCGACCGAGATTTCGTTTACTCTCGGCAGCGGGTGCATTATGCAAAGATCGGGCTTTGCGTCTTCGAGCTTGTCGGGCGTGAGAATGTAGCTGTCTTTGAGCCTGATGTAATCCTGCTCGTTGAAGAAGCGCTCCTTCTGAACTCTTGTCATATAGAGAATGTCTAGTTTCGGCATTGCCTCGAGAAGGTCGGTCGTCTCCTCATATGGGATATTGTTCTTGACGATCATGTTGTTTGTCACGTAGTCGGGGAGCTTCAGTTCCTCCGGCGAGATGAGAACGAACTTTATGCCGCTGTAGCGAGACAGCGCATTGATAAGCGAATGAACCGTCCTGCCGAATTTCAGGTCGCCGCAAAGACCGACAGTGAGGCCGTCAAAGCCGCCCTTTTCGCGGTAGATCGTCAGAAGGTCTGCAAGCGTCTGGGTCGGGTGATTATGGCCGCCGTCACCCGCGTTGATGATCGGGACGTCGCTGACTATCGAAGCGACCATCGGTGCGCCTTCCTTTGGGTGGCGCATCGCGATGATGTCTGCGTAATTTGAAACGACCTTTATAGTATCCGAAACGCTCTCGCCCTTGGCAGCCGAGGAGCTTTTGCTCTCGGAGAAGCCTATCACGTTACCGCCCAGCTCGTACATAGCAGCCTCAAAGCTTAACCTTGTGCGGGTCGAAGGCTCGAAGAAGAGCGTTGCGAGCTTCTTCCTGCGGCACTTTTCGGCGTATTTGTCGGGGTCTGCGATGATGTCGCAGGCCGTGTCGATAAGCCCGGCGATCTCGTCAGTGGAAAGGTCGATAATATCAAGCAAATGTCTCATTAGTTTGCTCCTATCCAGCTTTCATCGGAGGGGTTGTTTCTGAACTTTATGAGCTTTTCCTTGTCTTCGGGCTTGATGTAGCCGTTTGAAGCCGCGACCTCAGCTACCTCGTCGAGGTTTGTAAGGCTCACGTTCTTTACATTTGCGGCGGCGAGGCGGTCGATGCCCTTCTGCATACCGTATGTGAAGATGCTTGCAATGCCAAGAACCTCTGCGCCTGCGTCGCGAAGCGCGTTTACTACCTCGATAACGCTGCCGCCCGTCGAAATAAGATCCTCGATAACGACTACCTTCTGACCCTTCTCGAGCTTGCCCTCGATCTGGTTGCCTCTGCCGTGATCCTTTGCGCCCGAGCGGACATAGCCCATCGGCAGGTCAAGGATAGTTGCCGTAATCGCTGCGTGAGCGATGCCTGCCGTAGATGTACCCATGAGGACCTCTGCATCGGGGTAGTACTCCTTTACGATCTCTGCGAGGGCGTTTTCAACGTCGTTTCTTACCTTCGGAGCGGTGAGGGTAAGTCTGTTGTCGCAGTAGATCGGGCTTTTGATGCCGCTTGCCCATGTAAAAGGCTCCTGCGGTCTTAAAAATACTGCGTTGATAGATAAAAGGTCCTCTGCGATAAGTTTATTCATGTTACATTTCCTTTCTGATTCTATATTTTATTGATCCAAGAGGAACTTGCCAAGCCCGGCGACGTCCTCGATTATATGATCTGCTTTGTACTTTTCGGCTTCTTCTCTGCTGCCGTAGCCGAAAAGTACGTAGGCACATTTCATGCCGACCTCGTGTGCGCCGATAACGTCGTGCTTTCTGTCGCCGACCATGATGGCGCTGTCAAGCTCCTTAACGCCGCATTTTTCAACAGCATAGCGCAGAACGCTCGTTTTGTCGTTTCGGGATGCGTCGAAGGTGCTGCCGGCTATCAAGTCGAAATACTCCGCCACGCCGTAATGCTCGAGTATCCTTACCGCAAACGGCTCGGGTTTTGATGTCGCAAGTGCGACCGTCCTTCCGCTGTCACTAAGCTTTTTCAAAAGCTCCTTGATGCCGTCGTACAGCCTGTTTTCAAAGATTCCCTTTTCGGGGTAGTACTCGCGGTAGTATTTCACTCCGAGAGCCGTCGTCTCTTCGTCGAAGCCGTAAAATTCACGAAACGATTCCGAGAGGGGAGGACCGATGAAGGGGCGCAGCACGTTTTTGTCCTCGACGGGGTGACCCAGCTTTTCAAGCGCATAGGCGACCGAGTTGAGTATCCCCTCGGCAGACTCAGTGACCGTACCGTCGAGGTCAAGAAAAATATATTTGTACATCAGCCTACAAACTCCGCAACGCAGCGTCTGTAAGCCGCAACTGGGTCGTCGGCCTGAGTGATCGGTCTGCCGACAACGATGTAATCCGAGCCGATCTCCTTAGCCTGAGCCGGAGTCATAACTCTTACCTGGTCGCCGACCTCGCCGTCTGCAAAGCGCACGCCGGGCGTTACTGTTACGAAGCTGCTGCCGCAGATGTCGTGAACCTTCTTTGCCTCGAGCGGCGAGCAAACAACGCCGTCAAGACCTGCCTTCTGCGCGTTCATTGCGTAGTGGAGAACAACGCTGTCGATCGGGCGCTCGATGAGAAGCTCGTCTCTCATGCGCTCCTCGCTTGTAGATGTTAGCTGCGTTACGGCAATGAGTATCGGGCGTGTGCCGTCCTCGCGTGTAAGCCCCTTGACAGCTGCCTCCATCATAGCGGCAGTGCCTGCTGCGTGAAGGTTCGTCATGTCAACGTCGAGGTTTGAAAGCACCTTCATAGCCTTCATAACGGTGTTGGGGATATCGTGAAGCTTTAAGTCGAGGAATATCTTGTGACCTCTCTTCTTTATCTCCTTAACGATCTCCGGACCGGCTGCGTAAAAAAGCTCCATGCCAATCTTTACGAAGGGCTTTTCCTCCTGAAACTTGTCTAGAAATGTGAAAACCTCTTCCTTGCTGCTGAAATCGCAGGCGATGATTACGTCCTTACCCATTGTGACTACCTCCTATGATGTCTGTAAGATTTTCAATGCCGTACTGCTGCATAACAGCCGGCAGTTCTTCTATAATATTTTTGCACGCAAACGGATCAACGAGATTCGCAGCGCCGACCTGTACGGCCGTAGCGCCCGCAAGCATTATCTCGATAACGTCGCGAGCCGAGCTTACGCCGCCCATGCCGATGATCGGGATATTTACCGCTTCGTACACTTGATATACCATTCTGACAGCTACCGGGAAGATAGCAGAACCGGAAAAACCTCCCATCTTGTTTGCGATAACGGGCTTTTTCGTTTTAAGGTCGATGCGCATTCCTAGCAGCGTGTTAATAAGCGAGATACCGTCTGCGCCCGACTCCTCGCACGCCTTGGCGATGCTTACGATGTCGGTAACGTTCGGGCTGAGCTTTATGTAAACGGGCTTTTTCGTCACGGCTTTAACGGCCTTAGTAACCGCCGCCGCCGATTCGGGGCTTGTGCCGAAGCTCATGCCTCCGTTGTGAACGTTCGGGCAGCTAACGTTTACCTCTAAAATGCCGACCTGCGGCTGAGCGTCCATCTTCTCGCAGGTGTAGGCGTACTCGTCGATCGAGAAGCCGCTGACATTTGCGACGATCGGTTTTTGGTAAACCTTTGCAAGCTTAGGTAGCTCGTTGGAAATAACCTTATCAACGCCCGGGTTCTGCAAGCCGACGGAGTTTATCATACCGTTTGTACACTCGGCAATACGGGGAGTAGGGTTGCCGAAACGAGGCTCCTTCGTCGTGCCTTTACAGGAGATCGAGCCGAGGACGTTTATGTCGTAGATATCGGCGAACTCGTAACCGAAGCCGAACGTGCCGGAAGCGGGAATGACAGGATTGTCAAGAACAAGACCACTCAAGTTTACCTTTGTATTTACCATATGATCTCCTCCTTTACGAATACGGGCCCTTCCTTGCACACTCGCTTGTTGCCCTCTTTCGTTTTGTGGGTGCAGCCCATGCAGGCGCCGAAGCCGCAGCCCATGCGCTCCTCAAAGCTGAACTGTCCGCTCGTTTTTGCGGCGGCGTTCACAGCCTTGAACATCGGCATTGGCCCGCAGGTGTAGAAGTAGGTGTAATTTACTCTGTCAAATGCGTCGGTAACAAAGCCCTTAATGCCGTGAGAGCCGTCGACCGTTGTGACGTAAACATCAGCGCCGAGCGTACGGAATTCGTCCTCGTAGAAAACCTCATCCTTTGTGTTGAAGCCAAGGATGACCGAGGGCTTTTTGCTTTCTTCAATAAGCTTTTTGCAAAGGTTGTAAAGAGGAGGTACGCCTACCCCGCCGCCGATGATCAGCGGGGAATCGCCGCTTTTTGACGTGTCGTAGCCGTTGCCCAAGCCTGCGAGTACCTCGAGCGTCTTGCCGGGGTGCATTTCGCTCATTGCGTCAGTTCCCTGACCGACCACCTTGTAGATGATAGTGATCGTCTTGCTGTCGTAGTCGCAGATCGAGATCGGGCGGCGCAGGAAAAAGCCGTCAAGCTTGATGTTGATGAACTGCCCCGGCGCTTTTATCGCGCACGTCTCGCCCGCGAGGATCATCTTATAAACGTCCTTTGCGATCTTTTCATTTAATAATATCTTGTAAAAACCGTTGTTCATAAAAAACACTCCATTTTATGGGAACACCGCACAAAGAATTAACTATAAACCTTGTGCGGTGCGTTTATCCGGGAAGTACCGATAAAGCGGGTGCTTCCTTACATATCTATGGTAGAGATGCAGAGCGTCGTCTCTTCAAGCACGTCGAGCAGCGCTCTTACCGTGTCGAGTGCGGTGAAGATGGCGATATTGTTCTCAACAGCCCAGCGGCGGATCATGTAACCGTCGTTGTTAGCCTCATGGTAGAGGTCTTTCGTGTTGATAACGTAGCTGATGTAGCCGGAATGCATTGCGTCAAAGATCTCCTCGTTGCCCGTCGAGAGCTTCTGGCGAACCCTTGTGCGGATCCCGTGATCTCTTAAAAACTTCGCCGTACCCTCGGTAGCCTCGATGTTGAAGCCGAGGTTGTAGAAGCGGCGGATAAGAGGGAGAGCCTCTTCCTTGTCAACGTCTGCGATAGTTGCGAAAACGGTGCCGTAGTTGACCATCTTCGTGCCGGCGGACTGGAGCGCCTTGTAAAGTGCGCGGGTTCTTGTTCTGTCGTAGCCGATAGCCTCGCCGGTAGACTTCATCTCGGGCGAGAGGTAAGCGTCAAGACCTCTGAGCTTCGAGAACGAGAACGCAGGCGCCTTAACGTACCAGCGCTCTTTCTCCTTCGGGTAGACCTCGTTTAAGCCCTGCTCTTTAAGGCTCTTGCCAAGGATAGCGAGCGTTGCGATGTCCGCAAGTGAGTAGCCTGTCGCCTTCGAGAGGAACGGAACTGTTCTCGAAGAACGCGGGTTTACCTCGATAACGAAAACGTCGTTGTTCTTGTCAACGATGAACTGGATATTGTAAAGACCGACGATGCCGATCCCGAGACCCAGCTTTACGGTGTAGTCGATGATAACGTCCTTGACCTGCTGTGTGAGGTTGAAGGAGGGGTATACGCTGATACTGTCGCCGGAGTGTACGCCGGTGCGCTCAACGTGCTCCATGATTCCGGGGATAAATACGTCCTTGCCATCGCATACAGCGTCGATCTCGCACTCCGTGCCGGAGATGTATTTGTCAACGAGAACGGGCTTGTCAACGTCGACCTCAACGGCTGTTTTGAGGTAGTGGCGGAGCATCTCTTCGTTAGCGACGATCTGCATAGCACGTCCGCCGAGAACGTAGCTCGGGCGAACGAGTACGGGGTAGCCGATCTGAGCAGCGGCTGCAACGCCGTCTTCGATGTTGGTAACTGCCTTGCCCTTAGGCTGCGGGATATTCAGCTCCTCCATGATCTTCTCGAAGGAGTCTCTGTTCTCAGCCTTCTCGATCGCGTCAACGTCGGTGCCGATGATCTTAACGCCTCTCTTCATGAGCGGCTCGGCAAGGTTGATAGCCGTCTGACCGCCGAGCGAAGCGATAACGCCGAGCGGCTTTTCAAGCTCGATAATATTCATAACGTCCTCAACGGTGAGCGGCTCGAAGTAGAGCTTGTCGCTCGTAGTGTAGTCCGTCGAAACCGTTTCGGGGTTGTTATTGATGATGATAGCCTCGTAGCCGTTATTCTTGATTGTCATAACGGCGTGAACGGTCGAGTAGTCGAACTCAACGCCCTGACCGATACGGATCGGACCCGAGCCGAGCACGACGATCTTCTTTCTGTTGGATACGATAGACTCGTTCTCCTGCTCGTAGGTCGAGTAGAAATAGGGGATATATGAGTCGAACTCCGAAGCGCAGGTGTCGATCATCTTGTAAACGGGGAAAATCTTCTTCTCGCAGCGGAGCTTGTAGATCTCGTCCTCAGTCGTTTCCCAGAGTTTAGCGATGTACTTGTCGGAGAAGCCCATGCGCTTTGCCTGATAGAGGATATCTGTGTCGTTCTTGTTTTCCTTGACTACTCTCTCGAAATCGACGATGTTTTTAAGCTTCTCCAGGAAGAACATATCTATCTTTGTGATCTTGAAGATCTCTCGAAGGTCGATGCCGTTCCAGATAAGCTCTGCAATGGCGTAGATCCTGTCGTCAGTGCCTTTTCTGATGTAGTCGAGCAGGTCGTCGTTGCTCATGTCGTTGAACTTCGGCTTGTAGATGTGGTAAACGTCGATTTCAAGCGAACGAACAGCCTTAAGAAGACTCTCCTCAAACGTTCTGCCGATGCTCATTACCTCGCCGGTAGCCTTCATCTGCGTGCCGAGCACGTTTGAAGCATCGGAGAACTTGTCGAACGGGAATCTCGGCATCTTTGTTACAACGTAGTCGAGAGTAGGCTCGAACGAAGCCGGCGTGTTGGCGATCTGGATCTCGTCGAGGGTCATGCCCACGGCGATCTTAGCCGACACTCTCGCGATCGGGTAGCCGCTTGCCTTTGAAGCAAGCGCCGATGAACGCGAAACTCTCGGGTTTACCTCGATGAGGTAGTAGTCGAACGAAACGGGGTCGAGCGCAAACTGAACGTTGCAGCCGCCCTCGATTTTGAGCGCACGGATGATCTTCAGCGCGCTGTCGCGAAGCATATGGTATTCTTTGTTTGTGAGCGTCTGAGAGGGAGCAACGACAATTGAGTCGCCGGTGTGGATGCCGACGGGGTCGAGGTTCTCCATGTTACAGATCGTGATTGCCGTGTCGTTGGAGTCTCTTATTACCTCATACTCGATCTCCTTGTAGCCCTTAACGCTCTTCTCGACGAGAACCTCGTGAACGGGCGAGAGGCGAAGCGCATTCGTCTGGATATCGATAAGCTCCTCATCGTTGTTTACGAAGCCGCCGCCGGTGCCGCCGAGCGTGAACGCCGGACGGAGAACTACCGGGTAACCGATGTCGTGAGCCGCTTCAAGCGCCTCTTCAACGGAGTGGGTCGTAACGGAGGGGAGGATAGGCTCGCCGAGATCCTCGCAGAGCTGCTTGAACATCTCTCTGTCTTCTGCCTTTTCAATGCTTTCAACGCTTGTGCCAAGAAGCTCTACCTGGCACTCGTTAAGAACGCCCTTCTTTGCAAGCTTTACGGCGAGGTTAAGACCCGTCTGTCCTCCGATGCCCGGGACGATAGCGTCGGGGCGCTCGTAGCGGAGTATCTTTGCGAGGTATTCGAGCGTAAGCGGCTCCATGTATACCTTATCTGCAATGACCGTGTCGGTCATGATGGTTGCGGGGTTAGAGTTGCAGAGAACTACCTGGTAGCCCTCTTCACGGAGTGCAAGACAAGCCTGGGTACCTGCGTAGTCGAATTCGGCTGCCTGACCGATAACGATCGGACCCGATCCGATAACAAGCACCTTCTTGATGTCGCTTCTTTTTGCCATATTATTTGCCCTCCTTCATAAGACGGATGAATTTCTCAAACAGATACGTGCTGTCCTGCGGACCGGGCGCGCTTTCCGGATGGTACTGCACGCTGAACACCTGGTCTTCCTCGCAGGAAACGCCCTCGACTGTGTTGTCGAGAAGGTTTACGTGAGTTACGGTGAGCTTCGTATCCTTGACGCTGTCGGAATCGACGGCGTAGCTGTGGTTCTGGCTGGTTATCTCAATCTTGCCCGTCTCAAGGTTCTTAACGGGGTGGTTGCCGCCTCTGTGACCAAACTTGAGCTTGTACGTCTTTGCTCCGTAGGAGAGACTTATAAGCTGGTGACCCAGGCAGATGCCGAAGATCGGGTACTTGCCTCTGATGTTCTTGATAAGCTCAATAACGCAGGGAACGTCCTCCGGGTTGCCGGGACCGTTTGAGAAGAAAACGCCGTCGGGGTTAAGCTTTTCGATCTCTTCCGCCGTTGTGTCATAGGGGACTACGGTCACATTGCAGCCGAGCCTGTTCAGGCTTCTGATTATGTTGAGCTTTATGCCGCAGTCAACGGCAACGACATCAAGCTTCGGGTGAGCCGTTCTCGAATACCACTTCTTCTTGCAGCTTACCTTGGAAACGGCGTCCTTCGGGATCTCCGTTTCGGCGAGTATCTTCATGCACTCGTCGTGCGGCTTGTCCGCAGACGTGATTAGCACCTTCTGATGACCCTCGTCTCTTATCCTTCTTGTTATCATTCTGGTGTCGATTCCTGCGATGCCGGGGATACCGTACTCCTCGAGCGTTTCGCCGAGCGTCTTTGTGAATCGGAAGTTAGAGGGAATATTGTTGTATTCTCTGACGATCAGACCTCCGATCGTCGGTACCTTTGTTTCAAAGTCGTCGTCGGCGATGCCGTAGTTGCCGATAAGCGGGTACGTCATCGTTACCATCTGATACGTATACGATGGGTCGGAGACGATCTCCTGATAACCCACCATAGACGTGTTGAAAACAAGCTCGCATACTCTCTCGCACTCGTGGCCGAAGCCCGTGCCGAGAAACTCGCTGCCGTCTTCAAGGACGATCTTTCTGTTTTTTACTGTTTCCATTTTATTTCCCCCTTGAGCATTGTCATCAAACACTCGCCGCAGACCGTCATTCCCTCAAACGGCGTTGCACGCCCCATTGTGAGGAAGGTCTCCGGATCGACAGTGTATTCTTTATCTAAATTCCATACGGAAAGGTTTGCGTCTGCGCCCTCTCTGATTTCGGTATCTATACCGAAGCGCTTTCCGGGCTTTTCGCTCATGAGCTTTACAAGCTCCTCCAGTGTGAGAACGCCCGTCTTCACAAGCTTTGTGTAGAGTACCGGAAAAGCCGTTTCAAGCCCGACTACGCCCATAAGGCTCTTTTCAAGCCCTCTCGACTTCTCCTCAGCGCTGTGCGGCGCGTGGTCGGTAGCGATCATGTCGACGGTGCCGTCCTTTATGCCCTCGATAAGCGCCTTTTTGTCATCCTCACCGCGAAGCGGCGGATTCATTTTGAAGCGCCCGTTTTCAATAAGGTCGCTGTCGCTGAAAACAAGGTAGTGCGGGCCGGTCTCACAGGTTATGTCGACGCCGTCCTTCTTTGCCTGTCTGATAAGCTCGACGCTCTCCTTTGTCGAAACGTGGCAGACGTGGTAGCTGCACCCCGTCTCCTTTGCAAGGGCGATGTCTCGTTTTATCTGCCCCCATTCGCTTTCACTGCAGATACCTCTGTGACCGTGAGCTTTGGCGTATTCTCCGTCGTGGATATATCCGCCCTTTAAAAGCTCGTTTACCTCGCAGTGCGCCGCGATGATCTTGCCTAAGCTCTTTGCCGTCTTCATTGCCGTGCGCATCATGTCGTCGCTCTGTACGCCCCTGCCGTCGTCCGAAAATGCGATAACGTCCTTCGCCATGCCTTCCATGTCCGAAAGCTCCTCGCCGTCTTCGTTGACCGTTACCGAGCCGTAGGCGTGAACGTTTATAACGGCGTCGCGCTTTATTATGTCAAGCTCCTCTTTAAGGTGCTCGGCGCTGTCCGGTACAGGCTTCAGGTTCGGCATCGCGCAAACGTCGGTGTAGCCGCCGTGAGCCGCTGCCATAGAGCCTGTTTTGATCGTTTCTTTATATGAAAAACCCGGTTCTCTTAGATGTACGTGAACATCAATAAAACCGGGAAATATGAAATAATTATTCATATCAATAACGTGTGTGCCGTTGTCCTGTGAAACAGAAACACGGGTGCCTACAGAAACAATTTTACCGTCGCAAATAAGCAGGTCTTTTTCGCTTATCTGAGAATTCTGAAAAACTTTTGCATTCTTCAGCAAATATTTCATGCCTGATAACCCCTTTGCGATTTTGGAATATCCGAACTTAAAGCAGAAAACATACATTTTTACCCCTCGGAAATTCTCTCATTATAATACCATTTCGCGCCCTCTCTGTCAAGCTACAAATTTGTTAAGATATGCATATATATGCAAAATATGCAGAAAAAGTGAATTATCAAGCGGTTCTTTTTTTGTGGATTTTCACTATACTGCCAAAGCGCATAGTTCGCCTGCCTGCTGCGAACAATAATCACAATAATCCTTATATTTAGATGAAAAGAGGCTATAACTATGCTTGAAAACAACAAGAGGAAGAGGCGGCAGCGCCTTTATTACTCCGACATCAGCCACCCACAGGCGTATCTTTCGGAAAAGAAAAAGGTAACGCGGCAAAGCGTTACCATGAGTGGGGCGCAGCGCGCAGCGACCGACAGGGCGACCGGCGCCGCGATCCCGAGCGATGAAGCGGTGGACGAGATGCGCGGGTTCAGCGAGGAGAACAGGCTTTGACAGGGGCTACTCCTTATAAAGCGCAGCGCTGTCCTTGCCGTAGGTGAGAGTGAGCGTTTTTCCGGCGAGGCTGTAGCCGAAGATATACTTGTCGCTGTCGTCAAGGATCACTATCCTTCCGTCGTCAACGACGCAAAGTCCCGATATCTCCGACGTCTCGCCGGCGCTTTCGATCGTCAGCGCGGCGCAGTCGCCGTCAAACGTGAGCCTTGCGTGTGCACCTATCCCGTCCGTTGCCCATGAAGAGCCTTTTAGCTCGTCGGCGCAGCCGTTTGTTACCTTTCGCCCGCAGCCGCAGAGCATCACGCCAGCCGCGGCGGACGCAGCGATGATTCTTTTCGGTCTCATAATTATCCCTCCGTTCGAATGCGAAGGGGAAGACGAGTTCGCGGCGTTGGACACCGCAAAAAGAGCGCGCCTGCACTTCGCGTTTTTCGTATACAAAAGTGTATTCGGGAGAAGCTTTTAAAATTACAAAAAACCGGTCCTCCTTTCGGAAGACCGGTAAATTGCTTTAAGCCGTCAGGATCAGCTGCCTGTCGGGATGTAAGGTTTGATAGCGTTTGCGAGGATGTTGGACGGCATTGTCTGGAGCCAGATCTTGCCGGGACCTGTTACCTTCGTGTTGAAGAGACCTTCGCCGCCTGCAACGATGTTGCCGAGGCCCTTAACCGTCTCAACGTCCATGGAGCAGGTAGCTTCCATAGCTGCGAGGTAGCCGGTGTCAACGAGCATCGACTCGCCGGCGCCAAGCGTGTAGTTGTAAACGCAGCCATCAATCTCAAGGAATACAGTGCCGTTGCCTGTAAACTTCTGCATGATGAGACCCTCGCCGCCGAGGATACCGCCGAACTTCTTGCCGCCCGTGAAAGCAAGCTCCATCTGAACGCCCGGTGTGCTTGCGAGGTAAGCTCTCTTCTGAGCAATGATCTGAGTAGCGCCTACGTCAAACGAGATGATGTCGCCCGGGAATGTCGAAGCGAAAGCGATCTCGCCGGGGCCCGTCTGAGCCGTGTAGGTGTTTCTGAAGATGGACTCGCCCGTAACTGCGCTCTTAGCCATCTTGCCGAGTGCGCCGAGAAGACCTTTGCCGCCGCTGCCAAGACCGGTCTGCATCGAGATGGAGGGTGTCATCCATGACATTGCGCCCTGCTGGCACTCAACGCTCTCGCCCTGGTTGAGTCTGCAAATAAGCACAGGAAGCGGTCTGTTGTGAACTTCATATTGCATAAAAATGCCTCCTTTAATAAAAAAACGTGTTGTTATTATAAACGCCGTGTTTGTGTATCATACATCTGCGGCGTAGATAATCACAGCTTGCCGAGGATAAACATTCCTCAAAGCAATTATAACATAAATAGACGGAGAATGAAAGCGTTTAATGTGGAATTTGTGAAAATGACAGTTAAGATTTAAGCTATTGAACAAAAAAATCCTGATATACCCGCTTCGACTTGTACATTTTATTAACACAAATAATAAGAATTATCATCTTTTTTGTGATTTACTTACCATATTTTCAAATGTGAGTGGATTATATCCGCTTTGCGAACAAGAGATCCGCGCGCAGATCTCATATTTTTAGCTTTTCATACAAATGATTACATATATAATTGTACAGATTTACAAATAACAAAATGATCTTCAAAAACGCTTTGAAATGTGATGCGTTTGTGTTATAATAAACGCGGGAAAGGAGCGACCCACTCCGCCCGGCAGTTAAAGAACGAACAAACAGTGCCGGAGCCTTATGCGTGCCGGCCTTGTAAAGCTTATGCTCTGCCAATTCATTTTAATCACACTGAGGTTTTGCCTAAAGGGGGTCTTGGAATGATATATTGTATATCGGATATCCGCGGAGAATACGAAAGATTTTCTTCTCTTCTGAAGAAGCTGCATTTTAACAGCCGGGACACGCTGTATGTCCTCGGCAATGTTATAGACGGCGGCGAAGGCGGCATGAAGCTTCTTCTCGACCTTATGATGAGAGAGAATGTTTACCCCGTTATTGGCGAGCATGAGTACGCGGCGCTGAGTTGCCTGAAGTGGCTCATGAACGATGTGACCCACAGCGACGTTTCCGGAATGGACTCCGATATGATGCAGCGTATGGCCGAGTGGGCTGCGATCGGCGGTCAGCAGACGATAGCCGAATTCCGCGCGCTCGACGAGGAGCAGCGCGAGATGGTTGTAGACTACCTCAGCGAGTTCTCTCTTTACGAAGAGGTGAAGGCGGGCGGCAAGCAGTTTGTGCTAGTTCACGCCGGCATCAACAATTTCAGCGAAGACAAGGATCTCGACGAATACGATATCCGCGAGCTGATAACGGCGGCTCCCGATTATTCAAGGACATACTTTGCCGACAAAACGCTTGTAACGGGTCATACGCCCACCAGAAGGATCTGCGAGGAACTTAACCCGCTTATCGACCCGACGCCCGACGGCACTCCCTCGCCGTATGACAAGATCTTTATCGAAAGCGGTCATGTGGCTATCAACTGTGGTGTTGACATCGGCGGCAGGCTGGCAGCCGTAAGGCTCGACGACATGACGGCGTTCTACGCATAACCAAAAGACTTGCGGCACAATATGATACGGTACCGAAGCGGCTTGCTTACTGCGAGCCGCTTTTTGTGTGTAATACTAATTTCAAATTATATGTTTTAATTTGAAATGCGCGTGCTGCGCACGCTGATGCCGCGCAAAGCGTGTCATCCCGTCTCATACAAACTCCGGTTTAGTGCGAATGGAGGGAAAGATTACAAAGTGTTATCATTTTTAAACATTTGAAACATTTTTCGCGGAGTGTGTGTTTGTATATATTACACAAAAATGTGAAAAGCTGAGAGAAAATCGAGTTAGTCTTAGCTGACTTTAAAGCGATGCTTTGATGTTTTGACCAATTGCTGATAGATATTTTTATGAGATTATTAACAAAAACTAAAAATCGACAATTATTTAACAATATCCTATTGATTTGAACTAAAATCTGCGGTATAATGGTTAAAATCTATTTAGGGTTTATAGGAGGTCCACAAATGGCAGAAAAAACTATTCAACCATTCCGTGAAACCGCAGAGCAGAAGCAGCAGCTTCAGGAAGTGATCGAACGGAATAAGGTTCAGCCGGGAGCACTGCTCCCGATCCTTCACGAGGCTCAGGAGATCTACGGATATCTTCCAATCGAGGTCCAGCAGAGAGTTGCTGACGGTCTCGGCATCTCTTTGAGCGAGGTCTACGGCGTAGCGACGTTCTATTCGCGCTTCAGCCTCACCCCCAAGGGCAAGCACAGAGTCAGTGTCTGTCTCGGTACGGCGTGCTACGTTAAGGGCGCCGACAAGGTTCTTGCAGAGGTAGAGAAGAAGCTCGGCATCAAGAGCGGCGAATGTACCGAAGACGGTTTGTTCTCGATCGACTCGTGCCGCTGCGTAGGCGCTTGCGGTCTCGCACCGGTAATGATGATCGGCGAGGAAGTTTACGGTAAGCTGACACCGGCTATGGTAGACAAGATCCTCGACAAGTACATCAAAGAGGAAGGAGAGAGCAAGTAATGACAATTGAAGAACTCAATAAGATAAAAGCCGACCACCAGCAGCTGGTCATGGTCAGAAAGGTCATCAAGGAGCAGGGCGAAGAGCTCGCTAAGCAGACGGGCTACCGCAAGCAGGTACTTGTATGCGGCGGTACGGGCTGTACGTCCTCCGGCAGCAAGAAGGTTCTCGCAGCACTCGAAGAGGCGCTCGAGGAGAACGGCATCAAGGACGAGATCCTCGTCGTAAGAACGGGCTGCTTCGGTCTTTGTTCGCTCGGTCCGATCATGATCGTTTACCCCGAGGGTTCGTTCTATTCTCAGGCTACTCCCGAGGGCGTCAAGAAGATCGTTAAGGAGCACCTCGTCGAGGGCAACGTCGTAAAAGACCTTCTCTATAAGGAGACGGTTCACGCAGACGGCTCTATCCTCGCTCTCGCAGAAACTCCTTTCTATAAGAATCAGCTCAGGATCGCGCTTCGCAACTGCGGCGTTATCGACCCTGAGAACATCGAAGAGTACATCGCCGTTGACGGTTATCAGGCGCTCGCCAAGGCGCTCACAACGATGACTCCCGACGACGTTATCAAAGAAGTGCTCGATTCCGGTTTGCGCGGCAGAGGCGGCGGCGGATTCCCTACCGGCAGAAAGTGGATGTTCGCCAAGGCTTCCCAGGGCGACGTTAAGTATGTTGCCTGCAACGCAGACGAGGGCGACCCGGGCGCATTCATGGATCGTTCCATTCTTGAGGGCGACCCGCAGTGCATCATCGAGGCAATGGCTATCGCAGGCTACGCTATCGGCGCAAACCACGGCTTCGTATACGTAAGAGCAGAGTATCCGATCGCCGTTGAGCGTCTCACAATCGCTATCAAGCAGGCAAGAGAGAGAGGCTTCCTCGGCAAGAATATCTTCGGCTCCGGCTTTGACTTCGACATGGAGATCCGTCTCGGTGCCGGCGCATTCGTATGCGGCGAGGAGACAGCCCTCATGACATCTATCGAAGGCAACCGCGGCGAGCCTCGCCCGAGACCTCCGTTCCCCGCAGTCAAGGGTCTTTTCGGCAAGCCGACAGTCCTCAACAACGTTGAGACTTACGCTAACATTGCTCAGATCATTCTTAACGGCAGCGGCTGGTATGCTTCCATGGGTACGGAGACGAGTAAGGGTACAAAGGTATTCGCACTCGGCGGCAAGATCAACAACGTCGGTCTCGTTGAGGTTCCGATGGGTACAACTCTGCGCACGATCATCGAAGAGATCGGCGGCGGCGTTCCCAACGGAAAGAAGTTCAAGGCTGCTCAGACGGGCGGTCCTTCCGGCGGATGCATCCCCGCTGAATATATCGACACTCCGATCGACTACGACAGCCTTATCGCTATCGGCTCCATGATGGGCTCCGGCGGTATGATCATCCTTGACGAAGACACCTGTAT
Organism: uncultured Eubacteriales bacterium; assembly: GCA_900317025.1. Classification (GTDB taxonomy): domain Bacteria; phylum Bacillota; class Clostridia; order Oscillospirales; family Acutalibacteraceae; genus RUG592. The sequence continues at coordinate 27,042 of ONFG01000001.1, read as the reverse complement.
GGTAGATATCGCCAAGTTCTACCTCGAGTTCACCGTTGACGAGAGCTGCGGTAAGTGTACTCCGTGCCGTATCGGTACAAGAAAGCTTCTCCAGTATCTTGAGAAGATCACGGAGGGCAAGGGCGAGCCTAAGGATCTGCAGGAGATCGAGGATCTTGCAACTCATATGCAGAAGTCCTCTCTTTGCGCACTCGGTCAGACGGCTCCGAACCCAATCCTCTCTACAATGAAGTTCTTCAAGGACGAGTATGTTGCTCACATTGAAGGCAAGACCTGCCCGGCAGGCGTATGTAAGTCTCTCATCAAGTATGAGATCATTCCCGACAAGTGTAAGGGCTGTACGCTCTGCGCACGCAATTGTCCGGTCGGCGCTATTACGGGTACCGTCAGAAATCCGCACGTTATCGATCCCGACAAGTGCATCAAGTGCGGCGTCTGCATGAGCAACTGTAAGTTCGGCGCAATCATTACGAAATAAGGAGGAGCTAGCATGGAAACTGTAAGTCTTAAGATCAATAATATCCCTGTAGAAGTGCCGAAGGGCTACACCATTCTGCAGGCTGCAAAGCAGGCAAACATTGAGATCCCGACGCTGTGCTATCTCAAGGATATAAACTGCATCGGCGCTTGCCGTGTCTGTATGGTAGAAGCAAAGATGAACGGCAGACCTATGAGAGGTCTTCTCGCAGCTTGCGTATACCCCGCAGAGGAGGGTATGGAGGTATTCACCAACACACCCGCTGTCAGAAAATCAAGAAAAACAACTCTCGAGCTTCTTCTTGCTAACCACAACAAGAAGTGTCTCTCCTGCGAGAAGAGCACAAACTGTGAGCTTCAGCGCCTTGCAAGAGAGTACGGCTGCGACGAAGAGCACTTCAAGAGCGAAGAGCCGAGATATTCTATCGACGACGTATCGCCGTATATCGTTCGCGACAACAACAAGTGCATCCAGTGCATGCGCTGCGTTGCCGTATGTAAGAACGTTCAGACCGTTTCAACTATCGGCGCTATACAGAGAGGCTTCAACGCTCACGTCGGCAGTGCATTCGACAAGAGCCTTGCTGATTCTCCCTGCGTTGGCTGCGGTCAGTGCGTAGTAAGCTGCCCCGTTGGCGCACTCAAGGAGAAGAGCCAGGAAGACAAGGTCTGGGAGGCTATCGCAGATCCCGACAAGAAGGTCATCTTCTACACCGCTCCTTCCATCAAGGCAACTCTCGGCGAGAGCTTCGATCTCCCGATCGGCACAAACGTTGAGGGCAAGATGGCAGCCGCTATCCGCCGCCTCGGCGAAGATGTGACCGTATTCAACATGGACTTCACAGCCGACCTCACGATTATCGAAGAGGCAAACGAGCTTGTTGAAAGAGTTAAGAACGGCGGCACACTTCCGATGTTCACGTCCTGCTGCCCCGGTTGGGTCAAGTTCGTTGAGCATTATTACCCCGAGTTTATCCCGAACCTTTCAAGCTGCAAATCGCCGCAGGCAATGTTCGGTGCAGTTCTCAAGAGCTACTATGCCGAGAAGAACAATATCGACCCCGAAAAGATCTTTGTAGTCAGCGTTATCCCCTGTACAGCAAAGAAGTTTGAGGTTACACGTCCGCAGCTTCGCTCCGTTGAAGCTTACGACGACGTTGACGTAGCTCTCACAACGAGAGAGCTTGCAAGAATGATCCAGCGCGCAGGCATCAAATTTACAGACCTCGACGATGAGGACTACGACGCACCGTTCAACAGAGCAACGGGCGGCGGCGCAATCTTCGGTGCAACGGGCGGCGTTCTTGAGGCAGCTCTCCGTACGGCAGCTCATACTCTCGACGGTGACTTCAAGAAGGTTGACTTTGAAGAGGTAAGAGGTCCCGAGCCGATCAGAACTGTTACCTATGAGGTTGCAGGTATCAAGATCACGGTAGCGGTAGCTTCCGGTCTCGGCAACGCAAGAAAGCTCCTCGAGATGATCAAGAAGGGCGAGCTCAACTGCCAGATGGTTGAGATCATGGCTTGCCCGGGCGGCTGCATCAACGGCGGCGGCCAGCCGATCCAGAGCGACTCCGTACTCAACAGCGTTGACTACAAGGCGCTCCGCTCCAAGGCTCTCTATGACTGGGATAAGAACGCAGAGTTCCGCTCCAGCCACGAAAGCCCGGTTATCAAGATGATCTACGACGAGTTCTTCCACGAAGCAGGCTCGCATGAGGCTCATAAGTACCTCCACACCTCCTACACAGAGCGTGGTCACTTCTATAAGTAAGTAAAATAGATTTTTCTGCCCCGATTTCCCCGGCAAAATCTGCCGGGGAGTCGGCAGCGTCTGCAATTTAATACGTTGTATTCTGACGCAAAAGGTTCCTGATGCGAAAGGGCAAGTACTAAAGCTTTAACTGCGCCCTTTTTGGGCGCTTTTTTAGTTTTATCGCCGCTTTCCGGGAACAATATCATAAACGCTAACCTAAATAGAATCTGAAACGGAGTTAAACACAATGGAAACAAAGGTAGCCATCATCGGCATCATCGTTGAAAATACCGCATCCGTCGACAAGCTCAACGAGCTTCTTCACGAGTACGGCGAGTATATAATCGGCAGAATGGGAATTCCCTACGCCAAGAAAAACGTGAACATTATCAGCATTTCGCTTGACGCGCCGCTCGATGTCATCAACCGCCTTTCCGGTAAGATCGGTATGCTCGACGGCATCAGCGCAAAGGCTGTTTTCTCGAAGGTCTGATAAATGCGCAAGCTTATCGACAAGCTCTATAATGAGACGGCGCTTACAAAAGGCGAATATGTCCGCCTTATAAGAGATCACACACAGGAAGACGCCGACTACCTCTTCACGCTCTCCGCAAAGCGGCGTGAGGAATATTACGGCAAGGACGTTTACATTCGCGGGCTGATCGAGTTCACGAACTACTGTAAAAACGACTGCCTTTACTGCGGTATCCGCCGAAGCAGCAAAAATGTCGAGCGCTACCGCCTTTCAAATGACGACATCATGAGCTGTTGTGAGCAGGGCTACGGTCTGGGCTTTCGCACGTTCGTGCTCCAGGGCGGAGAAGACCCGTATTTCACCGACGACAGGATCTGCTCCCTCGTCTCGACGATAAAAAGCGAATACCCCGACTGCGCCGTCACTCTCTCGATAGGCGAGAAGGAGCACGAAAGCTATCAAGCCTATTTTGACGCCGGCGCAGACCGCTATCTGCTTCGCCACGAAACGGCTGACGACAGCCACTACGCAAGGCTTCACCCCGCTGAGATGTCGCCTTGGCACAGAAAAAAGTGCCTTTACGACTTAAAATCGATCGGCTACCAGGTCGGCTGCGGCTTTATGGTTGGCTCACCGTACCAGACGGCTGAAAACCTCGCCGACGATATGCTCTTCATCAAGGCGCTTTCGCCGCACATGGTCGGCATCGGTCCGTTCATCTCGCAGCATGAGACGCCGTTTTCAGAAATGCAAAGCGGCACGCTCGAACAGACGCTGTTTATGCTGGGGCTTATCCGCCTCACGCTGCCAAACGTCCTGCTGCCTTCGACCACGGCGCTCGGAACGATCCACCCGCTTGGCCGTGAAAAGGGCATACAGGTTGGTGCAAACGTCGTCATGCCGAATCTTTCGCCGGTCTCCGTGCGAAAAAAATACCTGCTTTACGACAACAAGATATGCACGGGCGACGAAGCCGCCGAGTGCCGCTATTGTCTGCAAAACAGAATGAAAGCGATCGGCTTCAGCGTAGTCACCTCCCGGGGCGACTGCCTGCCGATAAAATAAATGATATAGGAGATTATCAAAATGGGATATAAATACGATCCGAAATCGTCCGTCGCTGATGAGTTCATCAACGACGAAGAGATCAAAGCATGTCTTGAATATGCAGAGCAAAACAAGCACAACGCCGAGCTGATCGACCGGATACTTGAAAAGGCTAAAAAGGGAAAGGGTCTCGACCACAAGGAGGCGCTCGTTCTTCTCGACTGCGACATCGAAGAGAAGAATCAGGAGATCTATGCTCTCGCAGAGAAGATCAAGAAGGACTACTACGGCAACCGCATCGTAATGTTCGCTCCGCTTTACCTCTCCAACTACTGCGTAAACGGCTGCCTTTACTGCCCTTACCACGCAACGAACAAGCACATTCGCCGCGTTAAGCTCACTCAGGAGCAGATCAGGCAGGAGGTCATCGCGCTCCAGGATATGGGTCACAAGAGACTCGCTATTGAGGCAGGCGAGGACCCTGTAAACAACCCGATCGACTACATTCTCGAGTCTATCAAAACTATCTACAGCATCAAGCATAAGAACGGCGCTATCCGCAGAGTAAACGTAAACATCGCCGCAACGACCCACGAGAACTACAAAAAGCTGAAGGACGCCGGCATCGGCACATATATCCTCTTCCAGGAGACGTACAACAAAGAGAGCTACGAGCGTCTTCACCCGACAGGACCGAAGCATAACTACAACTACCATACCGAGGCTATGGACAGAGCCATGGAAGCCGGAATTGACGACGTTGGCTGCGGCGTTCTCTTCGGTCTGGAGCTTTACCGTTATGAGTTCGTGGGTATCCTCATGCACGCAGAGCACCTCGAGGCAAAGTTCGGCGTAGGTCCTCACACGATCAGCGTTCCGAGAGTTCGCCGTGCCGACGACATCGACCCCGACGCTTTCGACAACGGCATCTCCGATGACACGTTCGCAAAGATCGTTGCCTGCATCAGAATCGCAGTTCCCTACACGGGCATGATCGTCTCCACTCGTGAGAGCCAGAAGAGCCGTGAGCGTGTTCTTCACCTCGGCGTATCGCAGATCAGCGGCGGCTCGAAGACGAGCGTAGGCGGCTACGCAGAGCCGGAAGCGGAGGAGGACGATTCCTCGCAGTTCGACGTAAGCGACACGAGAACGCTCGACGAGGTAGTCAAGTGGCTAATGGAGCTTGGCTATATCCCGAGCTTCTGTACAGCCTGCTACCGTGAGGGCAGAACGGGCGACCGATTCATGAGCCTGTGCAAGGCGGGTCAAATCCAGAACTGCTGCCACCCGAACGCACTGATGACGCTTAAGGAGTATCTGGAAGACTACGCTTCGCCCGAAACAAGGAAGATCGGCGAGGAGCTTATCCTCAAGGAGCTTAATAATATCCCGAAGGAAAGAGTACGTGAGAAGACGAAAGAATACCTCGTAGGCATTCACGCCGGTGAGCGCGATTTCCGCTTCTGATAATAAAAAATTTCCTGCCCATGCTGAAAACGGCATGGGCAGAGCGTTATTATAAATAAATGAAAGGGTGAATACAATGAGCCTTAACAGCGTTCCCGCAGCGGAGCGTATACACATCGGCTTTTACGGCAAGCGCAACGCCGGAAAGTCGAGCCTCGTAAACGCCGTTACGTCGCAGAGCCTTGCTATAGTCTCCGACGTTCCCGGCACAACGACCGACCCCGTAACAAAGACGATGGAGCTTCTGCCGATCGGCCCGGTAGTTATCATCGACACACCCGGCATCGACGACGAGGGAGAGCTTGGCAAACTTCGCGTCGAAAAGAGCTATCAGGCGCTCAACAAGACGAATATCGCCATAATTGTTGTCGATTCCTCAACAGGCATCGAAGCCGAGGAGCGTGCGCTAATTGGGAAGATAAAGGAGAAGAATATCCCGTACATCGTCGCCTACAGCAAGTCCGACGTCGCAAAGGCGGCACCCGCGGCGGAAAACGAGATCTGCGTCAGCAGTGAAACGGGGGAGAACATCAACGAGCTGAAGGAGCTTATCGGCAAGCTTGCAGCCGCACCGACCAATGAGCGCCATATCATCTCTGACAAGCTGGAACCGGGCGACTTCGTCGTTCTTGTAGTCCCGGTCGACAAAGCAGCGCCTAAGGGCAGGCTTATCCTTCCGCAGCAGCAGACGATCCGCGATATCCTAGACGCCCACGCAATGTGCGCAGTAACGCAGGATGACAGCCTAAAGGAGACGCTTGCGGCGCTGTCGGTAAAGCCGAAATTCGTAATCACCGACAGCCAGGTCTTCGGAAAGGTCAGCAAGGACACGCCCGAGGAGATCAGCCTTACGTCGTTTTCGATACTCTTTGCGAACTACAAGGGCAACCTGCGCCTTGCAGTCGAGAGCGTAAAGGCGCTCGACTGCCTTGAAGACGGCGACCCCGTACTCATTGCCGAGGGCTGCACCCACCACCGTCAGTGCGGCGATATCGGCACGGTGAAGCTGCCCGCCCTTATCAAGCGATACACCGGGAAAACGCCTGAATTTACCTGGACTTCCGGCACGGAATTCAAAGACGACCTGACAAAATACAAGCTCGTTATCCACTGCGGCGGCTGTATGCTCAACGTAGCCGAGATGCAGTCGCGCTTAAAGAGTGCCGAACGCCAGGGCGTGCCGATCACCAACTATGGCACCGCGATCGCCTACATGAACGGCATATTGAAGCGCAGCCTGTCTCCGTTCCCGGAGATACAGCAGATCATCTCATAGGAATATCATAGAGGTAAAACGAATGAAGAAGACTATTTTTCTTATCCTTGCGGTCATAATGACACTTGCTCTTCTTACAGGCTGTGCAGTGATCGGCGCCGACGAACCCGACGACCTCCGGCTTGTAAGCGTTAAGGTCGAGACCGAGAGCGGCGGCGGGCAGGTCGCAGTCTCCGAAGACGGCGAGACTCCCGAATTCAGCGAAGGCTTCCCGGTGCAGTCCGTACTGACAAACGTCGAGAAGGATTCCACTATCGTGATCGCTGCAAAGGCCGGCGATGGCGCACAATTCGTCAAATGGCTGAAAAACGGAGAGGATTTTTCGACCGAGGAGCTGGTGGAGGTCACCGCTTCGCAGGATACGCAGTACGTTGCGGTCTTTGAAAAAACGGACGGTTAAAGACCCAAAGGAAAAACAGATCAAATATACGGCTATCCCTCATGAGCTGCGTTGTCTTTTGACTGCCCGGCAATTTCTTCCCCAAGTCTATGAACGAGCCTCCGTACCCGATCGAGAGTACGGAGGCTTTTGGCTGCTGTATTTTATATAAGGCTCTGCACCGCCTCATATATCTTGTGGGCAATAAACGAATTGTTCATTGTGTAAAGATGTATCCCGTCGACCCCTGCCGCTACAAGATCCGTTATCTGACTGACGGCGTACGCAATGCCTGCGTCGCGCAGCGCGATCGGGTTATCCTCATACCGCTCGAGAACACGTACAAATTTGGTAGGCAGCTTTATCCCGCACAGCTTCACCATTCGCTCGATCTGCCTTTTGTTTGTTACCGGCATGATCCCCGCTTCGATCGGCACATTGATACCTGCGAGCTGCGTTTTTTCGCGAAAAGCGTAGAAGTCGTCGTTGTCGAGAAAAAGCTGAGTTATAAGGTGATCCGCTCCGCAGTCGACCTTGTGTTTCAAATGCTTTATGTCTTCGACCGCGCTCGTGCTTTCGGGGTGTGTTTCCGGGTAGCAGGCGGCAATGATGTTCAAATCATAATTCTCGCGTATAAACGATACAAGCTCGTCCGCGTGGCGAAAATCGCCCGCAGCCTCGCAGCCCTCGGGGATATCTCCGCGCAGTGCGAGCACGTTGTCTATCCCGTTTGCCTTTATGCTGTCGAGTATCTGTGCGATCTCCTCCTTTGTATGCCCGATACAGGGCAGATGTGCGACAGAGCTTACGCCGTACTTTGATATGATATCGGAGGCGATCTTTATCGTCTTGCAGCCGTTTTTGCCGCCTCCCGCACCGTAGGTAACGCTGATAAAGTCCGGATGTATATCCGAAAGCTGTTCAAGCGTGCTGTATATAACGCTTTCGTCGGAGTCTGGCTTTGGCGGGAACACCTCCAGCGAGAAAACGGTCTTTTCCTTAAAAATATCAGCTGTTTTCATGTCTTGCCTCTTTAGCCGCCTCAACAAGGTTTTTAAGGCTAGGCACGGTTTCCTCGATACCCCTTGTTTTCAGACCGCAGTCGGGGTTTACCCAGAGCTTTGAAACGGGGATCCGCTTTATCATCTTTCCGATGACCTCCGTAATCTCCTCCTTGGACGGCACTCTCGGGGAATGTATGTCATAAACGCCCGGTCCCACCTCTGTCCGGAAGTTGTTTTCTTTCAGGACGTCAAGGATCGTCAGATCGGAGCGCGACGCCTCAAACGTTATGACGTCAGCGTCCATGTCGTCGATCTCCTTGATTATATCGGCAAATTCGCTGTAGCACATATGCGTGTGTATCTGAGTTTCCGGTCTTACGCTGCTGTGAACGAGTCTGAAAGCGGGGATAGCCCAGTCGAGGTAATCCTCCTTCCAATCGGATTTGCGCAGTGGGAGCTTCTCGCGCAAAGCCGCTTCGTCGACCTGGATAATGGAGATGCCGTTTTTCTCAAGGTCGAGCACCTCCTCGCGGATAGCCAGGGCGATCTGCAGCGTACTCTCCTTGAGTGAGATGTCCTCCCGCGGGAACGACCAGTTGAGTATCGTAACGGGACCTGTCAGCATACCTTTCATAGGCTTGTTTGTGAGGCTCTGAGCGTACTTGGACCATTTCACCGTTATGGGTTTGCTTCTGGAGATATCGCCCCAAACGACGGGCGGCTTTACGCAGCGCGTTCCGTAGGACTGTACCCACGCTTTTTCCGTGAAGATGAAGCCGTCAAGGCATTCACCAAAGTATTCGACCATATCGTTGCGCTCGAATTCACCGTGAACGAGAACGTCAAGACCGATCTCCTCCTGCAGCGCGACGCAGTCCGCGATCTTCTTAGAGATAAACTGTTCGTAATCCTCAGTTGAAAGCTCGCCCTTGCGAAGCGCGGTCCTTGCTGCCTTTACGTCCGCGGTCTGAGGGAATGAGCCGATAGTCGTTGTTGGGAAGAGGGGAAGCTCGAAGCGCGCCTTTTGTATCTTCTCGCGCTCTTCAAATGAAGGCTGTCTGATAAAGTCGCTGTCGACAAGCGCCGCTGTTTTTTCTCTGACAGCCGGGTCGCTGCCGATCCTCGGCTCGATGTGAAGAGCGGCATTGAGCTGATATTCGGTCGTGTCCTCGGGCGCCGGGGCGGTGAGTATATTCCTGAGCTGTGCAAGCTCTTCAAGCTTTTCCTCCGCGAATGCAAAATGCTTTTTATAGCTTTCGCTAAGCTTGACCTCGTTTGAAAGAGTGCAGGGAACGTGCAGAAGGGAGCACGATGTGTTCAGCACAATGTTATCGCTGTATTTTTTTAGCTCTTCGATAACGGAAACCGTGTGAGCGTAGTCGTTTCGCCAGATGTTCTTGCCGTTTACAACGCCTGCAAAAAGCGCCTTGCCGCTCGGAAAGCCGTTTGCTTTTATCAGCTCAAGAGTTTTCTTGCCCTCTGTAAAGTCCAGCCCCACACCGTCAAGATCCAACCTGCAGATGTCGTTGTAGCAGTCGCGCACATCTCCGAAATACGTCTGAACGAGTACCTTTACGCCGTGTTTGCCGACAAGTATCTTTTCATATAGTGCGGTAAACAGCTTGATATCATCGTTCGTCATGTCCATAACGAGCGACGGCTCGTCAAACTGCACCCACTCTGCGCCAAGCTCGCTGAACCTTTTTAGCAGTTCGTAGTATGCGGCGGCAGCGTCGTCAACAAAGTCTGAGGTGCGCTTTTCGCCGGTGTATCTTGCAAGCTTCAGAAAAGTGTATGCTCCTATAACGACGGGCTTTGTTGTGGCGCCGTTTTCAAGAGCTTCCTTGAATAGTTCGAACGGCTTTGTTCCTACTAGCCTTAGAGCGGTGCTGTCGCTGATCTCCGGCACCATGTAGTGGTAGTTTGTGTTGTACCACTTTTTCATCGCGAGAGCTTTTACGTCTCCGCGCTCGCCCTGATAGCCTCTCGCGGCGGCAAAGTATGCATCGAGCTTCGACAGGCCGAGCGACGTGTATCTTTCGGGAACGGCGTTCAGCAGGAAGGCTGTGTCGAGCACACCGTCGTAAAACGAGAAGTCATTCGTCGGTATGAGATCAAGCCCGCTCTCTTTCTGAAGCTTCAGATCATACAGGCGTATCTCTTTTGCGGTCTGCTCCAGTTCGGAAGCGGTTATCTCGCCTCTGAAATATTTTTCCGAGGCAAATTTCAATTCGCGAAGCCTGCCTATTCTCGGGTAACCAATTATCGATGTTTTCATTTCCTATTCCTCCGGTATGCTTTGTGGTATATCTATATTAACACATTTCGCTGAAATGTGTTAATATTAAAAAAACATACCGCTCCATAGCTAAAAGCTATGGCAAGATCAGAAGGAGCAGCTCTCGATATACTTATTCAGATGCTCAAGATAACGCAGAGTCATTTTATTCATTGGTCTGTCGCCGGTGACGATATAGCCGATCTCCATGTATTCATCGCTTTGAAGCGGGATCGCCACAATGTTGTCGCCGTTGAGGTCTGTGCTCAGGATGCCCGATGAGATGGTGTATCCGTCAAGCCCTATAAGAAGATTGAACAGCGTCGCCCTGTCCGATACGATGATATTCTTGGGGCTGTCGGCGGTTATATGCAGCTCCTCCGCAAAATAGAAGGAGTTTTTTATCCCCTGGTCGTATGTGAGCCTCGGGAATTCACGTAGTTCTTCGAGGGAAACGCTTTCCTTTCCGACCAGCGGGTTCTGCTTGCTCACGAAGACATGGGGCTTCGCCGTGAAGAGCTTTACAAACCGCATCTCTTCATTTTGCAGGATACGCAATATGACCTCACGGTTAAAACTGCTCAGAAAGAGTATCCCGATATCGCTGCGGTGAGTGCGGACGTCCTCGATGATCTCGGCCGTTTTAAGTTCACGCAGCGTGAACTCATACTTGTTTCTTCCGTACTCGCGGACAAGCTCAACAAACGCGTTCACCACAAAAGCGTAATGCTGCGACGATACCGCGAACGCTCTGCGCGGAGGCGGCGCTGACTTGTACTCATTTTCGAGAAGCTCCGTTTGCTCTACTATCTGGCGCGCATACGACAAGAACCGTGTCCCGTCCTCCGAGAGATAAACGCCCCTGTTGCTTCGGTTGAATATAGTTATGCCCATCTCTTTTTCAAGCTCGGCAACCGACTTTGAAAGGCTCGGCTGTGCGATAAAAAGCCGCTGTGCCGCCATTGAGATTGAGCCTGTCTCCGCTATTTCTATAATATACTTAAGCTGATTCAGTGTCATTTCAGTTCTCCTGTAAATGTTTTTTAAATACGCAAATATTATATCATGTGTTTTATCGGCGGTCAACTGTCGGCGGCGTGTCGCCACTCACAGTTCCGATTTTACTTTTTTTAACGATAAGACGGTCTCCGCGCTGAAAGTTTGCTGCCTACTAAAATTATACACTTAGCACCCAAGCGGGCGCGTGCGGTACGCGGTTTTGGCTTATCGTTAAGATCGGCTGTTCTCCGCCCGACATTTGCCTGAATACAATTAAATGCTCTTCTGTCGCATATGTAAAGGCGAACAGGTACGGTGTACCTATTCGCCTTTTGTCTTTTTACATATCCTGCAGATCCGCGGCTGTTAAGTCGTTCTCCAGATTGTCACGTGCAAGATCGTTATCGATCTCCTTATATACTCCAGGTATCGGCTTTTCTTCTTCAAACGGTACTGTATGAAACACCTTTTGCGAAGGTGCGGAAGTTCCCGCTATTATCGGGGCTGCCTTTGCCTTTGAGTGCTTCGCTTTGCCCCCAATCTCGGGAACAGGCGAGGCTGATCTGCTGCCGCGCTCTGTTTGTGGGCGTTTCATTCCTTGCTTTGCCATAACGTATCACCTCGTTTATATTATCGGCAGAGCGCGGCTTTTTATTCCGACGGATCTCGTTTGAGCTTGTATGAGATGGGATAACGCGCTTTGCGCGGCATCAGCGTGCGCAGCACGCGCGTTTCAAATCAAAGCATTTAATCTTTAATCGTCGGTCTGGCCGCAGCAGATCGGCTTTATCTCGCCGCAGGCGATCTTTTTCCCTGAATCGCCCGAGGGCTGAGAGCGGAAGTCGTCGGAACCGCTGTGTATCACAGCAGTTTTCCCGATCACCTCTTCGATCGTGAACCTGTCTGTCAGCACCTCCATATATGCGATGCCGGCGCAGGAAAGCAGGGGCGGGAGGTCTCCCGCGTGAAACGGGTGTGGCCTGTCTTCCGGGTCGTAATGCCCTTTCGTATCTGCAAGCTCCGTTCCGGTACAGCTTTTGCCTTCATGGATATGAAAGCCGTGAAACTGCGATCTCTCCTTTGGGAAACCGTACACGCCCGCGCAGACGAGAACCATACCGTTGATCGGGTAAAATAAGACCTCGCCCCTGAGCTTGTCAAAGTCCCCATATCCCTTTATAACAGCTTTTGCAGTCGGTAATCTGTCTGTTGACATTGCTGTCACCTCCTGCTTTATTCTATTCAAAAACGCCGCAGTGTAGAATGATAACAAAAACCGAGCCGATACATAAAAGCTCTCAAAACGATCGGCAAGGAGCTTCGCGATCGCTCGCTTGGCTGCACGGTTTGTTGACAATGCTTTTGTTTTAAAGTATAATCATAGAAAAACGCGGGTCGGGGAGGTGAGATCTTGGCGTATAATGAGCTTATTAAAAACTTCAACATCATAAGAGATTATATCCGGGATTTCTATGTCTATGGCTTTGACAGCCGTGAGGACTACAGCCGAAAAAGCAAGCGCACATACGATGATGCAAAAAGACGGGTGGAAAGCTGGCTCTCTGACTATATGCAGTATCGTCAGGACACAGACGGAAAAAGGGTCTTTATCTCCGTCGATACAAGACGCACGGTGCATAATCCGCTTTATAACGCTTTCAAGGCAAAGAGCTTTACAGACGGTGACATCACGCTGTTCTTCATTATCTTTGATATCCTGCACGACACCTTGGTAAGTCTGCCGCTTGGTGAGATCGTGGATATCATCGACCGCGATTATCTTTCACATTTTGAACAGCCCAAAACCTTTGACACCTCCACGATCAGAAAGAAGCTCAATGAATTTGTGACATTCGGTATGATAAAAACGGAGAAGCGAGGGAAAACTCTTTTCTACTCGCGCACAGAAGGCTATGCCTTAAGCAATACGCCCGCGCTCCATTTTTTCTCCGAGGCTGCGCCCTGCGGCGTGATCGGGTCGTTTTTGCTCGATCGTGTCGACGGGGAGAGGGATATTCTCTCCTTCAAGCATCACTATATAAATTCCGCGCTCGACAGCGAGATCATCTGCTCTCTTTTCGGCGCGATGCACGGCAAGCAGGAGGTTAAGCTTTATAAGATCACGCGAAAGGGGGAGCGAAACTCGATCAGGGTCGTTCCCTTGAAGATCTTTACAAGCGCTTCAAGCGGCAGACAGTATCTCATGGCATATGTAAGGTCTGCAAGGAGGATAATATCCTTCAGAACGGATTACATCATCTCCGCCGCCTCCTGCGGAAAGGTCGGCGACTTTGATGCTCTGCGTGAAACGTTCGCGGGTATGCGGCCTTTTATGTGGGGCGTCAGTACGCAGGGCAGCGGCGGCAGACGCGAAAGCGTAGAGTTTACCGTGTTTTTCGGAGATACTGAGCAGCATATTTATCGCAGACTTTTGCGAGAGAAGCGCTGCGGCACCGTCGAGCTTATCGACGAGCATCACGCGAGGTTTTCCGCCGAGGTCTATGATACGAACGAGATGATAACGTGGATACGCAGCTTTATCTGCCGTATCGCTTCCTTATCGTTTTCAAACAAAGCCGTCGAAGCTCAGTTCAAGGCCGATATCGAGACGATGAACAGGATATACGAATACCCGCGCGATACGGAGCAGAGCCCGCCGCAGTCTGCCGATTTCATGAGCCGCAAGTCGGCAGAGGCGTGTCCCTCGCGGCCTTCCGTGAGCGAAGCGAAGGTGTTCAGCGAGATCTACGGCGCATATTATAATGCCGTTTCACACATACTTTGCCGCGCTGTCGAAGCCCCTTTAACTATGGAGCAGATACGTTCCGTCGCTCTGAAATATGCTTTTTCGGAAAGCGTCATTCCGATAGAGGCTGCGATCAAAAGTCAGTCATGGCAGCTCATTCTTCCCGACGGTTCTTCGCCCATAAAGCATAAGCCGCTAATACCGCTGACGCAATTGCAGCTTCAATGGCTCAAGGCTATATCCCTTGACAAGCGCTTCAGGCTTTTTGACTGCCCCCTCGACCTGCCCGATGATATCGAGCCGCTGTTTACCGAGGAAGATCACTGCGTGTTTGACTGCTGTTCCGATGGCGATGATTATGAAGACGAAGGATACATCAGCCGCTTTCGCATGATACTCTCGGCGATACAAAAACGTCAGCCGCTTGATATCACTCTGCGCAGCAAAAAGGGAAATGAGCTAACCTTTGCCGTGATGCCGGAAGAGTTGGAATACTCGGAGAAGGACGATAAGTTCCGGCTGCTCACCAGCGGCAGCAGAACTGCCTCCGTTATTAATCTCGGAACGGTCACCTCCTGCGTACCGCACGAAGGCGAATTCAAAGCCGAAAAGGCAAAGAAGCACATTGGCAAGACCCGCACGCTGACCCTGGAGCTTGTTGATGAGAGAAATGCTTTGGAGCGGGTAATGCTGCATTTTTCGCATTTTGAAAAGACTGCCGAAAAGCTCGACGGCAACCGTTACCTCCTTATGATCTCCTATGAACAGAACGATGAAACGGAAATACTCATTCGTGTATTGTCCTTCGGGCCGCTTGTCCGCGTGACCGCTCCCGGAAGATTCATCGGAATGATACAAAGCAGGCTTAAACGTCAGAAAAGATTTGAGTTATGAAGCTGCCGCTGTGCGGATCCTTTGGTCTGCGCAGCGGTCTTTTATGTTCGCAGCTTTTTTTCCACGATTAAATTGGAAGATCATGTTATTATATATTCAGCGAAAGGAAAGGGCTGAATAAAATGTTGATGACAATAACGATGAAGGGAAGCCACACTCAGGAGCTTGGCTACCTGCTCCATAAAAATCCGTATAGAGCGCAGCGCTTTGATCTGAGCTTCGGCAAGGCATACGTTTTCTATACGGAAGTTTCAGACAGCCGCACGACTGCCGCGCTGCTGCTCGATCTTGATCCGATAGATCTTGCAAGAGGAAAGCTCGGCGCGAAGGACGGCGGACTCTTCGATTATGTGAACGACAGACCGTACGTCTCGTCTTCATTTATGAGCACGGCAATAAACCGCGTGTTCAGTACTGCGATGAACGGAAAATGTGCCAAGCGCCAGGAGCTTGCGGACAGCGCGCTCGACCTTGAGGCGGTCATTTACAATCTGCCTGTCCGCGGGGATAAGGAGCTCGTAAAAGAAGTTTTTGAGCCTCTCGGATATGAGATCACGATGCGCGAGAGTATTCTTGACGAGAGATTCGCTCAGTGGGGAGGCAGCTTATACATAGACCTGACTCTCCGCGGCAAACTGAAGCTGTGCGACCTGCTCGATCATATCTATGTCCTGATACCTGTTTTCGACAAGCAGAAGCATTACTATATGAGCGAGGAAGAGATCGACAAGCTGCTGCGCCACGGCGAGCGCTGGCTGCAAGCTCACCCGAAAAAGAACACTATCATAAGACGATATTTCGATATGAGGCGCAGCTATGCGAATAAGGCTATCGAAAGGCTGCTTGAAGCGATCCCGGAAAAAGATACGGAAAGCGCCGAAGAGCAGATCACCCCTGTACAGCAGGAAAAGCGTATACCGCTGAATACTCAGCGCCTTGAGGCTGTAAAGAACGCCGTGGTTCAAAGCGGCGCGGCGTCTGTACTTGATATCGGCTGCGGCGAAGGGCGTCTCACCTCGCTGCTTCTGCGTGAACGGCAGATACGAAAGGTTACCGCCGCCGATGTTTCCGTAAGCGTGCTTGAAAGGGCAAAACAGAAGCTTAATCTGGACAGAATGCAGCCGTATCTTAGCGATAAGCTGACGCTCATGCAGGCTTCGCTTTTGTATAAGGACAAACGCTTCGAGGGCTTCGACGCCGCCTGCGTGGTCGAGGTAATCGAGCATATAGACGAGCCGCGCATACCCCTGTTTGAGAAAGTGCTGTTCGGCTTCGCGAAGCCGAAAACGGTCATAGTTACAACTCCGAATAAGGAGTATAACGACAATTACCCAACGCTTGAAAACGGCACGCTGCGCCATAAGGATCACCGCTTTGAATGGACAAGACCGCAGTTCAAAGCTTGGTGTTGCCATATCTGCGAAGAGTTCGGCTACACGGCAGCGTATATGGAGATCGGAGATGTCGATGATAGGTGCGGCACTCCGACCCAGGGCGCGGTCTTTACTCTTCAAAAGGAAAGAAAGGATGTATAAAAATGCGTATTGAGATCCCGGAATTTGCGCTTATCGCCATGATCGGAGCGACCTCCGGCGGAAAGACGACCTTTGCACATAAGCGTTTCAAGGCTACAGAGGTTCTCTCCTCCGACTTTTTCCGAGCTATGGTCTCGGACGACGAAAACGACCAGACCGTCTCGAAGGACGCCTTTGAGCTGCTTTACAGTGCCGCCGATAAGAGACTTGACCATATGAAAACGACCGTCATTGACGCTACGAATCTACAGAAGAGCGCAAGGCAGCAGGTGCTTGACCTCGCCCGCCGGCAGAACGTCCATTCCGTGGCAATCGTTCTCGACCTTCCCGAAAAGGAGCTGATGCAGAGAAACAAGGCGCGCGCAGAGAGAAGCTGCCCGGACAGAGTTGTACACAGCCATTACACAAGCCTGCAAAGATGCGTTAAGCATTTGAAGAAGGAGGGCTTTCGCTTTGTGTATGTGCTGAAGTCACAGGACGAGATCGACAGCGCCGAGATCGTTCGTACAAAGCTGTGGAACGATAAGCGTGAGCTGCACGGCCCATTTGACGTCATCGGAGATATCCACGGCTGCTATGACGAGCTTGTGATGCTCATTGAAAAGCTCGGTTACGTCCGGAACGAAAGCGGTGTATACCGCCACCCCTTCGGCAGGCAGGCGGCTTTTCTCGGTGACTTATGCGACAGAGGGCCGAAGAATACAGAGGTTCTCCGCCTTGTAATGGACATGGTAAGGTCGGGCAGCGCCGTAGCCGTTCCGGGCAACCATGATGTCAAGCTGCTGAAATATCTCCGGGGAAAGAATGTCACGATGACCCACGGCTTCGACGTAACCGTTTCCCAGCTTGAAGCTGCGGGAGAGGACTTCAAAAAGGAGACTGCCGGTTTTATCGACTCTCTTGTAAGTCATTACGTCCTCGACGACGGCAAGCTCGTTATAGCTCACGCCGGCATAAAGCAGGAGTATATCGGCAGAGGCTCGATGCGTGTGCGCGATTTCTGCCTTTACGGCGAGACAACGGGTGAGAGCGACGAATACGGGCTGCCTGTCCGTCTGGATTGGGCGGCGGATTACCGCGGCCGCGCTGTAGTTGTTTACGGTCATACGCCGCAGTCTCAGGTGCAGTCCCTGAACGGTACATATTGTATCGATACGGGCTGCGTATTCGGCGGAAGCCTGACGGCCTTTCGTTATCCCGAAAGAGAATGTGTCGCCGTTAAGGCGCTTAGGCAGTATTACGAGCCTGTAAAGCCGCTGAATGACCCGTCAGCCCCGGACGAGCCGAAAGATATGCTTACCCTCGGTGATATCGGCGGCAAGCTTTACTTGCAGACAAAGCTTATGCCCTCGATTAATATACATGAAAACAACAGTGCGGCGGCGCTGGAAATCATGTCGCGCTACGCCGCAGACCCCCACTGGCTTATCTACCTGCCGCCTACAATGTCGCCGTGCAAGACGAGCGAGCTTGACGGGTTTTTGGAGCACCCGCTGCAGGCGTTTGAATACTACAGAAACCACGG
The DNA here is from genome assembly GCA_900317025.1 of uncultured Eubacteriales bacterium. Taxonomy (GTDB): domain Bacteria; phylum Bacillota; class Clostridia; order Oscillospirales; family Acutalibacteraceae; genus RUG592. Next base: position 9,184 of record ONFG01000001.1, on the reverse strand, counting down.
CGTAACAAAGGTCGTCTGCGAAAAGAAGCACATGGGCTCCCGCGCGGTCATTGTACTTTGCAGGAATGAAGAGACGGCCGCAAAGCGTTTTCGTGTAACAGACGGCAGCAGAGGGATCATCTACACAAGAACGGGACGGCAGTTCTTTACGGATAAAGCGATACAAGATGATGTGCTTGGCAGACTCGATTCTGTGCTTACGGCTACCGGCTTCTGGGAAGACTTCAAAACCGATTGGGTCTGTCTTGATACGGAGCTTATGCCGTGGTCGGAAAAGGCGCAGGAGCTGCTCGAAAAGCAGTACGCTCCCGTCGGACGCGCAGGCCGCGACGGTCTGACCGCCGCGACGAAGGCGATAAGAAAGCTGTGCGATCGCAGGAATGTGCAGTATGAGCCGCCGGAGGGTACTTCCGGTCAGAACTTTGATCCGGCCGAGCTTTTAGCGGAATTTGAGCTGAAGAAGGATTCTATCGAGCGATACGTCGGAGCTTACCGCGAATACTGCTGGACTGTGCAAAGCGTTGATGATCTGCGGATTGCGCCGTTTCATATCCTTGCCGCAGAGGGGCAGACATTCGGCAATATGGCTCACACATGGCACATGGAAACGATAAGAAGGTACTGCGCCGGTATCGACGATATCTTTATGGCAACGGACTATGTAACCGTTGATGTGACTAGTGATGAAAGCATCGAAAGCGGCGTTTCGTGGTGGCTGAGCCTGACGGAGATCGGCGGAGAAGGCATGGTAGTGAAGCCGGAGATCTTTACCACGAAGTACAAGGGCGAGATCATCCAGCCGGCCGTCAAGTGCAGAGGCAGGGAGTATCTGCGCATTATCTACGGTCCGGAATACCTTATGCAGGGGAACTTAAAGCGCCTGAAAAGCCGTTCGCTTTCAAGAAAGCGCAGCCTGGCGCTCAGGGAATTCTCACTCGGTATGGAGTCGCTTGACCGATTCGTCGCCGATGAACCGCTTTATCGTGTGCATGAATGTGTATTCGGGGTTCTGGCGCTCGAAAGCGAGCCTGTTGACCCGAGACTTTGACTGTCTCCGGCCCGGCGCACCCGTTCTTCTGCTCTGCAGCGTACGGTTTTACGCGTACCATAAAACAGGCAGACCATGGCAGCATAATAACCATACACAGCGGGCAGGTTGGTTCTGCTCGCCGTGTTTTATACGCTCAGGTGTGCTGCGGACTTGTCTTTCCCGTGCCGTCGCGAGAGATCTCGGCAGCCAGCTGCAATCGTTTGTTTTGCCCACACGCCGTCCAGCTGTATAATTATTATCAGCTATCCGCCATGCTCGCGACAGATCTATGCGGACTTTCGGCGGAGATTCCCGTCGTCTGTGTGAAATAGTTTATTTAATACTGATTTCAAATTAAATGTTTCAAATTAAATGCTTTAATTTGAAATGCGCGTGCTGCGAATGCTGATGCCGCGTAAAGCGTGTCATCCCGTTTCATATAAACTTAAAAACGCCTGCCGCTGATGAAATATAGGAATGGCGATTGCAATTAGATAAATAAAAAACAAATGCTCCCGGCATTTCAAAAGATGCCGGGAGCCGCTTTGTTCTTATACGTCGATAGACTTTGAATTGTTGCTGTAGACCGTGCCTCTGTTGCCATCGAGCGTAACGACCGTTCCGCTTTTGAGTATCGAGGTCGCGTTTCTCGCGCCTACGAGCACGGGCTTGTCGAGAGCAAGGCAAACGATGGCAGCGTGGCTGTTCACGCCCTCTTCCTCCGCGATAACGCCCTTCGCCGTCCTGATTATGCGGTGCAGCGCGTTCGTTGTCTTCGGGATAACGAGGATATCGCCGTCGGTGTAGTTCTTGAGCGCTTCGTCCTCATTTTTGCAGACGCAGAGCCTGCCGCAGACGGTCTGGTCGTTCACAGGCTCGCCCGTAACGAGTACATTTCCTACAAGGTGTACCTTCAGCAGATTCGTCGTACCGGAGATGCCGAGCGGCACGCCCGCGGTAATGACGGTGAGATCTCCGTTTTTAACGAGACCCCTGTCTAGCGCTACGTGAACAACGTGCTCGAACAGCTCGTCGGTGTTGTCCTTTTCCTCGACGATGATCGGCGTAACGCCCCAGGAGAGGTTCATCTGCCTGCGCACCTTAGGCTCCGTCGTGCCGCAGATTATCGGGCATTCCGGGCGGTACTTCGATATCATTCTCGCCGTAGTACCCGTCTTGGAAACGGTGAGGATAGCTACCGCGCCGAGGTCGTGAGCCGTCGTGCAGGTAGCGTGGGAGATAGCGGAGGTAACGTCCGTCCTCTCGACGATGTCTCTCTTTCTGAACTTCTCGATGTAGTTGATGTCCTTCTCCGTTGTGACGGCGATCCTTGCCATCATCCTTACTGCCTCAACGGGGTATTTGCCGGCTGCCGTCTCGCCAGAGAGCATAATGGCGCTCGTGCCGTCGTAGATGGCGTTTGCAACATCGGTCGACTCCGCTCTCGTCGGGCGTGGATTCTTTATCATCGAGTCGAGCATCTGCGTTGCGGTGATCGCCTGTTTGCCCGCCTCGTAGACCTTCTGGATTATCTGTTTCTGGAGTATCGGGATCTCTTCGATCGGAATCTCAACGCCGAGGTCGCCTCGGGCTACCATGATGCTGTCTGAAACTCTGATGATCTCGTCGATGTTCTCGATGCCCTCATGGTTTTCGATCTTCGCGCATATCCTTATATTGTTGCAGCCGAGCTTTTTAAGCTCCTTGCGAAGCAGCATGATGTCGTTTGCCGAGCGTGTGAACGACGCGGCAATGAAGTCGATGTCCTCCTGTACGCCAAACGCGATGTCCGACTTGTCGGCGTCCGAAAGGAACGGCAGCGAAAGCTTTACGTTAGGGATATTGATACCTTTGTGAGACGAGACCGTGCCGGCGTTAACGACGCGGCAAACAACGTCCGTGCCGGAGCAGCGCTCGACCGTAAGCTCGATAAGACCATCGTCGATCAGAACTCTGTCGCCGCTTTTCAGCTCCTGCGGCAGCGACTTGAAGGTAACGGAGCAGCGGCTGCTGTCGCCGTCGATGTCGTCGGTCGTGAGAGTGAATTCCTGCCCCTCCTCGAGCGTTACGGGGCCTGCGCTGAAGCTGCCTGTCCTGATCTCGGGACCTTTCGTATCGAGAAGGATAGCGATCGGCAGATCAAGCTCCTCGCGAAGCTTCTTTACGGTGTCGATGCGGACCTTCGCCTCTTCGTGGGTGCCGTGACTCATGTTGACTCTGGCTACGTCCATTCCGCTCAGAATCAACTTGCGAAGTACCTTTTCGTCATCGGTCGCAGGTCCGAGCGTGCATATTATCTTAGTTTTTCTCATAAAATGTTACCTCACTTTGATCCAAAGTAATGTTATAATTATTGTACAATAATACATTGAAATAATCAAGTCATTAGAGTAGATTTAGTGTATATTCCCCGAAAAGATTTTAAATTTCGTCATTTTTATTTTAATTCTTAATTATCAGTTGCAATTTTGGTTGATTATTGATATAATGTATGCATGGATCGTTTTTGGGGTTATTAGCCGGCAGACCGGCAGTAGCCGATGGCGCCCGGCGCTGTTCGGTTTAAAGGTCATGCGGCGGAAAGAGTTCAGGGTGTCATATGAGAATGTACGATATAATAGCTCACAAGCGCGACGGCTGGGAGCTTACACAGAGTGAAATAGAATTTTTTACGGAGGGCTGTACCAACGGTACGATCCCCGATTATCAGACGGCGGCGCTTTTGATGGCGATCTATCTCAACGGCATGAGCGACAACGAGATACTCAACTTCACGTTTGCCATGCGCGACAGCGGTTTTACGGCGGATCTGTCCGGCATAAAGGGGCCGACCGTCGATAAGCACTCTACCGGAGGCGTAGGCGACAAAACGACAATGATCGTTGTGCCGATCGCCGCGGCTATTGGCTGTAAGGTCGTAAAAATGAGCGGCAGAGGCTTGGGTCACACGGGCGGCACCGTTGACAAGCTGGAGTCGATACCGGGCTTTCAGTCGGAACTTACTCACAAGGAGCTTGTAAAGCTCGTAAACAAGGTCGGCGCCTGCATGATAGGTCACAGCGAGGATATTGCTCCCGCAGACAAGAAGATATACGACCTGCGCGATGTTACGGCGACGGTAGAGTCGCTTCCGCTGATCGCTTCGAGCATCATGAGCAAGAAGTTGGCGTGTGCGAGCGACTGCATACTGCTCGACGTAAAATTCGGCAGCGGCGCGCTCATGAAGGACCCGGGCGACGCGATGTCGCTTGCGAGTGAGATGGTCAAGATAGGCAAATCGGCAGGGAAGAAGACTGCTGCCGTGCTGACGAACATGGACGTTCCGCTCGGAAACGCCGTTGGCAATACGCTCGAGGTCATCGAAGCCGTAAAGGTGCTCAAGGGCGAGAGCAAAGGTCCGCTCTACGACATCTCGATCGAGCTTACGGCCCACATGGCTCACCTTGCGAGCGGGCTTCCTCTTGCGGAGTGCCGCAGACTTTCGGAGGAGGCGGTGGAAAACGGCACCGCGTTCAAGAAATTCAAGCAGATAGTCAAAGCTCAGGGCGGCAACACGGCTTACCTTGACGATACATCTCTCTTTGAAAGGGCGCGCTACCGCTGCGACGTCAGGGCGAAGCAGATCGGCTATATCGCCTTTATGGACACGCATCTCATCGGCGACGCAAGCATGAAGCTTGGCGCCGGCAGAGAAGTAAAGGAAGACGAGATCGACCACGCCGCCGGCATCATTATCCACAAGAAGACGGGTGACTACGTCGAGCCGGGGCAGATCATCGCAACCCTCTACGCCAACGATGACCATTACTTCCACGATGCCGTACCGGTCTTTAACCAAGCGATAAGGTACTCCGACATGAACATCGATCAGCTACCGCTTATCTACCATATCATAAAATAGATCATTGGCGGGGCAAGCCTGCGGCAACCGGTCTTTATAACAGACCTCACCGAGGCGCACCCCGCTGTTTTATTCCCCGAAACAAAAATTCAAAAAAAGTATTGACAAAACTCGGCCGAGGTGTTATAATAAACAACGTTGCAGGACAAACGCAGATGTAGTTTAGCGGTAGAACTTCAGCCTTCCAAGCTGACCGTGTGGGTTCGACTCCCATCATCTGCTCCAGTAACTCCTCAGAGAGTTAAAACTGCGCCAATAGCTCAGCTGGATAGAGCAACTGCCTTCTAAGCAGTAGGTCAGGGGTTCGAGTCCCTTTTGGCGCGCCAAATGTACAAAGGCTGTGTTATCGCAAGGTAACATAGCTTTGTGTACTATCTTTTGATTTCGATGACTTGATAGCTTTTTTTATGTCATTGATTCCGGTTCATCAGACTGGAGATCACCAGAGATACGTTATCCTGCGCCTGACAGTGCCTTTCGACTCTTTTAATTACTCGCCGCGTATTTGACAGATAGGCTTTTGCCCTATCTTACCGTTCACCGAAGGTAGCAACCGAAGTTCGAGGCGGTTGGCTCGCTTTCCTTGAAAGGCTTAACGCAGCGTTAAGGTCGTGGCGTAACTGTTATCGGTGAGTGTTGTATGCTCTCTCTTGTGATGTCTATTCAGTTTTAATAGAGTTTAACTCGAAGAAAGCGGCTGGTGGGCAGCCGCTTTTCTTTATGGGCTAAAACTCCATTTATCATAATACTACAAATCATATACCTTTGTCAAGACGTTAGAGCGAGATTCTCGTATTAACGTCTTTTTTTGTTTTTGGACGAAAAAAGAGGGCAGTTACCCATACAGGTATGCCCTCTTCTCTCCATATAAAACATATATCAAAACGTCGATATATTAGGAATAAGCTGTGATAAGTATTGATATTACCCGAACACTTCCGAGCATTTATCTACTATTGATTCGATAAATCTGAATTGCTTTGGAGTAAGCTTTGATAGCTTTTCCGACATTATAAACATATCTTTATCAATGATCTCGCCGGTTAAAAGATAATCGGCACTTACCTCAAGTGCGCGAGACAGTTTTAATAGATTCTCGGATCGAATAACTCTTTTCCCTGACTCTGCATAGGAAACAAACTGTGTGGTTAAATCTCCTTTTTCTGCAAGTTCCTCTTGTGTTAGACCTAAGTTTTTTCGACATTCGGCTATTCTTTTCCCGATAGCTATTGCATTTACATCAATCTCACTCACTATATCATTCCAATCATCATTTACTCTTTTCATTATAATCCCATTTTTAGAAAATATTAATCGTGTAACATTGAAAATATCGGATTTACACGATATAATAGTATCAAGAGAAATCATGGAGATGATATTGGTATGAGATCAGCTTGTTTTACCGGACACCGAGAATTGCAGGAAGATAGCTCTATTCTTTCTCGAAGGTTATATGATGTTATTGAAAGAAGCATTACTGCCGGGCTAACGGATTTTTATATCGGAGGCGCTATTGGTTTTGATACGATCGCAGCCTTAACCGTACTCAGACTTCGGAAAAAATACCCGTTGATTAAGCTGCATTTGGTGCTGCCCTGTCCCATGGAGGAACAGAGCAAGTATTGGTCAGATTCAGATCGGCGGCAGTTATCTGATATCATTTCAGCAACTAACACAACTGAAATCGTATGCCCTCATTACACAAATGACTGTATGAGAATACGCAACTCTCGATTGGTAGAATACGCTGATATATGTTTTTGTTATTACGATCCGAATAATACACGCTCCGGCACCGGGCAGACAGTGCGAATGGCGCAGAGAAAAGGTATTGAAGCGGTTAATTTGTTTCGGTGATGAAATGGACACCAGTGGTGTACAATTGGGCATATATGCAATCATAAGAAAAAATCATAAATTGACTATTTATACAAATTGTGGTATAATAATATTTGTTATTAATGTATATTTATATACAATTTAAAAGTTGGTAGATACTTATGATAGATAATAAGAAAGAGCAGGAACGTGCGGAGCTGCATCGCACAATTTGGGGTATCGCTAACGACTTGCGCGGCAGCGTTGACGGCTGGGACTTCAAGAATTATGTTCTTGTAATGTTGTTTTACCGTTATATTTCCGAGAATCTGACAAACTATATCAATGCAGGAGAAATTGAAGCAGGTGATCCCGATTTTGATTATACAAAACTCTCTGATGATGATGCTGAAACAGCGCGTGAGGATATGGTGCTGACTAAAGGTTTCTTTATCCTTCCGTCACAGCTTTTTTGTAATGTTCTGCAAAGAGCCGAAAATGACGAGAACCTAAACGAAACGCTTGAGGGTATCTTCCACAGTATTGAGGGATCGGCGCAGGGCTGCGCGAGCGAGGACGACTTCAAAGGACTGTTCGATGATTTCGATGTAAACAGCAACAAGCTCGGCGCAACGGTACCAAAACGTAACGAACGCCTTGTTAAGCTGATGAACGGTGTTGCTTCTATGCAGTTGGGCGATTATCGCGAGAACACCATTGACGCTTTCGGTGATGCCTATGAGTACCTTATGGGTATGTATGCTTCCAATGCAGGCAAGTCAGGCGGTGAGTATTACACTCCGCAGGAGGTTTCCGAGCTGCTGACACGTCTTGCAACGGCGGGCAAAACAGAAGTCAACAAGGTCTATGATCCGGCTTGCGGCTCCGGTTCTCTGTTGCTTAAAGCTGCCAAAATACTTGGAAAAGATAAAGTGCGTCAAGGCTTTTTCGGACAGGAGATCAATATCACAACATATAATCTCTGCCGTATCAATATGTTTTTGCACGATATTGATTATGATAAATTCAATATCGCTCACGAGGACACACTGACCGAGCCGCAGCATTGGGACGATGAGCCTTTTGAGGTCATCGTATCAAATCCCCCGTACTCGATCAAATGGGAGGGCGATGCAAATCCGCTTCTGATAAACGATCCCCGTTTTTCTCCGGCGGGTGTGCTTGCTCCTAAATCAAAGGCTGACCTCGCTTTTATTATTCAGCTCCCCGACAATCTTTTCTACGGCACATCTATCGCAACGTGCATTATGGTGCTGAAAAAGAACAAGGCACAAAACAGCACGCTTTTCATTGACGCTTCAAAGGAGTGCGTCAAGGTCACGAATAACAACAAGCTGACCGAAGATAATATCTCGAAGATTGTAGCAGCGTTCACCGAGCGCACGGACAGCGAATACTTCTGCCTCCTTGTGCCGAATACGGAAATTGCCGAGAACGACTACAATCTTTCCGTATCTACATATGTTGAGCAGGAGGACACAAGAGAGGTTATCGACATTGCGGTGCTGAATGCGGAGATCGCTGAGATTGTTAAGCGTGAAGATGTGCTGAGAGCGGAGATTGACCGCATTATTGAGGAGATCGAGGAATAACATGAATAACATCGTACCTATTGATGATAATTACAAAAAATGGCTCAGCGAGCTTTCCGACAGGTTCAGAAGTTCGCAGATCAAAGCGGCTGTACGTGTCAACAGCGAAATGCTGCAATTCTACTGGTCTATCGGCAGAGATATTTCTCAGATGGAGCTTACAGCAAAGTACGGTTCGGGTTTTTATAAAAAACTCAGCTCCGACCTGAAAGCAATATTCCCTGATTCAAGCTCATTTTCCGAAACGAATCTGCGTTATATGTGGCGATTCTATGAGCTATATCCGCTGACAGAAAATCTGCCCCAACTTGGGGCGGATTTTGAAAATGAGAATCTGCCCCAGCTTGTCGCAAATTCTGATGACTATAAAAACATTTTTCTAATACCGTGGGGACACCATAAGGTAATCATCGACAAGTGCCGAGGCGAACAGCAAAAAGCCCTGTTCTATGTGAATAAGGTCATTGAAAATAACTGGTCGAGGGCGGTGCTGCTGAATTTCCTTGACACCGATCTGTATGACAGGCAGGGCAAGGCGATCACCAATTTTCAGACCACGCTCCCTGCGGTGCAGAGCGATCTTGCACAGGCAATCACAAAAGACCCGTATAATTTCGATTTTCTCACGCTGACGGAGAAATACAATGAGAAAGAGCTGAAAGACGCTCTTATGGATAATATCACAAGGTTTCTGCTTGAACTCGGCAGTGGTTTCTCTTTTGTTGGCAGAGAGTACCGTCTGGAGATCGGTGAAACGGAAAACTTCGTAGATATGCTGTTTTTCAATATCAATCTGCGGTGCTATGTGGTGCTTGAAGT
>ONFG01000011.1 GCA_900317025.1 uncultured Eubacteriales bacterium | reverse complement strand
CTTGTTGTACTTCATTGCTCTTTTTCCTTTCAGGGTTTGTTTTTATCTTATCAGATTTTTGGGCGTTTGTCGACTGTACTTTTAGTATACCATTCCACTTTGCCCATCTGTCGCCTTCGCCCATCTGTCGCCTTCGCCCCTCTGTCGCCGGGGCGGGCGGCGTACAGCGCCGCTTTGCTCTGCATAAGTTCCGCCTGCCAATCGCACTGTTTGGTAAACCCCAAAAGTATGCAAAAGCGTTCCAACGAGGGGGCGAAAAAAGTGCATTTTATAGTTGGGGTTTTCGCCCCCTCTTTGGATTCTCCCCCCATGGTCGCTCATGGAAGCCTTTTTGTTTGCCGCCCGCTTAGCGCGCCGCCGGAAAAGGCTCTTTACCACCTCCGAGCATACACTCTTTATCTTTGCGCTCTCTACTGCCTTGCGGGCGTATAGCTTTTGTGCGGTGGCTTCAAATCTTCTGCGTATTCGCCGCTTTGTCTTTGTTCGGGATTTTTTTCTGCGGGTGCGAGGTAGGCTTTTGTGTATGTTTTTTTGTGGTCAGCCCTCGGCGCGGAGACGGGCTATGCTTTACATAAAAGTAAAATCGGAACTGTGAGCGGCGACACGCCGCCCGCTTGACAAAAGACGTTAAAAATGGTATGATTACTAGAAAAGCAAGAGAAATGAAAAAAGATGAAGGAGTGTGTTTAAAATGGCTTATTTTTTTGAAGAACCGTCGAGAACGTTTGGAGAGTATCTCCTGGTGCCGGGTTATTCATCAAGTGAGTGCATACCGACGTCGGTCAGCCTGAAGACCCCGCTGGTAAAGTTCAAGAAGGGTGAGGATTGCCCGCTCACAATGAATATCCCGATGGTGAGCGCTATCATGCAGTCGGTTTCTAACGACACGATGGCTATCGCGCTTGCAAAGGAGGGCGGCGTTTCGTTTATCTACGGCTCGCAGTCTATCGAGGACGAGGCGGCTATGGTCGCAAGAGTGAAGAACTACAAGAAGGGCTTTATCACGTCGACCTCGAACACAACGCCCGAGAATACCCTCGCCGATATCCTTCTCCTTAAAGAGAAGACCGGTCATTCCACCGTTGCCGTTACCGACGACGGCACCGCTCACGGCAAGCTGCTCGGTATCATCGGCAGCAAGGACTACAGAGTCAGCCGCATGGACAAGAACACAAAGGTCAAGGAATTCATGACTCCCCTCGAGAAGCTCGTTACGGCTCCTGCCAATACGACGCTCAAAGAGGCAAACGACATCATCTGGGACAATAAGCTCAACAGCCTGCCGCTCGTCGACGAAGACGGCTGCCTCGCCTACCTCGTTTTCAGAAAGGACTACGATTCCCATAAGGAGAACGTAAACGAGTTGCTCGACTCTCACAAGAGCTACATCGTCGGAGCAGGCATAAATACAAGAGACTACGCAGAGCGCGTTCCCGCTCTTGTAAACGCGGGCGCAGACGTGCTGTGCATCGACTCCTCCGAGGGCTTCTCGGAGTGGCAGAAGCTCACCATCGAGTGGATCCGCGCTCACTACGGCAGCAGCGTAAAGGTCGGCGCGGGCAACGTTGTCGATAAAGACGGCTTCCGCTTCCTCGCAGAGTGCGGCGCGGACTTCATCAAGGTCGGCATCGGCGGCGGCTCCATCTGCATCACCAGAGAGACAAAGGGCATTGGCAGAGGTCAGGCAACGGCTCTTATCGACGTTTGCAAGGCGCGCGACGAGTACTTCGAGGAGACGGGCGTTTACGTTCCCGTTTGCTCCGACGGCGGCATCGTTCACGACTACCACATCACACTCGCTCTTGCAATGGGCGCAGACTTCGTAATGCTCGGCAGATACTTCTCTCGCTTTGACGAAAGCCCGACAGAGAAGGTAAAGATCAACGGCACCTACGTTAAGGAGTACTGGGGCGAAGGCTCCAACAGAGCGAGAAACTGGCAGCGCTACGACCTCGGCGGCGACAAGAAGCTCTCGTTTGAAGAGGGCGTCGACAGCTACGTTCCGTATGCAGGCTCTCTCAAAGACGGCGTCGAGATCACAACATACAAGATCAAGTCGACAATGTGCAACTGCGGCGCTCTTTCTATCCCCGAGTTCCAGCAGAAGGCTCGCCTGACTCTCGTTTCCTCGACGAGCATCGTTGAGGGCGGCAGCCACGACGTCATCGTAAAAGACTCCATCATCAACAATTGATATATATAATTTGCCAAGGGCGGCGGGTGTATCCTGCCGCTCTTTTTGAATGCTTTGCAGTGCAGGCCGTGTTTAACAGCAGCAAAAAATGTGTAATTTTTCGTAAATTATAATACCGGAATATAATAATAATTTATTAATTAAGATAATGATTGGACTTGTAATTTGATGTAATTTGACTAAAAATAGTTCCGATTTTCTTACAAAGAAAATTCAAGCTTTTTGATTTTATAAAAATTCTGAAATTTTTGTATAAATTTCTCAAAACCACCTTTACAATATCCGATTTTTGTTTTATAATTACAATAAGTCTAATTGAGTGAGACCGAAGTGGGTCTTTGCGAAACAGAGTGTTTATTGATGTTTACGATAACATTGTTTTGATTGTTTGCGCAAGGCAATGAAAGGTTGGATTTATGTATGAGTATTGAAAAGATAAAGGCGGAGCTGTCCGGTACGGCCGCGGTAAAGCGGCTCGAGGCTCTTTTTGACGAGGGAACCATGGCTCCGATAGCGCCCTATGCCAAGTCGGGCGACGGCCCAGCGGAGGCTGCCGCGGGCTACGGAGAAGTGAACGGCTGCCCCGTTTACGCTTTCGCGCAGAACAGCGACATCTGCTCCGGCGCGATGTCGAAGGCACAGGCAGCGAAGCTCAAAAAGCTTTATGAGCTTGCGCTGAAGACGGGTACCCCCGTTATCGGCATCTACGATTCGATCGGGGCGAGAGTCGGCGAGGGCGCGGAGCTTTTAACGGCTTACGGCGAGCTGCTCAATTTAAGCGGCAAGCTTGCGGGCATCGTCCCGCAGATCTCCGTTATCCTTGGTCCGTGCGAGGGTACGGCGGCGCTTCTCGCGTCGACGGCAGACTTCGTCATCATGAGCAATGACGGCAAATTTACCATCAATACGAACGGCGAGGGCGGCAGCGCAGACTCCAATATGGCGGCAGGCACGATAGCAGCCTGCGCTAACGATGAATTCGCTGCGATCGAGGCGGCGAAGGATCTCGTCGTTATGCTCCCGCAGAACAATCTTTCCGACGCATACCGGACAGAAGAGATCCCCGCGATGGACGGCGGCGACATCATCTCGGCATTTGCCGACGGCGGCAGCTTCATCGAGCTTTACGAGGGCTTCGCGAAGGACGTTAAGGTCGGCTTTGCAAGGCTCGACGGCGACACGGTCGGCGTTGCTCAGACGTGCGGCGGCGTTGTCGATACCGACGGCTGCGAGAAGCTTACAAAGCTCGTTCGCTTCTGCGACGCTTATTCGATCCCCGTTATCACGCTGGCAGACGCCAAGGGCTTTGGCTGCATCAAGGCGGCGGCAAAGCTTACGGCGGCTTACGCCGAGGCTACAACGGCAAAGATCACCGTCGTTACGGGCGAGGCTTACGGCGCGTTTTACATGGCGCTCGCGGGAACGGGCGCTTCAACAGACATGACATTTGCGCTTGAAGGCGCAAGCGTATCTCCCATCAACCCGGAGGCGGGGATAATCATTCTCAGCCCCGAAAAGCTCAAGACCGACAAGGCCGGCAGAGAGCAGGCTCTTATCGACTTCAAGGCGAACGAATGCTCTGCGGAGCGTTCGGCGGAGCTTGGCTACATTGATTCGGTAGTCGATCAAAGCGAGCTGAAGGCTGCGCTCTCGGGCGCTCTCGATATGCTTTCGGGCAAGAGAGAGACGACTCTCCCGAAGAAGCACAGCACGATCTGATAAGCAGTAAAACAACGGCGGTTGCTCCGCTTTGATATAAACAAATCAAAAACCGAAAGGGAGTATACGACAATGAGAAATTTAAAGATTACCGTAAACGGTGTTACATATGACGTACAGGTAGAAGAAGCAGGCGCGGCACCCGCACCCGCAGCGCCCGCAAAGGCAGCGGCTCCGGCATCCGCACCCGCACCCGCGGCGCCCGCAAAGGCTCCTGCGGCAGAGGCGAAAGGCTCTGTTAAGATAGATATCCCCATGCCCGGCACGATCGTAAGCGTGAACGTAACGGAAGGTCAGAGCGTAAAGAAGGGCGACGTCCTCGTAGTATTTGAGGCAATGAAGATGGAGAACGAGATCCAGTCGCCTCAGGACGGCAAGGTAGCAAGCGTGCTTTGCACAAAGGGTGAAAACAAGGAGTCCGGCGCGGTTCTCCTCACTTTGGAATAAGGGGATTGACAGGCAATGGCTAAAGGTAAAAACAACTCCGCAAACCTCACAAAGGGCGGCGGCAATAACAATAAAAGCGGCGGGGAAGCTCCCGTCAAGGCTAAGAAGATAGGCGTTACCGAGACGATCCTTCGTGACGCTCATCAGTCTCTCGCGGCAACGAGAATGACAACGGAGGAGATGCTCCCTGCTCTCCCGCTGCTCGACAAGATCGGCTTTCACTCACTCGAGTGCTGGGGCGGCGCGACGTTCGACTCCTGCCTCAGATTTTTGAACGAAGACCCGTGGGAGAGGCTCAGGATCATCAGAAAGAACTGCCCGAACACGAAGCTCCAGATGCTTTTCAGAGGGCAGAATATGCTCGGCTACCGTCATTACGCTGACGACGTTCTCGAATATTTCGTTCAGAAGAGCGTTGCAAACGGCATCGACATTATCCGTATCTTCGACGCGCTCAACGATATCGACAACCTCAGAACGGCTGTCAAAGCGGCGAAGAAGGAGGGCGCTCATGCTCAGATCGCCATCTCCTACACGACAGGGCCCGTGTTTGACACGGATTATTACGTAGACTATGCAAAGAGGATAGCAGACGTCGGCGCGGATTCCATCTGCATCAAGGACATGGCGGCTCTGCTCACTCCCTATGAAACGGAGAAGCTCACAAAGGCTCTCAAAAAGGCAGTTGATCTGCCGATACAGATCCACACGCATTATACCTCCGGCCTTGCTTCAATGTGCCTTTTGAAGGCGATCGAGGCAGGCGCGGACGTTATAGATACGGCAATGTCACCGTTCGCTCTCGGAACGTCTCACGCTCCGACGGAGTCGATGGTTGCAGCCCTCAAGGGTACGCCGTACGACACGGGGCTTGACCTCGTGGCGCTCACCGAGATCCGCTCCTACTTTATGGATCTCAGAAAGAAGTACATCGACAGCGGCCTTATCGACCCGAAGATGCTCGCGACCGACGCCAACGCCCTCATCTACCAGGTGCCGGGCGGAATGCTCTCAAACCTGCTCTCTCAGCTCAAGCAAATGGGTAAGGAGGACAAGCTCGAAGAGGTAATGCAGGAGGTGCCGAGAGTAAGAAAAGACGCGGGCTACCCGCCGCTCGTTACTCCGTCGTCTCAGATCGTCGGAACGCAGGCTGTAAGCAACGTCATCTTTGGCGAACGCTACAAGAACGTTAACGGTCAGTTCAAGGACCTCGTTCAGGGCAAGTACGGCAAGACGCCCGTCCCGATCGACCCCGAGTTCAGAAAGAAGATCATCGGCGACGAGAAGCCTGTAACGTGCAGACCGGCAGACCTTCTCGAGCCGGAGCTTGACAAGCTCAGAAAGGAATGCGCTGAGTGGTGCGAGCAGGACGAGGACGTTCTCTCCTACGCTCAGTTCGACAGAGTTGCCGTCAAGTTCTTCGAGAACCGCCGCAACAAGCAGGCAGGCATCGACGGCGAACACTTCGACCCCAAGAACAAGGTGCATCCGGTATAACAAGTCAAACATTTAACATTATATATGCCCCGGCGCAGCTTTGGGAGTCAGACGGAGCGGCGTTTTTTGGGCAGATGTCTAACAGTCAGAATTATGTCATAAGACATTATAATTTCATCATGCAGAGGAAGTTATAACATGGAAGAACAAGAAAAAATGAACTCGATGGGAATGTCTCCCGGCGACGAGCAGAACGCTGCACCTGCTCCCGGCGGAGAAGTCCCGGAGAATCAGACGGAGGGGACGCCCCGGGGCGCTTATCCGCAGCCGCCCAACAGCGGATACCCGTCGCAGTTCGGTTACGGTCAGCCCGGCCAGCAGTACGGCTACAATCCGCAATTCGGATATCAGCAGCCGTTCGCTCAGCAGGGCGGTTATCGTCCGGCAGCGCCGGGTTACCCCCAGCAGGGAGCGGCTCCTTACGGGTATCAGCAGCCGGGTACGGGAGCGGGCCAGTATAATTACAAGGTCGGCTATAACCAGAACGCCGGCTATTCCGGAGCTGGCCCCGGGCAGTATGATTTCCGCGCGGCTAGCCAGCAGGCGGGCAATAAGCCTCAGCAGGCTGCCCCGAACGCTCAGCAGGGTCAGTACCCTTACGCGGGCGGCGGATATCAGCAGTACGGCTACGGTCAGCCTCAGGCGGGCGCGGGCTACGGCTATCAGCAGCAGTATCCCTACGGTCAGCCCAATCAGCAGTACGGCTACGGTCAGCAGTATGGCTATAATCAGCCGTATCCGCAGCAGCAGGCTCCGAAGTATCCGAATATCCAGCGGGCAAAGATGGCGAATCCGCCCGTGACCGAAAACGGAGAGGCCGTTATCAAGGTCAACCCGCCGAAGGATGACACAAGGACCACAGCGGCGGTCGACGGCGATATCGTTCGCGAAGAGCTAAGCCCCGACGGCAAGAAGAAGATCGTCGTAAGGCGCGTCGTGAACAATCAGGGCGGCGAAACCCCGCCGCAGGGCGCTCAGCAGCAGAACGTTCCGTCAAAATTTATCCAGAACCAGATAAAGAACGAGCTTGGCGAAGACGCCTTCAAGGGAGCGAATCAGCCGGTCGTTGTTTATAAATCGAAGATGAAGAAGAAGCCTGATAAGGAGGGCGTTTACGAGCCGTCCCTGAGGGATATGCTTCTCGGTCCGCCGAAGAAGGAGGTCACTGACCGTGACCCCGATCCGTTCGAGTGGAAATGCCCCGACTGCGGCACGATCAACCCCGATACGGTAGGAACCTGTATGTGCGGCTGCACTCAGCGCAGAGCTAAGGCCATCGCCGCAGGCAGGATCCCGAAGGACGTGCCGACAAACAAGCCGAAGCAGGAAGCCCCCGCAGCCCCCGCGGCTCAGCAGAGGCAGCCTCAGCCGCAGCAGCTCCCGCGTCAGGCTCAGGAGGAAGCGCTCTTCAATTCGTTCATGTCGACTCCCGATCCGCAGGGTCAGCAAGGCTTTATGCCGCAGCCCGGGCAGCAGTTCGCAGAGCCGGCAGAGAAGCCGGAACAGCCGGAGCAGCCGCAGGCTCAGCCCGAGCAGCCCGCTGAGCCGGAACCGGAGATCGATCCCGAAATGCCCGACAAGGTCGAGATGACGGACGAGGAGATCCAGGCAGAGATCGACGAGTTTATGCACGCGCCCGTTCAGGTATGGCGCCCGAAGTCGGCTTCGTCGAAGAACGACAAGAAAGAGATCTATCTCTTCGATGAGGATAAGAAGGACGAGAAAAAGATTGATGAGAAGGAAGAGGACAAGAAGCCCGAAGAAAAGACGGCAGAGAAGATGCCGGAGGAGCCGAAGCCCGAACCCGAAGCAGAGAAAAAGCCCGAAGCCAAAAAGGAGACGGCCGCCGAGCCGACCGAGTTTGACGGGCTCGTAAACGACAGCGAGTGGAAGTGCTCTCTCTGCGGAAACGTCAATCCCGTTGCAAACGAGACGTGCAAATGCGGCCACAGACGAGGCAAGCGCACGATGTCGTATCAGGATATCATAGCCGCTTCGAGAAGAAAGCCCGCAGCAGCGCCGAAGGAAGAGGAAAAGAAGACCGCCGAGGAGAAGAAGGATCCTGCAGCTCAGAAGGCTGCCGATCAGAAGCTTAAAGCGGCTCTTGAAGCCAACCGCAAGGCCGAAGAAGAGGCTGCCAAGGTGAAAGCCGAGGAAGAAGCCAAGGCAAAGGCCGAAGAAGAAGCGAAGCGCAAGGCTGAAGAAGAGGCAAAGCGCAAGGCCGAAGAAGAAGCAAGACGCAAAGCCGAAGAAGAAGCAAAGCGCAAAGCTGAAGAAGAAGCAAAGCGCAAAGCCGAGGAAGAAGCAAGACGCAAAGCCGAAGAAGAAGCAAGGCGCAAGGCTGAAGAAGAGGCAAGACGCAAAGCCGAAGAGGAAGCAAGACGCAAAGCCGAAGAAGAGGCAAGACGCAAAGCCGAGGAAGAAGCAAGACGCAAAGCCGAAGAGGAAGCAAAACGCAAGGCTGAAGAAGAGGCAAGACGCAAGGAAGAAGAGCTCGCCGCCATGAGAGAGCGGATCAGAGCGGAGATAGAGGCCAAGCTCAGGGCCGAAGAAGAGGCCAAGCTCAGGGCCGAAGAAGAGGCCAAGCGCAAGGCCGAAGAAGAAGCGAAGCGCAAAGCCGCAGAAGAAGCAGAAGCGAAGGCACAGGCGGAGGAAGCTAAGAAGAAGGCGGAGGCCGAAAAGGCAGCAGCCGAAGAAAAAGCTAAGAAGGACGCCGCCAACGCCGAGAAGGAAAAGTCAGAACAGGATGCAAAGGCGAGCGCAGAGGCTAAGCGGAAAGCCGACAGCGTGAGGATGATCCTCGAGGCTCAGGCTAAGATGCGCGAGGAGGAGCGTAAGCGCGAAGAACAGCAGGCAAAGGAGGAGCAGGAGCTCAAGGACGCAGCTGCTCAAGATGATATGTTTGATGATGGAGTAGATCTGAGCAAGCTCACGCCGCTTCAAAGAAGCATCGAGGAGCAAAAGCGCAGAATGGCGATGGAACAGAGGATGGGAACCCGTGCCTACTCGAGAAACAACTCGACGGCCCGCCGTCCGCTCAATACACAAAATGAAAATGAACCCCAGACGCCTGCGGCAGCCGCAGCTGTAACTCAGCAGCAGACTCCGCCGGTGAGCCGCCCGGTTGCGCCGAGAACGGCGCGCCCCGCAAGACAGGTCGAGAGGCCCGCTCCGGCAGCGGCTCCGCAGACACCCCCCCCCGCAGCTACCCCGAAAACTCAGGCTCCGCCCGCGACGAAGTCGATTTTCAGCGCGTTCAGAAAGAAGCCTGTATACAAGCAGGAGAGAGAGGCCGGCACCAACGAATGGAAGTGTCCGGAATGCGGTCTTGTAAATGCGAACTACGTAACGACGTGCGCGTGCGGCTACCGTAAATCGGCAAAGAAGCGCCACAGAGAAGACGGCGAGTTCCCGTCGGCACCGGGCGCAGCACCGACAACGATGTCGGCACCGAGGACGCAAAGCTCCGCAGTGCCGAGAACTCAGAGTCCAATAGCGCCGAGAACTCAGAGCCCCATAGCGCCGAGAACGCAGTCTCCGCTCCCGCCGAGGACGAGCAGCCCGGTAATGCCGAGGACGCAGAGTCCTCTCCCGCCGAGAACGCAGAACCCGCTCAATCAGCGTCCGCATGCGGCAGCTCCGGCAGCGTCGGCAGCGGCTCTCCAGAACCGCCAGCCCGCAGCTTCTCCGTTCAGGCAGCCTGCGGCAAGACCGGCAGCACCCGCGCCCGTACCGGCAAGGTCTGCGGCGCCCGCACCCGCACCGGCACCCGAGCCGGCAGCGGCAGAGCCGGTCAAGGCTTCCGCCGAGGGCGGTATCCCGACCATCGGAACGAAGATGGACATGAGCAAGGACTGGATGTGCTTCCGCTGTCACCGCACGAATGCAAGCTACGTTACAACGTGCGCCTGCGGCGTGACAAAGCGCAGATGTGCAAGGTTCTATGAGACGGGCGAAGACCCGTATGCGGCTCAGGAGGAAGAGGATCTCAGAAAGGCTGCGGAGCGCGAGAAGGCCATGGAAGCTATTCGCGAGCAGCAGAGCAATTTCGGCCCGAAGCTGTTTGACGACAACGTAGTCGTTGAGGTCGAGCAGGTATCGAGACAAAGCCCTCTTGAGCGCAAGATGACGAATATGTTCCAGAGCGTTGTCGAGAAGGCAGGCCGTTCCGCTCCCGAGCAGGAAGACAGGCTTGACCGCTACAGACAGCAACAGGTAAGCGCACCGGCACCCGCGCCTGCACCGGCACCGGCTCCGGCACCCGTTGCCGCAGCTCCCGCTGCACCTCAGGAAGACAGAGCACCGAAGTTCGACGAGTGGAAATGCCCGAACTGCGGCTCGATAAACAATAAGTACACAGACGTCTGCAGCTGCGGCTTCACCCAGCAGCAGGCAAGACTCATGAAGCAGGGCGCACCTGTTGCCCCGGGCTATCGTCCGGCAGCGGCAGTTCAGGCAGCGGCTCCCGTTGTGACCGCTCCAGTAGCGGCAACGCAGGCGGCGGCGCCCGTAACTCCTCCTCCGATTCCCGAGCAGCCTCAGCGTGAGGAAAGAAGAACTCCGCCGAAGTCTGTATTTGCTTCGATGAGGAGCAGAAGGACAGAGCAGTCGCCGGCTCCTTCAAGCCGTGTAGTACAGGCAGCTCCGCCCACAACAAAGAAGGACAACGACCGTGAACCGTACTTCGACGAGTGGAAATGCCCCGAGTGCGGAACGATCAACAACGATTACGTCACCGCCTGCAGCTGCGGCTGCACCCAGAGAAGGGCAAAGCGCATCATGGCGCAGGGCGGCAAGAGCTGATCGCAAACCTTAAATTTTACAATGCCCCTTGGCGGCTTTAAGGCTGCCGAGGGGCAGTTTTTCGTGCGTTTGCGGGGTAGTCGATCCCTTTCTCCAAAAATTGCCAATTTTTTCAAAAATAGGTTGACATTTGCCAAAGATTGGTGTAAAATGGTATTGTACGGTGGTGTACCGACACCACGAATAAAACAAAGCGATAGGAGCGTGTTCTTTTATGAAAAAATCGGGCGAGCTTTGCAAAGTCGACGCCCTCGGCAGGATCGTGATCCCTGTGAGGCTCAGACGCAGCCTTGGGCTTAAAACGAACGACCCGCTGGAGGTCTACACGAACGACGACGAGATTGTACTCAAAAAGTATATCCCCGTCTGCGTGTTCTGCGGCGGCGAGGAGGAGCTTCTGACGTACAAGTCGAAGTATGTATGCGCCGCCTGCGCTAAGGAGATCTCGGCGGGCGAGTGATGGGTGAATAACGCAGACTGAATTTCAAATTAAATGCTTTAATTTGAAAGGCGCGTCATCACGTTTCATACAAACTCAAACGCGCCTGCGGCGATATAAAAATGGGACAAACAGCCGTATTTTAGCTATGTATATTTGTTTCCGGAATAGCATAATGCGCAAAAAGCAAGTGAAAAATTTGTGAACAATTACGCCGTGCTATTTTGAGGGGGATAATTGAAAAACAGAGCGAAAAATGATAAAATAAAAGGGTAACATCGGCTCGGGAAAGCGCGCTTTTTTTGTGCGCGGTCGGCCGGCAGCCGGTTGATGTGCGGCGGTTCTGCACATGGCTTTTTGCGGCTTCATTTTTACCCTTTGCGTGCTCCTGCTGTAAAAAGGCAGGGCCAGACGCAGTCTGCGGTCGGATCAATGGAGGAAGTAAAGTGGATAAAGTAAAAGTGAAGAGATTTTTGTGCAGTGTATTGGCCGCATGGATAATTGCGGCTCCCTTTTGCGGCGTGAGTGTTTTTGCGGACACGGACGAGGAAGCGGAAAACGAGTCTGCTTCAGAGAGCGCCGTCAGCGAGCCCGAAACTCAGTTGGAGGAGAGTTCAGTGGCAGAATTGGATAAGCTGGCTTACAGCGGAAACGACCTTGGTTCGACCTATACAAAAGAGGCGACCACTTTCAAGGTATGGGCGCCGACAGCACAGAAGGTGCAGGTGCTCATCTACGCGTCGGGCAGCGACGAGGAGGAAAACAGCAAGTACCTCTCGGCTACAGAGATGACCTATGACGACAAATGCGGCGTGTGGTCGGCGACGGTCGAGGGTGATCTGCTCGGCAAATACTACACATATTACGTCTATAACGGCAAGAAGGGCAAGGAGACGGTCGACCTGTACGCCAAGGCGGCGGGCGTCAACGGCAACAGGGGCATGATCGTCGACCTCAAAAGCACCGACCCTAAGGGTTGGGAGAACGACAGGCACGTATCGGTCGACAGCCAGTCCGAGGCTATCGTCTGGGAGGTGAACGTCAAGGATTTTTCGAGCGACCCGGCAAGCGGCGTCAGCGAGAAAAACAGAGGCAAGTACCTCGCCTTCACCGAGAAGGGGACGACGGTCAACGGCGGCGGCACCGGCACAACGGGCCTCGATTACCTTAAAGAGCTCGGCGTCAACTACGTTCAGCTTCTTCCGATCTTCGACTTCGGCTCGGTTGACGAGTCGTCGAAGGAGGATCAGTTTAACTGGGGCTATGACCCGAAGAACTACAACGTTCCGGAAGGCTCGTATTCGAGTAATCCCTACGACGGCAGCGTCAGGATCAACGAGGTCAAGCAAATGATCCAGTCGATCCACGACAGCGGCATGGGCGTCGTCATGGACGTTGTTTACAATCACACATACGAGGGCGCCAAGTCGTGGTTCAACATGACGGTTCCCGATTACTACTACCGCTTCACCGAGAGCGGAACGTGGTCCAACGGTTCGGGCTGCGGCAACGACACCGCCTCGGAGCATCTGATGTACCGCAAGTATATGGTCGATTCCGTTGTTTACTGGGCGTCCGAGTACCACATCGACGGCTTCCGCTTCGACCTCATGGGTCTTCACGACGTCGAGACGATGAAGCAGATCCGCGAGGCGCTCGACAAGCTTGAGGGCGGCGAAAAGATACTGATGTACGGCGAGGGCTGGAACCTTCCGACGAGCGCGGAGCCGGGTACCGTTATGGCTACTCAGCAGAACGTCACGAAGATGAGCGAGCGCATTGGCGCGTTCAACGACGGCTTCCGCGACGGCGTAAAGGGCAGCAACTTCAACGCCGCCGAGGGCGGCTACATACAGGGCGGTCAGGGGCAGGCTGCCGTGAAGTCCGGAATAAAGGCGGAGGTCGGCAATTGGGCGGCTCTCCCGACCCAGACGGTGACTTACAATTCCTGCCACGATAACTACACGCTCTGGGATAAGCTCGTTGCCACGAGCGGCAATGCCAACGATTACGACCTGAGAAACGAGAGCCTCGTTTCGATGAACAAGCTTGCGGCGGCGCTTTCGCTTACGTCGCAGGGCATAAACTTCTTCCAGGCGGGCGAGGAGTTCGCAAGGACGAAGCACGGCGACGAGAACTCCTACGCGTCCTCATCAAAGGTCAACCGACTTGACTGGGAGCGCAGAAACGAGTACAGCGACCTCGTGCAGTATTACTCAGGGCTTATCGAGATCAGGAAGCACTTCGCTCCGTTTACCGATCCTACCGACACGACGGCGAAGAGCATTAATTTCCTCGACACCGACAAGGGCGTTATCGCCTACACGATCGAGAATAAGGTGACGGCTGGAACGCAGTGGAGCTATGCGGCGCTCTTCTTCAACGCGACGAGCGAGGACAAGGAGATCGCGCTGCCCGGCGGCAGTATGCCGGCTGAGTGGGTCACCGTTGTAAACGGCGACAGCGCGGGCCTTTCCGGGCTTTCCGTCGTGACTGACGGCAAGGCGAAGGTCAAGGCAGGCACGGCTCTGATGCTCGTTGACAAAGAGAGCTTCGATAAGCTCGCGTTCAAGTCCACAAAGGGTATCGTTACCGTCAAGCACGTAAACGCCGAGACGGGCGAGGTCATCAAAACACAGGTGATCTCCGGCACGATCGGCAATAAATACTCCGTAAAGCCCGACGCGGGGCTTTCCATGGAGTACACCTACGACAAGGCCTCCGGCAGCGTAACGGGAGCTTACTCCGAGACGGCAAGGGAGGTTACGCTCAGCTACAACAAGTACACAGGCACGTTCGGCACGGCTACGATAAAGTTCGTCGACGCCGAAACGGGCAGCGAGCTTGCCGAGAGCATCGTTCAGCGAGGCAGGACGGGCGAAAGGTACTATACGGCGGAGATCCCGACGATAACGGGCTACGCGCTCGACCTTACCCATCTCCCGAACAACGGCGCCGGCAAATACACCGACGGCAACGTCGACATCGTTTACAAGTACTCGCCGACGAAGAACGAGCCGGTCACGGTACATTACTACAACAAGAACAACTGGAGCGGCCTCACGCTTTACGCCTACGGCAACGGGCTTCAGAACCGCTCCGAGACGAAGGAGCTTACCGGCGCATGGCCGGGCGCGGCGATGACCGACGACGGCGACGGCTGGTGGTCTTACACGATCCCCTCCGAAAGCCTTGACGGCGTGAGCGGCATAAGAGTTATCATGGCTCACGGCAACGCGCAGGATCCGCTCGCGGGCAACGAGGGCTATCTTGTGTCAGACGAGGTGTGGATCAACGACGGCGTTATCGCCGACAAGCACGATCGTGAGATCGTCAGCACGGGCAGGGTCAATGTGATCTACGTCGACTACTCCGGCTCCGTTATCGACAAGGACGTCGTTTCCGGGCGCATCGACGAGTCTTACAACATCGTTCCGAAGGAATTCTTCGGCTACGAGCTTGTCGACAGCTCGGCAAATTCGGCGGGCAGCTATGCTGCCGACGAGATCAACGTTATCTTCAACTACAAGCCGCATTACGGCAAGAGCCTTATCGTATGGCTCGCCTCCGGCGGCGTTGCGGTGCTGGCAGGCGGCATCGCTGCGTTCATTCTCAGAAAGAGAGCGGCGTAAAACAAGGAATTTAGCCGCCGCTAAAGGCAGAGCGGGGTCTTCCGCCTGCTTCCCGGCGGCTGTATAATATTCATAACATTTACATCAACAACACAAGGAGGAAAACAGTATGAGATTCAAGAAGGCTATGTCGGCTGTTCTTACGGCAGCCATGCTCTCTTCCGTTCTCGCATCTGTGGGCGCGGTAAGCGCAGGCGCAGAAAAGGCGGCTACGGTCGATGACATTGATTTGTCTGATTACTCATCGTACACAACGTATGACGGCAGCGATCTCGGTGCCGTATACACCCCCGCGTCTACTACCTTTAAGGTGTGGGCGCCGACGTCAACCGACGTTGCGCTCAAGCTTTACGCAACGGGCAGCGACGCCGAGGAGGGCGCGAAGGCGCTCGGCGATCACCCCATGACGCTCGACAAGACAACGGGCGTATGGAGCGTTACGGTCGACGGCGACCTTAAAAATCAGTACTATACATTCTACGTAAAGAACGAGTTCTGCCCCGACGGCAAAGAGGTAATGGACCTTTACGCCAAGGCTGCCGGCGTCAACGGCAACAGAGCCATGGTTGTAGACCTTGACTCGACAGACCCCGAGGGTTGGGCAAGCGACGCGCGCCAGCTCGTTGATTCCCCGACGCAGGCTCAGGTCTGGGAGCTTCATGTTAAGGACTTCTCCTACGATCCCGAGTCGGGCGTTTCGGAGCAGTACAGAGGCAAATACATGGCGTTCACAGAGTTTGAGACGACTCTCAACAATGCCGGCGACATGAAGACCTGCATGAGCTACCTGAAGGATCTCGGCATTAACTACGTTCAGATCAACCCGATGTATGACTTCGGCTCGATCGACGAGACGTCTGACGACGACACGCTCTTCAACTGGGGCTATGACCCGAAAAACTACAACGTTCCCGAAGGCTCCTACTCGACGAACCCTTATGACGGCAACGTCAGGATCAACGAGATGAAGCAGATGATAAAGGCGCTCCACGACAACGGCATCGGCGTTATCATGGACGTTGTTTATAACCACACCTATGCTACCGAGAATTCGTGGTTCAACCTCACCGTTCCCTATTACTACTACAGGCAGAAGCCCGACGGCTCATGGTCTAATGCTTCCGGCTGCGGCAACGACACCGCTTCCGAGCGCGAGATGTTCAAGAAGTTCATGATCGAGTCGCTCCACTACTGGGCAACCGAATATCACCTCGACGGCTTCCGCTTCGACCTTATGGGCCTGCATGACAGCGACACGATGAACGCGATCCGCGACGACCTCGACACGATAGATTCAAGGATCATCATGTACGGCGAGGGCTGGTCGATGTCTTCCTACACGGACGACACCAACTGGGCAGGCAACACGACCTCTCTCTGCAACCAGGCAAAGGCAAAGCGCGTAAGCGAGAGGATCGGCTTCTTTAACGACAGTATCCGCGACGGCCTCAAGGGTAAGTTTAACAACCTTTCCGCAGGCTACGTTTCCGGCATCACCGGCGGCTCCGGCACTATCGTAAAGGGCATTGAGGGTCAGTACAGAGGCGATTCCTGGAGCACAAAGGCGCCGGGTCAGAACATCGTATACTCCTGCTGCCACGACAACAACACCCTCTGGGACAGACTTGTCCGCACGGAGTTCGGCTCCAAGCCCGAGAAGTCCGTCTTTGACGACAGAAATGAAATGCTCGTAGCGAGCAACAAGCTCAGCGGCGCGATCGTCATGACCTCGCAGGGTATCCCGTTCATTCTCGCGGGCGAAGAGTTCGCAAGAACAAAGTACGGAGACGAGAACTCATACCGTTCACCCGCCGACGTAAATATGCTTGACTGGTCGAGAGCGGCAGATTACGCCGATATCGTTTCCTACTACAAGGGCCTTATCAAGCTCAGAAACGCATACCCCGGCTTTGCTGACAGCACTCTCGACACGGCAAAGGCCATCGAGATGATCGACGCACCGAAGGGCGTTATCGCATACAACCTCCCGAACCTCGTTGACACCTCCGGCAAGACATGGTCGAACATGGTGCTCATCTTCAACGGCAGCCGCACAAGCGCAGCAGATGTATGGCTTCCCGGTTCGTCTCCGGCAGGCGGCGACGTTGACGGCGACGGCGACGTTACCTCGAACGACGCGCTCCTTATCCTCAGAAGCAGCCTGGAGCTTGACACTCTTACCGACGACCAGAAGGCTGCTGCAGACCTCGACGGCGACGGCGACATCACCTCGAACGACGCGCTTATCGCGCTTCGCATCAGCCTCGGTCTTGAAGAGACTCCGAAGAGCGGCGCTGCAAGCGGTGCCGCAGACGATACGGTCTACTCCGTTCTTGTCGACAGATACACGGCAGGCGTCAAGGAGCTTGCGACCGTTTCCGGCAAGGTAACGCTCGAGCCCAGCTCCACGCTCATCCTCGTTCCGAAGGCAGATTATGACAAGGTAGATCTCAGTGATCTCTTCTATGAGAACGAGGGTACGGTCACCGTAAAGCACGTAGATCAGGATACCAACAAGGTACTCCGTCAGTATACGATCACAGGCTCCGAGGGTCAGTATTACACGACTCAGGCAGCCTCTGACCTCGCTCTTGAGTACAATCTCGTTAAGGTAGACGGCGACGCTTCCGGCAAGATTAAGAAGGGCGCTTCCGAAGTAACATACACCTACAAGCTCTTCGAGGGCGGCGTAGGTACGGTAGTGATCAATTACCTCAACGAGAAGGGTCAGGGTCTTGCAGACACGATCACCCTCAGAGGCAGAGCCGGCGACAGCTACACCTCCGAAGAGCAGAGCTTCCCGTGGTATGAGATCGACACGATCCCCGAAAACGCAAGCGGCACATTCGTAAAGGGCGAAACGAAGGTAGATTACATCTACAAGTCCTCCGACAAGGTATACGAGAACACGATCCACGTTGCAATGGGTCCGAACACGGACTTCGTTCCGAATCTCCATCTCTGGGGTATTTACGACGCAGCAACAGACAACAAGAGCTACGGCACAACATGGCCGGGCGTTAAGATGACCGATGACGACGGCGACGGCTGGTATGAATACTCCTTCAAGAACGGCAACGGCTACAACTGGATCGTCAACGATCCTGTAGGCGGCTCTCAGACAGCCGATATGTCCTCAAAGGGCGACATCTGGGTTATCTGCAACGGCTCCGCTTCCTCGGTAGAGGTCTACGACCACAACCCCGACGAGGGCGAGGAGGATCCGAACGTTGTAAAGGGCTCGCTTGTAGTTATCCACATGGACGAAAACGGCAAGGAGATCGACCGTTCGAGAGAGAAGCAGGCGGCAGTCGGAACGGCTTACACAACAGAGCCGCTTGATAACGACTGGTATATCCTTGACGAGACGAAGCTCCCCGAAAACGCAGAAGGCACATACACCGACGGCAAGATCGAGGTAGTTTACTACTACACGACAGTCCCCACGAAGACTGCTACCGTACACGTTCAGCTCACGGAAGACGCTGCGTTTAAGCCCTACCTCTACTTCTGGGGCGACGGTCAGGTCAAGGGCGCACCCGCATGGCCGGGCATCGCGATGACCGACGAAGACGGCGACGGCTGGTATGAGTACACGATCGAGACGATCGAGAAATACAACTGGATCCTTGACGACGGCAAGAAGGACGGCGCTATCCAGACAGGCGACCACCTCGACGAGGTCGGCGACGTTTGGATCGTAGCTTCCGCACCGACAGAGAAGGGCATTTCCGTAACAAAAGAAAAGCCGTAACAACGGCTTCTCATAACGACCTCACGGGGCGAAGGCTTTCGGGCTTTCGCCCCGTGTTTGGATTCTTCCCCATGGTCGCTCAAGAGAACCTTGCGGAGACCGGCTGACCTTGACGATAAACTAAAATCGGAACTGCCTGTCGGCGCTTGCCGACCTCCTTTAAGTGTTTAATTTTATCGGGCAGCCTTCGGCGCGGAGATCGGCTGACCTTGACGATAAACTAAAATCGGAACTGCCTGTCGGCGCTTGCCGACCGCTTTTAAGTGTATAATTTTAGCGGGCAGCCTTCGGCGCGGAGACCGGCTGACCTTGACGATAAACTAAAATCGGAACTGCCTGTCGGCGCTTGCCGACCGCATTTTTTTATTGACTTATGGCGAAACGTGTAGTATAATCACATTGCAGTGATCTGCAAAATCAAAACAGAGTAAGGCTTCAGGCGTGTGTCTTTTGGCACGGAGTGTCCTGCGGACGGGGAGTTGCCGCGGGAACGAACAGTAAAGGCGATCTGGGGCTTGCATCCCGCTGTTGAAGGTGAAGACTTTACGGCGGTGCATTTGTCGGGGATCCGAAATTATGCGCCGCCTTTCGTCTTTGCGGCGGAAGCTCTGAAAAGGAGCGTCAAAGTATGAAGAATCTATTTGAAACGGCAGGCAGGAAGTTCGGCGGATCGGCAAGGGAGCTTTCGCGCCCGGTCTCGCTGTCTGTCTGCGCCATGATGCTGGCGATCACACTTGTGCTGTCGTATTTCGGCAACATCAGCATCACATTCCTCGGGACGAACGTCATCAAGCTGAGCTTTACCGTGATCCCGATAGCCGTTGCGGGTATGCTCTACGGCCCCGTCTGCGCCGGCATAATCGGAGGGCTGAGCGACATAATCGGCTTTATGCTTGCCCCGATGGGCGCGTATATCCCGGGCTTTACGATCAGCATGGTGCTCATCGGCTTTGTGTTCGGGATTGCGCTTTATGAAGAGAAGCCGTCGCTTTTGAGGATCGCGGCAGCGCAGTTTGTCGTCTCCCTGTTTATCAGTACGCTGCTCGGCTCGCTCTGGTTCGTGCTTTTCTACGGCTTCCGGCCGCTGCAGGCGCTGTCGGTCAGAGGCATCAAGGAGCTTGTCATGTACCCGATCAGCGTTGCGCTCGTTTTCCTCATTGCAAAGACGGTCGCAAGGCTGCCCGAGATCGAAACGCTGCGCAAAAAGAAAAGGCGCTCGCCGCAGGAGTAAGCGGAGAGGAGCGGAAAACCAATAAAAAACAGAATTTTCTATTGACATTTGCGCCGCCGTGTTATATAATATATAACAATAGGTTTAAATGCGATGACGGGGTAAAAGACCTCGGGCAGCACGTTCAGAGAGCCGTTGGGTGGTGTGAAGCGGCGGTGCCCCGTGTGTTGAGCTCGCCCCTTAGCGGCTGACTGAAATGCAAAACGCAGAGTAGGAAGGACGGATCCTCACCGTTACAGGAGGTTGGCGTGTTTGCGCCGAAAGAGTGGGCTTTTTCAAGTCAACAAAAGTGGTACCACGGAGATGTTAGTCTTCGCCTTTTGAGCAAAAAGGCGAAGACTTTTTTAATTGTCTTCAAGGCTCCGCACCGGATCGCAGAATCTAATAGAACTTTATGTTATAAAGGAGAAAGAGTGTTATGAAAAATTATGAGAGATATTCGCGGCAGTATTTCAACCCGCCTGTCAACGAGTACAAGTGGGTCAGGAAGGAGTATGTCGATCACGCTCCGACGTGGTGTTCCGTTGATCTTCGCGACGGCAACCAGTCGCTGATCGTCCCGATGAGCATCGACGAGAAGCTTGATTTCTTCGATATGCTCGTCAAGATCGGCTTTAAGGAGATTGAGGTCGGCTTCCCGGCGGCAAGCGAAACGGAGTACAATTTCCTTCGCCGCCTCATCGAGGAAGACCGTATCCCCGACGACGTGACCGTGCAGGTGCTCACGCAGGCGAGAGAGCACATTATCCTCAAGACGTTCGAGTCGCTCAAGGGCTGCAAGAACGCGATCGTCCACTTCTACAACTCGACCTCGAAGGCTCAGCGCGAGCAGGTTTTCAAGAAGTCGAAGGATGAGATCAAGCAGATCGCCATCGACGGCGCAAAGCTCATCAAGCGCCTTCAGGAGGAAAACGGAACGAACTTCAGAGTTGAGTATTCGCCCGAGTCCTTTACGGGAACGGAGCCGGAATATGCGCTTGAGGTCTGCAACGCTGTTCTCGATATTCTGCAGCCGACCGCCGACAACAAGGCGATTATCAACCTGCCCGTAACGGTCGAGCATTCCATGCCGCACATCTACGCAAACCAGATAGAGTATATGTCCGACAGGCTCAATTACAGAGACGCCATCGAGGTCTCGCTCCACCCGCACAACGACCGCGGCTGCGGCGTTGCCGACACGGAGCTTGGTCTGCTCGCGGGCGCGGACAGAGTCGAGGGAACGCTCTTCGGCAACGGCGAAAGAACGGGCAACGTCGACATCATCACGCTCGGCATGAATATGTTCTCTCAGGGCGTCGACCCCGAGCTTGATTTCAGCGATATCCCGTCGATCTGCGAACTTTACGAGAGAGTTACGAGAATGAAGGTCAGCGACCGCAGCCCGTATTCCGGCGCGCTCGTCTTCGCGGCGTTCTCCGGCTCGCATCAGGACGCCATCGCAAAGGGCAAGAAGTGGCACACGGAAAAGGGGCTCGATACGTGGACTATCCCGTATCTCCCGATCGACCCGGCGGACGTCGGCAGAGAGTATGAGACGGACGTTATCCGCATCAACTCCCAGTCGGGCAAGGGCGGCGTAGGCTACCTGCTCGAATCGCAGTACGGCTACGTTCTCCCGAAGGCGTTCAGCGAAAAGGTTAGCTACTTCATCAAGAACGTCTCCGACGTGAACCACAAGGAGATGCTCCCGAACGAGGTCTACGACTGCTTTGCGCAGGAGTTTATAAACGTAAAGAAGCCGATCGAGCTTAAAAACATCGTCTTCAAAAAGGCCGACAAGGACGGAAACCGTATGCACGTTGACATGATCGTCGGCGTGAAGGGCGAGGATAAGGCTATCTCCGCGGAAGGCTCGGGACGTCTGAGCGCCGTAAGCCGCGCGCTTCGCCATGAACTGGGCGTGGATATCTCCGACCTCTCCTACACGGAGCACGCGCTTGAGCGAGGCTCCGACTCCAAGGCCGTTACCTACGTTTCGGTCACGGATAAGAACGGCAATGTCGAATGGGGTGTAGGCGTTCACGACGATATCATCTACTCCTCCGTAAACGCGCTCTTCAGTGCCATCAACCGCAGAGAGTACACAAAGAGCAACGCATAAGCCATACACCTTGGGAGGTGCTTTCTTGGGCAGTTCAAACATCACGCTGGAGGAGATACTTCGGCGCAAAATAAAGGATACGACGGAAGAATTTGAATTGTTTAAACCCGATGATTTCGACAGCGACGATCCGTATTCCGTTTCGTACGACGAGTATAAGGCGCAGTTTGACGGCGAGCTGCGCGCGTACCGTGATATGTTTGAGGCGGTCTGCAGCGGTATTTCGGAAGAAGATTTTATTGAAACCTTCTGTGAGCGGTTTGAGAAATACGAGCGCATCGCCAGAGCAATCGAGCCGGACGATAATATCATCGACATCGTTACGGGAATGGCAAGAAGCGAGATCAGGAGGATCGAGAGCGGCGGCTACTGCTCCGGCGTGAAGCCGATACTAAATCTGTTTTTTCCGTTTTATTCCGACATTGACTTTGAATAATGCCGAAAAAAGGCGGAAAAGCTCGTAAAATTCACAATTACTACTTTACCGAAAAAGAAAAACGGTGTATAATAATATATTAGTTATTAAGAAAAGGAGCGCATACACTATGGGTATGACAATGACGCAGAAAATCCTTGCCGCAGGCGCAGGCCTCGACAAGGTCGTGCCGGGGCAGCTTATAAGAGTGAAGCTCAGCCTTGTGCTTGGCAACGACATCACCACGCCCGTCGCTATCAACGAGTTTGAAAAGAACGGCTTTAACGGCGTGTTTGACAAATCAAAGATCGCTATGGTAATGGATCACTTCGTTCCGAACAAAGATATCAAGGCGGCTCAGCAGACGAAGCAGTGCCGCTGCTTCGCAGGCAAGTTCGACATCGACAATTACTTCGACGTCGGCGAGATGGGCATCGAGCACGCATTGCTCCCCGAGAAGGGTCTTGTCGCTCCCGGCGACATCGTTATCGGCGCGGACTCCCACACCTGCACCTACGGCGCTATCGGCGCGTTCTCCACGGGAGTAGGCAGCACCGACATGGCAGCAGGTATGGCCACAGGCGAGGCTTGGTTCAAGGTGCCCGAGGCTATAAAGTTCAACCTCACCGGCAAGCTTAAGCCCTACGTTTCCGGCAAGGACGTTATCCTCTACATCATCGGCAAGATCGGCGTTGACGGCGCGCTCTACAAGTCGATGGAGTTTACGGGCGAGGGCGTTTCCGAGCTTTCCGTCGACGACAGGCTCTGCATCTCCAACATGGCTATCGAGGCGGGCGCGAAAAACGGCATCTTCGAGGTAGACGACCAGACTCTCGCTTACGTAAACGAGAGAGTAAAGAGAGATTACAAGGTTTACAAGGCTGACGACGACGCGGAGTATGAGCGCGTTATCAACATTGACCTCGGCGCTATCGACCCGACCGTTGCCTGCCCGCATCTCCCCGAGAACACGAAGGACGCTTCCATGCTTTCCGACGTGAAGATCGACCAGGTAGTTATCGGCTCGTGCACTAACGGCCGTATCTCCGACCTGCGCATCGCGGCAGAGATCCTCAAGGGCAAGCACATTGCAAAGGGCGTAAGAGTTATCGTTATCCCCGCGACCCCGACGATCTACAGAGAAGCAATGAAGGCGGGCTACATCGACATCTTCATGGACGCAGGCTGTGCCGTTTCCACTCCGACGTGCGGACCGTGCCTCGGCGGCTACATGGGAATACTTGCGGAGAACGAGGTCGCTGTCGCAACGACCAACAGAAACTTCGTCGGCAGAATGGGTCACGTTACGTCGAAGATCTACCTCGCAAGCCCTGCCGTTGCGGCGGCAAGCGCACTCACCGGCGTTATCACAGACCCGAGAAACGTCTAAGGAACGGAGGACATACACATGAAAGCACAAGGAACGGTACATAAGTACGGCAACAATATAGACACCGACGTCATAATCCCCGCAAGATACCTCAATACAGCAGACCACGCCGAGCTTGCAAAGCACTGCATGGAGGACATCGACACGGGCTTCGTTACGAAGGTAAAGCAGGGCGACATCATGGTCGGCGGCGCGAACTTCGGCTGCGGCTCGTCGAGAGAGCACGCGCCGATCGCGATCAAGGCGTCCGGTATCGACTGCGTTATCGCGAAGAGCTTTGCGAGGATTTTCTACCGCAACGCCATCAACATCGGTCTGGCTATCCTCGAATGCCCCGAAGCAAGCGAGAAAATCGACGACGGCAACACGGTTAGTATTGACTTTGATACCGGTATAATATACAATGAAACAAAGGGCGAGCAGTATCAGGCTCAGCCGTTCCCGGACTTCATCAAGGAGATCATCGCGGCTAACGGTCTGCTCAATTCCATCAGAAACAAAGCCAACGGTTAATTCGCCGCGGCACAAGATAAAAGCTATGAAAAAGGGTGAAACAATATGAACAAGAAGATCACAGTCCTCAAAGGCGACGGCATCGGCCCGGAGATCGTTGACGAGGCGCTCAAGGTGCTTGACAAAATCGGCGAAAAGTACGGTCACACCTTTGAAAAGGATTTTGTAGATATCGGCGGCGCGTCCATCGACAAGTTCGGCGTTCCGATCACGGACGAGGGTCTTGAGCGCTGCAAAAACTGCGACAGCGTTCTGCTCGGCGCGGTAGGCGGCCCGAAGTGGGACGTTATCGACCCCGCAAAGCGCCCCGAGAAGGCGCTGCTCAAGGTAAGAGCCGAGCTGGGTCTTTTCGCAAACCTGCGCCCGACAAAGATGTTCGGTCAGCTAAAGGCCGCTTCTCCGCTTAAAGAGACGGGCATTAAGGACGGCCTCGATCTTATGATCGTCCGTGAGCTTACGGGCGGCATCTACTTCGGCGAACACAAGACGTTCGAGGAGAATGGCGAGCAGGCGGCTTCCGACCTGATGTACTACGCCGAGCACGAGATCGAGCGCATCGGCAGAGTAGCTTTTGAGTCTGCGCTCAAGAGGGGCAGAAAGGTCCACTCCGTAGACAAGGCAAACGTGCTCGATTCCTCCAAGCTCTGGAGAAAGGTGATGCACCGCCTTGCAGAGGAGTACAGCGACGTTGAATACAGCGATATCCTCGTTGACAACACGGCAATGCAGCTCGTCCGCAACCCCGGTCAGTTCGACGTTATCGTAACGGAGAATATGTTCGGCGATATTCTCTCTGACGAGGCGAGTATGCTCACAGGCTCGATCGGCATGATGCCTTCGGCAAGCCTTTCCTCCACGACGCTCGGTATGTATGAGCCTATTCACGGATCCGCTCCCGACATCGCGGGCAGGAATATCGCAAACCCGCTCGGAACTATCCTCTCCGCAGCGATGATGCTTCGCTACTCCTTTGACATGATCGAAGAAGCCGACGACATCGAGCGCGCAGTCAACGCCGTTCTTGACAAGGGCTACAGAACGGTCGACATCGCCGGCAAGGACGAAAACGTCAAGACGGTTTCGTGCAGCGAAATGGGCGACCTCGTCTGCGCAGAGCTTTAATCAATAAAGCAAAGAGGGTCCCCCTTTCCCAAAACATATATGACTTTCTATTCTGAGAGAAAGGACTTGAAAAAAATGCTTCAGCTTGAAAACGTTTACCAGGCTGCTTTTGCGCTTAAAAATATCATCAGAAATACGGAGCTTATCCGTGCGCCGAAGATCAACCCCGACGTAAACCTTTATATTAAGCCGGAAAATCTTCAGATCACCGGTTCGTTCAAGGTAAGAGGCGCCGCATATAAGATCTCGCGCCTTACCGAAGAGGAAAAGGCAAGAGGCGTTATCGCCTGCTCCGCAGGAAATCACGCCCAGGGCGTTGCCCTTGCAGCGGCAAGGAACAACATCAAGTCGGTCATTTGCCTGCCCGACATCGCACCTATATCGAAGGTTGAGGCGACCCGCGCCTACGGCGCGCAGATCGAGCTTGTAAACGGCGTTTACGATGACGCGTACAATTACGCGCTAAAGCTCAAGGATGAAATGGGCTACACCTTTATCCACCCCTTTGACGACGACTACGTTATCGCCGGTCAGGGTACGATCGCTATCGAGATCTTAAACGAGAACCCCGACGTTGAAGCGATCGTTGTTCCCGTAGGCGGCGGCGGACTCATTTCCGGCATCGCTTACGCCGTTAAAATGCTTCGCCCCGACGTCAAGGTCTACGGCGTTCAGGCAGCGGGCGCGCCCTCGATGGTCAATTCTATCGGCGAGGGCAAGATACTTACGCTCGATTCCGTCAGCACGTTTGCCGACGGTATCTCCGTAAAGCAGCCCGGCGAAAATACATTTGCTATATGCAGCAAGTACGTTGACGATTTCGTAACGGTCACCGACGACGAGACGGCAAACGCAATACTCGCCCTCATGGAGAACCAGAAGCTCGTTGCCGAGGGCGCGGGCGCGGTTTCGGTAGCGGCGGTAATGTTCAACAAGCTCCCCGTAAAGGGCAAGAACACGGTCTGCGTAGTTTCCGGCGGCAACGTCGACGTAACTATCCTCTCGAGAATCATCGACAGAGGTCTTCTTAAATCCGGCAGACTTGAAAAGCTTTCGATACACCTTACCGACAAGCCCGGTCAGCTTCGCGATATGTCGGCGATCATCGCCGAGGCGGGCGCAAATATCGTATCGGTAAACTACGAGCACGCGGAGAAGGGCAGCGATGTCAACAGCTGTATTATCCGTATTGAGCTTGAAACGAAAGACAGAGCGCACATCAAGGAGGTTCGCAAGGCGCTTTCCGACGCAGGCTTCCATATTATGAATAAGTAAAAGAGGTAATTCAAAATGGCAGAAAAGGTATATACAAAGAATGCACCGGACGCAATAGGTCCGTATTCCCAGGCCGTCAAGGTCGGCACGCTTGTGTTTACGTCGGGTCAGATCGCAATCAACCCGGCAAGCGGCGCTGTTGAGGCGACTACTATCGAAGCTCAGACAGAGCAGGTATGTAAGAACCTCGGCGCAGTTCTCGCAGAAGCGGGCAGCAGCCTTGACAAAGCTATCAAAACTGTTTGCTTCCTTGCGGACATGGGCGACTTCGCAGCGTTCAATGAGGTTTACGGCAAATATTTCACATCGAAGCCGGCACGCTCCTGCGTAGCGGTCAAGACTCTTCCGAAGAATGTTCTCGTCGAGGTCGAGGTCGTCGCAGAGCTTTAATCTAAGAGAACTATAATAGGCGGCAATAATATTTTCTTTAGAACGGGATTCCGAAGGGGTGCGGGGGTGCGGGTCTCCGGTGGAGACCTCTACGTAGTAGAAGCACCGACCGAGGCGGCAGCCGAGACTGCGACCGGAAAGCCCCCGCAGTTTGCTCGTGATCTTCAAAGCTCAAAAAATATAATGTCGTTCACTATAAGTCTATTTAAAAGAAGGGATTGAATAAAATGGTTTTAAACGGTTCGCAGATATTGGCCAACGTTCTCATCGAGAACGAGGTCGACACCATCTTCGGTTATCCGGGCGGTGCCGTACTCAATATCTATGACGCACTTTACGAATACAGCGATAAGATCACCCACATCATGACGGCTCACGAACAGGGCGCGGCTCACGCTGCCGACGGCTACGCAAGAGCAACGGGTAAGACGGGCGTCGTTCTCGCAACGAGCGGCCCGGGCGCCACGAACCTCGTCACGGGTATCGCAACGGCTTACATGGACTCCGTTCCTATGGTAGCCATCACGGGCAACGTTCCCAACTCCCTCATCGGCAGAGACTCCTTCCAGGAGGTCTACATAGCGGGCATCACAATGCCGATCACGAAGCACAATCTCGCTCCTACTCTCAGAAGCGCGTTCAAGATCGCTATAAGCGGCAGACCCGGACCTGTCCTTGTCGATATCCCGAAGGACATCACGGCAGCAGTTACGGAGTACACACCCGCCGCAAAACAGAAGGCGGAGCGCCAGCTCAGCTACTCCGGCAGCAGCCTTGAGAGCATCGCAGAAGTAATCAACAAGGCTAAGAGACCCGTTATCATCTTCGGCGGCGGCGTAAAGAATTCCAACGCCGACAAGATACTCAAGAGAAAACCTCGGCATGATCGGTATGCACGGCTCGGTAGTTGCAAACCGTGCCGTAAACGAAGCGGACGCGGTTATCACGATCGGCAGCCGCTTCTCTGACAGAGTTGCGCTTTCTCCGAACAAGTTCGCGAGAAAGGCTGTTATGATCCACATCGACATCGACCAGAGCGAGATCGACAAGAACGTTAAGACCGATTTCCACGTTGTAGGTGACGCAGAAACGGTTCTCGGCGAGCTTGAGCCGCTTCTCGACGAGACGACCCACGAGGAGTGGTTCAACGAGATCAACTCGATGCGCAGAGATATCCCGTATTCCACGGGCGGCGATAAGCTTCACCCGAAGGAGATCATGGACATCATCAGCGAGATCGGCGGCGAAGACGCTCTCTGCGTTACCGACGTTGGTCAGCACCAGATGTGGGCGGCTCAGTACCTCCACCACACGAAGGCCGAGAACTTCCTCACCTCCGGCGGTCTCGGCACGATGGGCTACGGCTACGGCGCGGCTATCGGCGCGCAGATCGGTACAGGCAGAAAGCCCGTATTCCACATCACGGGCGACGGCTCGTTCCACATGAACCTCAACGAGGCTTGTACGGCAGTTACTTACAACACTCCCGTTATCACGGTTTGCCTCAATAACACCGTTCTCGGCATGGTAAGGCAGTGGCAGACGAGCTTCTACGGCAAGCGCTACTCCTCGACCGACCCCGGAAGAAAGACCGACTATGTCAAGGTTGCCGAGGGCTTCGGCGCAAAGGGCTATTCCTGCAAGACGGCTGACGAGTTCAGAGCGGCTCTCAAGGAAGCTGTCGAGTACGGCGGTCCCGTTTGGATAGAGTGCCTCATCGACAAGGACGAGCGCGTTCTCCCGATGATCCCGGGCGGCGGCACCGTTGACGATATCATTTACGAATAAGGGGGGCAGCAGGCAATGAAAAAGAAAACCTATTTAAGCATTCTCGTGGATAACCACGAAGGTGTGCTCACAAGAATCGCTTCTCTCTTCCGTCAGAGAGGCTTCAACATCGACAGCCTGACCGTCTCCGCAACGAACGACAGCACGCTGTCGAGAGTTACGATCGCCATGACGGGCAACGAAGAGGAGGTAAAGCAGATCGTCAACCAGACGAAGAAGCTTTACGAGTATGAGGGTATGTTTGAGATCGACCCGAACGACAGCCTCGTCAGAGAGCTGCTTCTCGTAAAGGTAGCCGCAAACGAGCACATCAGAAGCAGCCTGCTCGAGCTTGCGACGATCTACAAGGCAAAGATCATCGACGTATCCGACGGCAGCATGGTATTCGAGCTTACGGGCAAGCCGATCAAGCTTGACTCCTACATCGAAAACCTCAAGCCCTACACGATCCTTGAGATGTGCCGCACGGGCGCAACGGCTCTCCAGCGCGGCAAGGTAAAGATGACAAAGTAATATCCGCATATATGCAGGCGGAGAGAGCCGCTTCACGAAAGCTGATTCTCTCCGCCTGATTTTAGGAAAAGGAGTTGTTTAAAATGAGAAGTGATAACGTTACAAAGGGCGTAGAGCGTGCTCCGAACAGAAGCCTTTTCTACGCGATGGGTTATACAAAGGAAGAGCTTGACCGTCCGCTTATCGGCGTAGTTTCGGCTCACAGCGAGATCGTTCCCGGTCATATCCACCTCGACAAGATCGCCGAGGCTGTAAAGGCTGGCGTTCGTCTTGCAGGCGGTACTCCGATCATGGTCCCGGCTATCGGCGTTTGCGACGGCATCGCAATGGGTCACCTCGGCATGAAGTATTCGCTTCCGTCGAGAGAGCTTATCGCGGACTCTGTTGAGACGATGGCTCAGGCTCACGCGTTCGACGGCCTCGTTCTTATCCCGAACTGCGACAAGATCGTCCCCGGCATGGTTATGGGCGCGGCAAGGCTCAATATTCCCGCTGTAGTATGCAGCGGAGGCCCGATGCTTGCGGGCGTATACGATGGCGACGAGGTTTCCCTGTCTAAGATGTTCGAGGCGGTAGGCTCCTACAAGGCAGGCCTCATCGACGAGAAGAAGCTCACCGAGTGTGAGCAGGGCGTATGCCCCGGCTGCGGCTCATGTGCCGGAATGTACACGGCAAACTCGATGAACTGCCTGTGCGAATCGCTCGGCATCGCGCTGCCCGGCAACGGCACTATCCCGGCTGTTTCGTCGAAGCGAATCATGCTCGCCAAGCACGCCGGCATGGCTATCATGAACCTTGTCGAGAAGGACATAAAGACGAGAGACATCATCACCGAGAAGTCTATCCGCAACGCGCTTGCGTGCGATATGGCTCTCGGCTGCTCGTCCAACAGCGTGCTTCACCTGCTCGCTATCGCAAACGAGGCGGGTATCCCGCTCGACCTCAAGGTGTTCAACGAGATGAGCGCAAAGACGCCGAACCTCTGCCACCTCGCTCCGGCAGGTCCGACGCATATCCAGGATCTCGACGCGGCAGGCGGCGTTCCCGCAGTTCAGGCGGAGCTTGCGAAGAAGGGTCTTATCGACCTCTCGCTCATTACCGCAACGGGCAAGACCGTCGGCGAGAACATCGAGGGCGCTTACGTTAAGGACACAAACTCGATCAAGACGATCGACGCTCCCTACAGCGAGACGGGCGGTATCCAGATTCTCTGGGGCAACATCGCAAAGGACGGCTGCGTAGTAAAGAGAAGCGCGGTAGCTCCCGAGATGCTCGTTCACAAGGGCCCTGCAAGAGTTTTCAACAGCGAAGACGAGGCGATCAAGGCTATCTATAATTCCGAGATCGTTGACGGCGACGTTGTAGTTATCCGCTACGAAGGTCCTAAGGGCGGCCCGGGCATGAGAGAAATGCTCAACCCGACGAGTGCGCTTGCCGGTATGAAGCTCGACAAGACGGTCGCTCTCATCACCGACGGACGTTTCTCCGGCGCTTCGAGAGGCGCTTCCATCGGTCATGTTTGCCCCGAGGCGGCAGACGGCGGCGAGATCGGACTCATCGAAGAGGGCGATATCATCAGCATCGATATCCCGAACGCTTCCATCAACCTTGAGGTTTCCGACGAGGAGCTTGCAAAGAGAAAGGCGGCTTACGTCGCTCCCGCTCCGAAGGTAACAACGGGCTGGCTCGCGCGTTACTCGAAGCTCGTAAGCACGGCTTCCAAGGGCGCGATTATGAAGACCTACGAGGAATTCTGATAAAACGAATAATCCATAAAAATTGCTCCCGTCGTCAAGGCGGGAGCTTTTGCATATTTGCGTGACCCTTTCGCATATACATTCACAGAATGAATTGACAGGAAAGGGAAGAAGAAAATGAATACTTTTTTTCCGGAAGGGATATTGCTGCACACAGAGGAGAATAAAGCGGCGCTGTCGTCGCAGGCGGCGCTGACGGAGGCTATGCACGAGGGGCGTATCCTGGAGGCGGTCGTGACGATGTGCGACAGTTCTCACGACCTTATCGTCGACCTCGGAGCGGTGCGGGGTGTGATCCCGCGTGAGGAGGGCGCCGTCGGCATAAAAGAGGGGAGAGTCCGCGATATCGCCGTCATCTCGCGCGTGAACCGTCCGGTGTGCTTCATCGTGACGCAGATATACAAGGCGGACGACGGCGTTATCGAGGCGCAGCTTTCACGCCGCGCGGCGCAGGAGAGGTGCATTGTGAGCTTTGTAAACAAGCTTTCTCCCGGCGACGTGATAGACGCCCGCATAACCCACCTGGAGCATTTCGGAGCGTTCGCCGACATCGGCTGCGGCGTCGCTTCGCTGCTGCCGATAGACGCGATGTCTGTTTCGCGCATCGAGCACCCGTCGCAGCGCTTTACAGTGGGGCAGGACATCAGAGCTGTCGTTCGCAGCCGCGAGGGCAGCAGGGTATGCCTTTCTCACAAGGAGCTTCTCGGAACGTGGGAGGAAAACGCCGCACGCTTCAAGGTGGGGCAGACGGTGCCGGGGGTCGTTCGCAGCGTTGAGAGCTACGGAGCGTTTATCGAGCTTGCGCCAAACCTCGCGGGGCTTGCGGAGCTTCACGACGGCTTAAAGCCGGGCATGAGGGTGAGTGTTTACATAAAAAACATGATCCCGCAGAAGATGAAGATAAAGCTTATCGTGATAGACACCTTCGACGAGGAGGTAAAACCGGAAAAGCCGAAATACTTCTTCTTTGGCAATAAAACGGAGCGCTTCCTCTACTCTCCGGAGAACTGCGAAAAGCGCATCGAAACGGTCTTTGGAGAACCCGCCCGGGTGTGATATGGCGAAAAAGCCCCGATCGATAGGACCGGGGCGCGGTATTTGAATCAGTCATCGTAAGCCTGAACGCAGAATCGCAGGCCGGGACGAATATATTACTCGTAATCCATAAACCACATCTCCTGTTGCATTATACAGATAACGCCGGCAAATAACATTGCCGGCGTTTTTTGATTATTTTGCGTAGTCGATCGCTCTCGACTCTCTGATTATGTTTACCTTGACCTGACCGGGGTAATCGAGGTCTGTCTCGATCTTCTTGCAGATCTCTCTTGCAAGCGGGATCATTCTCTCGTCGTTTACTACCTCGGGCTTTACCATGATTCTGATCTCACGGCCTGCCTGGATAGCGTAGCAGCTTTCTACGCCGTTAAACGAGGAAGCGACCTCTTCGAGCTTCTGGAGCCTCTTGATGTAGTTCTCGAGGTTCTCTCTTCTTGCGCCGGGTCTTGCGGCGGAGATAGCGTCGGCCGCCTGAACGATACAGGCAACGACCGTCTTCGCCTCGACGTCGCCGTGGTGAGCGTGGATAGCGTGGATGACCTGCTCGCTCTCTTTGTACTTGCGAGCGACGTCTACGCCGATCTCGACGTGGCTGCCCTCGATCTCGTGGTCAAGCGCTTTGCCGATATCGTGGAGAAGACCTGCTCTCTTTGCAAGCGTCGGATCCATTCCAAGCTCGCTTGCGATCATGCCGGAGAGAAGCGCGACCTCGATCGAGTGTTCGAGAACGTTCTGACCGAAGCTCGTGCGGTAGCGGAGCCTTCCGAGGAGCTTTACAAGCTCGTGGTGAATACCGTTTACGCCGACCTCAAGAACGGCTCTTTCGCCCTCGGCCTTCATTATAGCCTCAACCTCGCGGCGCGCCTTGTCGACCATCTCTTCAATGCGCGCGGGGTGGATACGCCCGTCTGTGATGAGCTTTTCAAGCGCGACTCTCGCGATCTCGCGCCTTACCGGCTCGAAGCAGGAAAGCGTGATCGCCTCGGGTGTGTCGTCGATGATGAGGTCGACGCCCGTGAGCGTTTCGATCGCTCTTATGTTTCTGCCCTCGCGGCCGATGATACGTCCCTTCATCTCGTCGTTGGGCAGCGGAACTACCGATACTGCGGCCTCTGCCACATGGTCTGCGGCGCAGCGCTGTATCGCGAGAGAGATGATGTTTCTCGCTCTCTTTTCCGATTCCTCGTGGAGCTGCTGTTCAAAGTCGATGATGCGAACAGCCTTTTCATGCGTAAGCTCTCCGTCGAGGTTCTTGAGCAGGTAATCCTTCGCCTGCTCCTTGGTAAAGCCGGAGATCTTCTCCAGCACGTCAAACTGACTTTTCTTGATAGACTCCGCCTCGGCAAGCTTTTCGTCTGCCTGCTTCAGCTTCTTTGCTACATTGTCTTCCTTCTTTTCAAGGTTGTCCATCTTGCGGTCGAGCGTTTCTTCCTTCTGCTGAACGCGCCTTTCCTGCCTCTGGACCTCCTTGCGCCTTGCGTTGAGATCCTTTTCCGTCTCGCTTCTGAAACGGTGGACCTCGTCCTTGCCTTCAAGGACATACTCCTTTTGCTTCGCCTCGGCTTCCTTAACAGCCTCGTCTACGATCCTTCTTGCCTCGGCTTCGGCAGAACCGATCGCCTCTTCCGCGATTTTTTTTCTGTGATCGACGCCGGCGAGAAAGCTTATAACGCCGCTTGCGATAGCCGCGAGAACGATAAGCAAAATTGCCAACCATAGCTGCATGGTAGTCTGACACCTCCTTGTTAGATCTTTAAAAATTCTGAATCGGTAATTATTAAGAAGATCAAACCGAAGGCCGTCTCTTATTCAATTGTATGCTGCCGCAAATTCGCTGCGGCGCTTTGCCGGGTGGGGCGCGCTCTTAAAAAAACGGAGCGGTACACCCGCTTCGAATCACGATCGTATTATTTTCCGAAACACTTTTTAAGTATCGTTTATATGATGAAATATCTCTCAAGCCCCGCATTTCACGAACTGCAAAGGGCATTATTCCTCAATAAATACAAGACAATAATTGTGTTAAAAACAATAAAACTGTGAGATCCAAAATGAATTTACATAATATAGAAACGGCACTGTGAGTCCGATCATCAAAAATAAGCGCAGGCAAATGCCTTTATGCAAGCCGAGCGCCTGCGGAGACCGTGAAACGAACATATTCCCACGATATCCATATAATATTTTATCTGTAATCAGCCGTTTTGTCAATATGCCTGTCGGAAAATTAAATATTAATTTATAAAAAAGTTGTTGATACTGATATTGAATTTTTAACAAAAGGTAAATTTTAAAAAATCTGCTTATTATTCTACAACAAATTTTCATAAAGCACTTGTAAATTTTGCAAAAATAGGATAAAATAGTTAATGA
This sequence comes from uncultured Eubacteriales bacterium, assembly GCA_900317025.1. Classification (GTDB taxonomy): domain Bacteria; phylum Bacillota; class Clostridia; order Oscillospirales; family Acutalibacteraceae; genus RUG592. Next base: position 118,734 of record ONFG01000011.1, on the reverse strand, counting down.
ACTATTTGATAGTTTTTTGAATTAATCAATTTTTAATTTTAGGAGGATAAATCCAATGGCAGTAAAAGTTGCAATTAATGGTTTCGGCCGTATCGGTCGTCTTGCTTTCCGTCAGATGTTCGGCGCAGAGGGCTACGAGGTAGTTGCTATCAACGACCTTACAAAGCCTTCCATGCTCGCTAACCTTCTCAAGTATGACACAGCACAGGGCGGCTATTGCGGCGTTATCGGTCAGAATGCTCACACAGTTGAGGCTGACGACGAGGCTGGCACGATCACAGTAGACGGCAAGACTCTTACAATCTACGCAAAGGCTAACGCAGCAGAGCTCCCCTGGGGCGAGATCGGCGTTGACGTAGTTCTCGAGTGCACAGGTTTCTACTGCTCGAAGGACAAGTCTCAGGCTCACATCGACGCAGGCGCAAAGAAGGTCGTTATCTCTGCACCGGCAGGCAAGGATCTTAAGACTATCGTTTACAGCGTTAACGAGAATACTCTCACAGCTGACGATACGATCATCTCCGCTGCTTCCTGCACAACGAACTGCCTCGCTCCGATGGCTAAGGCTCTCAACGACTACGCTCCGATCCAGAGCGGTATCATGAGCACGATCCACGCTTACACAGGCGATCAGATGATCCTTGACGGTCCCCACAGAAAGGGCGACCTCAGAAGAGCAAGAGCAGGCGCTGCTAACATCGTTCCGAACTCCACGGGTGCTGCAAAGGCAATCGGCCTTGTAATTCCCGAGCTCAACGGCAAGCTCATCGGCTCCGCACAGCGTGTTCCGGTTCCGACAGGCTCCACAACTATTCTTACAGCAGTTGTTAAGGGCGCTGACGTAACAGTTGACGGCATCAACGCTGCTATGAAGGCTGCTGCTTCCGAGTCCTTCGGCTACAACGAGGATCCGATCGTATCGAGCGACGTTATCGGCATGAGATTCGGTTCTCTCTTCGACGCTACACAGACAATGGTTTCCAAGATCGCTGACGACCTCTACGAGGTTCAGGTAGTATCCTGGTACGACAACGAGAACAGCTACACAAGCCAGATGGTTAGAACTATCAAGTACTTCGCTGAGCTGTAATCTTGATCTGATCCAAAACACAAAGCTCCTTCGCTTTTGCGGGGGAGCTTTTTTGCGGCTCTCTGATAAAAAAATCCTCGTTATATATGGAAATCCGGGGGAAAATATATTATAATAAGCTTGTAAAAAAGTGTTGGTGCAGGGAGTGTCTCTGCACTTCGGGAAGGAGCGGCGAGCTTGCATGGTTGAAAGAATAAACGGAATGGGGCTTCGGGGGATAGAGGCGTACAAGGTCGAGGTCGAGGCGGCTTTTTCGCAGGGGCTTCCTGCCTTTGACGTTGTGGGGCTTCCCGATGCGGCGGTGAAGGAGTCGAGAGACCGCGTGCGCTCGGCGATGAGAAACTGCGGATTCGATTTCCCGCTGGGGCATATAACCGTGAACCTTGCTCCCGCTGACATTAAGAAGGTCGGTCCGCTTTACGATCTGCCTATCCTTGCCGCGCTTTTAAAGCTCTCGGGTCAGCTTGCCGCCGAGACCGACGACGCCGTCTTTATCGGAGAGCTTTCGCTTTCGGGAAGCGTCAACTCCGTAAACGGCGTTCTGCCGATGACGATCGAGGCGCAGAAGCTCGGCTTTAAGCGCATTTTTGTGCCGTATGACAACAGGGCGGAGGCTGCCGTTGTGAAGGGCATCGACGTTTACCCCACAAAGGACGTGATGGCGCTTTACCGCCACCTCACCGGTCAGGCTGCCATCGAAAAGGCGGATCCCGAGGAGCTTACCACGACGATCGGCGGCTTCAATGTCGATTTTTCGCAGGTGAAGGGGCAGTACGAGGCGAAGCGCGCGATCGAGATCGCCGCCGCGGGCAGCCATAATATCCTGCTCGTAGGCCCTCCCGGATCGGGAAAAAGTATGCTTGCGCAGCGTATCCCGACGATACTCCCCGACATGACGTTTGAAGAGATGATCGAGACGACGAAAATACACTCCATCGCCGGCAATATCCCGAGCGGCGTTTCGCTTATCGACAGGCGTCCATTCCGCGCGCCTCACCACACGATCTCTCCGATGGGGCTTGCGGGCGGCGGCACAACTCCGCGCCCGGGCGAGATATCGCTTGCCCACAACGGCGTGCTTTTCCTTGACGAGTTCCCCGAGTTCACGCGCCAGACGATGGAGGTGCTGCGCCAGCCGCTGGAGGACGGCGTAGTAACGATAGCGAGAGTCAGCGGGACGCTTTCCTACCCGTGCAGCGTGACGCTCGTTTGCGCCATGAACCCATGCCCGTGCGGGTATTACGGGACGGGTATCCGCAAATGCACCTGCTCGCCGGCTGCCGTCAGCCGGTATCTCAACAAGATTTCGGGGCCTCTGCTCGATAGGATAGATATCCACGTCGAGGTGCCTGCCGTTCACTACGAAGAGCTTTCGAGCGCAGCGCCGGCGGAGTCCTCCGAGAAGATACGCGAGCGCGTGAACAAGGCGCGAAGGCTCCAGGCGGAGCGCTTTGAAGGGCGGAACATCACTGCGAACGCCCGGATACCCTCGGGCGACCTTCACGAGTTCTGCGTTCTCGACAGCCGGGCTGATTCGCTTTTGCAAAAGGCGTTTGACAAGATGGGGCTTTCGTCGCGCGCCTACAGCAAGATACTCAAGGTCGCGAGAACGATCGCCGACCTTGAAGGCAGCGATCGGATAAGATCAGAGCACGTCGCCGAAGCCGTTCAATACCGCAGCCTCGACAGAAAATACTGGAACAGGTAATTCTCTTCCTTGAAAAACCGACGCAGAATCGATAAAAGCAGGCAAACGGAAGTTCGTGATTTGTTGATTTACGCACTTGACAAAACAGCAGTTAAATGCAATAATTATGTGTAGACTGTTTTTTTGAACGAAAATATTCTGCGCTAACATACAATAAAGTAATTTTTATTTTTAGTATCTTGCTATAACGAACGCCTGCAACGTCGGGCAGAAAAGGTGGACCATTACTAATGAATGAAAATGCAAAAAATAATGAAGAGTATACCATTGATCTGATGCTCCTGCTGAATCTCCTGCGAAAGCACGTGATATTCCTTGTAATCGCGGCGATCATCGGGGGCGGAGTGGCTTATACCGTAACGAGATATCTTATCCCCGAGAGGTACAAGGCTACCGCGACCGTTATCATCAACAACAGAGCGACCGACTCGCAGTATATTTACCCCAGCGAGATCCAAAGCTCTCAGGACCTCGCCCAGCTTTATTCCATCATCATCAAGGCGGACAACGTGCTTGAGGCGGTGAAGAAGGATCTCAAGCTCGACATCAGCAACGAGCAGCTTAAAAACTCGATCACGGTCGGTCTTGTAGGCGACACTCAAGTCGTTGAAATCTCCTGCATAAGTACCAATCCCGATTACGCGCTCGACCTCGTGACGAAGTTTGTCGAGTATTCAAAGCCCGTTATCCTCGAGAAGGTAGAGGCAGGATCCGTCAAGGACCTTAACGAGCCGGCGCTTTCCAATAACGGCAACCCCGTATCTCCGAACAGACGAAAGAATACAATGTTGGGAGTGCTCGGCGGAGCGGTCGCCGCGGCGGCGTTCATCGTCCTCAGAGAGATGCTCAACACCAAGTTCAAGACGGAGGCCGACGTCACGAATACGCTCGGCATACCTGTTCTCGGCGTTATACCGTATATCGAAGGAAAGGAGTTCGCCCAGAAATGAGTAACGAGGTAAGCACGAAAAAGAAGCATAGAAAAAGAAAGCACCACACCACCGTCAAGCAGGTGTTCAGTATTTCAAACCCCAACGCGCCTACCTATTACGTAGAGGCATTCAAGATGATCGCCTCAAACATCGAATTCATCGCGGTAGCGCAGGAGTGCAAGAGCATTCTCGTTACCTCGACTATCCAGGACGAGGGCAAAACGAACCTTTCGATAAACCTTGCGATCGCGCTTTCGGGCTACGGCAAGAAGGTCTGCATCGTTGACTGCGACCTCAGAATGCCGAGTATACACAGGCTGCAGCGCCATTCGGTCGGCCTTACCCACGTACTCAAGGGTGAGGTCACGCTCGACGAGGCGATCTTCAAGCATGACGACTCCGACCTTAATATCCTTCTCGGCGGCGTTATCCCGCCGAACCCGACGGAGCTTCTCTCCAGCGTGAAGATGCAGAAGGTCGTTGAAGCGCTTGCTGAAAAATATGACTACGTTATCTACGACACCCCGCCGTGCCTCGGCATCTCTGACGTTTCCGTCCTCGGCAAGTACATGGACGGCGCGATTCTCGTCATCAAGCACGACTCCACAGACAAGAGAATGGTAGAGCGCTCCAAGGCGAATATCGAGAACGCGGGCTTAAAGGTGCTGGGCGCTATCCTCATGGAATACAAGGTCGATTCCGACGTTTCAAATTCGTACTACTATAAGTACGGCTATAAATACGGAGGATACTACTATGGCGAAAAAGAAGACTGATCTCCATTGCCATATCCTTCCCGGAATAGACGACGGCGCAAAGAATACCGAGGTGTCTATCGGGTTGCTTCGCGAAGAGCTTAACCAGGGCGTAACGAAATTTGTCTTTACGCCCCACTTCGACAGCGACAGGATCACCGTCGCGGAGTTCGACAAAAAGCGCGCACAGAGCCTTGAACGGCTGCGTGCCGAAAAGGAATTCCGGGATATGGACCTCGAATTCAAGCTTGGCTCGGAGGTCTACTACACAATCGGGCTGGGGGAGATGAACCTTGAAAAGCTCTGCTTTGAGGGTACCGATTACGTCCTCATCGAGCTTCCGACGCAGGCTCGTCCCCACGGCTTGAAGCGTACCTTTGGCAACATCGTGAGTTCCGGCTACAGACCGATCATCGCCCACGTCGAGCGCTACTCCTATATGCTCTCAAATCCGACGGAGCTTTACGAGCTTATCGAAATGGGCTGCCTTGCTCACGTCAACGCCGAGGCGCTCATCAAGAAAACGAAAGCGACCGGAATGGTCAACTACCTGATCCGCCACGGGCTTGTCCATTTTATGACGAGCGACTGCCATTCCCTCAGAAGGCGACCGCCTAATCTGAAGAAGGGCTTTGAGGTGCTCAGGTCAACGCTCGGCGAGAAGTACGCCAACCGCTTTATCGAGAACGCGGACATGATCTACAGCGGCGGATCGCTCGACCTCGACTACGTAAAAAAGCCGGTGAAACTTATGGGCTTGTGGATCTGAAGAATCCGAAAACGAAAGGCGAAAAAGGCGATGCAGCAAACCATATGCTGCATCGCCTTCTCTGATTTATGGAGAGTATGCCGAAACCTTCAAAATAATGTATCGTGCCGGGCGAAAAGCCCCCCTTAATTAGTTATACAGAAACCCACGGTACCATACCGAAGTATATTATCGCACCCATAAGTGACAGCTTTTTGAAGTGTTTGTGACGTTTGGCAAAAAGTATGGAAAAGGGCATCTGAAACGTAAATTTTCAGCGTTTTTGATAAAAAACAAAATTTAACTTTGGCTAGTATTAAGTTATACAATTGCCATTTTAGTTCTATTAGAGAATTAAAAAGCAGAAACGGTATTTTATAATATTAACAGTAATATTCGGAAATTATGTGCGTTTTTGTGTTTGTCAACAAACTTTAAGGAGGAAGATAGCAATGAGAAAGCTTTTCACCAAAATTATTTGCTGCGCATTGCTGACCGGTCTTGTAGCGAGCGGCAGTATCGCCGTGCTCAACAGCTCGGTCAATGCGTCCGCGGCAGAGGTCAGCGCTGAAGAGTCTGCTGCGTCGGGTATCACCGTTCACTACAAGAGTGCTTCCGGTACGCCGACGATCTACTATTGGAACTCTCTGCCCCAGAACCTCGAAACTGCTTTTCCCGGCGAGGCAATGACAGACGAGGGTGACGGCTGGTACAGCAAGACCTTCGACGGCATTACCAAGATCAATATGGAGTTCATCGTAAACGGCAGCCGTACTGCCGAGCTTACGAGAGATACTGCCGGCGAATACTGGTACGACGGCAAGAAATGGTATACAAAGAAGCCCGGCACGGGCGGCGGCGGAAACGTCAACCCGACCGACTGGGAGCGCACCGATATGCGTGAGGATTCGATCTACTTCGTTATGACTACGCGCTTCTATGACGGCGACACAGGCAACAACCTTCACTGCTGGGACGACGGCAATGCCAACAACCCCGATTCCGACCCGGCATGGAGAGGCGACTTCCAGGGCCTTATCGACAAGCTCGACTACATCAAGGCTCTCGGCTTCTCGGCGATTTGGATCACGCCTGTAGTCGAAAATGCCAGCGGCTATGACTATCACGGCTATCACGCTTTTGATTTCAGCAAGGTAGACCCGCGCTACGAGAGCGAAGGCGCGACTTACCAGGATCTTATCAATGCGGCTCACGCAAAGGGCATCAAGATCGTTCAGGACGTCGTCTGGAACCACACCGGCAACTTCGGTGAGGCAGGTCTCGGCGAGATGTTCACAAAGAATTACGACGCTCTCGACGATGCCGACAACGCTATGCAGGTCATCCCCGGATCCGACCTTGCAAAATCTTATCCGAACTACGCTTCCCTCAAGCCCGGCGACCAGTTCCAGGCAAGACTTAACATCCTCAAGGATCTTAAGCACGAGGGTCACGACCCGGACAACAACTACCACCGCGAGCAGAACATGGGCTATGAGTCCTCGATCGAGCAGCAGGGTTCCATGGCCGGCGACTGCGTTGACCTCAATACGGAGAATCAGAAAGTAGCGGATTATATTAATGATTGCTACACAAGCTATGTAGATATGGGCGTTGACTGCTTCCGTCTCGATACCGAGAAGCACATCAACCGCTGGACGCTCAACAGCGCTTATTTCCCGATCTATGAGAAGTATGACAACTTCTACATCTTCGGCGAGGTTTGCGCAAGAGTCCGCGACGTATGGAACCACAATATCCCCTCCAGCTCGCCGCCCTTCTTCACATGGAAAGAGACAGACAGCGCATGGATCGGCAACTGGAACACAACGGATCCGACGGCTAACATTGAGCCTTCAAAGAAGCATTACGATCAGTATTCCAACCCGAGCGGCGTTCCGACCAGCACAAACGCTTACCTCAACGGCAACAGCTACCATACGCCGGACTACAGCCAGTGGAACGGCACGGGCGTTATCGACTTCTCGATGCACAGAAACTTCGAGAACGCAGGCTCCGCTTACAGAGCTGCTCTTGCAGAGGATCAGTATTTCAACGACGCAACATGGGTAGTTACCTACGTCGATTCTCACGACTACGGTCCGGAGATCGGCTCCGACGATACGATACGTTACAACGGCGGTACTGCGGCATGGGCAGAGAACCTCTCGCTTATGTTCTCCTTCCGCGGCATTCCCTGCCTCTACTACGGCTCCGAGGTCGAGTTCATGAAGGGCGCAAAGATCGACGTTGGTCCTAACGCTCCTCTCGCAACGACAGGCCGTGCATACTTCGGCGATTATCTTGAGGGCGACGTAACGGCTTCCGATTTCGGCGAGTACACAGCAAGCGGCAAGGTTCAGGAGACTCTGAGCAATCCGCTCGCACAGCACGTCAGAAGACTTAATCAGATCAGACGCGCAGTTCCCGCGCTCCAGAAGGGTCAGTATTCGACAGACGGCTGCAGCGGCAACATGGCTTACAAGCGCCGCTACACAGGCGACGGCGTTGACAGCTATGCGCTTGTAACAGTTTCCGGCGGCGCGACCTTCACGGGCGTTGAAAACGGCACATACATCGAGGTAGTTACTGGTCAGACTGTAAACGTTACCAACGGCTCGCTCACGACCGACTCCATCGGCCAGGGCAACATGAGATGCTACGTTCTCAAGAACGCAAGCGCTCCTTCCGGCAAGATCGGTACAGACGGCGCTTACCTCAAGTAATAAACACAAAAAGCATACATGAATTTATATCCTTTCACAAAGATCCGTGCTCCGCTTTGGGGCGCGGATTTTTGTTTACAAAAACTTCTTTGACATAACGCATAGATAATGGTATAATTTATACAGAATTTTACACAAATAAGGAGACGCTGCTAATGAAAATATCTGTACTCGGCTGCGGCCGATGGGGCGCGTTTATTGCATGGTATCTTAACAAGGTAGGTCACGAGGTGATGTCGTGGGGGCTACCGGATTCGCCTCATTTAAAGGAGCTGAAGGAGACGCGCCAAAACGGTATGCTCACCTTCCCGGACTCCCTTATGATCTCGGACGACCTTGAAGAAGCCGTGACAAGAGCCGAGATTATCGTTATTTCGATAAGCAGCCAGGCGCTGCGCTCGTTCCTTTCGGACGTTAAGAAATTTGACCTCACCGGCAAGAGCTTCGTGCTGTGCATGAAGGGCATCGAAGAAGGTACGGGCTGCCGCCTGACACAGGTAGTGGGTGAGGTGCTGGGCGAGATCCCCGTGGCGGTATGGGTAGGTCCCGGTCACCCGCAGAATTTCGTCGCGGGCGTGCCGAACTGCATGGTTATCGACAGCGCGTATCCGGAGCTAAAGCAGAAGCTTGTCGCCGAGTTTTCGAGCAGCCTTATCCGCTTCTATCTCGGAACGGATCTTATCGGCAGCGAGGTCGGCGCGGCGGCGAAAAACGTTGTCGGGATCGCCGCCGGAATGCTCGACGGCATGGGTTACGCCTGCTTGAAAGGCGCGCTCATGAGCCGCGGCACTCACGAGGTAGGAAAGCTCATCAAGGCGATGGGCGGCAGCGAATACTCCGCCTACGGGCTTTGCCATCTCGGCGACTACGAGGCGACGCTGTTCTCGAAGTTCAGTCACAACAGAATGTTCGGCGAGACGTTCGTCAGGGGCGAGCCTTACACACAGCTTGCCGAGGGCGTTGCTACGTGCCGCGCGCTCGTCTCGCTCTCTCACAAATACGGCGTGGAAATGCCAATCGTCAACGCTGTTCGCGCACTGCTTGCGGGCGAGGTTGACGGAAAGAAGGCTCTCGACGAGCTTTTCAGCAGAAGCGTGAAGCGTGAATTCGACTTCATGTAACGGCTGAGGTATCACAAAAAAGGGCGGTCGAGCGACCGCAGGCAGTACCGTTGCAGATTTGCTTTGTATAACGACTTTACTGCCGCATACCAAGTTTATTTTCTTCTCAGCCAACTAAGGGGGTTGAATCAATGCACAGTTTTTTTAAAAGAGCGATCGCTGTTTCGGCGGCCGCGCTGGTGCTGGCAGCACCGCTTTCCGGCTGTTCCGAGGAGCTTTTAGACGAGCTGCTTTATTACGAGGAGGAGTCCTCTCAGAGCGCCTCGTCGGGTGCGTCGGGCGCGTTGTCGTCCGAGGGAAGGGAAGGACCTTACGAGGTCGTTAAGATTGTTGACGGCGACACGATTAAGCTCATGATTGACGGCGAGAAGAAGAACGTCCGCCTGATCGGGATAGATACGCCCGAGTCGGTCCACCCCGACAGCGACAAAAACGTTCCCGAGGGCAAGCTTGCCTCCGACCACACGAAGGAGCTTGTCGGCGACAGCGAGCTTTACATCGAATACGGAACCGAACCGCAGGACCGCTACGGCCGCCCGCTTTGCTACGTTTACCTGCCCGACGGCACGATGCTCAACGAAAAGATACTCAGCGACGGTTACGCTAAGGTGCTGATCGTCGGCAAGAACAAGGAGTACAAAGACCGCTTCTACGAGCTTCAGGACGAAGCGAAGGCAGAGGGAAGAGGGCTGTGGTCCACAGGCGTTTTTGACAGCGATTGACAGGAATAAAAGGGGGATAATACTGCAATGAAAAGAATGATTGCCGGCGTTTTGTCGGCGGCGGTGATGCTTTGCGCGGCGTCGCTTTCCGGCTGCTTTGAAAAGACGTTCATGCTCGGCGGCGAAGAGATCGACCGCTATGCGTCTGAGATACACCTCAAGGACGTGAAAATAACGTCGCTCGACGACTTAAAGGGCTGCGAGGAGCTTACGGCGCTTTCGCTTGAAAACTGCGAGCTTACCGATATCTCGGCGCTCTCCGAGCTTAAAACGCTTAGAAAGCTTACGCTGAGAGGCAACCATATCACCGATATCTCGCCGCTGCGCGGGCTTTCCGAACTTCAGGTGCTTACGATTTCATCGAACGCGATCACCGATATCTCGCCGGTGATGTCGCTTTCACACCTTACATATCTCGACATCGGAGCGAACCCGATAGACGATCTCACCGCGGCAGCGGAGCTTGAGCAGCTTGAAACGCTCTACGCTGACGAAACCGCCGTGACGGACATCTCACCGCTGGAGGGAATGGATATCACGTCGCTTTACCTCGGCTCCGACGCCGTGAGCGACCTTGCCCCGCTTGAAGGGCTCGAAAGGCTCCACACGCTCGACCTCTACTCCACGGGGCTTACCGATATCTCCGTGCTCGGTTCGCTTACTCAGCTTCGTGAGCTTTATATCGGCGACAACCCCGGGATCACCGACTTTTCCCCACTTTCAAAGCTTTCAAAGCTCGAGATCCTTTACGCGGAGAACTGCGCGATCACCGACGTTTCCCCCTTTACCGGTATGGAGCAGCTCTCGGAGCTTGTTCTGACAAACGACGCCGTCCCCGACATCAAGCCGCTTTCCTCCGTTTCAACGCTTAAAAAGCTCAACATCGAGGGCGACTACGCCGTCTCGAAGGAGAACGTCGGCGAATTTATGGACGCTCTGCCGTCCTGCGAGGTCACTCACTCCGACCTCAAAACGGCGATCGAGATTGAAAAGCTCGACCCCAAGAAGGCGTTCGACACCGACCTTGAGCATGAGCTTGGGCTGAAATAGTTATACATATACACCGCTCCTCGTGCGTGGCGCATGGGGAGCGGCTTTTTTGTACGGATAGTCTGAGCTGCGTCGGAAATAATAGTACTGCGGAGAATAAAAAAGTTCCCGAAGCATATTACACAAAAACGGAGGGCTTCTGTTGGGCATATTTCTATTTCCAATTCGGTTTTTCCGCTTGCGAAAAACGACACATTATGTTAAAATGATACGGGATAATCCCGAAATTGTGCTTTGATCCAAAAATTCGGTTTTTAGGAGATGTTAAAACGATGAACTCTAACGAAAAGCAAGAGCTTCAGGTGCTTGCCACAAAGGCAAGGCTGTACGCCTTAGAGGGCATTTTCAATGCCAAGTCCGGTCATCCGGGCGGTTCGCTTTCAGCGGCCGACATCTACACATATCTTTATTACAAAGAGATGAACGTTGATCCCGCAAACCCCGATATGGCCGACAGAGACCGCTTTGTGCTCTCAAAAGGTCACTGCTGCCCGTCGCTTTACGCGGTGCTGGCGCTCAAGGGATTCTTCCCGCTTGAAGAGCTTCCCAAGCTTCGCAAGGTCGGCGCTATGCTCCAGGGTCACCCCGATATGAAGGGTACGCCCGGCATCGACATGAGTTCAGGTTCACTCGGACAGGGCGTCTCCGCAGCCTGCGGAATGGCTCTTGCCGGCAAGATAGATAATAAGGACTACAGAGTCTACACGCTCCTCGGCGACGGCGAGTGTGAAGAGGGTCAGGTCTGGGAGGCGCTCATGTTCGCTTCTCACAACAAGCTTGACAACCTCACGGTTATCATAGACAGTAACGGTCTTCAGATCGACGGAACGGTCGAAGAGGTCGGCGGTCTTGAGCCGCTCGACAAGAAGCTTGAGGCATTCGGCTTTGAGGTCTTCAAGATGAACGGTCACGACTTCGACGAGATCGAAGCAGCCGTCAATGCAGCAAAGGCGGTAAAGGGCAAGCCTGCCGCTATCATCGCAAAGACCGTAAAGGGCAAGGGCGTTTCCTACATGGAGAATCAGGTCAACTGGCACGGTGCGGCTCCGAACGCCGAGCAGTATGAGGTCGGCAGAAACGAGCTGCTTGAGCAGCTTAAAGCTTTGGGAGGTGCTCTCTGATGGCAGAAAAGGTAGTTAAGGCAACGAGAGAAAGCTTCGGCGAGGCTCTCTGTGAGCTTGCAAAAACAAATAAAGATATAGTCGTTCTCGACGCAGACCTTGCGGCGGCAACAAAAACTTCGATCTTCAAAAAGGCTTACCCCGATCGCTTCTTCGACTGCGGCATCGCAGAGGGCAACATGATCGGCGTTGCGGCAGGGCTCGCAGCCTGCGGCAAGATCCCGTTTGCGGCGTCCTTTGCAATGTTCGCAACGGGCAGAGCTTTCGAGCAGATTAGAAACTCGGTAGCGTATCCGAAGCTCAACGTTAAGATCGCCGGCTCACACGCAGGCATCTCCACGGGCGAAGACGGCGCAACTCACCAGTGCCTTGAGGATATCGCAATCATGCGAGCTATCCCGAACATGACGGTCATCAACCCGTCCGACCACTACGAGATGCTCGGCGCTGTCAAGGCGGCTTTGGAGCTTGACGGTCCCGTATACCTTCGTCTCGGCAGACTTGCGATCGAGAGCGTCAACAATAACGACGATTACAAGTTTGAGCTTGGCAAGGGCGTAACGCTTCGCGATGGCAATGATGTTGCCATCGTTGCGACGGGTCTTCTCGTAAGAGAGGCTGTTATCGCAGCAGACAACATGAAGGCTCAGGGTATCAACGCAAGAGTCATCAATATCCACACGATCAAGCCGATCGACGAGGAGATCATCGTCAAGGCTGCTAAGGAGTGCGGCAGGATCATCACCTTCGAGGAGCACAACGTGATCGGCGGTCTCGGCGACGCTGTCCTCTCGGTAGTAGCCGAGAAATGCCCCGTTCAGGTGAAGAAGTGCGGCGTTCAGGATCGCTTCGGCTACTCCGGCCCCGCAAAGGAGCTTCTCGAGATCTTCGGCTTCACGGCACCCGGCATCGAGAAGGAAGTAAGGGCTTTCATCGGAAAGTAATTTCGGAATAAATAAACCAATGCTCCGTCAATGCTTTTTGCGTTGGCGGAGCTTTTTTCGCGCCCGGAAAAACTAATTCTTAAAATTTTCTTAAAATAAACTGAAAACGAGCTGAAATAGTGTGTTTTTATATGCATATCTACAAAAATTTAAAAAATCATCATAAAAAATTAAGAATTTTTTTGTTCAAATCTTATTGAATATATCTAAAGCTTGTGCTAAGATAAAGTTGTAAAAAGCGAAGGCTCCGCCCCGATCGCGGCGCATTTTTACGTATCGCTTTCCGGCAGAGCTTTCGCAGCAGACGTCTCTATATACTTACAAAGAGGTGGCTTTTGTGAAGAAAATGAACATTTTAACGAGTATGCTCTGCGCGGCGGCGCTGCTGGGCAATATGTGTACAGCGGCTGTTTTGCCCGCATCGGCTGCAGAAGCAAGCGCGGCGGCTGATACCGTCACATTCACGTTTACCGATGCCGGCATTACCCCTTCGGGCGGCACGTCCGGCTACAAGATCGACGGCACGTCGCTCACGATTAGTGAGAGCGGCAGTTACAAGGTCACAGGCTCGTGCGAAAGCGGCAGCGTTAAGGTCAAAAAGGGCATAAAGGGCGTTACGCTCACGCTCTCGGATCTTACGCTGAAAAACACGACGGCTCCGCTTATGTGCAACAAGGATTCGCAGGCGGACATCATCATTGAAGGCACAGTCTCGCTTGAAGACTCAGCGGAGAACAGCGAGGACTACTGGACCGACAAGACATACTCCGAATTCGGCACCGACACCGACACATACGCATCCGATCTCGACGCCGCAGAAAATGCGGTAGTTAAGTTCAAGGGCGCTTCAAAGGTAACGGTTTCGGGTGAAGGTACGCTCAACATCAAGGCGAACGCCAAAAACGGCATAAAGTCCGGCTCGACGCTCGACTCCGACCTCGAAACGGAGCTTGCTCCCGACGAGAGCAGCGAGTATTACGCGTACCTCACGATCGACGGTCCGACGATCAACATCGACACATCCTCCGTATATATCCCCTCGACAACGACCGCGACGAATAATAACACGTTCCCGACGAGCGGCGCTCCCGGTGGGGGCGGAGGCTTCAATCCGGGCGGACCCGGCGGCGGGGGCGGTTTTAATCCCGGCGGTCCCGGCGGCATGGACGAGAAGCCCTCCGACGCGGTAGGCGACGGCATCAACGCCGAGTGCAGGCTTGACATCGTCTCCGGCGACATCACGATAAAGGCAGGCGACGACGGCATCCACTGCGATTATGAGATGAACCTCGGCAAGTACGGCGCAAGCAACGACGGCCTTAAGATCGACATTCAGCAGAGCTACGAGGGCATCGAGGCGGCAACGCTCAACTTCCTGAGCGGCGACATCGACATCACCGCTTCCGACGACGCTGTAAACGCCGCAAACGGCGACCTTAACAATTACGGCTTCACGCTCAGCGTCTATGGCGGCGACATCTACGCCGACGCTTCCAACGGCAACGATAACGACGCGCTCGATTCCAACGGCTCTATCGACATCTACGGCGGCAGAGTGATCGCGATCACGGCAAGCTCCGGCAACGCATTTGACAGCGAGGGCGGCTTCAACCTCTACAGCGGTACCGTTCTCGGCATAGGCAACACGATGCAGGCTCCTTCGCCGACAAATAAGAACACAACCGCTTCCGACTGGGGCGTGGCTCAGTGGGGCTCGGCAGGCGGCATGGGCGGCTTCGGAGGTTTCGGCGGCGGCAGCACGGGCGCCGATACATCGGCTCTTACGCTTCAGGTCGGCAGCAGCCAAAGCGGGCTTTCCGTCGGCACGACGCCAAGCATCTCCGCCAACAGCAAGGTAGCCGTAACATACTCCGACACGACCGAGCTTATCAGCACGACGGCGAAATCTTCGGCAAATTATGTTATCTACGCAGGCAAGACGATCCCCGACAATATCCGCACGCTCACGCTTGACCCGAACAACGGCAAAGACGCGGAGGAGATCAACGTCTCCTCGGGCGACGTCGTGTCGCTTACCCTTGGCGATATCGACCCCGACGAAACGAAGTTCGTAAGCGAGGGCGATTACCTCATAGAGTGGAACACCGAGAAAGACGGCAGCGGGATTTCCGTTGAACCCGGCTCTGATTTCTACGTATACTCCGACACGAAGCTTTACGCTATCTGGCACGAAGATGTTGATTACAGCGTTACTTACGTTTCAAACGATAACACGGACAACGCCAAAAAAGATACCGTTCGCTCCGGAGATAAGTACACTATAATAGACGACCCGTTTGAGGACAACGGCATGACCTTTACCGGCTGGAACACTAAGGTCGACGGTACGGGTACGGCTTACGCTCCCGGCGACGTTATAACGGCCGAGGGCGATGTCACGCTGTACGCTCAGTGGAGCTACGGCTACACCGTTAAGTTCAATTACGACGAGGGTGTCGAGAACGTCACCGTTTACACGACCCAGAAGTTCGCCGGCGAAACGATTACCGACAGCGCTTACGCTTACAACTCCGAGACGGGCGAGATAGATATGTCCGGCGACGGTCAGATCAACTTTACCGTAAACCTCAAGGACGGCTGCGCCGTAGACGCCGTCGCAGCTACGGAAGGCGCTTACAAGAATATCAAGGACTCCGCCGACACCGGCAAGGCGAACACCTACCGCATCACGAAGATCACGGGCGACCTTGAGGTAACGATCACCACGAAGGAAGCCGAAAAGACCGACTCCGACGTTCAGACCGACAGCGACACCGAAGCCGATTCCGAGGGCGAAGAGGCACAGCCCTTTATCGTAACGTTTGAGTTCGACCCGGCAAAGGTATCAGTCACGACATACGACACGCAGAAATACGAAGACGGCGGAAACGAGAACCGGACCGCCGCGTTCGCAAGGAACGCCGACACCGGCGATATCGTCAACGACGGCAGCGGTCAGGTGAACTTCACGCTTATTCCCGCAGACGGCTATGAGGTTGACAGCGTTACCGCAAGCCCCGAAACGAACTTCAAGAACCTCAAGGGCGCCGCGGACACGGGTCTTGCAGACACCTACAGAGTTACCAAGATCACGGGCGACGTTACGGTAATCGTCACGATGAAGGAAGCGGCAGCGGACAGCGAGACGGAAAGCGACACCGCACCCGACATCACGCCCGGCACCGACTCCGATTCCGGCACCGACGCTTCCGATACCGATACATCGAGCGACATCGAACCTGCCACCGATACGGAAGGGGAGATTCCCACCGATACGCCCGACGATCCGCAGTACGATCCGGAGCCTGCAAAGAGCTTTACAGGCACCTTCGTTATAAACGGCGGCGAGGCTTCGATCACGACTTACAAGACGCAGGACTACACCAAGGGCGAAGAAAACCAAACGTCCGCGACGGCAAGAAGCTCCGAGACCGGCGAGGAGCTTAGCGACGGCAACGGTCAGATCAACTTTACCGTTATCCCCGCCGAGGGCTACGAGGTAGAGAGCGTCACTGCGACAGAGGGCGCGTATAAGAACATCAAGGGTCCCGCCGACACGGGCGTTGCGAACACCTTCCGTGTCACGAAGATCACGGGCGACCTTACGATCACCGTAACGCTCAAAAAGACGGAGCAGAGCGGCGGCGACGATAAAGTCACCGTGCTCATGGGCGATACAACGCAGGATGGCGTTATCTTCTCCGATGACGCGCTCTTCACGCTCAGACATTCGCTCATGCTCGACACGCTCACGGGTATCCCGAAGGCAGTTGCCGATGTTGACGAGGACAAGACGATCGACAGCGCCGACGCGCTCCTTATCCTCCGCTACTCGATAGACTTTGTAGACGCAAATTCGTGCGCGGGCGAGGAAAGAGAGATCTCAACGCTTGAGCTTGACTGATACGATATGACGACAGAATAATAACCTCATACTTTGACCCGCCGCCGATACGAAATGAATGGTATCGGCGGCGTCTCTTTGATAATTGTGTATCTTTTACAATAAGTTTTCATCTTGTAATGCAAAAAATGAGCATGATATTTTCCGACCGTCAAAAGCGTTATTTTTTGCCCCGAACTGAGGCGATATCTTATGCAATACGGCGCATTTTTAAGCCCGGAAACGGCGCGTAAAAGCATCTCGTTTTTACCGTTTAAAGCGCCGAAATTGTGGACGAAATGCGAATTTTTTCGGATTTCCCGAAAAGCGTTGACAAATGCATTTTTGAATGATAAAATTATCTCGGAGTGAGCGGCGGCAGCCGCTCCGCGAAGCAATGATTCTCCGGTGAAGATGTATCTCACCGACTCGGAGGTTGATAATTATTATGAAAAAGGTTGCTGTTATCATGGGCAGCGACAGCGATCTGCCCGTTGTTGAAAAAGCGATGAAAACGCTCGACGATTACGGCGTGCCTTACGAGGTACACGTATTTTCGGCTCACAGAACTCCCGTTCAGGCAAGGGATTTCGCTCTTAACGCAAGGGCAAACGGATTCGGCGCGCTTATCTGCGCCGCGGGCAAGGCGGCTCATCTCGCCGGCGCGATCGCTGCGAACACAACTCTTCCCGTTATCGGTATCCCGGTCAAGTCGTCGACGCTCGACGGTCTCGACGCACTTCTTTCGACCGTTCAGATGCCCTCGGGCATCCCGGTAGCTACGGTGGCTATCGACGGCGCTGCAAATGCGGCACTGCTCGCGATAGAGATCATCGCCGTTACCGACGAGGCTCTCGCAAAGAAGCTCGACGACGAGCGCGCGAAGAACGCCGAAAACGTTCTCGCTAAGGACAAGGCGATCGCCGAGAAGTACAATAAATGATCTAATCAATACTGAGAATCAGGCCAAGGCTGCGGCCGACCCGGTTCCTAATTTAAATGGAGGAATTTGTTATGGAAAAGACAGTTCAGATGTACGAGGGCAAGGCTAAAAAGGTATTTGCCACAGACGACGAAAACTATTGCATCGTGTCCTATAAGGACGACGCAACGGCTAACAACGGCCTCAAAAAAGGCACCATCGCAGGTAAGGGCGTTATCAACAACAGAGTGACGAACCACCTCATGAGAATGCTTGAGAAGGAGGGCATTCCCACTCATTACGTTGAAGAGCTCAGCGACAGAGAGACAGTCGTAAAGAAGGTTTCGATCGTTCCCCTTGAGGTCATCGTGCGCAACATCGTTGCAGGCTCGCTTTCCAAGAGACTCGGCGTAGAAGAGGGCGTAAAGCTCGGCAGAACTGTTCTTGAATATTGCTATAAAGACGACGATCTCGGCGACCCGATGGTCAACGAGTATCATATCCTCGCAATGGGTTGGGCGACCGACGAGGAGCTTGCGACTATCGCAAAGTACGCGTTCAAGGTAAACGAAGTCCTCACAGAGTACCTTAAAGAAGTAAACATCGAGCTTATTGACTTCAAGCTCGAGTTCGGCAAGCTGCCCGACGGCACGATCGTTCTTGCGGACGAGATCTCGCCCGACACCTGCCGCTTCTGGGACAGCAAGACAAATGAAAAGCTCGACAAAGACCGCTTCAGAAGAGATATGGGCGGCGCAGAGGACGCTTACAAAGAGGTAATGAAGCGCCTTCTCGGCGAGTAATAATCCAAACGACAACGACCGTACCTGCATTCTTGCAGGTACGGCGCTTGAGCATAAAGGCTTTTATCGAAAACGAAATAATGCTTTGATATTTTACACGATCACGACTCTATAGCAAACGATATAAATATTTTTTGTATGGGTTCCCGAAGGGGTGCGGGGGTGCGGGTCTCCGGTGGAGACCTCTACGTCGGCAGCCGAGACTGCGGGTCTCCGGTGGAGACCTCTACGTAGTAGAAGCACCGACCGAGGCGGCAGCCGAGACTGCGGGTCTCCGGTGGAGACCTCTATGTAGCAGAAGCACCGACCGAGGCGGCAGCCGAGACTGCGATCGGAAAGCCCCGCAATTCACTCTTAAAATAATAAACAATGTCGATTACTATAATTTTATTGCAGGGAGAAAATTTTATGATCACAGATTCCAGTAAGCTGCACGAGGAATGCGGCGTTTTCGGCGTTTTCAGCACCGAGACCGCCGATGTGGCTTCCACGGTATACTACGGCCTGTTTGCCCTCCAGCACAGAGGTCAGGAGGGCTGCGGCATCGCCATCAACAACGACGGCGTGATAACGAGCTACAAGGACCTCGGGCTTGTCAACGACGTTTTCAGACCCGACGTTATGGATAAGCTCGGTCAGGGCAACATGGCGATCGGCCACGTTCGCTACGGCACGACGGGCAACAACGACCGCTCCAACGTTCAGCCGATCGTTGTAAACCACGTAAAGGGAAGAATGGCCCTTGCCCATAACGGCAACCTCGTTAATTCCGCCGAGCTGAGAGAGGAGCTGGAGCTTCAGGGCTCGATCTTCCACACTACGAGCGACACCGAGGTCATCTCATACATGATAACGAAGGAGCGCCTCAACTGCCCTTCTATCGAAGAGGCTGTAAACAGAGCCATGAGCAGGATCGACGGAGCGTATTCGCTCGTTGTGATGTCGCCGTCGAAGCTCATCGCCGCGCGCGACCCGAGAGGCTTCCGCCCGCTTTGCTACGGCATGACGGAGGACGGCAGATATATCGTAGCCTCCGAGACCTGCGCGCTTGACGCCGTAGGCGCAAGGTTCGTCAAGGATATCCTCCCGGGCGAGATCGTTGTGTTTGGTGCCGAGGGCATCCGCTCGATAACCGATCACTGCGGCGAGCAGGAGCAGTCGCTCTGCATCTTCGAGCACATCTACTTCGCAAGACCCGACTCCCGCGTTGACGGCAGAAGCGTTCACGCGGCAAGAGTAAGAGCGGGCGAGCTTCTCGCAAAGGCTCACCCCGTTGACGCCGACGTCGTTATCGGCGTTCCCGATTCCGGCCTTGACGCGGCTATCGGTTACGCAAAGGAATCCGGTATCCCTTACGGAATCGGCTTCATCAAGAACAAATACATAGGCAGAACGTTTATCGCTCCCGGTCAGAAGTCGAGAGAGGATAAGGTCAAGATAAAGCTCAACCCCATCTCAGAGGTCGTAGCGGGCAAGAGGGTCGTTATGGTAGACGACTCGATCGTCAGAGGTACGACAAGCGCGCGTATCGTCCGCCTTATCAGAGAGGCGGGCGCAGTCGAGGTACACGTAAGATCCTCCGCGCCGCCGTTCATCGCTCCCTGCTACTACGGCGTAGACATCGACTCGAAGGATAAGCTCATCGCCTGTAAGCACACGATCCCTGAGATCGAGAAGATAATCGGCGCGGATTCGCTGGGCTACCTTGCGTATGAAGACGTGAAGAAGATCGCCGAGGGCGGTCACTGCACGGGCTTCTGTCTCGCTTGCTTCGACGAGAAGTACCCCACAAGAATACCTAAGGGCAACAAAAACAAATTTGAACAGCCCATTCCCGAAGAAAAGAAAAACAAAGTTAAAAAGGGTGAAGAATAATGAAAAGCTGCAGCGAAAGCTATAAGGCGGCAGGCGTTGACATTACGGCGGGCTACAAGGCCGTTGAGCTAATGAAAAGCCACATCGCAAAAACTATGACATCGGGCGTCGTTTCCGACATCGGCGGCTTCGGCGGCCTCTTCGAGCTTGACATGACGGGCATCACACGCCCCGTGCTCGTTTCCGGTACGGACGGCGTAGGCACGAAGCTCAAGATCGCGTTCCTCATGGACAAGCACGACACGGTCGGCATCGACTGCGTTGCAATGTGCGTGAACGACATCATCTGCTGCGGAGCAAAGCCGCAGTTCTTCCTCGATTACATCGCCTGCGGCAAGAATGTGCCGGAGCGTATCGAGGCTATAGTAAAGGGCGTTGCAGAGGGCTGCGTTCAGTCGGGCTGTGCGCTCGTCGGCGGTGAAACGGCTGAGATGCCGGGCTTCTACCCTGAAGACGAATACGACCTCGCCGGCTTCTCGGTAGGCGTAGTTGACCGCGCAAAGATCCTCGACAAGACGTCTGTCAAAGAGGACGATGCTATCATCGCTATCCCCTCGAGCGGCGTTCACTCCAACGGCTTCTCGCTCGTGAGAAAGGTGTTCGACGTTGAGAGCGCCGACATCAAAAGCCCGGTCGAGGCGCTCGGCGGAAAGTCGATCGGCGAAACGCTCCTCACTCCGACAAAGATCTATGTAAAGCCCATGCTCGCTCTCTTCGATCAGGTGAATGTAAAGGCGGTTTCCCACATCACAGGCGGCGGCTTCTACGAGAATATCCCGAGAAGCCTTCCCGAGGGTTATGCGGCTAAGATTGACAAGTCGTCTCTCAAAATCCTCCCGATCTTCGACCTCATCATGAAGACGGGCAATATCCCCGAGAGGGCATGAGCGTTGTTGTTGACAAGGCAGACGCGCAGAAGGCAGTCGAGATCCTCAAAGCAAACGGCGAAGACGCCTACGTCATGGGCGAAGTAATCAAGAGCGGCGAGGGAGTCGTTATAGCATAAAAGGGAGGTCAGTATGAGCGGCGAAAAAGTAAACATAGCCGTGTTTGTGTCGGGCGGCGGCACAAATCTCCAGGCGCTGCTGGACAAGCAGAAAAGCGGCGTTATCCGCAGCGGCGAGATAAAGCTCGTCATCTCCAGCAGCAAAGACGCGTACGCGCTAAAGCGTGCGGAAAAAGCGGGTGTCCCCGGCGTTGTCGTATCGAAAAAGGAGTGCGGCTCGCAGGCGGAGTTTGAAAAAAGGATACTCGCGTATCTCAAGGAATACAACATAGAGCTTATCGTACTTGCGGGCTTTATGTGCATACTCAGCGAGAGCTTCACCTCGAAGTACCCGAAGAGGATCGTAAACGTTCACCCGTCGCTGATCCCGTCATTTTGCGGCAAGGGCTACTACGGGCTAAAGGTTCACGAGGCGGCGCTCGCTTACGGCGTGAAGGTCACGGGCGCAACGGTGCATTTCGTCAATGAAGTGCCGGACGGCGGCGAGATCATCATGCAAAAGGCCGTCGAGGTAAGCGACGGCGACACCCCCGAAACGCTGCAAAAGCGCGTTATGGTTAACGCGGAGTGGATAATCCTCCCGCAGGCCGTCGAAAAGGTCAGCGCAGAGCTGCTGAAAAACAAATAACTCCGAGAGTCTAAATAAAAAAAGGAGCCATTAAAATGAACGTGTATCAGACCGAAAATATCGGCAAGCTTATCAACGGCAACCCCTACGTAGGCAGAGGCATCGCCGTCGGCAAAACACAGGACGGCAAGAAGGCCGCTGTTGCTTATTTCATCATGGGCAGAAGCGACAACAGCCGCAACAGGATCTTCGTTGAAAACGGCGACGAGGTGATAATCCACCCCTACGACGCAAGCAAGGTCGAAGACCCCTCGCTCATCATCTACTCGCCGATCAGAAAGATCGACAATAAGCTCATCGCCACAAACGGCGACCAGACCGACACAATCTACGACTTCGTGAAGGCCGGCAAGAGCTTTGAAGACGCGCTCGACACACGCTGCTTTGAGCCGGACGGCCCGAACTGGACGCCCCGCATCAGCGCGATGCTTACCTTCGGCGACAAGCTCACATACAAGATGAGCATTCTAAAAAGCGCCGACGCAGAGGGTACGGAGTGCAACCGCTACACCTTCAATTACACGGCTCTTAACGGTCTCGGCCACTTTATCCACACATATGTGACCGACGGCAGCCCGATACCGACGTTCCAGGGCGAGCCCGAGAGGATCAATATCCCGAACGACATCGACGAGTTCACGAACGACATATGGACGAACCTCAACGAGCAGAACAAGATCGCCATCTACGTCCGCTTCGTCGACCTCGAAACGGGTGCAGCTGAGAACCGCATGATAAACAAATACAACTGATAATAAATCCTCTTACGGCAGGATATTTATAAGCAACCTAAGTAAAGAAAGGATCCAATAGTATGGCATCGAATAAGGAGCGTTATGTATCTCCGCTTTCCACACGCTACGCAAGTGAGGAAATGCAGTATATCTTCTCCGAGCAGTTCAAGTTTTCCACATGGCACCGCCTGTGGATCGCTCTCGCGAAGGCAGAAAAGACGGCAGGTCTGAATATCACCGACGAGCAGATCGCCGAACTTGAAAAGTACAGAGATATCGTAGATTTTGAAACGGCAGAGGCAAGAGAAAAGGAAGTTCGCCACGACGTTATGTCTCACGTATACGCCTACGGCAAGCAATGCCCGAAGGCCGAACCGATAATCCACCTCGGCGCGACCTCCTGCTATGTCGGCGACAATACCGACGTTATCATTCTCAAAGAGGCGTCTGAGATCGTGCTCAAAAAGTGCGCGCAGGTCATCAAGAACCTCTCCGTTTTTGCCGACAAATACAAGAGCCTTCCGTGCCTTGCATACACTCACCTTCAGCCCGCACAGCTCACGACGGTCGGCAAGCGCGCAACCCTCTGGATGTACGAGCTTATCCAGGACGTCGAGAACCTCGAGTATCAGCTCAAAAACCTAAAGCTCCTCGGCTCGAAGGGTACGACCGGCACACAGGCAAGCTTCATGGAGCTTTTCGGCGGCGACGAGTCGAAGGTGAAGCTCGTTGAAGACCTCATCGCAAAGGAGATGGGCTTTGACAAGGTCGTAGCCGTTTCCGGTCAGACATATTCGAGAAAGACCGATACATACTTCCTCGGCGCGCTCTCCGGCGTTGCACAGAGCGCCTACAAGTTCTCCAACGACCTGAGGATCCTCCAGTCGTTTGAAGAGATGGAGGAGCCGTTTGAGAAGAAGCAGATCGGCTCCAGTGCAATGCCCTACAAGCGCAACCCGATGAGAAGCGAGCGCATTTCGTCGCTTGCACGCTACGTTATCGTAGATTCGATCAACCCGGCTCTCACGGCAGGCACGCAGTGGTTCGAGAGAACTCTCGACGACTCCGCCAACAAGAGGATCTCCGTTGCGGAGGCGTTTCTCGCCGTTGATTCCATTCTCAATATTTACATCAACATCACGAGCGACCTCGTTGTAAACGACAAGGTAGTAACGCGCAGAGTGATGGAGAAGCTTCCTTTTATGGCTACCGAGAACATCATGATGAAGGCGGTAAAGAACGGAGGCAACCGTCAGGAGCTTCACGAGCTGCTTCGTCAGCACAGCCACGCGGCGGCTGCAAGAGTGAAGAGGGAAGACGGCGTAAACGACCTCGTAGACCGCATCGCCGCAGACGAAGCCTTCCCCGTAACGAAGGAAGAGATCGTAAGCGAGCTTGACCCGAAGCTTTACACGGGCAGATGCGT
This sequence comes from uncultured Eubacteriales bacterium, assembly GCA_900317025.1. Classification (GTDB taxonomy): domain Bacteria; phylum Bacillota; class Clostridia; order Oscillospirales; family Acutalibacteraceae; genus RUG592. The sequence continues at coordinate 94,540 of ONFG01000011.1, read as the reverse complement.
TTCTCAGGTAAACGAGTTCATCGCAAACGAGGTCAAGCCCGTTCTCGATCGCCTTTACAAAGACGAGATCACGGCAGACCTGAAGGTTTAATGCCATGAAAGAGCTTGAAACAGAGCGCCTGCTGCTTCGCTACCTCAACGAGGACGACGCGGAGGAGATGTTTTACGGAATGACGAGCCGTGAAAACGTCGCGCGCTATGTAACGTGGCACGCCCACAAGGACGTTTCCGAAACGGTGGCTTTCATCAACTTCTGCATGGACGATTACAAGAACCTGCGCTGCTTCCGCTGGGGCATCGAGCTTAAAGAGACAGGCAGGCTCATAGGCATTATAGATGTTGTGGGCTACAACGAGGGCGAACCGGAGATCGGTTATATCCTCGCCGAGGAGTTCTGGGGCAGCGGCTACATGACAGAGGCGTGCCGCGCCGTGGTGAAATACCTGCTCTTTGAAGAGGATTTCAAAACGATCTACGCCGAGGCTCACGTCGATAACATCGGCAGTAACCGCGTGCTTGAAAAAAGCGGCTTCCACTTTGTAAAGACGTATGAAAGACCGCAGTCGCAGTCGAAGACAGAGGTCATATCCGTCAACGCCTATCGGATCAATAAAAATACAGCGATTTTTTAAGGAAAGGGAGATTTTTCCATGAAAGAGTTTGAACTTAAATACGGCTGCAACCCGAATCAGAAGCCGTCTAAAATTTTCATGCACGACGGCTCCGAGCTGCCGATCGAGATCTTAAACGGCAAGCCGGGCTACATCAACTTCCTTGACGCCTTCAACAGCTACCAGCTTGTCAAGGAAATCAAGGAGGCAACCGGTATGTGCGCCGCAACGAGCTTTAAGCACGTTTCCCCGACGTCTGCCGCAGTTGGCAGAAAGCTTCCCGAAAAGCTCAAAAAGGCTTGCTTTGTCGACGATATCGAGGGTCTTGACGATTCTCCGCTCGCCTGCGCTTACGCGCGTGCAAGAGGCACCGACAGAATGTCGTCATTCGGCGACTGGATCGCCCTTTCCGACGTCTGCGACGTAACGACGGCTACGCTCGTAAAGCGCGAGGTGTCCGACGGCATCATCGCTCCGGGCTATGAACCGGAGGCTCTCGAGATCCTCAAATCGAAGAAGAAGGGCAACTACAACATTGTCAAGATCGATGAAAACTACAAGCCCGACCCCATCGAGCGCAAGCAGGTCTACGGCATCACTTTCGAGCAGGGCAGAAACGAGTTCAAGATCAACAACGAACTGCTTGAAAACGTAGTTACCGACAACAAGGATATCCCTGCCGACGCAAAGATCGACCTCATCATTGCGCTTATCACGCTTAAATATACGCAGTCCAACTCCGTATGCTTCGCCGTTGACGGTCAGGCTATCGGCGTTGGCGCAGGTCAGCAGTCGAGAATTCACTGCACGCGCCTTGCGGGAAACAAGGCTGACATCTGGCATCTTCGCCAGCACGACAAGGTGCTGAACCTTCCGTTCCTCGACACGCTCGGCAGACCCGCCCCGAGCCGCTCACAAAGGCGGAGAAGAAGGAGTATCTCTCGAAGATTACCGGCGTAGCTCTTGGCAGTGACGCATTCTTCCCGTTCGGCGACAACATCGAGCGCGCAAGAAGAAGCGGCGTTTCCTACATCGCGCAGCCCGGCGGCTCAATCAGAGACGACAACGTTATCGAGGCGTGCAACAAGTATGGCATGGCTATGGTCTTCACAAAGATGAGACTGTTCCATCACTAATAAAATAATTACCGTACAGATACAGCGGAAATTTCGCAGAAATAGCAAACTGTATCTGTGCGGTTTTGCCGTTTATTTTAAGGAGGAGATTTTCCATGAAAATTATGGTGATCGGCGGCGGCGGACGTGAGCACGCCATTATCAAATCACTGAAGAAAAGCAAAAACTGCGAGAAGATCTGGGCGCTTCCCGGCAACGGCGGCATTGCTCAGGACGCCGAGTGCGTTAATATCGGCGCTACCGATATTTCCGGCATCGTCGAATTTGCGAAGAGCAACCCCGTTGACTTCGCGGTAGTAGCTCCCGACGATCCGCTCGTGCTCGGCTGCGTGGACGAGCTGCAGAAGCTCGGTATCCCGTGCTTCGGTCCGAACGCGAATGCCGCGATCATCGAGGGCAGCAAGGTGTTCTCGAAAAATATGATGAAGCAGTTCGGCATTCCCACCGCGGAGTATGAGGTCTTCGACGATATGGACAAGGCTCTCGAATACATCAAGACAGCCCCGATCCCGACCGTTATCAAGGCAGACGGTCTTGCGCTCGGCAAGGGCGTTATCATCGCCGAGACGAGAGAGGACGCGGAGGCTGCCATCAAGTCGATGATGGAAGACAAAGTCTTCGGCGAGAGCGGCTCAAGAGTCGTTATCGAGGAGTTCCTCACAGGTCCGGAGGTTTCCGTGCTTTCGTTTACCGACGGCAAGACAGTCGTCCCGATGGTGTCGAGCATGGATCACAAGCGCGCGCTCGACGGCGACAAGGGTCTTAACACAGGCGGTATGGGAACGGTCGCTCCAAACCCGTACTACACGGATGACGTTGCCGCAGAGTGCATGGAGAAGATATTCCTCCCGACAATGAACGCTATGAACGAGCTTGGCAGGACTTTCAAGGGCTGCCTCTACTTCGGGCTTATGATAACGGAAAAGGGTCCGAAGGTGATCGAGTACAACTGCCGCTTCGGCGATCCGGAGACGCAGGTTGTCCTCCCGCTGCTCGAAAGCGATCTTCTCGAGATCATGCAGGCTGTAGCCGAGGAACGCCTTTCCGAGGTTGAGGTGAAGTTCGCCGAGAAGAGCGCCTGCTGCGTAGTCCTCGCTTCAAACGGCTACCCGAAGAAGTATGACAAGGGCTTTGAGATCACGGTCGGCGACCTTGCCGACAATGCCGACTTCTACATCGCCGGCGCAAAGCTCGAGGGCGGCAAGCTCCTTACAAGCGGCGGACGGGTCCTCAACGTTGTAGCAACTGCGCCGACGCTCAAAGAGGCGATCGACGACGCATACAAGGCGACGAAAAGCATCACGTTTGAAAACGCTTACTGCCGCAGCGACATCGGTCAGAGAGCGCTCCAAGCAGTAAGCGCTGAATAATAAACGTCAGATCAATACATACTGATTTTACCATAAACGGGGGAATAATTTTGGTTTACAGAATTTTCGTTGAAAAGAAGGCGGAGCTTGCTCACGAGGCAAACACGCTCTGCAGCGATATAAATACACTGCTCGGCATCAATAGCTTAGAGAAGATCAGGCTTCTTAACCGCTACGACGCCGACAACATCGAGAAAGAGCTTTTCGACTACGCTACGAAAACGGTCTTCTCCGAGCCGCAGCTCGACATCGTGACCACAGAGCTTGAAAACACCGACGGCGCAGTTGTTTTCGCGGTCGAGCCGCTTCCCGGTCAGTTCGACCAGAGAGCCGATTCGGCTGCACAGTGCATCCAGATCATCTCGCAGGGCGAGCGCCCGCTCGTCCGCACGGCGAAGGTATACCTGCTTTACGGTGAGCTTTCCGAGAGCGAGATCGAGCAGATCAAGAAGTACGTCATCAACCCGGTAGAGTGCCGCGAGGCTTCGCTCGAAAAGTACGACACGCTCGTGTCGAAGTATGATATCCCGACCGAGGTCGAGACGCTCGACGGCTTCAACGCTCTTGATGAGAGCGGACTTGAAGCGTTCATGAAGGAAAAGGGTCTTGCGATGGATCTTGAAGACATCAAGTTCTGCCAGAGCTATTTCAGAAGCGAAGACAGAGACCCCACCATCACCGAGATCCGCATGATCGACACCTACTGGTCGGATCACTGCCGCCACACGACGTTCCTTACAACTATCGACAGCGCCGAGTTTGAAGACGAGCTTCTCCAGAAGGCGTATGAGGAATACATCGAGCTGCGCCGCAAGCTCGGCAGAACGAAGCCGATAAACCTCATGGACATCGCAACGATCGGCGCGCGCTACTTAAAGCAGACCGGCAAGCTCGACAAGCTCGACGAGTCTGAGGAGATCAACGCCTGCACCGTCAAGATCAAGGTCGACGCGGACGGCAAGCAGGAGGACTGGCTGCTTCTCTTCAAAAACGAGACGCATAACCACCCGACAGAGATCGAGCCGTTCGGCGGCGCCGCAACGTGCATCGGCGGCGCTATCAGAGATCCGCTCTCCGGCAGATCATACGTTTACGGTGCAATGCGCGTAACGGGCGCGGCAGACCCGCTCAAGCCCGTAAGCGAGACAATGGCGGGCAAGCTCCCCCAGAGAAAGATCGTAACGACGGCAGCCGCAGGCTACAGCTCCTACGGCAACCAGATCGGTCTTGCAACGGGCCAGGTCGACGAGCTTTACCACGAAGGCTACGCCGCAAAGCGCCTCGAAATCGGCGCGGTCATAGCGGCTGCTCCTGCGGAGAACGTAAGAAGAGAGCGCCCCGAGCCGGGCGACATCATTATCCTGCTCGGCGGCAGAACCGGGCGCGACGGCTGCGGCGGCGCAACAGGCTCGTCGAAGTCCCACACGCTCCAGTCGCTCGAAAGCTGCGGCGCAGAGGTCCAGAAGGGCAACGCCCCCGAGGAAAGAAAGCTCCAGCGCCTGTTCAGGAATAAAGAGGCTTCCCTGCTCATCAAGCGCTGCAACGACTTCGGTGCAGGCGGTGTTTCCGTTGCTATCGGAGAGCTTGCGGACGGTCTCGAGATCGACCTCAACGCTGTACCGAAGAAGTACGACGGTCTTGACGGCACGGAGCTTGCGATCAGTGAGTCGCAGGAGAGAATGGCGGTCGTTGTAGAGCCGAAGGACGCCGCAAGATTCATGGAGCTTGCAGCGTCTGAGAACCTCGAGTCGACCGTAGTTGCAGTCGTAAAGGAAGAGCCGCGCCTCGTTATGAAGTGGAACGGCAGGAGCATCGTAAACATCTCCCGCGAGTTCCTCAACTCTAACGGCGCTGAGAAGCACATCGTCATCACTCCCGACGCTCCGAAGGATTACCGCAGAACGACGACAGGTACATTCACCGAGAATTATAAGGCTCTCGCAGGCGACCTAAACGTCTGCTCTAAGAGAGGTCTTTCCGAGCGCTTCGACTCCACGATCGGCGCAGGAACGGTCCTTATGCCGTTCGGCGGCAAGAACCAGATCACGCCGTCTCAGGCGATGGCTCAGAAGATCTCGATGGAAGAAAAACACACCGACAGCTGCTCCGTAATGGCGTGGGGCTACAACCCGTATGTCATGGAGAAAAGCCCGTACCACGGCGCATATCTCGCGGTCGTTGAGTCAATCTCGAAGCTCGTTGCGACGGGTGCAAGATTTGAAGACGTTTACCTTACCTTCCAGGAGTATTTTGAACGCCCGAACCGTGACGGCAAACGCTGGGGCAAGCCCCTTTCGGCGCTCCTCGGCGCACTCAAGGCTCAGCTCGATTTCGAGTGCGGCTCTATCGGCGGCAAAGACTCGATGTCCGGCTCATTTGAGGATCTCGACGTTCCCCCGACGCTCGTTTCCTTCGCGGTAACGACCGACAAAACGCAGAACATAGTTTCCAACGACTTCAAGGCGGCAGGTCACAGAGTCGTTATCGTAAAGCCCGAGTACGACGAGAACGATTTGCCGAAGCCCGAGTCCGTAAAGGCTGTCTTTGAGCAGGTAACCGCGCTTCTCAGAAGCGGCAGCGCTGTTGCGGCGTACACCCCGACATACGGCGGCGCGGCAGAAGCGGTCATGAAGATGGCGTTCGGCAATGACATAGGCTTCCGTTTTGCAGAGAGCGCCGATATAAACGACATCTTCGGCTACAACTACGGCTCGTTTATCCTTGAGCTTAAAGACTCCGCAGAGACGGGCGTGCTCCTCGGCACGACGACCGACGACGGCAGGATCTCCCTCGGCGGCGAGAACGTGGAGCTTTCCGAGCTTCTCGAGATCTACGAGGGCAAGCTTGAGCCTGTTTACTCCTGCAACATCAAGATGGAGCAGAAGGATATCCCGACGTTCTCCTGCCCGGCGAAGAGCTATCCGTCGCCCGTTGTGAAGACGGCTAAGCCAAGGGTCGTTATCCCCGTATTCCCGGGTACAAACTGCGAATTCGATACGGCTAAGGTGCTTCGCGACGCGGGCGCAGAGCCGGAGATCATTGTTATCAACAACCTTTCCGCGGCAGGCATCGCCGAGTCGGTAGAGCACGTTGCAAAGCGCATCTCACAGTCGCAGATGATCTTTATCCCCGGCGGCTTCTCCGGCGGCGACGAGCCGGACGGTTCCGGCAAGTTCATTACGGCGTTCTTCCGCAACGCGAAGATCAAGGAAGAGGTAACGAAGCTTCTTGAAAACCGCGACGGTCTTATGGCGGGTATCTGCAACGGCTTCCAGGCTCTCATCAAGCTCGGTCTTGTACCTTACGGCAGGATCATCGACACCGACCGGAGCTGCCCGACGCTTACATACAACACGATCGGACGTCACCAGTCGAGGCTCGTCCGCACAAGGATCGCCTCCAACAAGTCGCCCTGGCTCATGGAGACGAGCGTCGGAGATATCTACACCGTGGCTATCTCTCACGGCGAGGGCAGATTCCTTGCCGACACCGCGACGATCCTGCGCCTTGCTCAGAACGGTCAGATCGCTACGCAGTATGTCGACCTCTCCGGAAAGGCGACGAACGACGTCCGCTTCAACCCGAACGATTCCGCGTTTGCGATTGAGGGCATTACCTCGCCCGACGGCAGAGTCTTCGGCAAGATGGGTCACTCCGAGCGTATCGGCGACGGCCTTTATAAAAACGTTCCCGGCAAGTATGACATGGGTATGTTCCGCTCGGCGGTCAAGTATTTTAAGTAATTGAGAGTACGGAGGGATAAATCATGTACAAAAGCGACATAGAAATAGCCCAGTCGGTAAAGATGAAGAACATTGTCGAGATCGCAGAGACGGCCGGCATAAAGCCCAAGTACCTCGAGCAGTACGGCAGTCACAAGGCGAAGATCGACCTTTCGCTGCTCAAAAACGAGCAAAAGCCCGACGGCAAGCTCGTTCTTGTAACGGCGATCACCCCTACGCCCGCGGGTGAGGGCAAGACCACCACGACGATCGGCCTTGCTGACGGCTTGAAAAAGCTCGGAAAAAACGTAGTCGTAGCGCTGCGTGAGCCGTCGCTCGGCCCCGTTTTCGGCATTAAGGGCGGCGCGGCAGGCGGCGGATACGCGCAGGTAGTCCCGATGGAGGACATCAACCTTCACTTCACGGGCGATTTCCACGCAATCGGCGCTGCGAACAATCTGCTCGCGGCTATGCTCGACAATCATATCTACCAGGGCAACGCCCTTAACATAGACCCGAGACGCATCACATGGAAGCGCTGCGTCGACATGAACGACCGTCAGCTCCGCTTTGTTACCGACGGTCTCGGCGGAAGGGTCAACGGTGTTCCGAGAGAAGACGGCTACGACATCACCGTTGCCTCAGAGGTAATGGCTGTGCTCTGCCTTGCTTCCTCGATGACTGACCTCAAAGAGCGCCTTTCGCGCCTTATCGTCGGCTACACCTATGACGAAAAGCCCGTAACGGCAGGCGATATCAAGGCTGCCGGAGCAATGGCGGCGCTCCTCAAGGACGCGCTCAAGCCGAACCTCGTTCAGACGCTCGAGGGTACTCCCGCGCTCGTTCACGGCGGACCTTTCGCGAACATTGCCCACGGCTGCAACTCCGTTACGGCGACGAGAATGGCTTTAAAGCTCGGCGATTACGCCATCACTGAGGCGGGCTTCGGCGCAGACCTCGGCGCGGAGAAGTTCCTCGACATCAAGTGCCGCTACGCAGGGCTTACTCCCGCGGCGGTCGTAGTTGTTGCGACAGTTCGTGCGCTTAAAATGCACGGCGGCGTTCCGAAGACGGAGCTTGCTCAGGAGAACCTTGAAGCTCTCGAGAAGGGTATCCCGAATCTCCTTAAGCACGTTTCAAATATAAAGGACGTTTACGGTCTGCCGTCGGTAGTAGCGGTCAACCGTTTCCCGACCGACACCGACGCCGAGATCAAGCTCATCATCGAGAAGTGCAGAGAGCTTGGCGTAAACGTTCGCCTCTCCACGGTATGGGCCGACGGCGGCGAGGGCGGCAAGGAGCTTGCGGCCGAGGTAGTTCGCCTGTGCGAGGAGGAGAAGCCGGACTTCCGCTTCAGCTACGACCTTGACGACACGCTCGAAAACAAGATCGGCGACATCGTTCGCAAGGTCTACGGCGGCGACGGCGTGCAGTTCACGGCAGCGGCCAAAAAGCAGCTTGACCGCATCAAGACGCTCGGATACGAGGGTCTGCCCGTCTGCATGGCGAAGACGCAGTACAGCCTTTCAGACGATCCGGCAAAGCTCGGCGCACCCTCCGGCTTTACCGTAACGGTGCGTGACCTCAGGATCTCCGCCGGCGCAGGCTTTATCGTTGCGCTCACAGGCTCGATCATGACGATGCCCGGGCTTCCAAAGTCCCCGGCGGCCGAGCGCATCGACGTCGATGAAAACGGCGTGATCTCGGGACTGTTCTGATAGAGAATAAAACACGTTTTCGTTGAAATAAGTTTTTTTATAACATTGCAAGGAGCTGTCACTCAGGGCAGCTCCTTTTTTGCACATTATATCGATATTTTCACACATAGTGCAAATATTTATAGTTTTTGTGTCTTGAATCGCGAGTTTTTGTAATAATTTTTCGCTATTTTTGCTCGAAACACTTGCTTATCACAAAGTTTTATGTTAAAATACATTTATATGGGCGAGTGCCGTCTGTTTGGTCTAACGTCAGTTGAGGCGCTTGCGCGTGTAGGCAGTAACAGCCGTTATTGCTCGTGAAATCAATGTTATATACTTCGCATATGCCGCAAGGTTTGGCGCGGCGTGCGGAAAACGAAAGGTGTGAATTTAATGTCCAGAGCTGCGGGTATACTCATGCCCATAACCTCTCTCCCTACTCGCTGCGGTATCGGCACAATAGGAAAGGACGCTTACGAGTTTGCAAATTTCCTGAAGGGTGCAGGTCAGAAGTATTGGCAGATACTCCCGGTAGGTCCCACAAGCTACGGTGATTCGCCGTATCAGTCGTTCTCGACGTTTGCGGGCAACCCTTATCTTATCGACCTCGATACTCTCTGCGAAGAGAGTCTGCTCAAGCCCGACGACTACAAGTCGATCAACTGGGGCTCTAACAGCGAGTATGTCGACTACGAAAAGATCTACAACAACAGGTTCAAGGTGCTTAGGATCGCCTTCAAGAACTTCAAGAAAAAGTCGCCCGAGCGCGAGGCGGAGCAGAAGGAGTTCAAGGCTTGGTGCAACAAGGCAAAGAACAAGGCGTGGCTCGATAACTACTCGCTCTACATGGCAGTAAAGGGTCATTTTGATAATAAGGCATGGACCGAGTGGGACGACGAGGGCATTCGTCTGCGCACCCCCGAGGCCATCAAAAAATATAAGAGCTCTTTAAAAGGCGACATCGCCTTCTGGAAGTTCGTTCAGTTCAAGTTCTATCAGCAGTGGGAGAAGTTCAGAGCTTACGTCAACGGTCTCGGCATCGAGATCATCGGCGATATGCCGATCTACGTCGCTATGGACAGCGCCGACACATGGGCTAACCCCGAGGTCTTCTGGCTTACGGAAGACAGGCAGCCCGTATGTGTTGCGGGATGTCCGCCGGATTACTTCTCGGCGACCGGTCAGCTCTGGGGCAACCCGATCTACGACTGGAAGTATCTTAAAGAGACAGGCTACAAGTGGTGGTTCGAGCGTATCAAGGCTGCAAGCGAGCTTTTCGACATCACGAGGATCGACCACTTCAGAGCCTTCGACAGCTACTACGCTATCCCATTCCCGGCAGAGAACGCTATCCACGGCTCGTGGAAGGAGGGTCCGGGCATCGAGTTCTTCAACCTCATGAGGAAGGCGCTCGGCGACCTGCCGATCATCGCGGAAGACCTCGGCACGATGACCCCCGGCGTTATCCAGCTCCTTAAAGATTCCGGCTACCCGGGCATGAAGGTGCTTGAATTCGCCTTTGATTCCGATGAGGAGAACAACTATCTGCCGCATACATACACGCCCAACTGCGTCGTTTATTCCGGCACACACGATAACGACACGCTCATAGGCTGGGCAAAAACCGCGAAGAAAGACTGCATAGACTTCGCGAGAGACTACTGCAAGATGGCAGACGACGAGCCGTTCAACTGGGGCATTATTCGCACCGCATACGAGAGCGTTGCAGATACCGCTATCATTCAGATGCAGGATCTGCTCGGACTCGGCACCGAGGCGAGAATGAATACACCGTCTACTCTCGGCGGAAACTGGGAGTGGAGAATCAGAAAAGATTACGCCACAAACGGTCTTGCTAAGAAGATCAGAGAATTAACTGTCAGGTATGACAGGCTGGAGGAAAACGAAAATATGGAGAATACTGAGAAGAACCCTATTCTTGAAAAACTGGAGCTTGCAGCTAAAACAGATTACTGCAAGAAGGTTGAAGAGCTTACGACCGAGGAGCTTCACGAGGAGCTCGGCAAGGCCGTAATGGGCGAAATTTGCGAGCGCTGGGCGAAGGCTAAGAACGTTCATGCAAACCAGAGAAGAGCTTACTACTTCTCCGCAGAGTTCCTTATGGGACGCATGATGTACAACAACCTTTACTGCCTCGGTATCCTTGACGAGGTCAAGGAGATCCTGCTCAAGAAGGGCATCGACATCAACGTATTTGAAGACATTGACGACGCGGCTCTCGGTAACGGCGGCCTCGGCAGACTTGCAGCATGTTTCCTTGATTCCGCTGCAACTCACGACGTTCCGCTCGACGGCTACGGCATCCGCTACAAGTATGGTCTGTTCAAGCAGAGCATCGTAGACGGCTTCCAGGTTGAGTCAGCAGACGACTGGCAGCGCTTCGGCGATCCGTGGTGTATCCGCAGAAACGAAGATACAGTCCTCGTTAAGTTCGCAGATCAGGTAGTCAAGGCTGTTCCTTACGATATGGCTATCATCGGCTACGGCACCGAGAATATTAACACGCTCCGCCTCTGGGAGGCTGAGGCTATTGAGAACTTCGACTTCCTGAAGTTCAACAACTTCGACTACACCGGCTCCGTTGCGGCTAAGAACCACGCCGAGGATATCACAAACGTGCTTTACCCGAACGACAACCGTTACGAGGGCAAGGTGCTGAGACTCAAGCAGCAGTATTTCTTCTGCTCCGCTTCTCTCCAGGATATCATCAAGAGATACAAGACCAAGTACGGCGACAACTACAGCAAGTTCGCCGAGGAAACAGCTATCCAGCTCAACGATACGCACCCCGTTGTATCCGTTCCCGAGCTTATCAGACTGTTCATGAAGGACGGTCTTACATTTGAAGAGGCGTTCCAGATCGCTCAGAAGACATTCTCCTACACGAACCACACCGTTATGGCAGAGGCTCTCGAGAAGTGGAACATCGACCTCATGAGATCCGTTATCCCCGAGGTATACGAGATCATCGAGAAGATCGCCGCAAGGCTCGAGAAGGACCTCGGCCCGAAGTGCGACATCTCCAGAATGAGGATCATCGACGGCGGCGTTGTTCATATGGCAAGAATGGCAGTTTACGCTTCCAGCTATACAAACGGCGTTGCAGAGATCCACACAGAAATCCTCAAGGCAGACACGCTCAAGGATTGGTACAAGATGTACCCCGAGCGCTTCCAGAACAAGACAAACGGCATCACACAGCGCCGTTGGCTCGGCCTTTGCAACCCCGAGCTTTGCGACTTGCTCACCGACGCTATCGGCAGCAGCGCTTACCTCAGAGATCTTGATGAGCTCAAGAAGCTCGAGACTAAGATTACTCCCGAGACGATCGACCGCTTCAACGCTATCAAGCACGAGAAGAAGCGCCAGCTCGCCGATTACATCAGCAAGCACGAAGGCGTTGACCTCAACCCCGACGCTATCTTCGACATTCAGGTAAAGCGTCTCCACGAGTACAAGCGTCAGCTCCTCAACGCGTTCTCGATCATGGACATCTACTTCAAGCTCAAGAACGGCGAGCTTCCGAACTGGCACCCGACAGCGTTCATCTTCGGCGCTAAGGCAGCTCCGGGCTACGCAAGAGCTAAGGCAATCATCAAGTACATCAACGAGATCGCAAAACTCGTAAACAACGACAAGGACGTAAACGACAAGATGAAGGTCGTATTCGTTCAGAACTATAACGTATCGTACGCCGAGAAGATCGTAACGGCAGCAGACTTCTCCGAGCAGATCTCTACGGCAGGCACGGAGGCTTCCGGTACATCGAACATGAAGTTTATGCTCAACGGCGCCGTAACTCTCGGTACGCTCGACGGCGCTAACGTCGAGATCGCGCGCGAGGCAGGCGAAGAAAACGAGTACATCTTCGGCGCAAAGGTCGAAGAGATCGAGAAGCTTAAGGCAGAGAAGACCTATAGCTCCAAGAAGATCTACGAAGAGAACCCCGAGATCAAGAAGGTTATCGATACTCTCATCGACGGCACGTTCTCCGACGGCGGACGTCAGGGCGAAGGCAGCTTTGCAGAGCTTCACAACTCGATCGTGAACGGTGCTTCCTGGCATGATCCGGATCACTACTTCATTCTTCTCGATCTCCCGTCCTATGTTGAGACGAAGATCAAGGCTAACGCTGACTTTGAAGACAGACAGGCTTGGGGCAGAAAGTGCCTTATGAACGTTGCAAACGCAGGCAAGTTCAGCTCCGACAGAACTATCATCCAGTACGCTAAGGAGCTTTGGAAGGTTTCCGAGAAGGACTGATTTAGTTCGACAGCTTTTCACAAATAACAGACGCTCCCTTTCGGAAGGTTCCGGGAGGGAGCGCTTTTATGCTGCCAAGAGATCAATGCTTCCCTGCTTTTTGGCGCCGATGTAAAAATAAGTATAAATCGCCGGGCAGGAGCATGATTCTTCTTTACTTTTACTTTAGTTTGTGATAAAATGGTATTACGATTTCATGCTTTAATTCGTGTAACAAAGCGCCCGATGTATTCATCTTCGGGAGCATGACTATTGCAAGGAGACTTTTACAATGAACGCAAAACTGGACGAAGACAATTTAAACTACCTCTATAAGGCGATCACGACGCTTCAAACGGTCGATGAGTGCCGCCGCTTCTTTGAGGACCTCTGCACCGTGCCGGAGCTTAACGCGATGTCGCGCCGGCTCATGGTAGCGAAGCTTTTGAGCGAAAACACCGTCTACAGCGAGATCGTTGCGAAGACGAGTGCCTCCACCGCAACGATCAGCCGCGTGAACCGCTCGCTCAACTACACGAGCTGTGAGGGCTATTCGCTCGTTTTCGAGCGCCTTAAAGAAGCCGAAGCCGAGGGAGGCGAATGATGGCTTACGGTGTATTTGCCGAATTCTACGACGGTCTGACGAGAAATGTCGACTACAAAGAAAAGGCCGATTTTCTCTGCGAGATATTCAAAAGATTCGGTCACGATCCCGGCGTTACGCTTGATCTCGCCTGCGGCACAGGTTCACTTGCAGTCGAGCTTAAAAAGCGCGGGGTAGACGTTTTCGGCGCAGATATGTCGGCAGAGATGCTCACGCAGGCGCAGCAGAAGGCTTATGAAAACGACCTCGAGATCATGTTTATCCGCCAGAAGATGCAGTCTCTTGAGCTTTTCGGCGAGATCGACACCTGCGTCTGCACACTCGACAGCCTGAGTCACTTAAAGGGCGAGGCGGAGCTTAAAAAGGCGATAGAGAGGGTCGCGTATTACATGACGGGCGGCGGGCTTTTCGTCTTCGACGTCAACACGCCGTATAAGCACAAAGAGATACTCGGGAACAACACGTTCGTTTACGATACCGACGAGGTGTATCTCGTCTGGCAGAACACATTCCGCGAGAGCGACTGCTCCGTGAAGATCGAGCTTGACTTTTTCGAGCCTGTGGGCGGCAAATACGTCCGCGACAGCGAGAGCTTCCGCGAATTCGCCTACCCGTTTGAAAAGATAAATCAGATTCTTGACGGCGCGGGCTTTGAAACGCTCGCCGTTTACGACGACACGTCGTTCAATGAGCCGTCAAAGACGTCGCAGCGCCTCACGATCGCCGCAAGACGAAAAAACGACAACGAAAGGGACTAGATAAATGGACAACAACGAAAACATGGAAGAGATATACGCGCCCGAGGGTACGCAGCAGAAGCCCGATAAACTTATCCGCTGCATAACTTCAGACGGCGCGGTCATGGCGATCGCCGCCGACACGACGGGCATCGCCCACATGGGCAAGAAGCTCCACCATACCTCGAACGCCGCAACGGCAGCGCTCGGCAGGCTTCTGACCGCTTCGTCGATGATGGGCGTTATGCTCAAGCAGACCAACGCCTCTTTAACGCTCAGAGTCAAGGGCGACGGACCTCTCGGCGCGGTCGTAGCTGTTGCCGACAGCAAGGGCAACTGCCGCGGCTACGTTGAAAACCCCGGCGTTGAGACGGAGTACCACCCTAACGGCAAGATCAACGTCGGCAAGGCGGTCGGCAAAGACGGCGTTATCAACGTTCTTCGCGATTACGGCACGGGCGAGCCGTACATCGGCGTGTGTCCGCTCGTTTCGGGCGAGATCGCCGAGGACATCACGAGCTACTACGCCGTTTCGGAGCAAATCCCCACGGTATGCGCGCTCGGCGTTCTGGTGAACAAGGAAGACGGCGAGGTAATGCTTGCGGGCGGTATGCTGATACAGCTCCTTCCCGGCGCGACCGACGAAACGATCACGAAGATCGAGGAGAACATCAAGAAACTCGAGCCTGTTACAACGATGCTCGCAAAGGGCATGGAGTTGATGGATATGGTCAGGACGGCGCTCGATGGCTTCGAGGTCGAGCTGCTCGACGAGCAGGAGATCGCCTACGTCTGCCCGTGCAGCAAGGAGAGGGTTATCAACGCCATCATCAAGCTTTCCGACGACGAGATACGCTCTCTCGCAGACGAAAAGGGCTACGCGAGGGCAAACTGCCACTTCTGCAACAAGAACTACCGCTTTACGAAAAGGCAGCTCGAAGAGATCATCGAGAGCAGACGAAAATAAACGAAAAGCCGGCCGCATTGCTTTTGCGGTCGGCTTCTTTATCGGATAAAAGGGCGAGCGCCCGGGATAACGAAAAATCCCGGGCGCTCAAGGTTGTTACTATATGATCTTTCTTTTTGAGAAAGGATCAATCCTCGGATCTCTTCTTTGCGGAAAGCGCTGCGAAGAGTGCAAGAACTGCGATGGAAGCTGCTGCGAAAACAGTACCCCTTGCAGCGGCGTCGCTCGTTTTAGGCGACTTGCTGCTCGAAGAAGCGCTGCTCGTCTTGCTGCTTGTTTTGCTGCTCGTTTTGCTTGCAGCCTTGCTTGTGTCTTTATCGGTGCTCTTGCTGCTTGCCTCGTCCTTCGTCTCTACCTTCTTATCTGTGTCAGAGTCGGAATCTGTGTCGGCAGCTGTAGAAACTACAGACGTTGTCTCGGCTGCTGCTTCCTCTGCTGCGGCGGGAGCTGCGGCAAAGGCTGTCATAGCGCCTGCGAGGGCGAGAGTGAGCATGATGGAAACTATTTTTTTCATGATAAATATCTCCTTTGATCGTGGGGAGGACCAACAGACCGAATATGAGGCGATCGCTGTCGTTATGCATCATCGTTGGGCGGTGTCTGCCCTCCGTATCAGCAGAGGGTCAGAACCCTTTGCCTTTATTGTATTATATCACAGAAGATCTGAAATGTCAATCTACAATGTTGAAACAATATTGTAATACACCAAAAAGAAATATAAACAATTTGTAAAAACTAAAGTGATGCTTGAAGAAACACCTGATTTATGGTATCATATAATGTGAGATTTTATCCGCAGATTGATCGAGCGGGAGAAAAATGGAGTGGAAAGCTTGGCCAACACGTTTGAATATAAGAATTTTACAGATGAAAAAAACTATATAACGCTTTGCAGCGAGGTCATGGCGGTGCGCGCGAGAGGCTCGTCTCCGCTTGCCTGCATCAGAACGTACGGCTGCCAGCAGAACGTCGCAGACAGCGAGAAAATAAAGGGTATGCTTGCTTCTATGGGCTTCGGTTTTACCGAGAACGCCGAGGACGCAGACTTTATCCTTTTCAACACCTGCGCCGTCAGAGAACACGCTGAGGACAGGGTCTTCGGCAACGTCGGCGCGCTTAAAAACATAAAGCGCCGCCACCCGTCGGTCATCATCGGCTTATGCGGCTGCATGATGGAGCAAAAGCACGTCACCGAGCGGCTTTACAGGAGCTTCCCGTTCGTGAGCCTCGTTTTCGGAACGCACTCTCTCCACAAGTTCCCCGAGCTTTTCTACAATACGGTGACTTACGGCGGCAGAGTTTACGAAACGGGCGTTGACGACATGACCGTTTACGAGGGTATCCCTACGCTCCGTGACGGCACGTTCAAGGGCTGGCTGCCTATCATGTACGGCTGCAACAACTTCTGCACGTACTGCATCGTCCCATACACAAGAGGGCGCGAGCGCAGCCGCCGCTTTGAAGAGGTCGTAAGCGAGGCGAGGCAGATGATCGAAGCGGGCTACAAGGAGATAACGCTGCTCGGTCAGAACGTAAATTCCTACGGCAAGAACCTCGAGGAAAAGCATACGTTCGCCGAGCTGCTCTCGGAGATAGACAAGATCGACGGCGACTATATCCTGCGATTCATGACGTCTCACCCGAAGGACTGCTCTAAGGAGCTTATCGACGTTATCGCGGGCAGCCGCCACATCTCGACCCACCTGCACCTGCCGTTTCAGTCTGGCAGCAACAGGGTCCTGAAGGCGATGAACCGCAGCTATACGAGGGAAAAGTACCTCGATATCGTAAACTACGCCAAGGAGAAGATACCCGGCGTATCGCTCACGTCCGACATCATCGTCGGTTTCCCGGGCGAGACATACGAGGAATTTCTCGAGACGATCTCGCTCATAAAGGAGGTTGAGTTTACTTCGCTCTTCACGTTCATCTACTCCCCGCGAGAGGGAACGCCCGCCGCAAAAATGGATGACCCGTTCTCCGCAGAGGAAAAATCGAGATGGTTCTCCGAGCTTTTGAAGGCTCAGGAGGAGATCTCCGCAAGGCGCTGCGCCGCGATGGTCGGCAGCGTTTGCAGGGTGCTCGTTGAAGAGGAGTCGAAGCCCGGTATCCTCTCCGGAAGGACGAGCGGCAACGTCATCGTCGAGTTCCCCGGCGATAAGAGCCTTATCGGGCAGTTTAAAGACGTAAAGGTTACAAAGGCGAGAAACTGGATACTGAACGGCGAACTCGCCTGAGGTTTATTATATAATGAAAGATCGAAAGGAAAACACGGCTATGGATATAATAGAGCTTGCAAGGAAGCTTGGAAAGGCTATCCAGCAGGACGAGGAATACATCGCGATGCGCACTGCCGAGCAGGCAAGCGAAGAGGACGCACAGCTTCAGGAGCTTCTGGAGGAGTTCAACACGAAGCGCCTCGCCATCAACGTTGAAGCCTCGAAAACCGACAGAGACGACGAGAAAATGCAGGCGCTCAATAAGGAGATGCGCCACGCTTACGCGAACGTGATGAGCAACGAGCACATGAAGGAATACAACAAGGCGAAGCAGAAGTTCGACACGAAGCTCCAGCAGGTACTCGGGATAATTCAGAACAGCGCTCTCGGCGACGACCCGTACACGACCGACCCCGTGAGCGGCTGCACCGGAAGCTGCGCCACCTGCGGCGGCTGCGGCTGATAATTATAGCAATCCAAACAAATAGACGGACAAAAGGAGACGATGCCGGTGAGTGCAGAGCAAGGCGGAGGACGAAGGCATACTGGCGTATGTCGAGGACGACAACGCAGCTATGCGCTTACCGGAGCGTCGAACTTGTCTGGATATTTGTTTGGTTTGCTATAAATGCTTAACTTCAAAACGCGATTTATAGTAGAAATATTCGTATTTTTTTATTCAGAGTGGTGTCCGAAGGGGCGCGGTGGCGATCGAAAAGCCCCTGCAATCGGCTCATGATATGACAAAGCATAGAAATAAATGTCGTTTACTGTAAATGCGCTTTGAAAGATACGACTTTTTTACAGGGAGGTAATAAAATGGCGGAGCTTTCTCCGATGATGAAGCAATACTTCGCGATCAAGGAGCAAAACAAGGATTGTATCCTGTTTTTCAGGCTGGGCGATTTTTACGAGATGTTCTTTGACGACGCGCTGCTTGCTTCAAAGGAGCTGGAGCTTACTCTTACCGGCAGAGACTGCGGGCAGGAGGAGCGCGCACCAATGTGCGGAGTGCCGTTTCACAGCTACGAGCAGTATGTAGCGCGCCTCGTCGCAAGGGGCTACAAGGTCGCTATCTGCGAGCAGACGGAAGACCCCGCCACGGCTAAGGGGCTTGTAAAGCGCGACGTTATCAGAGTCATCACGCCCGGCACCGTCATGGAGGATTCCATGCTCGACGAGTCGAAAAACAACTTTATATGCTCCCTTTTCACAACGGGCGGCAGGCACAGCGCCGCCTTTTGCGACATCTCTACCGGCGAGCTTTACTGCGCCGAGGTCGAAGCAGACGCGGAGTGTACGCAGCTTAAAAGCGAACTTACGCGCTACGATCCCTCGGAGATCCTCATCGGCGGCGAAGTTGAGAAGATACAGCCGATCAGGCAGTTCTTGCGCGAGAGGCTTCACGCCGCTGTCGAGATGCTCGACGACGACTATTTCGACGCTGCAAGCGCCGGCAAAATGGTAGCCGGGCAGTTCGGCGGAAAGCTTACCGAAACACTCAAGCTCGAGGAAAAGCCCGGCTGCATCAGAGCGGTCGGCGCGCTTTTGCGCTACCTCTCCGAGACGCAGCGCACCGGTCTTGAACGCATCAACAGAATAGAAACATACGAAGAGAACCGCTTCATGCGCCTCGACTACAACACGAAGCGCAACCTTGAGCTTATCGAGACGATGCGCTCGAAGGACAAGCGCGGCTCGCTGCTCTGGGTGCTGGACTGCACGAAAACGCCAATGGGTCACAGGCTTATCCGCCGTTGGATAGAGCAGCCGCTGATGAGCTGCGCCGCGATAATCCGCAGGCAGAACGCCGTTGAGGAGCTTGTAAACGACGCGCCCCTCAGGGGCGAGGCCGCGCAGTCGCTCGTCGGGATACCTGACCTTGAGCGCCTTATGACTAGGATCGTCTACGGCTCGGCAAACGCGAAGGATTTGAAAGGCTTGCAGTATGCGCTTGAAAAGCTGCCGGTCGTCAAAGAGAACCTCAAAGGCGCCAAGGCGACGGAATTAAAGCTTATATTCGACGAGATCGACGTTTGCGATGACGTGCGCGGTCTCATCGACAGGGCTATCGACGACGAACCGCCCTTCACCGTAAGAGAGGGCGGCATGATAAAGGCGGGCTTCTCCGAGGAGATCGACCTGCTCAAAAGCGATATGTCCGACTCAACGGGCATACTCGCGCGCCTCGAAGCAAAGCAGCGCGAGGAAACGGGGATCCCGAAGCTTAAAGTCGGATACAACAGGGTTTTCGGCTACTACATCGAGGTGTCGAACTCCTATAAAAAGCTTGTACCCGAAACATACATCAGAAAACAGACGCTTGCCAACTGCGAGCGATACATAACGCCCGAGCTTAAAGAGCTTGAGGGCAAGATACTCGGAGCGAAGGACAGATCGGTCGCGCTCGAATATGAGCTGTTCGTAAAGATCAGAAAGCAGACCGCCGAGAGCCTGGAGCGCATCCAGCAGACGGCAAGGGCGCTCGCCCGTCTCGATGTCTTTCAGAGCTTTGCAAGCACCGCCGCCGAAATGCGCTACTGCCGCCCCGATGTAAACTTAAATGGCGAGATAATCATCAAAGACGGCCGCCACCCCGTTGTTGAGAAGCTTCTCAGCGACGTGCCGTTTGTGCCGAACGACGTAAAGCTCGACGGCGGCGACAACAGGGCGGCTATCATAACAGGCCCGAACATGGCGGGCAAGTCGACGTATATGCGCCAGACGGCGCTGATCGTGCTGATGGCGCAGATCGGGTCGTTCGTTCCGGCAAGCAGCGCGTCGATCGCGATAACCGACGCCGTCTACACCAGAGTTGGCGCAAGCGATGACCTCGCAAACGGTCAGTCGACATTTATGGTTGAGATGAACGAGGTAGCCGAGATACTCAAAAACGCGACGGCAGACAGCCTGCTTATCCTTGACGAGATCGGCAGAGGCACATCAACGTTTGACGGAATGAGCATCGCGAGAGCCGTTCTCGAATACGCTGTCGACAAGAAAAAGCTTGGCGCGCGTACGCTTTTTGCGACGCACTACCATGAGCTGACTGTCCTTGAAGACCTGCTCGACGGCGTGAAGAATTACAACATCGCCGTGAAGAAGCGCGGCGACGACATAACGTTTTTGCGCCGAATTGTCCCCGGCGGAGCCGACGACAGCTACGGCATCGAGGTCGCGAAGCTCGCGGGGCTGCCCGATGCGGTGATAAACCGCGCGAAGGTCGTTTTAAAGGAGCTTGAAAGCGGCAAAAAGACGGAAAGGCCGAAGAAAAAACGGCGTGAGGTCATCGAAGACGAGCCTCAGCTCACGCTCGTCCCCGTCGGCAATTCGAGGATCGAGGAGTTTGTGCGCGATATCGACATCAACACGCTGACCCCGGTCGAGGCGCTCAACAAGCTTTATGAGCTTAAAACTATGTGTGAATAAGGTGATATTATGATAATAAATCAATACGCTGTAACGAAGGAACGGTATATGTACTGGTTCAGGCTGAACCAGAAAACCGGAGTCCAGCTCAGGATAACGATTATGTGGTCGTGTATTTTTGTGCTGCTCGTCGCAGCGGGCTTTGCGGTAGTGCTGCACCCGGATATGACCGACCCTCTCCCGTGGCTCGGCATCGAGCTTCTGTTTATCCTCTACGCCGGCTATCACCTGTTTTTCAGAAGAGCAATGATCGCCGGGAGAACATACGACAAGATGGCGGCAAGCTTCGGCAAGGACTGGACGAGAACGATCGACTTCCGCAAGGACATGATCGTGATCTCCGAGGGCAACTACGAGGTGAAATACCCGTATTCCGAGATCTCCTACGTAAAGAACATCGGCGATCTGATAATGCTCGAAACCGACAAGAAGCTCGTTATCCACGCGTACAAAAACGAATTCGTTGAGGGTGACTACCCGAAATTCCGCCGCTTCATTGAGAGCCGCGTGGTCAACAGGTGCCGCCTGAGCTGATCGCTGACAACTGTTGTTATATTGAATATTGAAAGCAAGGTGAAAATGTGGGCAGAATAAACGTACTCGAAAAACACGTAGCGGAGCTTATCGCCGCGGGCGAGGTCGTGGAGCGGCCGTCGTCCGTGATAAAGGAGCTTGTCGAAAACTCGATAGACTCGGGCGCAACGTCCGTCACCGTCGAGATACAGGACGGCGGCATTACGCTGATGCGCGTTTCCGACAACGGCAGCGGCATCATGCGCGACGACGTAAGAAACGCCTTTAAGCGCCATGCAACGAGCAAGGTGCGCATAAAAGAAGACCTTGACGCCATCGGTACGCTCGGCTTTCGGGGCGAGGCGCTCGCTTCGATCTGTGCCGTGGCAAGGGTAGAGCTGCTCACAAAGGCGAAGGACGATCAGGTCGGCACTCACTATAAGATCGAGGGCGGCGACGAGCTGCTCTTCGAGGACTCCGGCTGCCCCGACGGCACGACGTTCATCGTGAGGAACCTCTTCTACAACGTCCCCGCCAGAATGAAATTTTTGAAGAAAAACACATCCGAAGCAAACGCCGTGGCGGCCGTTGTCGACAAGATAGCGCTCTCCCACAGCGAGGTGGCGATAACGTTCATCCGCGACAACAAGCGCGTTCTTGTAACGTCGGGCGACGGGAACGAAAAAAACTGCATCTACTCCGTTCTGGGGCGCGAGTTTATGAACAGCTCCGTCAAGGTCGATTACGAGCTTGGCGGCATAACGGTAAAGGGCTTCGTTACGAAGCCGCAGGCTTCACGCGCCAGCCGCTCGATGCAGAACTTCTTTATAAACGGGCGCTTCGTCAAGAGCCGCACGGCTATGGCGGCGCTCGAAGAGGCGTGCAGGGGCATGGTGATGGTCGGTAAGTTCCCCGGCTGCGTGCTGCATATCGGTATCCCGTGCGGGCTGGTCGACGTAAACGTCCACCCGGCAAAGATTGAGGTGCGCTTTGTAAACGAGCGCCCCGTCTTTGAAGCGGTGTACCACGCGGTGCGCTCGGCGCTCATTGACGGCGACACCGTCAAGCAGTTCAAGCTCCAGCCCGACAAGGCACTTGAAAACCTCGTCGACAAGTCTGTTGTGAAAAAGCCGTTCACGATGTCGCAGTACGAAGTAAAGCAGATCGAGCATATACCTTCGGCAAAGCCTGTAAGACCCGACAAAACATCGCTGGGCGTTTATAAGTCGGTGCTTGACGATCCTGTCGGTGGGAATACAGTCGTGCTGGGCGACCCCGGGCATACGTTCGGCGGGAAAATCGGCGGCGCAGCGGCGGAGCTTTCCGTAAAGCCGCACTTTCAGCCTGCGCCGTCACGAAGCGTGAGTCTTGATATAAGCATTGACGACGACGAGCCGGCGATTTCGCCCGTAAAGAGTGAGGAAAAGCGCCCCGAGCCGCCCTCGCCCCCGCAGGAAGAAAACGAGTTAATTACGCCCGCAGCCGCTCCCGAAAAGCCCGAGCCGCAGCCCGAACAAACGGCGGAGCGTGAAAAAACGGAGATCATCGCCGATGACGAGATAAAGCCGATAGCAGACGTCGGCGGCGACGTTGTCCGCTTTGTCGGCGAGGCGTTCAAAACATACATAATAATCGAGAAAAACAGCGAGCTTGTACTTATCGACAAGCATGCCCTCCACGAGCGCATTATCTACGAAAAGCTGCGCCGCGAGCAAGGGAAAAAGTACGCGCAGTATCTTCTCGAGCCGGTCGCCGTGCCGCTTTCAAAGGCGCAGTACGGCGCGGTAACGGAAAACAAGGAGGTGTTCTCCGAATCGGGCTTCGAGATAGACGACTTCGGCGGCAGCACAGTGCTTGTGCGCTCCGCGCCGTCGTTCATCGACGCGTTCGACGCAGCGGCGACTATCGAAGAGATGGCGGACCATATCCTCGACAACAAGAAGAACATCGAGAGCGAGTACACCGATTGGCTGTACCACAATATAGCCTGCCGCAGCGCCATAAAGGGCGGCGACAAAAGTTCGCCGCAGGAGCTTATCGACCTCTACATAAAGATGGGCGAAAGCCCCGATTACCGCTACTGCCCCCACGGCAGACCGACCTCGATAGTCATGACGAAATACCAGATAGAAAAGCAGTTCGGCAGGGTGTGACAGTATGAACGACGAAAACAAAATAAACGTTGCCGCCGTTGTCGGTCCTACCGCCTCGGGTAAAACGAGGCTCGGCGTTTCGCTGGCGCTCGCCCTTGACGGCGAGGTCATCTCCGCCGACTCGATGCAGATATATGAAGGGCTTGACATCGCCTCGGCGAAGCCCACAAAGGAAGAGATGAAGGGCGTGCCGCACCATCTGATCGGCATTATCCCGCGCAGCGAGGAGTTCAGCGTAGCCCGCTATGTGGAGCTTGCAAAGGCGAAGATCATCGAGGTTACCGCAAGGGGGAAGCTCCCGATAATCGTCGGCGGAACGGGGCTTTACGTCGATTCTCTTCTCAATAATATACAATTCACCGAAAACGAAGCCGACAAGGCGCTTCGCGGCGAGCTTTTTGAAAAAGCCGAGCGGGAAGGCGCGCGTGCCATCTGGAACGACCTTTTTGCGGTCGACCCGGAGGCGGCGGAAAAAATAGAACCCAACAACGTAAAGCGTGTGATACGTGCGCTCGAGGTATTCAAAACGACGGGCGTCACGATGACGGAGCAGAACAGACGCTCGCGACTTGCGCCCTCGCCGTACAGAGCGGTGAAGGTGGGGCTTAAAACGAGCGACAGAAGCGTCCTTTACGACAGGATCAACAGGCGCGCCGACGAGATGCTCGAAATGGGGCTTCTGGAAGAGGCGCGGGAGTTTTTGTCCGACTCTTCCGTCGGAGAGACGGCGGCAAAGGCGATCGGCTGCAAGGAGCTTGCGCCGTACTTTGACGGCACTCAGCCGCTCGATGAGGCGATGGAGACGATGAAGCGGGAAACGCGCCGCTACGCAAAGCGGCAGCTTACGTGGTTTTTGCGCGACGAAGCTATCCGCTGGTTCAACTCCGACGAATACTCCGATTTTACGGAAATTGAAGAGCTTGCCGCAGCGCACATAAAGAATAGGCTGCAAAGCTTTGAGGCGTAAGCGCTCACAAAAATATATTACAGAAAAGCGGTGATATGATGAATGACGAGATATACCTTGACGATCACGATACCGAGCAGCCGGAAGAGGAACAGCCCTTTCGCAGGCGCTACAAAAAGAAGAGAAAGCGCAGGATATCAATAGGGCGTATCCTTGCAGCGCTGTTTATCATGTTTTTGCTCGTCTATGCGTCCATGCTGATTTACACCTCGAATTTTACGATGCTCGAAACGGAGCAGGCGGATTTCTACGAGCTTAGCGACAGCGTCGAAGCCGAGGCAGTCGTTCTTCGCGACGAGGAGTACATCACCAATTCAAAAAAAGGCATCATATCATACACGGCGGACGACGGCGAGAAGGTCAACGCGGGCGGCACGGTCGCGCGCCTTTTCTCCTCCGAGCAGGAGGTCGAAGACTGGCAGCGCTACAACGACATCACGCAGGAGCTTTCGCTGCTTACGCAGATGACAAGCTCGTCCGACAGCCTGTTCGTCAATCTCGACACCGTCGACGTACAGATAAAGAAGAAGATAACCGACTACAAAAACGAGACGGCGCAGAACAAGCTCACCTCTGCCGATAAGTCGAAGCTCGAGCTTTTAAGGCTCTTCAACGAGCGCACCGTCGTTACCGGCGGCTCGGCGGACTTTGACGAAAGGATAAACGAGCTGAAGAGCGAGCTTGACTCCATCAAAGTCTCCGACGGCATCGGCAGCGTCAAGAGCAGGAAGTCCGGCTTTTTCGCCTCGACGCTCGACGGCTACGAGCTTTCGCTCGACTACACAAAAGCCGAGAGTCTTACCGCCGCCGACGTAAGCGGTATCGTCAAGAAGGACCCTCCCTCCGACGCGGTCGGCAAGGTGGTAAAAACGATAAACTGGTATCTGCTCTGCCCCGTTACGAGCGAACAGGCGCTTACGGTCGCCGCGGGCGATTCCAAGGTTGTTGATGTATCTATCCCGAGGGTCATGTCCGGCAGTATTCCCGCGACCATTGTCGGAGTGAATCAAAGCTCCAAGGCGGAGGGCGGTCTGCTCGTTCTCAAAAGCGACTACATGAACGGCACTCTCGCCGACATACGCCGCGAGAATATAACTATAAAAACACGTACCTACAGTGGGCTGAGGATCAGCCGAAGCGCGATCCACGACGACTACGTCACCGTGCAGGACTACGACGAAGACGGAAACAAGATCGGTCAGCCTCACCAAGAAAAGGTGCAGGGCGTTTACGTCGTTCACGGAAAGCGCCTTACGTTCGTACAGGTGAAGATCATTTATTCCGACAACGATTTCGTGATATGCAGCGACGACCCGACCGACAAGGAGATACTCAACGGGACGACGCTTACGCTGCACGACACCGTTGTCGTCAGAGGAAAGGAGCTTTACGATGGAAAGATCGTCAGATGAGCAGCTTGCCGAAAAGCTTGCCGCCGTTTCAGAAAACTACAAATTCATCGAAGAAAAAATATGTGAGGCGGCTTTGAGAAGCGGCAGAACGAGAGAGGACATAACCTTCCTCGCGGCGACGAAAACGGTTGAGCCTCAGGTAATAAACCACGCGATCTCGCTGGGGCTTCGCTATATCGGAGAAAACCGAGTGCAGGAGCTTCTCTCGAAGTATGAAAGCTACGACCTTGAGCGCGCCGACCTTCAGTTTATCGGGCATCTCCAGTCGAACAAGGTGCGCCAGATAATCGACAAGGTGTCGCTTATCCAGTCGGTTGACAGCGTGAAGCTTGCTAACGAGGTGGCAAGGCAGGCAAAGCTGCACTCCAAAACGATGGATATCCTTGTCGAGGTCAACATCGGCAGAGAGGAGAACAAATCCGGCGTTATGCCCGAGCAGCTCGACGAATTGCTCGGCGAGATCGGTACGATAGACGGCATTTTCGTCAAGGGATTGATGGCAATTCCGCCCATTTGCGAAAAAAAATCTGAAATTTGCGGCTATTTTGAAAATATGCACAAATTATTTATTGACATTTCGGGCAAAAAATCAGATAATGTTTCTATGGAGATACTTTCCATGGGAATGTCGGACGACTACCGCGAGGCGATCCTCTGCGGCGCCAACATGGTGAGGGTCGGCTCGAGCCTGTTCGGAAAGAGAAACTATACGTGATACGGCAAAACAGCCGCAGCGAAAGCGAAACAAAGGAGGATGTAACCTATGGGCGATTTTATCAACAAGATTAAACAGATGTGGAACACTCCCGACGACGAATACGATTACGACGATAAGTACGAAGAGGAAGAAAAGAAGGAAGAGAAGAGCGTGTCCGAGGAATACTACCCCGACGAGACGACATCGAAGCCGGAGCCGTATACCCCGAGCATTCCCTTTATCAGCACGCCGCCCGCACCGCCGGCGAACAACAATGTCATGAACATCGATGCCACGACTAAGCTCCAGGTGGTCGTGTTTAGACCCGACCGATTCAGTGACGAAACGAGAACGATCGCCGATGAGCTTATCCGTCAGCATACGGTCGTGCTGAATCTTGAAAACGCAAGCAAGGATAATTCCCGCAGGATCATCGACTTCATGAGCGGCGCAGCTTACGCCACCGGGGGCAAGATCAAGCGAGTTGCAACGAGCACGTTCCTTGTAATCCCAAGTTCCGTTCACATGACCGGCGACGATCTCTTGGCGCAGCTCGAAAGCAACGGAGTTACCATTTAAATATGAACAGCTTGGAAGACGAAAGACGCATAGCCGCCGCCGTCTCAAACCTTATAAGGCTGTCGCAGAGAAGGTATGAGCCGTGCTTCTCGGATTTTTTGAGCGACAGCGAGCAGATGATGGCGCAGCGAGAGCTTATAGTGCAAAGCGCCGAGGGCTATAGCTTCTGGGGCGGATTTGAGGGCGCTCAGAGAGCAATGCTCTGCGTGTATCCCGAGTATTGCGAGCCGCAGCGCAGCGCCTACCCGATAGACGCGCTGCACCTTAAATTCCGAAAGTCCGCGTCTCTTACCCACCGCGATTTTCTCGGCGCGCTCATGGCGCTGGGGCTGAAGCGGGAAGCGCTCGGTGACATCGTGATCACCGAGGGTATGGCGACCTTCTTTATCAAAAGCGAGCTTGCGCCGTACGTCAGGGGGCAACTTGAAAAGGTCGGGCGAGAGGGCGTGACCTTCTCGGAAAAGGGCGTCGATCTTTCCACAGTCACCCAGAAATTTGAGGAAAAGTCCTGCACCGTCTCGTCGCTTCGCGTCGACGCGATAGTCTGCGAGTGTACGGGGCTAAGCCGCGGCAAGGCGCAGGCGGCTGTAAAAAGCGGCATAGTCTCTTTGAACGCGCTGCCGGTGCTTGACGCCGACCGCCGCGTAGAGAGCGGCGACAAGATCTCCGTTCGGGGCTTCGGCAAATTTATCGTAAGCTTCGACGGGAGCGTGAGCAAAAAAGGCAAATACAGGATCACAGTATCAAAATATTTATAATGTATAGGGGATATTGATATGCTTACAGTTGATCAGATCAAAAACATAAGCTTTAAAAAGGCAAGCATCGGCGGCTACAAGTGTGACGAGGTCGATACGTTCATCGACGACGTAACCGCAACGGTCGAAGACCTCAAGAAGAAGAACGCCGAGATCATCGCAAAGAGCGAGCTTCTCATGACAAAGGTAGAGGAGATGCGCTCCAACGAAGACAGCGTTTCGGCGGTTTTAGTCAAGTCGCAGAAGGAAGCCGACAAGACGGTCAAAGAGGCGAAGAAGACGGCGGCTCAGATACTTAAAGACGCGAGAGCCGAGGCGGACAAGATTATCGCCGACGCCAACAACAGGATCATCAGAGAGAAGGACATGATCGTCCAGATCACGGAAGAAGCTGCGGTTATCCGCAAGAAGCTGATCGAGGAGTTCGAGCAGCAGATCGAGTCGCTCAAGGTGTTGCCCGATGTTGACGAGCCGGAAAAGCTTGAAAAGAGCCTTAACGAGAAGTACCCCACCGAGATCTACTCGAATTCCGAGAAGCCTTCCAAGAAGGCAGAGCAGGAGAGCGAAGAGGTCGAGGAGGTCTTCGATACGATAGAAGAAGCCGCACGCGACGCCGCAAGCGCAACGGAGGATTCCGCAAACGCCGAGGCAGCGGCAGCCGAGCCGGAGCTTGACGAAGCCGACGAGGAGCCGGAAGAGGAAGACGGCGAGGAAGAGAAAGAGGAGCCGAAGGCTGACGCAAAGGAAGCAAAGGACGGCAAGATCCAGATCGACAAGTCGAAATTTGAGAACCGCTTCGGCAAGCTCAAATTCGGCGACGACTACGACGTAAAGAAGGATCAGTAAATTTTGGCTGACAGCCATGAGCCGAAAGGCTCGTGGCTTGATTATACTACGTGACGGTGTGAATCCGCACGAAAGGAGTAATTTACCAATGGCACAGGATTTTAAGCACACGATGAATCTACCGACCACCCAGTTCCCCATGAGAGCGGGTCTGCCCAAGAGCGAGCCGGAAACTCTCAAAGCGTGGGAGAACGACGACATTTACGAAAACCTCATGAAGCAAAACGAGGGCAAACCCCTGTTCATTCTTCACGACGGTCCTCCGTACGCCAACGGTGACATTCACCTCGGCACGGCGCTTAACAAGGTGCTCAAGGATTTCATTATCAGATATAAGAACATGGCGGGCTTCAAGGCACCCTATGTTCCCGGCTGGGACACCCACGGTCTTCCTACCGAGCTTAAGGCAAGAGCAAAGGCCGGCATCACAAATTCGACCTCCATCTCTGACACGGAGCTTCGCAAGATCTGCCGCGACTTCGTTGACAAGTATTTAAACGACCAGAGATCGCAGTTCAAGCGTCTGGGAGCTATCGGCGACTGGGATCATCCCTACGTAACTCTGCAGCACGAGTTTGAGGCTCGTCAGATCGAGGTCTTCGCAGAGATGGCTTGCAAGGGCTACATTTACAAGGGCTTAAAGCCTGTGTACTGGTGTCCCGACTGTAAGACTGCTCTCGCAGAGGCAGAGATCGAATACGCAGAGGATCCCTGCCATTCCATCTACGTCAAGTTCCGTGTGACAGACGACAAGGGGCTGTTTGCCGCAAAGGGTATCCCCGCGGAGAAGACTTATTTCGTTATCTGGACAACGACAACATGGACGCTCCCCGCGAACGTCGCTATCTGCTTAGGCCCGAACTTCGACTACAACGTTATCAAGTCCGGCGACGAGTACTACGTAATGGCAGAGGAGCTTTACAGAGAGGCTATGCAGGAGGCAGGCAAGACCGACTACGAGGTCGTTGCTACCTTCAAGGGCAGCGAGCTTGAATACATGAAGGTGCAGCACCCGTTCCTCGACCGTGAGTCGCTCGTTATCGTCGGCGATCACGTAACTCTCGACAGCGGTACGGGCTGCGTACATACTGCTCCCGGTCACGGTATCGAAGACTACGACGTATGCCGCAACTACCCCGAGATCCCGATCATCGTCCCCGTTGACGCAGACGGTATGCTCACTGAGGAGGCAGGTCAATTTGCGGGTCTTTCCACAGAGGACGCGAACAAGCCGATCGCTCTTCACCTCGAAGAGACGGGCGCTCTCTTCGCACTCAAGAAGATCATCCACCAGTACCCGCACTGCTGGCGCTGCAAGAAGCCTGTTCTTTTCAGAGCGACAGACCAGTGGTTCTGCTCCGTTGAAGACTTCAAGGAGAAGACCCTCGAAGCTATCAAGGGTGTAGAGTGGATTCCCGGCTGGGGCGAGCTTCGCATTTCCAACATGGTACGTGAGCGCAAGGACTGGTGTATCTCCCGCCAGAGAAAATGGGGCGTTCCGATCCCGATTTTCTTCTGCAAGAAGTGCGGAGAGCCGCATATTGAGCGCGAGGCTATGCAGGCGGTCGCCGATCTGTTCAGAGAGCACGGCAGCGACGCATGGTTTGAAAGAGACGCAGCCGATATCCTCCCCGCAGGCACGGTCTGCAAGAAGTGCGGCGGCACTGAATTTGACAAGGAAAAAGACATCATGGACGTATGGTTTGACTCCGGCTCGACCCACGCCGCAGTGCTGCGTGAGCGTGAAGACCTGCGTTTCCCGGCAGACCTCTACCTCGAGGGCGCCGATCAGTACAGAGGCTGGTTCCAGTCTTCGCTTCTTACGAGCGTTGCAACGAACGGCGAGGCTCCGTATAAAGCCGTTCTTACCCACGGCTGGGTAGTTGACGGTCAGGGCAGAAAGATGAGCAAGTCGCTCGGCAACGGCATTCTTCCTAGCGAGGTGGTCGAGCAGTACGGCGCGGACATTCTCCGCCTTTGGGTCGCTTCCTCCGACTACCACGCAGATATCCGCATCTCGAAGGATATCTTAAAGCAGCTCTCCGAGTCCTACAGAAAGATCAGAAACACCGCAAGGTATATCCTCAGCAACCTTTACGACTTTGACCCCGACAAGGATATGGTATCGCTCGACGAGCTTCTCCCGATCGACAAGTGGGCGGTCTACAAGCTTGCAGAGCTTAACAAGAAGGTTCGCGAGGGCTACGACGCTTATGAGTTCCATAACGTTTACCACGCTATCCACAACTTCTGCGTTATAGATATGTCGAACTTCTACCTCGACGTTCTCAAAGACAGGCTTTACACCGAAAAGGCTGACTGCAAGGAGAGAAGAGCCGCTCAGACGGCTATCTACATCATTCTCGATGCAATGACGAGAATGCTCACTCCGATCCTCGCGTACACCTCCGACGAGATCTGGAAGTATATGCCCCACGCACAGGGTGTAAACGAGCAGCACGCCGTTTACAACGCAATGCCCGAGATCCCCGACGTCGGTGCAGACGACGCGTTCATCGCCCGCTGGGACAAGATCCACGAGCTGAGAGACATCGTCAAGAAGTCGATCGAAGAGGCAGTATCGAAGAAGCTTGTCAAGGCTTCCCTCGAGTGCAGCGTAACGCTTTCCTGCACGGGTGAGGAGTACGACTTCATCAAGTCGGTAGAGGACGAGCTCAAGACGGCGTTCATCGTATCGGGCGTGAAGCTTGTAAACGACGAGAGCGCAAAGGAGCTGTCCGTAACTGTCGAGAAGGCGGAGGGCGAGAAGTGCGAGCGCTGCTGGACTTACAGCACAACTGTCGGTCAGGACGCAGAGTTCCCCTGCGTTTGCGCACGCTGCGCGTCTGTTCTCAGAGGCTGATACATATAACGGGAGGCTTCCCGTTTACCTATACCGCAATGTGGCAGGGCGTTCGCCTTGTCACATTGCGTTTTTCCGAATTCTAATGAAAGGGTCGATCCTATGACCGCACTTGCGATTATCCTAATTATACTCCTTGTTGCCGCCGATCAGCTAACAAAGCTGTACGCCTTAAACGTCGTGAAGCCCGCCGGCATGATGACCGTTATCGACAATTTCTACTATTTCGTTTACGTCGAAAACAGGGGCGCCGCCTTCGGAATGCTCCAGAACAAACAATGGTTCTTTGTGATCGTCACGCTGGTTATCTTCGTCGTTTTCGGGTATATTCTCTACAACTACAAGATCGAGGGCAAGCTCTTCTTTGCGGCGTTCGTGCTGGTCATGGGCGGCGGTATCGGCAACCTGATAGACAGGATATTCCGCGGCTACGTCGTTGACTTTTTGCAGTTTTCGTTCTTCTCGCCTGTGTGCAACCTCGCGGATTATTTCATCACGGTCGGAGCGGTTCTGCTCGTGATCTCCGTTTTGTTCTGCAAGAAGAATATTGCAAAGAAAGAAAGACTGACAAAAGCGGCGAAGGAGTAAGCTATGGAGCATAGTTTTATCGCCGAAGCGGGCGACTCCGGGCAGCGGCTCGACAAGCTTCTATCGGAGAAGATAGCGGGTCTTTCCCGCTCGTCGGCGGCCTCTCTCTGTGAAAGCGGCGCGGTAACGGTCGGCGGAGCACCGGCGGGGAAGAAGACTAAGGTCAAGGCAGGCGACGAGATCGCCGTAACTGTTCCCGAGCCGGTGGAGCTTAAAGCCGAGGCGGAGGATATCCCGCTCGATATCGTTTATGAAGACGCCGACCTGCTCGTCGTCAACAAGCCGAAGGGCATGGTCGTTCACCCCGCCCCCGGCAACTACAGCGGAACGCTCGTCAATGCCCTGCTTTACCACTGTAAGGGCAGCCTTTCGGGGATAAACGGCGTGCTCCGCCCGGGAATAGTCCACCGCATCGACAAGGACACCAGCGGCCTTCTGATCGTTGCAAAGAGCGACAAGGCTCACGCAGGGCTTGCCGGGCAGATAAAAGAGCACTCGTTTACCCGTGAATACGAAGCTGTCGTTTACGGCAGAATGAAAGACGACGAAGGCACCGTCAGCGCGCCGATCGGCAGGAGCAAGCTCGACCGCAAGAAGATGTGCGTTACCGACCACTGCTCAAAGCCCGCCGTTACCCACTACAGAGTCATCGACAGCGGCTCGGGCTTTTCACACCTTGCCTTAAAGCTTGAAACGGGGCGTACTCACCAAATCAGGGTTCACATGGCGTATCTCGGTCACCCGGTAGCGGGCGATCCTGTTTACGGTCCGTCGAAGGTCATAACGGAGCTTCACGGGCAGTGCCTGCACGCCAAAAAGATCGGCTTCGTTCACCCGATCACGGGCGAGTTTTTGTCATTTGATTCGGAATTGCCCGAGTATTTCCGCCGCTTTTTGAGCAAAAACGAGATTTTGTAATATTTTCACTAACGGGTTGCAATTGCGGCCCGTTTGTGTTATAATTGATAAGCATTTGAACCGTTGGGGCATTTCTGCGCCCAATGCGATTCACTGCCCGGCGATTTCGCCGTACAATGAAGCGGACGGTCCTCTGTCCGGCGGGAGCTGCTTCACTCCCACGCGTTAAGAACGTCTGTAAACTACAGGAGGATTTTAAAATGGATGCATTGAAGTTGATCGCAGCCGATTCGGTCAAGAAGGAAGTTCCCGATTTCCGTGTAGGCGACACAGTAAGAGTAAGCGTAAACATTCGCGAGGGTGACAGAGAGAGAATCCAGATGTTTGAAGGCACTGTCATCGCTAAGAAGTCGAGCGGCGTTGCCGAGACCTTCACGGTAAGACGTGTAGCATACGGCGTAGGCGTTGAGCGTGTGTTCCCGCTTCACTGCCCGAACGTCAAGGACGTAAAGGTTATCAGACACGGTAAAGTAAGAAGAGCTAAGCTCTACTATCTCCGTGACAGAGTGGGTAAGGCAGCTAAGGTTAAGGAAAAGATCGTTAAGGCTTGATTATCCTAACACCAAAGAGGGGCGAAAGCTCCTCTTTTCGTTTTAAAAATGAACGGAAGATTAAATTTGCTGTCCGGCGTTTACCGCGCCGCACTTCGCTTGACACCCGCCTCGTTTTAGAGTATAATGGATAGGCAGATTATGATTAGGGTGGTTTTGGAATGGATACACAGATATTCGATAAAGTAGAAAACCCGAAAAACTCCGAGGGCGAAAAGTCCGCGCATGATAACGTGCCGGATCTCGCTTCGGTAAATTCAAACGACGAGCCGGTCGACCTTGAGCTTTCAGAGGAAGAGGCGACCGATACCAAAAAAAGCAGAAAGAAAAACAAAAAAGCAGCTCGCAAGGACGGCGCGTCAAGCTTTGTGACGAACCTTTTTGACTGGGCTTCGGCATTCCTGTTTGCGCTGATAATTGTGGTAATGCTTATGACGTTCTGCTTCCGTCTTGTCGATGTTGACGGCGATTCAATGCTCGAAACGCTCCAGGACAAGAACAAGATCATCGTCACCGGTCTTAACTACGAGCCGCAGGTCGGCGATATCGTGGTAATAAGCCACGGCGCGGAGCTTGACAAGGCGCTTGTGAAGAGGGTTATCGCGGTAGGCGGTCAGACGGTCGACATCAACAGCGAAACGGGCGAAGTTATCGTTGACGGCATAGTGCTCGACGAAAACTACATCAACGGCAAAACGACCGCGATCGGCGACGTCGAATTCCCCATAGACGTTGAAGAGGGTACCGTATTCGTTCTCGGCGACAACAGACCGATCTCGAAGGACAGCCGTTTTACGGAGGTAGGTCTTATCGAGAACGAGAACATCATCGGCAAGGTCCGCTACAGGATCTACCCGTTCGATGAGTTCGGCAAAGTACAGTAATTTCAGCATAGAAAAGCAAAAGGATTTCTTGCGAAAGAAGTCCTTTTTTTATAAGGGTGAGTTGATATCATGAAGAATACAAAGGGTACAAAAAAGGGCGGCATCAAGGGCAAACGTGAGCGCTACGCCGAGCAGCGCAGCCGTCAGAGCCGAAACCCGAAATCCGAGCGCAAGCCCTCGGCGATCAAGGCTCAGCACGCCGAGGCGCGCCGCAGCCGCCGCGAAAGGCGCCCGGTGGAATACGGAAGCAAAAGCGAGAATTCGCAGTATATCCAGTGGTTCCCCGGTCACATGACGCGAACAAAGCGAAAGATCCAGGAGGACTTAAAGCTTGTTGACGCCGTTGCCGAGATCATCGACGCGCGCGTGCCGATGTCGAGCCGCAACCCCGACCTGCCCTCAATGATCGGCAGCAAGCCGCGGGTGATACTCATGAACAAGTGCGACCTTGCCGACCCGAGAGCCACAAAGCAGTGGGCGGAGCATTTTAAAAAACAGGGTGTGCGCGCTATCGAGCTTGACTGCAAGACGGGCGCCGGCATCGGCAATTTCACGAGCGCCGTAAGCTCCGTTCTCGCCGACAAGATCGAGATGTGGAAGTCGAAGGGTATGGTCAACCGTTCGCTCAGGGTAATGATCGTGGGAATCCCGAACGTCGGCAAATCGACGTTCATCAACAGGATATCGAAAACGTCAAAGGCGAAAACGGAAGACCGCCCCGGCGTTACGCGAGGCAACCAGTGGTTCACGCTCACCAGCGGCGGCGTCAGCGTCGACCTTCTCGACACGCCGGGTGTCCTTTGGCCGAGGTTTGACGACCAGCTCGTCGGCGAAAAGCTTGCCTTCACAGGCGCCGTAAAGGACGACGTTACCGACACCGAGCAGCTTGCGCTCCGCCTTCTCGAATACTTCCGCACACGCCCGACAAAGGTCTTCTGCGAGCGATTTTCGCTGACGCCCGAAGAGATCGCCGGATCGCCGGCTCACGAGCTTCTTGACGCAATTGCGAAAAAGAGGGGGATGCTTGTTTCCGGCGGCGAACCCGACACGGAGCGCGCGGCGGTAATGGTGCTCGACGAATTCCGCGCGGCGAAGCTCGGGCGCATAACGCTTGAGTTACCCGAATAAGACGAGGTGGAAATATGGATTGGCTCGAATTTGAAAAGGAAGCCGCCTCAAACGGATATAAATACATCTGCGGCGTCGACGAGGCGGGCAGAGGTCCTCTTGCGGGGCCGGTCTGCGCTGCCGCCGTTATCCTGCCCGAGGGGAAGATCATAGACGGAGTGAACGACTCTAAAAAGCTCACTGAGAAGAAGCGCGAAAAGCTTTTCGACGTTATCCTCGAAGAGGCGGTCGCCTGTTCCGTTGCGTGGGCAAGCGTGGAGGAGATCGAAGAGATCAATATTCTCAACGCCTCGATGCTCGCGATGAAGCGCGCCGTGGAGTCGCTCTCAGTGCCTGCCGATTTTGCGATCATCGACGGCAACCGCAAGCCGCCGCTCGAAATCCCGTGTCAGGCGGTAGTAAAGGGCGACGCAAGGTCGATGTCGGTCGCAGCGGCGTCGATACTTGCAAAGGTCAGCCGAGACAGGCTCATGCTCGAATACGCTGCTCGGTACCCCGAATACGCCTTTGAAAAGCACAAGGGCTACGGCACGAAGGTCCACACTGAGGCTATCCTCAGATACGGCGCAACGCCTATCCACCGCCCGAGCTTTTTAAGAAAGCTTTACGAGAAAAATGGAAGATCGTGATTTTGAGATACGCAGCCGCGGCAAGCTCGGCGAGCGCTACGTCTGCGACTACTTAAAGGCGCACGGCTGCACGATAGCTGCGACGAACTACTCCTGCCGCTACGGTGAGATCGACGTCATCGCCGAAAACGAGGTTCGCATTATCTTTGTCGAGGTCAAAACGAGGACGAGCAGCTCCATGGTCGGCGGCTTCGAGAGCATAACGGGGGCAAAGCTGCGCAAGTTTACGCGTACCGTCGCCGAGTATCTCACAAAGCACAGAACCGACAAGCAGCCGAGGATAGACTGCGCACAGGTTATCGTCGACCGCCGCACGAACGCACTTATAAAGATCGACTACATAAAAAACGCCGTCGAGCAGACGGGAACGTACCTGTAAAAAACGGTCAACGTGCCGCAAAGCCGGCTGACATAAGCTGAATGCGAAAAGCCCATCGGATCTTTTCGGTAGGCTTCATGCTTGGGGCAGGGTGCGTCCTGATGATTTGTTTTTTCCCATAATCCAATAAATGTATAATAAAATACATACATTTTTTTCGTGAATTTGCTCAATTACTGTTGCTTTTTTTAAAAATTTGTTGTATAATATACAAGCTGCCCTAAATAGCGGCACACTTTTACACTATTTTTCATCACGAAAGGATGAATCTGAATGTCTCAATGGATTAATAACTCCGTTTTTTACCACATCTATCCGCTCGGCTTCTGCGGCTGCCCGGAGTTCAACGACGGAAAAACGGAATATCGGCTTGATAAGCTTGGTGAGTGGATCCCTCACCTGAAAAGGATGGGCGTGAACGCGCTCTATCTCGGACCGGTTTTCGAGTCTCTCAAGCACGGTTACGACACAAGCGATTACTACCGTATCGACTGCCGCCTCGGCGACAACGAGAGCTTCAAGAAGCTTTGCGATGAGCTTCACGCTAACGGTATCAAAATAATCCTCGACGGCGTTTTCAACCACGTCGGCAGA
The DNA here is from genome assembly GCA_900317025.1 of uncultured Eubacteriales bacterium. Classification (GTDB taxonomy): domain Bacteria; phylum Bacillota; class Clostridia; order Oscillospirales; family Acutalibacteraceae; genus RUG592. The sequence goes on along the minus strand of ONFG01000011.1, from coordinate 57,323 downwards.
GATTTCTGGGCGTTCAAGGACGTTCAGAAGTACGGCTCCAACTCGCAGTACTGCGGCTGGTTCCAGAACCTCACCTTCAACGGGCGTTCCCCTTACGACGATCCCTTCTGGTATGAGGGCTGGAGCGGTCACTACGACCTCGTAAAGCTCAACCTTTACAATCAGGCGGTCGTAGACCACCTCATCGGCGCCGTTTCGATGTGGATGGACGAATTCAAGATAGACGGTCTGCGCCTTGACGCGGCAGACTGCATCGAGCCGAATTTCTTCCGCGCGCTGCGCCGCTTCTGCAAGAGCAAGGACCCCGACTTCTGGCTCATGGGCGAGATCATCCACGGCGACTACAACCGCTGGGCCAACCCTGAGATGATGGATTCCGTCACGAACTATGAGTGCTACAAAGGTATCTATTCCTCCCACAACGACAAGAACTATTTCGAGATCGCCCACTCTCTCCAGCGTCAGTTCGCAAACGGCGGCATTTATCAGAACCTCTGTCTTTACAACTTCCTCGACAATCACGACGTAAACAGGATCGGCTCGACTCTTCGCAACCCCGCCCATCTCAAGAACGCATACACCGTGATGTTCACGATGCCTGGCGTGCCGTCGATCTACTACGGCAGCGAATGGGCGATAGAGGGTACAAGAACGCGCGAGAGTGATCAGATGCTTCGCCCGTGTCTCGAGCTTGATACGCCGCTCGCAAAGACCCATTCCCTCGTGCCTCACATCAGCGCGCTCTCGGCTTTGAGAAAGAGCTTCCCGGCGCTTTGCAGCGGCAAGTATGAGAATGTTATGATCCGTAACGAGCAGCTCGTTTATAAGCGCTATACCGGCGACCAGACCGTTTTGGTCGCACTCAATATCACCGATAACGAATACTGGCTCGACTTCCCCATAAGCGGCGGCTCGGTGCTGACCGATGTCCTCGTTGACGGCAGCGAGTACAGAGTCGAGAATAACCACGCTAACGTTATGATCCCCGCCAACGGCGCAAGAGTGCTCCTTCTCCACAACGGCGACTTCAATTATCACGATTTCAAGGAAAAGTCCGACAGCGACTTACAGTCCGGGATCATCGCCGACAGCTACACCGAAGAGCAGAAGGCTGTTGCCGAAGCGCAGGCGCAGCAGGGCGAAACCCAAGTGCCGTCAGCTCATAATGATGAAGCAAATCCTGCAAAGCGCCAGGCAAAGCTCGGAAAATACCGAAGCTGGGACGGCAGTCTCTTCGCCGTTATCGCCCTCGCGACGAACACCGATGACCACGAGCCGGCGATCATCTACAAGGAGCTGTTCAACAACGGCCTGATATTCACCTGCTCTGCGAAGGGCTTCCTCGAAGACATCGAGGTCGACGGCAGGATGGTTCCTAAGTTTGAATACGTTGACAGCGACGAATGAGTTTAAAGGCTTTGCCTGCAGCGTGATATTGACAGACATAATATAATGAAAAGCGAGGTATACAGACGTACCTCGCTTTTTGCCATTATTTCCCTCTTGAAGCGACAAAAGGGAAAAAGCACAAAAACGAGCAAAAATATACAGAGTTAATAAAGTATTTGACCAAAACAAGTCCGCTTCGATTCACCCTGCTAAAGTAAAATCAGTTCGGTTTTTAAAAAAATGTTAATTTTTTTTAAATTTACCTATTGATTTTTCCGCACCCATGTTGTATAATGTTGTTACTGATATTTGTCCTATTATTTTTAGCAAATAAAATCACAGGAGGAAAAAGTTATGAATAAGAAGTTTATCAGTGTAGTACTTGCTGCTCTCATGATCGCTTCTACAGCTGCTGTTTCTGCATCGGCTGCTGAGGTTGAGGCAGAAAAGTCCGGCGCAACCGGTACATTTAAGTTTGATATGGGCGACTGGAATCATTCCGATAAGGTCAGCTTCTATATCTGGGCTAAGGATCCTGTATCCGGCGACACATTGTACGGTTCCAAGGACGGTTGGGTTCCGGAGAACAACTGGGGCTCCAAGAAGACAAACGGCACGGCTGTTGAGGGTGAAGACGGTATCGTAGAGTCCTACGAACTTGATTTCGACGCAGTAGCAGGCCGCGATGTATTCGTAATCTTCTACGATCAGGCTACAGGTACACAGACTTTCGATACGATCCTTACAGAGAACGCTCTCGGCGATACAGCTCGTATGGCTGCAGATGCAATAGAGAACCCGGTCGACAGTGATAAGACAGCTATCGTTGTTACATTTGACAACGCTTCTGACTGCGGCGCACACAAGGTTGTTACTTCCACAGGTAACATCGTTGGTTCTTTCCTCGCTCCGAACGAGGATCCGGCTCTTTCGGTTGCTGAGTATGTTTACAAGATGATGGGTGTTCAAGACAAGAGCGGCGTTGAGTGCTGCACAGAGGAGAAGGTTGCAAACGCTATCTCCGAGTTCGGTACAAACGCTGACGATGTATGGGCTAAGTTCCAGGCATTCAAGGGCCAGGAAGGCAAAGAGGATTATGACTCCAAGGAAGCTGAAGCTAAGAAGCTCATCAAGCCGTCCGCAGGCAGCGACGACAAGAAGGATAACGAGGGCGGCGATAACACAAGCTCTAACACCAGCTCCAATACAAGCTCCAACACAAGCTCTAACACAAGCTCCAAAACAACTACAACTACAACAGGCAGCACAACAAAGTCTTCCACAACAACTACAACGACAAGCACAGCTTCCGGCGCAACAGCTTCCACAGAGGCTGCAGCAGCTACGGGCGATACAACCGGCACAGCTGCATTTGCAGTAGTTCTCCTTGCAGCAGCAGCAACAATGTTCTTTGCTCGCAAGAAGGTTGAGGACTAATCCTTATCCGATCTGCTAAAACGTAGATTCTCGCCCTCCGGTTTTTCCGGAGGGCGTTTTATTGACATTTAAGCGAAAATATGGTAAAATAATAACAACAGATCAATATGCGGGCGTGGTGAAATTGGCAGACACGCAAGATTTAGGTTCTTGTGCCGTACGGTGTGCAGGTTCAAGTCCTGTCGCCCGCACCAAACTTGCCCCTTTGCGAAAGCGAAGGGGCTTTGTAAAAAANNNNATTATATTATGATGTATCAGTATCTTACGCTGGACGACGAAACGGAGATCGTCCATTCCGAGATGCTTGAAGATCGCACTGTAAAGGTTTACATTGAAAAAAACGACGAAAAGGAATGTTTTCATCATGCGGTCTGCTTCCTTTCGGAGTATCGTTGGGAAGATGTGTTTGGCTTTACAAAAGATGAGCTTGAGCGATATCAGCGGATCATTGAAAACAACGCCCACTTGATAATAGAGCTTGCCGAAAACGGAGGATTTGACAATGCCTCAGGTTTTTAAGCTTGGTTCCTATTGGGTATGCTTCTGAGCTAATGAATACGAGCCGCTCGAACTCGTCCATGTCCATATATCGAAAGGAAAGCCAACAGCAAATGCTACAAAGCTTTGGATAACAAGAGCTGGAAAATGCCTGATAGCCAACAATAATTCGGGCTATGATACAAGAACGCTCGGCTATCTTATAAAAGGCGTTGAGGCGAATCATCAGATAGTTATTGATAAATGCGTTCTTTCTTTGGAGAGATATCGTACTATTGCTAATGTAAAGACCCGAAAGCACTCTCTTCGGGTCTTATTTTTTGAGAGACGGATATAACACTAAACTCAATTAAAAAGCTTTAAAAGCTTTTTATAGCGCCGCAGGCGCGTTTGAGTTTGTATGAGACGAGATGACGCGCTTTGCGCGGCATCAGCGTGCGCAGCACGCGCATTTCAAATTAAAGCATTTAATTTGAAATTAGTATAAGTAAACTTAACGAGGTGCTTTTTTCTATGAATACCAATACGTGCAGATCTATAATAGAAGACTACATCGAAACAAAATACGGCGCACGGCCGGAATACCTCTGGCAGCGCGACCCGAATTCCTGCGTGTTTCGACACGGCGACAACAAAAAATGGTTCGGCATCATTATGGTGATACGCAGAAGCAAGCTCGGGCTTGAAGGAGACGACCTCGTCGAGATACTCAACCTCAAGCTTTCCGACGTTTTCGCCGCTGAGCTTGTGGCGCAGCAGGAGGGCTTCTTTAAGGCTTACCACATGAGCCGCGGCTCTTGGATAACCGTTTTGCTCGACGGCAGCGTTGCGCCCGAGGCTATAGTGCCTTTTATCGACGAAAGCTTCGGCGTTACGGCTTCAAAGGCGAAGAAGAAGGCTATTCGCCCGCCGAAGGAGTGGCTTATCCCGGCAAACCCCAAGTACTTTGACGTCGCTGAGGCGTTTGAGCAGCGGGACGTTATTACGTGGAAACAGGGCGCGGGGATCCGCACGGGTGATACCGTCTATATGTACGTCGGCGCGCCCGTTTCGGCGATACTCTATAAATGCGCCGTCACCGAGACCGATATCCCGTATGACCACTCCGACGAGCATATTACGATCAAGGCGCTGATGAAGATAAGGCTCGAGCGAAAATACGAGCCTGAGCGGTTTCCGCTCAGTGTTCTGAGAAGCGAATTCGGCGTGCTGTACGTCAGAGGTCCGAGAGGCGTTCCGAACAGCCTCAGCATAGCGCTCGACGGCGATTAAAAGCCCAAAAATTACAAAAATTTTTTTCTTTTTCTTCCCTTTTTCATATTGACAACGGGCGGTAAATCCTGTATAATGAAATGCGGTATTTCAGGTAAACAAGGTGTTTACGTGTGTTTATTGAGGTGCGGCTATGCTTTGGAATTTAAAGAAGGTCTTTCTTACGGAAGACGAGGTCCTTAATGCCGAGTATGATTTGGATCTGCATGATTTGAAGTTCAACGGCACCACACCGTTCAAAACGCCCGTTAGGGTGTCGGCAAAGGCAGAAAACCGAGCAGGCGTCGTTGATCTGGCGGTCACGGCAGCGTTCGATTATACTGCGCCCTGCGACAGATGCGGTGAGGAAACCATAACCCCGTTTGTGTGCAGCTTTAACCATACGGCAGTGCAGTCGCTCGTCGGCGAAAACGAAGGCGACTACATTGAAGCCCCCGACTTTACCGTTGAATTGGACGCGCCGGTCACGGCAGATATTTTGCTTGAGCTTCCCTCAAAGCATCTTTGTAAGGAAGACTGCAAGGGTCTCTGCCCGAAGTGCGGCAAAAACCTGAACATGGGCGATTGCGGCTGCGACCTGCGTGAAACGGATCCCAGACTTGAGATCCTGAAAAGCTTGTTAGATTAAACATAACGCCTTTTGGCGCCAACGATCATAAGGAGGATTTTTAAAATGGCAGTACCTAAGAGAAAATCATCACATGCAAGAAAGAATAAGAGAAGAAGCAACGTTTGGAAGCTCAACGCTCCGGCTCTCTCGAAGTGCCCGAACTGCGGCGAGTGGAAAGCTCCCCACAGAGTATGCGGCGCTTGCGGCTACTACAACGGTCGTGAAGTTATCGTAAAGACAGAGGACTAATATAAGTTCATAACAGGGAGGAACGCTTTCCTCCCTTGTTTTTTTATGAAAAGAAGAAACAGGGTGATATATAATGAAACCAATCGCTGCCATTGTCGGCAGACCGAACGTCGGCAAATCGACGCTTTTTAATAAGCTGATCGGTCAGCGCCTTTCGATCGTCGACGATACTCCCGGCGTTACCCGTGACAGGCTCTACGGTGAATGCGAGTGGAGAAACAGAAAATTCACGCTGATAGATACGGGCGGCATCGAGCCGGACTCCGACGACATAATCCTATCGCAGATGCGCCGCCAGGCGGAGCTTGCGATCGAATCGGCTGACGTGATAATCCTCGTCGTCGACTTGAAATCGGGGCTTATAGCTACCGACCGGGAGGTCGCTGCAATGCTTCAGAAGAGCGGGCGCCCCGTTGTGCTCTGCGTAAACAAGTGCGACACGGTCGGCGAGCCCGACCCCGATTTTTACGAATTCTATAACCTCGGTCTCGGCGACCCGATCGCCGTATCGAGCGTTCACGGTCATGGTACGGGCGACCTTCTCGACGCCGTGTTTGAATACTTCCCCGAGGACGATGAGGAAGAGGAGGAGAGCGACGTTATCTCCGTTGCCGTTATAGGCAAGCCGAACGCCGGAAAGTCGTCGCTTATCAATTACATCTCGGGTTCCGATCGCTGCATCGTCTCCGACATCGCCGGAACGACGAGAGACACTATCGACACGATGATCGAAAATGATCACGGCAAATTCAACTTCACCGATACCGCCGGACTGCGCCGCAAGAGCAGGGTCGACGACAATATCGAAAAATACAGCATTCTCCGCGCGAAGATGGCAATCGAGCGCAGTGACGTCTGCGTTATCATGATCGACGCGACGGAGGGCTTTACGGAGCAGGACTCCAAGGTAGCCGGGCTTGCACACGAGGCGGGCAAGGGCTGCATAATCGCCGTGAACAAGTGGGACGCCGTCGAGAAAGACGGCAAGACCATGGATCAGATGCGCAAGAAGCTCGAGGTCGACTTCTCGTTCATGTCCTATGCACCGATTATTTTCATATCCGCGAAGACGGGTCAGCGCGTAGACAAGCTTTTCGACATGATAAAGCAGGTCGCAGCAGCCTGCACGATGCGCATCAAAACGGGCGTTCTTAACGATATCCTCGCAGAGGCGACGGCCAGAGTCCAGCCTCCGACGGACAAGGGCAGAAGGCTCAAAATATTCTACATGACGCAGGCCTCCGTGAAGCCGCCGACGTTCGTATGCTTCGTCAACAGCGCCGAGCTTTTCCACTTTTCCTACAGGCGCTACCTCGAAAACCGCATCAGAGACAGCTTCGGGCTTATCGGCACGCCGATCCATTTTGTTATAAGAGAGCGCGGAGAGAAGAAGTAAGCCGAACGCTTGAAACCGTCAAGACAACAGATAAAAGGTTTTCGCTCAAGCCTTTTTCAAAAGGATTGCAGGTCGAGGGCAGCGCCCTTAACGATCAGTTGCTTCCTGTTTTTGCTGTGTAAAATTAATTGATAACATTGATCCTGAAACAGAAAGGTTATGTAACTATGCTCAGTTTGTTTACCGACCCGATCAATATTGTGAAGATCGCAGTCGTAATGCTCGCCGCCTATCTGCTCGGCAGCCTTAATATTGCCATTATCGTTACGAAGGCGTTTACAGGAAAGGATATCCGCACGATGGGAAGCGGCAACGGAGGCTTTACCAACGTTATGCGCTCCGTCGGCACTGCCGCGGGGATAATTACCTTTGTCGGCGACTTTTTGAAGTGCGTTATTGCGGTCGTTCTTGGCGGCATTATTTTCAGCACAATGAACACCACGCTTGAGGCGGCGGAGCTTGTCGGCTACGGAAAGTACCTCGCGGGAATGTGCTGCTTTTTGGGTCACGTTTTCCCCGTTTACTTCAAGTTCAAGGGCGGCAAAGGCGTTGTGACGGTGGCGGCTCTTCTTGCCGTTATTAATCCGGTCATCTTTGCGATCGCGCTTGCAACGTTTTTGATAATGTTTGTCTGCACGAGGATTGTTTCGATCAGCTCAATCGTTTCGGGCGTCGTTATCATCATCGCGACGTTCCTCTTCACTTACTTTTACAGCTACAGGGCGACGGGCAAATACCCGCTTGAATACGTCGTTACCGTGACTATTATGACGTTTGTTATCTGCGGCTCCGTTATCGCAAAGCATCACTCCAACATCGTCCGCCTTATCCACGGCGAGGAAAAGAAGCTCACGCTCAAAAAGAAAACGGAAGGCGGTAAGGCCTGATGGATTTTCGTAAAATGCGCCGCTTCAAGCAGAAGCTCTCTCCTGATGAGTGCGCAGAGGTGCTTTTAAAGGAAAGGCGAGGCGTTCTCTGCGTAAACGGTGAGGGCGGCTACCCCTACGGTCTGCCGATCAATTACTTCTACGATCAAGGCAGCGGAAAGATATACTTTCACTGCGCGAAGGAGGGGCATAAGCTCGACGCAATGAAGGCCGACAGCAAGGTCTGCTTTACCGTCTGCGAGCAGGGTGAGCAGCGCGAAGACTGGTCGTATTACGCGCGCTCTGTTATCGTTTTCGGCAGGGCGTGCCTTGTAGACGATATGTTCGAGGCGATTAGCCTCGTTCGCCGCCTTGCGCAGAAGTATTACCCCGAAGACGCGGCCGATGAGATAGAGGAAGACATCGGGCGCAATTCCCCTAGAATGCAGATGGTCGAGATCACGCCGGACCATATCTCGGGCAAGCTGGTGCATGAGAAATGACCGCGGCTTTTGTAAATGTTAATAATTTGTGAATTTTTGTCGGGCGCTATTGAAAAAGCGCCCGGTTTTGTGTTATATGTAATATCGGTATTATATTATATTTTGAGAGATGGTAAAACTATGAAATACTGCACCTGCGGTTATCAGACAAAGGAAAATCTGCGCTTCTGCCCCCGCTGCGGAAGCAAGCTCACGGACGGAAGCCTTTCGGAAAGCTACTCCGAGAGCTTTATCGAGGACGACGAAAAGACCGTTTATGCCGCTCCCGCGACGAGCAGCGAAAGAAAGGTCAGTCTTACAAAGTCCGGCTCCTCCACCGAGAAGGTTAGCCTTGAAAAGCCAAAGGCAAGTGCCGCTGTACCGTCGGCACCCGCGCCTCAGCCTGTGCAGCAGGTCTACGTTCAGCCGCCGGCAGCACAGCCGCAAATGCAGCAGCCGCAGCAAAACGCGCAAGGCTTCGCGCCCTCCTACGGCGACGGCTACAGCGGTCAGATCACGCAAAAAAACGGGAGATCGGATTACTCTCCCACGCCGAAGAAGATATTCATCACGATCGCCGAGTTTGCCGCCGTTGCGGCAATGCTTTTTGGGGCGTTCGTGCTTTACCGTCAGATCGACAAGCCGAAGTCCGACACCGACAGCGACACTCAGAGCGAGGTCGTTTCGCAGGAAAGTACGGTATCGTCCGAACCGCAGCCTGAGCCGCTTGAAGCAAACGACGAAAGCCTCGTCTTGGTTCCCGACGTTACGGGCTTCTCGCAGGAGACGGCTGCAGAGATACTTAAAAAGGCAGGCTTTGAGTGCGTTATAGAAACGGCGCCGACGGCGGACTATAAAGAAAACACTGTTATCGAGCAAACGCCGAAGGGCGAAGAGAAAACGTCCAAGGGTGCGCAGGTAAAACTCGTCGTTGCGGTCAAGGGCAGCAGCACCGATACGATCTCGACGGTGTCGGTCGACAGCTCAAGCAAGGTGGATGTTCCCGACGTTCGCAATATCACATTTGAAGAGGCGGACAAGAAGCTCAAGGCCGCTTCGCTTCTCGCGGCGGTCCGGTCTTACGAATACAGCGACACCGTCGCAGACGGCTGCGTTATCTCGCAGGAACCGAGCGGCGGCAAGGCGGATAAAAACACGAAGGTTATGCTAGTCGTTTCAAAGGGAGTTGACGCAGCGAATTACGTCAGGCTCGACAACTACGTCGGAATGGACATCAACGACGTTGTGAGCGCCCTTCAGCAAAGCGGACTGGTCGTCACCTACGACTATGAGGATAACGACTACTACGTCCGCAACAGTATTATCCGCCAGAGTCAGGGCAAAGGCGCGAGCGTAAAGAAGGGCAGCACGGTAAGCTTTGTCGTTTCGAGAGGAACGAAGTCTCAGCAGACGGGTTCCGTGCTTACCGACTACAAGAAGCCTGTTTTCAACAATGTCAGCGCCTCTTCCGTAAGAGCGTCCGAAGGCTCGTACAGCTATGTTGCTAAAAACGCGCTCATGGCAGACGATACGTGCTGGTGTGAAGGCGCGTCGGGCGGCGGTGTAGGCGAGTATTTCATGCTGTCAAGCGGCAGCGAACAGACGGTCAGCGGGATCCAGATCAAAAACGGCTACACAAGGGATTCCACCGTCTTCAAAAATAACGGCAGGATCCGCCGGCTGACGATCGAATTCTCCGACGGCACGGCGTGTACGGCCGAGCTTGACACCGAAGACATGGGCTTGCAGACGATACTCTTCCCGGAGACGGTAAAAACTACATATATAAAAATGATAATCGACGAGGTAAAAGACGGCGACAAATACCAAGACACCTGCGTGACGCTCGTTATGCCGTACTGATTTAATATTTATAATAAAAAGGGGTACCCGGAATTCCGGATACCCTTTTTGCGTTTGTTACTAAAAAAACAGATAAACCAAGCCGCACAGCAGCGCGTAGAGGAAGCCCGCGGCAGCGTCTCTCGGAAAGTGGACGCCGGCGGCTATGCGCGAAAGAGCGATAAGCAGCGCTATTGTCAGGAACACAGCGCCGAGAGGCGTCGATACGTAGAGAAACGTTGCGCCTATCACAGCGGCGCTGGCGGTGTGGCGGCTGGGGAAGGAGTGACCCTTTGTGTCCTTCTTGTAGATCGGCGTGATGTCGTACTTTTCATACGGCCGCTCAAGGTCGAGAAAGTGCCGCACCGCCGACAGCGTTGCAAACATAAACAGCGGAACGGCGATGCAGATGAAAAGCCGCCCGTCCTTTGTAAAGAAAAGATACGCAAGAAGCAGCGCGTAGCCCGCAAAAACGGAGTAGGGCAGATATTTGTAAATAAACGCCAAGAGCACCTGACGCCGCTTCTTTGCAAGTATCCACGTTTTTACCTTGTCGTATCGCTGCTTATACATACAGTTTTCCTCAATTGCCCGATTCGATGCTGATCTCGTTGAAGCGGCGAAGCAGGTCGTCAACGTTGCAGTTTTTCTTTTCCTCGCCCTTCAGATCGACAATGCACTTGCCCTCGTGCATCATGATGAGCCGCGTACCGTACTCGACTGCGAAGCGCAGGTTATGCGTTACCATCAGCGTTGTGAGTTGCCGCTTCGTTACGAATTTATCGGTGAGCTTCATCACGACCTCGGCAGCCTTCGGGTCGAGCGCCGCAGTGTGTTCGTCGAGAATGAGTATCTCCAGGTTCGTCATATTTGCGACAACGAGCGCAAGCGCCTGGCGCTGACCTCCGCTGAGGCTGCCGACGAGCGTATCCATCCTGTTTTCAAGACCCATGCCGCATTCCTCAACGAGCGAGCGGTAGTAGTCTATCCTCTTCTTGTTGATGCAGCTCCCTAAACCATATCGTTTGTTTTTGTTGTCGGCGAGAGCCATGTTTTCAAGTATTGTGAGGTTTGCGCAGGTGCCGAGCTTCGTCTCCTGGAAAACTCTCCCCATCTTCCTTGCTCGCCTGTGCTCCGAAAGCTTCGTGATGTCGCTGCCGCCGACGATTATCTTTCCGGAATCCGGCTCGAGCGAGCCGCAGATAATGTTGAGCATAGTCGTTTTGCCGCTGCCGTTTGAGCCGATAACGGAAACGAACTCGCCCTTGTCGACCGTCAGGTCGAAATTGTCAAACAGCACGTTCTCGTCAACCGTGCCTGCGTTGAACGTTTTGCAGATCTTTTCAAGCCTAAGCATTTTTCTTGCCGCCCTTTCTGTTGAGTGCGCCGCTGACCAGCAAAGCGATGATAAAGAGCACCACCATGAGCAGCTTGTTGTAATCCGACGGCAGACCGAGCGAAACGGCGATCTGCAAACACGCCTTGTAGATGATCGTGCCGAAGATGACCATTGTGGTCGCCTTCATGAATTTGATCTTGCCGAAGAGCGTAAGTCCGATGATAACGCTCGAAAGCCCGAAAACGACCATGCCCGTTCCCATCGTGGTGTTTGCAGTCTCGTTTGCCTGGGCGATTATAGCGCCCGAAAGCGCTGCAAGACCGTTTCCGAGGGCAAGACCGAGTATTTTTGAAACGCCCGGGTTCTGGGCGAGCGTTGTTACGAACTGCTCGTTCGCGCCGGTCGCGCGCAGGAGCATACCGCTTTTTGTCTGTAAATAAGCGTCGATGAGAAGCTTTACGATTATTACGAGCACAACGAGCATGAGGAGCTTTCTTATCATAAGCCCGCCCGCCGATTCCGGCACAAGCTGCGCGAGGTCGCCGGTGAAAATAGTCTTCTCGCCGAAGATAGAGGCGATCGACTGCCCGCCCGTGCCGAGCTTTACAAGCACTAGGTTAAGGCTCAGAAGCCCGGTAAAAACGAGTATGCCGCAAAGCAGCGGTCTGATGTGGAGCTTTACGTGCAGAAGCCCCGTTATGCAGCCTGCCGCGCAGCCGCAGACAAACGCGGCGATAAGGCTCAGCCATGGGTTGAAGCCCTGCAGTATCAGCACCGTAGAAACGATCGCACCGAGCGGCATCGTGCCATCGACGCTAAGGTCGGGGAAGTCGAGGATACTGTACGTCAGATAAACGCCCATCGCGAGAATGGCGTACTTCGCCCCTTCCTCCAGTATTATCTTGATTATACTGATGATCTCCATATTCTGTTTTCTTTCCCTTTTTAAACTCAGCCCAGCTCGATCATCTTGTCGATGCAGACTCTTGCCTTTGTCATGGTCTCGTCGTCAAGGAGCATTTCCTCGCCGCCGCAGCCCTTGAGCGTGTTGTAAACGTCTACGAGCGTCGTCGCCTTCATATTCGGGCAGATAAGCTCCTTCGAGAGCGTGTAGAACTTCTTGTCGGGACATTCGTAAGCAAGGTAAGACGCGATCGCGATCTCCGTGCCAATGATGAATTCCTTCGCCTTGCTGTTCATCGCATAATCAATGATGCCCTTAGTCGAGCCGACGTAATCGGCAGCCTCAGCAACCTTCGGAACGCACTCGGGGTGAACGAGCAGCAGCGCGTCGGGGTGAAGCCTTCTCGCCTGTTCAACGGCGGAGTAGGGAACAGCGGCGTGTATCGGGCAGCCGCCCTGCAGCGTCTTGATGTTCTTCTCGGGAACGTTCTTCGCTACGAATGAGCCGAGGTTGCAGTCGGGGATAAAGAGGATATCCTTCGCCTCGAGCTTCTTTACGATCTTCACTGCCGACGAAGACGTTACGCAGACGTCGCAGACGGTTTTGAGGTCGGTCGTTGTGTTGATGTAAGCCACGACAGTGTAGCTCGGGTTCTGCACCTTGAAGCGAGAGATCATCTCCTTGTCCATCTGCTCCGCCATGGGGCAGCCCGCCGTCGCGTTTGCGAGGTAGACCGTCTTTTCGGGGGAAAGCAGCTTTACCGTCTCCGCCATGAAGCGAACGCCGCACATGATGACCGTCTTGTTCTTTACCTTGGACGCCTCAACGCTGAGCGCAAAGGAATCGCCCGTGAAGTCTGCGACCTCGGTGATCTCCCTTGTCTGGTAGCTGTGAGCGAGAATGCAAACGTCCTGTTCCTTTTTCAGCCTGAGTATCTCCTGCTGAAGCTCGGGTATTTTCATTCTGATAAACTCCTTTTTATACCGGCGGCAAAAGCTGCCGGTATCGAATTTTTACAATACAAACTAATTATACCATTTCACTCGTCTTTCTACAATATATAAATTGAATAATTTAATCGTCACATACCAAAAGAAAAATAAAAAACATGGCACGGAAAGCGGCGTTTGCCATCCGTGCCTGTTGTCAAAATCTGTTTTGGAAGCGCTCGTTATCCTGCGGGGTTATTCGTGCTTTTTAAGCCTCGGTGCGTTTTCGGGCGATTTGTCCTTCCGGTCGTCTTCAAGCTTCATGAACACGGAGATCGCCGAAAGCATCGTGACGAACATATAGAGTATCATGCTCACAAATGCGCCGACACCAAGCCCCAGCTCGGCGTTGAAGCCAATCGGAAGCCCGATCGAGAGGCAGCCGACGATCCCGCAGACGATGCCGACAAAGTTTTTAAGGTTGCTTCTGTGGTCGAAGAACATGAAGAGGAAGCCGATCAGCGGGATAAGCATATACATGACGCCGACTACCGTGTTGCGGTACGCCGGGTGGCTTCCGCTTATCGTTCCGAAGGCGAGGTTGAGCGCTGTTTCGGAGATCAGCTTTTCCTCGCCGTCAACGGTGACGTAGGCGTAGACGAAGGTCGTTGAGAGCATATAGGCGCAGACTACGAAGAGCGCGATAAGTACACGGCGTATGTTGCGGCAGCGTTTGGTTTCGATCTTTTTCATTTAGAGTTTACCGCAGAAGCCTTTCTTGTATGATTCGATCGTTTGGTTGATGATCTTGATAGCGGCGTCGCGCCCCTGAACCTCGTCGACCGCTGTCTCTTTGTTTTCGAGAGTTTTGTATACGGTGAAGAAGTGGCACATCTCGTCGAAAATGTGTGCGGGAAGCTGAGAGATGTCGGTATACTCGTTGTAGGTCGGGTCGTTGAAGGGGATAGCGATGATCTTCTCGTCGTTTCTGCCGTTGTCGATCATCTTGATAACGCCGATCGGGTAGCAGCGGACGAGCGTGAGCGGCTCGATCTGCTGCGAGCAGACGACGAGCACGTCGAGCGGGTCTTTATCGTCGGCATACGTTCTCGGGATAAAGCCGTAGTTTGCGGGGTAGTGGGTCGAGGTGTAGAGTATCCTGTCGAGGATAAGCATACCCGTCTGCTTGTCAAGCTCATACTTGAGCTTGCTGCCCTTCGAGATCTCGATGCAGGCGACAAAGTCCTCCGCGGAGATGCGTTCCTCGCTGATGTCGTGCCAAATGTTCATATAGTTTCCTCCGTTTATAAATGAATTCGATGTATCAGTATACTTCCGTCTTTAATTATAATACATATTTCGTCCGATTTCTACAAGAATATCAAAAAAATTCAAAATACGGCAAACTTATTTTCCGGTGCTGCCGAAGCCGCCGTTTCTGGACTTCTGCGCGTCGTCGCCCTCGGCGATGCCGAACGGGAGAAAAAGCCCCTGACATATGGCGTCGCCCCAGTGGATCTCGATGTCTCTGGCAAGGCTCGCGTCGTTTACGAGTTTCACCATGATATGCCCCTCGTTGTCGGAATAGTAATAGTCTTGGTCGATGACGCCGACGGTGTTGGCGAGGTGAATCCCTGTTTTAAAGCCCATGCCGCTTCTGGGGCAGATAACGAGTACCCAGCCCTCTTTCATTTTGCAGCGGACGCCCGTGGGGAAGGTAAACGCGTCACCTTTTTTTATGCCGCTTTGCAGCGAAAGAGGGGAGAAAAAGTCGTAGCCCGCCGAGCCTTTCGTCGCGCGCCTCGGAAGCTTTATCGATTCGTAAGCCGCCGTTATCTCGTCGAGGGAAAGCTCCGGGCAAAGCTTTTCACACGCTTCCTTGAACACCCCGAAGCTCACCTTTTCAAATTTTGCCATCTTTTCCATAAAAACGCCTCCTTTTATTGCTTTTCTATATTTTATCACATTTTAATGAACTGAGCAATACTGTACTTTTCTCTGCCTTTGCTGCATATTATTATTGAAACGGACGTGCTCCCTTTGCGCCGTATGAACTCATTTCACAAAAAAGCGCGCTGTGTTCAATAAAAAAACGTGGTGATTACGTTTTGACAAATACGGGCGTGTATGGTATCATAATTAGCGGTATGTGTCAACATAATAATCAAGCGCCTCCCCGACGGGGGCTTAAATAACTGATCTATCCGGAGGTTTTAAAATGCGTAAGATTCTCGCAGTGTGGGCGGCAAAGCTTGCCATCGCAGGCTCGAAGCTGCTCGGTAAAAACGGAAGCTCCACGCCCGGCACCATCGCCCTCAAGATCTGCCCCGATATCCTGACCCGCCTTTCCGGCGATATCGAGAAGGACATCGTTGCCGTATGGGGTACTAACGGAAAAACCACCACAAATAATATGATTCTAACCGTGCTTGAAAATCAGGGCAGCACCGTTGTCTGCAACAAGGTCGGCTCGAATATGCTCTCGGGCGTTGTGGCGGCGTTCATCAATTACGCTACGCTTTCCGGCAGGGTCAAGGCGGATTATGCGTGCCTTGAAATGGACGAGGCTTACGCGCGTATTATCCTTAAATATATCACCCCGACAAAGATCGTCATAACAAATCTTTTCAGAGATCAGATGGATCGTTACGGCGAGATAGACACGACGATACAGTACATCAAGGAGGCACTCGGAAAGGCGGAGGATTCGCTGCTCGTTTTAAACGGCGACGACCCGCTCACTGCCTCCCTCGGTCTTGACCACAAGAACACCGTCTACTACGGCATATCCGAAAACCTTGGCTTAAACCTCAACGAAACGAGAGAGGGGCGCTATTGCAGAGTTTGCGGAACGGAGCTTAAATACGACTTCTACCAGTACGGTCAGCTCGGTAAGTACCGCTGTGAAAAATGCGGCTTCAAGCGCCCGACCCCGGACTACGACGGCAGCAATATCACCTCGGAGGATTACGTTTCTTTTGATGTCAAGGGTGCTCACGTCGACCTCCCCTGCAAGGGCATCTACAACATATACAATGCGCTCGCAGCCTACGCCTTCGCCGACAAATGCGGCATCGCGCAGGATAAGATAGTCGACGGTCTGCAAAAATACAAGGGGCAGTCGGGCAGAATGGAGGAGTTCACGATCAAGGGCAAGCTCGTCGTGTTCAACCTCGCAAAGAACCCCGCAAGCTTCAACCGCAGCATAAGCAACGTACTTGCGGAAAAGCGCACAAAGGACGTTGTGATCGGCATAAACGACAACGACCCCGACGGCAACGACGTTTCGTGGCTCTGGGACGTAGACTTTGAACAGCTTTGCGACGAATCGGTCAAGAGCTGCACAACGACGGGCATCCGCTCAAAGGATATGGCTGTCCGCCTGAAATATTGCGATATCCCCGCCGATAAGATCACGACGGGCGGCAATGTGAAGGACGACATCATGAACGCCGTAAACGGCAGCGGCGAGCGCGTTTACATCGTAGTAAATTACACGCTGCTCTTCTCAACCAAGAAGATACTCAAGGAGCTTGAGGAGGAATATAAATGAAACTGAAAATAGCTCATCTTTACCCCGACCTTCTCAACCTCTACGGCGACATCGGCAACATCACGACCGTAACGAAGCGGTGTGAGTGGCGCGGCATAGAGATCGAGACGGACTCGATCTACGGCAATGAAAAGATACACTTCACCGACTACGACCTCGTTTTCCTCGGCGGCGGCTCCGACAGAGAGCAGCTTCTCGTGCGCGACAAGCTTATGTCGATGAAGCAGGAGCTTACGTCTTACGTAAACGACGGCGGCGTGCTTCTCGCCGTCTGCGGCGGCTACCAGCTTCTCGGCAGCTACTACAAGCTTAAGGACGAGACGATCGAGGGTCTGGAGATCCTCAACATTCAGACGGAGATCGGAGATAGCCGCCTCATTGGAGACGTCGTTATCGAAAACGAAGAGTTCGGAACGATTGTCGGCTTTGAAAACCACGGCGGAAGAACTTTTATCAACGACCACACGCCGCTCGGAAAGGTGCTCCACGGCTTCGGCAACAACGGCAAAGACGGTGTCGAGGGCGTCGTTTACAAGAACGTTATCGCAACGTACCTCCACGGCTCGCTGCTCCCGAAAAACCCGGTGCTCTGCGACCACATCATTCAGCTCATGCTCGAGCAGCGCGGTCTCCCGACGGAGCTTGCACCGCTCGACGATACAGCGGAGAATGACGCTCACAAGTATATCGTGAACCGATTCGTCAAAAATAAATAACTTCGGCAGAAATTCCCTCTTACATTCAAAGGTAAGAGGGAATTTTTAATATTTTGAAAATTTTCATAAACTGTAATGATTTTCGGTGCAATTTATGTTATAATTACTATGATTCGAGATTTTACAGAGGCTTGTTTTAGATGGAAAATGAAATGTATGAGGTGACGGGCGTCGTTGACGGCATTGTCTACCGAAACGAAGACAACGGCTACACCGTTCTGAATATCGACGATGGCGAAGAGCTTATCTGCGCTGTCGGCATAATGCCGGGCATCGACGTTGGCGACGAGGTGAAACTTGCCGGCACCGTGAAGAATCACCCGACCTACGGCGAGCAACTTGCCGTCAAGTCGTTTGAAAGGTCGGCGCCAACTACGAGCGTTGCGATCCTGAAGTACCTTTCGAGTAGGGCGGTAAAGGGAGTGGGGCCGAGAATGGCTCAGAACATTGTCGCAAAATTCGGCGACCGCTCTCTTGAAGTGATGGCGGATTCGCCCGAGGAGCTTGCGAGCGTCAAGGGAATCTCGCTCGAGAAGGCGAAGGACATCGCCGAGCAGGTAAAAACGACGTTCGGCTTTCGGGAGCTTGCGATCTTCCTTGCGGGCTACGATATCCGCCCCGAGGAGGCGGTGCGCATCTGGAACAAGCTTGGCTCTCATGCGAGGGAGCTTATCGAATCAAACCCCTACGTGCTGTGTGAGGAGGGCATAAACATAAGCTTCGAGCGCGCCGACGCCATCGCCGGTGGGCTGGAATCCTCCGTAGACAGCAGACTGAGGCTGCGCGCGGCGCTCGTGCATATATTGAAGCACAACGGTGTACGCAACGGATTCACGTGCGTGCCGAGGGCAAAGCTGTGCGCGAAGTGCGCTGAATTCACGGGTTCGCCAGAGGAGCTTATCGAAGAGGTCATAAACGATATGACCGCCGACGCTTCTCTTTATTCCGACGTTCGCCAAAGCGACGAGGTCGAGTTTATCTTTCTCCCGTCGTTCCACAGGGCGGAAACGTACGCCGCCGCAAGGCTGCAAATGCTTCTGCGCTTCCCGCCGCAGGTGATAGAGAACATCGACGGCAGGATCGCCGAGATCGAGCGGGAGGCAAACATAAAGTACGCAGAGCTTCAGAAGGAAGCCATAAGAATGGCACTCTCAAAGGGTACGCTTATACTGACGGGCGGCCCCGGAACGGGAAAAACGACAACGCTCAACGCGATAATAAAGATATTGCAGGACAACGGCGAGAAGGTCTTTCTCGCGGCGCCTACGGGCAGGGCGGCTCAGCGCATGAGCGACGTCACAGGCTGCGAGGCTAAGACAATCCACCGCCTGCTGGAGGTCGGATGGTCAGAGGACGACCGCCACATCTTCCGAAAAAACGAAAACAACCCGCTCTCGTGCGACGCGCTCGTGCTCGACGAAGTCTCGATGATCGACAGTATGCTGCTCGACAGCCTCATGAGAGCGTTCCCGCTGGGCTGCCGCCTTATACTCGTCGGCGACAGCGACCAGCTCCCGAGTGTGGGCGCGGGCAACGTCCTGGGCGACATGATCGCTTCGGGCGTGCTGCCGACGGTGGCGCTCAACGAGGTCTTCCGCCAGTCGATGAAAAGCCTTATCATCACCAATGCCCACCGCATCAACAATGGCGAGCAGCCCGTTATCGACGTAAAGGACAACGACTTCTTCTTCCTGCGCTGCGATAGCGAAGAGCTTGCGATGAAAACGGTCATCGACCTTTGCAAAACGCGTTTGCCAAAGGCATACGGCTACTCCGTCATGAGCGATATACAGGTGCTCTCGCCCTCTCGTGTGGGCGCCCTCGGCACGGCAGAGCTTAACCGCGCTTTGCAGGAGGCGATAAACCCGCAAAGTGAGCAGAAGGCAGAGCTGATCGTAAACGACCGCACTCTGCGCGTCGGCGACAAGGTCATGCAGATGAAAAATAACTACGACCTGCCGTGGGAGAGAAACGACGGCTCGATGGGCGAGGGTGTTTTCAACGGCGAGATCGGCGTGCTTTCCGAAATAGACAGAAACCGCCGCGAGGTGATCGTCACGTTTGACGACAAAACGGCAAAATATACATACGACGACGTGCCGCAGCTCGACCTTGCCTACTGCACAACGGTGCATAAGAGCCAGGGCAACGAGTTCGAGGCGGTCGTGATCCCGCTTTACAACACGCCGCGGCAGCTATTGTACCGCAACCTGCTCTACACCGCCGTGACGAGGGCTAAAAAGCTGCTGATACTTGTCGGCAGACCCGACCAGGTAACGGCGATGGTCGGCAACAACAAGAAGACCGTCCGCTATACGATGCTGGAGGATTTCCTTAAACGCTGAACCTTTTATTGACGAAAGGGATCATGAGGTGAGCCATGACGCTGTATGATATGTTCTTCCCGCCGAGATGCCCTTACTGCGGCGAGCTTACCGCAGGAGTGAAAGAAGCCTGCCCGGGCTGCGCCGATCTGCTGGAGGTCGAGCCGCATTTTCAGACGCTCCCGAACGGCACGCAGTGTATCTCTGCTTTTGAATACGACGGCGCGTACAGAACGGCGGTGCTGAACTTTAAGTATCACGGCTGTCGGCAGTATTACAAGCCATTCTCGCTCACGCTGTCAAGGCTGATCGAGGAAAATCTCGGAGACCGCAGCTTCGACGTCTATACATCTGTTCCGGCGTCGCTTGATATAACGGAGGACCGCTTCGATCAGGTGAAGCTGCTGGCGGGCAGCACCGCAAAGCTTATGGGTGCGCCTTACCGTCCTCTTCTGACTCAGACGAGGAAAAAGCAGTTCCAACATTCGCTGAGCGCGGAGGAGCGGCTCAAAAACGTGCAAGGGCTTTACAGGGCAGCCGGCGGTGACCGGGTGAAGGGGAAGGATATCCTTCTTTTTGATGATGTGGTCACAACGGGCGCGACGCTTTCCGCCTGCGCGCAGCAGCTTATCCAAGGCGGCGCCGGGTCGGTATTTTGCATCGCTCTTTTGTGGTGACCAAAGCGCGGTGCGTTTTTACAAATACGAATAAAACAAATTACTATACATAAAATAAATATTTAAAATTAATATAATTACTGTAAGGTTTTTTGCCCAAATTAAGACACATATTTTGGGCGAAAACAGATAAAATTCTTCGATTTACGCAATAAACATTTTATTGTATATTGACAAAAAGGTATATGCTATAATATAATTAAATATGGGAAAACCTGTATGTTCAGAAGGGATGTATAAAGTGTGAGTGTGGACATTGCCATAGATCTTGGAACATCAAACACCAGAATTTATGTCGCAGGCAAGGGCAAGTTTCTTGACGAGCCCTCTGTGGTTACTATAAATCTCGACAACGACGAGATCGTCGCGGTCGGTGCGGACGCCTACGCAATGATAGGCAGGACCTCTCAGCGCCTGAGCTCTATCGAGCCTATAGTTGGAGGAGTTATTTCGGATTTTTACCTTGTTGAGAATATGATAAAGGTTCAGCTCGGCAAGGCCAACATAAGCAGGATAATGAAGCCGAGAGTAGTTGCTTGTATTCCCGGCGAGATTACCGATGTCGAAAAAAGGGCGGTCGTTAATTCCATCCTTTCGATCGGCGTACGCAGCGTGAGCCTTATCGAGGCTTCAAAGGCGGCGGCGATCGGCGCGGGGCTAGACATACGCAGCCCCCACGGCAGTCTGGTGCTCGATATGGGCGGCGGCACTACCGACATAGCGGTCATCTCGCTCGGCGACATTTCTGTCTCCCGCTCTCTCAAGGTGGGAGGAGCCAGCTTTGACGAAGAGATAATGAAGTATGTGCGCAGAAAGTACAACCTCATTATCGGCAGAGTTACGGCGCAGAACGCGAAGCTCGAGATCGGCTCGGTCGTAAAGCCGGAGCAGGACAAGACCTGCATCGTCAAGGGCAGAAATACCGTCACGGGGCTTCCGCAGGCGGTCGAGCTGCACGCAAGCGAGCTTTACGAAACTCTCGCCGAAACTGCCGTCGCGGTCGCCCAGCAGGTTCAGGATGTTCTGGAGGAAACTCCGCCGGAGCTTGTTGCCGACATCTACAAAGACGGCATCATCCTTACGGGCGGAGGGGTGCTTCTGAGCGGCTTTGACAAGCTCATTGAGAAGCAGGTCAAGCTGGAGGCTCATATCGCCGACAATCCCGCCGACTGCGTTATCAACGGCTGCGGCGCTTCGCTCAAGTATATCGGACAGGCCGAGATCGACGAGAACGGCGCGGTCAACCCGCTCAGTATGCCTTACTGAGTCGGCTCAGGGTTTAACATTTAACTTTTTAATATGCCCCGGGGCGCCTCCCGGGAGCGTTTGACGACCAGACATATTTCAGTATATGCAAAAGGACGATGACTCAAATGGTTTATTGCTATCATTGTATGGCACAAATTACTGACGCTCTTCAACCATATTGTCCGAAATGCGGAAAAGAGTACAACGTACATATTTCAGAGAACTACGAGCTTCCTGCCGGAACGTTTCTCGCCGACGGCCGTTATCTTGTCGGCCGCAGCATAGGCACCGGCGGCTTCGGCATAACCTACGTCGGCCGCGATATGAAGCTTGAGAAAAGGGTCGTTATCAAGGAGACCTTTTACAGCGGCATCTTCGAGCGCGACTGCACCGACAAGACCGCCGAAAACCCTCTTCAAGTTATCTACGATGCCGAAATGGTCTCTCTCGAAGAGATCGTGTACAAAACGCAGAAGGAGTGTCTCAGCCTTTCAAAGGGTGAAAAATTTACAAACATCGTAAAGGTTTACGATTATATATTTGAGAACAATACTGCGTATATCATCACGGAGTACATCAACGGCAAGACGCTGCACGACAGAGTATGCGCCATCGGCAAGTACACATGGTACGACCTCTACGCGAAGATGAAGCCGCTCATGCAGTGCCTCGCTTCGCTCCACAGAGAAGGGCTTCTCCACCGCGACATCAAGCCGCAGAATATCATGATCCGCCGCGCGCATGAGTATTCGGAGGAGTTCGTGCTCATCGACTTCGGTCTTGCGAGAACGACCCAAAGTTCGGCTCTCGTTGAATCGGCGTTCACTCCCGGCTTCTCGCCGCCAGAGCAGAAAGTCTCGATCGAGACCGACGGCACCTACACCGACGTTTACGCTCTCGCGGCAACGATGTATGACGCGCTGACAGGCGAGATCCCGCCCGAGGCGAAGAGCTACGACGTTTACGAGAACTTCCCGCAGCTCAACGTTCTGCGCAGCTCCGCGACCGTTCCGCCGAACGTCGTCGACGCGCTCGTCTACGCATTGCAGCCGAACTACAAGAAACGCTGCAAGACGATCGATGGCTTTATGTACAGGCTCGAAAACGCGCCCGTATCGTCGGCAGGTCCCGTGGCGTTTGCGCCGCAGCAGTTCCCGGCTCCGGTCGTCGTACCCGGTCAGCCTGCGCCGCAGTCTATGTACAGCAACGCTCCTCCGCAGCCGAATGCGATGGTTGCTGCTCCCGTAACGGGCTATCAGGCGGCGCCCTATCCGAACGCGGCTCCTGCGGCAAAGAGCAGGTATACGCCGAACAGACCGGTCCGCGCAGCGAGAGACGTCGTAATAAAGGCGCCCGTCTCGCAGGACGACGGTATGTTCCCGATGTCGCTAACAACAAAGACAAGCAGCATAGCTATCAATTACCTTTATATAATGGGCATAAAGCAGAACGGCGACCTCTGCCTTTCCGGAGGCTTCCGCATGACGCCGCTTGCCCAGATCAACAAAGAAAAGCTTGACTTCGGCAAGCAACTTGACGCCGTCAAGAAAGAGATGAAAAATGACCTTGCGACGATCAAGACCTGGAACAACATAACATCCATCGCCGTGGGCGGCGAGCACGCGCTCTCACGCCACATCGTCGGTCTGATGGCTGACGGAAACGTTGTAGCCGTAGGCAGCAACGATTTCGGCGAGTGCATCACGGACGGCTGGAGAAACGTCGTTGCGATCTACACCGGCGAGAATTACACCATCGGTCTGCGCAATGACGGAACGGTTCTGTCGGTCGGCGACAACCAGTATGGTCAGTGCGAGGTGCGCACATGGCGAAACGTCACGGCGATAAGCGTCGGCGCGAGCCACACCGTCGGTCTCCACGCCAACGGCACCGTTACGGCGGTAGGCGACAACACATACGGTCAGTGCGACGTTTCCGGCTGGACAAAGATCATCGCGATCAGCGCCTCCCGCAACCACACCGTAGGGCTTAGGGTCGACGGTACGGTCGTTGCGTGCGGCGACAACCAGTACGGTCAGTGCGACGTGCGCCTCTGGACGAAGGTCTCGGCTATCTGCACGAGCTACGTCCACACCGTCGGTCTTGTATCAAACGGAATGGTGCTTGCAACGGGCAAC
The DNA here is from genome assembly GCA_900317025.1 of uncultured Eubacteriales bacterium. GTDB lineage: Bacteria > Bacillota > Clostridia > Oscillospirales > Acutalibacteraceae > RUG592. The sequence goes on along the minus strand of ONFG01000011.1, from coordinate 33,454 downwards.
AACCAGTACGGTCAGTGCGAGGTCAAGGCTTGGCGAAACATCTCCTCAATCTACGCAAGCTCCGACCACACGGTCGGTCTGCACGCCGACGGCACCGTTGTAGCGTGCGGCAGCAACGAATACGGGCAGTGCAATACACGAGGCTGGGAGAACGTGATGGAGATCTACACCTACTACCGCTCGACGGTTGGTCTGAAATGGAACGGCACCGTCGTCGCGACGGGCTTCAACGACTACGGGCAGTGCAAGCTGAAGGGCTGGAAAAATATCAAGCTCCCGAGAACGACAACGCTGTAGCGCGTAAATCAATTAGGATTTTTTCTCCTGTATCATATTGGCCGCCGGCGCCGCCCCTTTGTGTGTGGGGGGCAGCGTCGGCGGCTCTCCGTATAAATAGGGTCTGTGACCCGCACGGCAGAAATGCCGGCGGTCAGACAAACGAAAACGCGAACTGTCAGCGGGCATTAACCCGCAGGGAGGGCTTTGATGAAATATTGTGCCGAATGCAAAAAGGTGTATTTTACCGACGAAGAGCGGTGCGAATGCGGAAGTAAATTTCGCAAAAAGCTCGATCTGGAAGCGCCTACAGAGCTGATATGCGTCGAAAGCGGGAAAAGCGCTGATGTCGAGCGCTGCCTTGTAAAGGCTAAAATACCGTATTCTATAAACGACGGATCACTCTATTCGCCGTCGATAGGGAAGATCACCGGCGCCGTGTCGTTCCTTGTGCCGCTGAGCTTTCTCAAAAAGGGGATAGGCGCGCTCTTGGACGTCGGGCTGATGCAAAAGCCTGACTGGTATGAAAAGCTCGACCTTCCCGACGAACCCGAGTGGGAGGAGATGCCCAAGGGCAAGCGGACGGCGGTGAGGATAATCTCCGTTCTTGTTTTTATGATAATAATCTATCTCTGCGTGGCGGGCGTTGATCTTATCGCCAACCTGTTTACCCGCCTTATCCCGTGAACGATCGGCGGTCTGCAGGGTAAACTACATTATATTGAGGTGTTAAAATGTACGAGGGTAAATTCATTTCTGCCGTCATCTGCGCCGCAGGCTCTTCGTCGAGAATGAAGAGTACAACGAGCAAGCAGCTTTTAACGTTCGGCGGCATGACAGTCCTCGAGCGGACCGTTATGGCGTTTGAAAACGATGGTGTGACCGACGAGATCATCATAGTTTGCCCCGAAGCGCTAGTCAGAGAGTTCTCCGCGCTTTTCTGGGGCGAGGCTCACCGCAAAAAGCCGATACGCTTTGCAAAGGGCGGAGCGGAGCGGCAGATCTCCGTCAGAAACGGCGTTCGGGCGACCGACGAAGGGTGTGATATCATCGCCGTTCACGACGGCGCGCGCCCGTTCATAACGCCCGGGCTTATTCGCCTTGTCGTTGCCGACGGCGAAAAGTACGGCTGCGCAACGCTCGCCGTCCCGGTGAAGGACACGATCAAGCGTGTGCGGAACGGCTCGGTCATCGAAACGCCGCCGAGGAAGGAGCTTTACGCAATACAAACGCCGCAGGTTTTCAGAAAGCGGCTCTACCTCGAGGCTTACGAAAATGCTGAAAAAGCCGGCGTCGTCTGCACCGACGACTGCCGCATGGTTGAGCTTTACGGAGGCACCGTCCGGATAACGCCCGGCGATTACAACAACATCAAGATCACAACTCCGGAGGACAAGGCGCTTGCAGAAGCGATAGCCGCCGGAGGATCGTAAGAAAGAGCTGATTATTATGTTTCGTATAGGTCACGGCTACGACGTTCACAAGCTGGGGGAGAACAGACGCCTTATCATCGGCGGCGTCGATATACCGTACAAGCTGGGGCTTGTCGGCCATTCCGACGCCGATGTGCTCACTCATGCGATAATGGACTCTCTGCTCGGAGCGGCTGCTCTCGGCGACATCGGCGGAATGTTCCCCGACGACGACCCAGCCTATGAGGGCGCGGACAGCATCGGGCTTTTGAAGCACGTCTGCTGCGCGGTCGGCGAAAAGGGCTGGTCGGTCTCGAATATCGACGCCACGGTCATCGCACAAAAGCCGAAGCTAAAGCCGTATATACAAGAAATGCGTACCGTCATCGCAAGTGCTTGCGCTCTTGACATCGACTGCGTGAACATCAAGGCGACGACGGAGGAGCGCCTCGGCTTTACCGGACGTGAAGAGGGCATTTCGGCTCATGCGGTCTGCCTTCTCGAAAAGAAGGGAGCGTAACATGGGCAGCAGCACAAAGAAAAAGATAAACAAAGCGGTGTTTCAATTCGTGAGGGTACTCGCGGGGGTAATGATAGTCGCGGCGGTCGGGCTTTACGTTGTGAAATACATCTCCAAGAGCCAGGAGTTCTGGATGCTTGCGGCAGCAAGCACGGTCTTCTCCGTGGTCTTTATTGTGAACAATGCAGTGACCCTGAGCATTTACAAGGTACCCGCGTCGGGCGAGGTGCTTTCGACCGAAAAAAGGGTGGAGACCGATTCTGACCCGTCGGGAAATACCTCGACCAGCGTTGCTTTCGTCACCGAGCTGCAATATGCTTTCGGCGATCGTTACTATCAGACAACGCAGAATCTCCATTTCAAACCGACGGTCGGCGGGTCTGTTGACCTTCTCGTCGACCCGGACGAACCGACCGACGCAATACTAAAGCCTTCTTTGGTTAAGAAGATAATTATCGTGGTGTTTCCTATTGTATTAACGGCAGCCGGTTCGGCGCTTGTCTACAAGCTTATTCCGTAGAAGACGAAAGCTGAGTGTTATGTTTTTGCAGACAGATTGCGGTGTGTGAACGAACCTTCTGTTAACAAAGAGTAAAACGCAAACTGCCTGCGGACGCTCGATCGCTAATTTCCGGTCGATTTGCAAAATCCGATTGACAAAACCGGAAATATCTGTTACTATTATAATGTTCGGGAGGTATATTCTCCCGGCAGTGTCGTATAAATTTATGATATACGATATCTTATATTTCAAATGATTAAAATTACGATATTTTTAAGATTGACTAAGGGGGACTTTATATGTCACAGAAGGCTATCGCGGTACTTACCAGCGGAGGCGACGCACCGGGCATGAACGCTGCGGTAAGAGCCGTTGTAAGAACCGGTATTGCAAAGGGTATGAAGGTTTACGGCGTAAGAAGAGGCTACAACGGTCTTCTCACGGGCGACGTAACGGAGCTTAATCTCCGCTCCGTTTCCGATATAATCCACAGAGGCGGCACGGTGCTCTACACTGCAAGAAGCGCGGAGTACAACACCCCCGCGGGCGTTAAGAAGGCAGCTGACTACTGCCGCGAACTCGGCGTTTCGGGCGTTGTCGTTATCGGCGGCGACGGCTCGTTCAGAGGCGCGCGCGACCTCACAAACGAGGGTATTCCCTGCGTAGGCATTCCCGGCACGATCGACAACGACGTTGCCTGCTCCGAATATACGATAGGCTTCGACACTGCGATGAACACCGCAATGGAAATGGTCGATAAGATCAGAGACACAGCTCAGAGCCACGACCGCTGCTCCGTAGTAGAGGTAATGGGCAGACGCTGCGGCGACATCGCGCTCCAGACGGGCGTTGCAGTAGGCGCAACGGCGATCCTCGTTCCCGAGGTAGAGTATGACCTTGAGAGAGACGTTATCGCACGTATCCTCAACAACAAGAGCACAGGCAAGAAGCACTTCATCATCGTAGTTGCAGAGGGCGTCGGCAAGGTAGGCGAGATCGCAACGTACATCCAGACGAGAACGGGCATCGAGTCGAGAGCGACGATCCTCGGTCACGTTCAGAGAGGCGGTTCGCCGACTCTCAGAGACAGAGTTGTCGCAAGCGAGATGGGTCACAAGGCAGTAGACCTCCTCGAGCAGGGCATCGGCAACAGAGTCATTGCAATGCAGAACGGCAAGATCGTCGACTTCGACATCACCGAAGCACTCAACATGGAGCGCGTATTCGACAAAAACCTCTTCGAGATCGCTCACACCATCTCGATCTGATCGAAAGAATAATAATAAAGCCACGGAGAAAAAATGCTCCGTGGCTTTTTTGCATACTAAAGACTGTTCAAACCGGAACTGCCAAAGCTTATTTAGGCTCTTTTGCTGTATTGATCGAAGCGATCAATATTCGCTTGATCTCCAAACAGTCATTCAGCATAGAAGAAGCCATATTATTATCTAAATAATCGGATTTCTCCAAAATGTGAAGCCAATATTCTGTTTCCGCTGTCTCCTTTAAGGCGATATGCAGCTTTGCAATGAAGTCCGCCTTGCTGTTTCCATACTGTGCTTCATTGATGTTTGCGCCAATTGAAGTTCCGCTTCGCAAGATTTGTTTGGATAAAACAGTTTCATGTTTCTCTTTTGTCAAATATCGGTACAGCTTTACGATTCGAGCGCCAAAGTCTATTGATTTATCAATTAAAATGTTTTCTTTCATATACTCACAGCCTGTGTTCACGGTATTATTCATTATTCAGTCTTAAGTTTTCAGTATTCATTTAGAAAATCCTGTCGACTATTAATGAATACTTAAGACTGAAAACTTAAAAATTAATAATATAAAGCAAAAATCCTGCCGATCTCTCGACAGGATTTTCGCTTTGGCGCGCTGTGAGGGACTCGAACCCCCGACCTACTGGTTCGTAGCCAGTCACTCTATCCAGCTGAGCTAACAGCGCATCTGCACTTGTTTTTCGGTGCCTATATATAATAGCACAATTCAAAGAAAAATGCAAGCGTTTTTCGGAAAAAATTTCTTTAGTGTGAACAACAGTTTAATTTTTGCTCCGTTTGTATAATTTTTTGTGGAAGTCCGATAATCCGATTGACAAAGATTTTCGGAGGATGTAAAATGAAAACGATCGGTTTATCTGGATTTTTCGTGAAAAAAACGCGTTGGCAGCATACGCTTTTTAAATCTCTGCTGTGTGCGTTCGTGATATGCTTTGCCTTGTCGATGACGGAGTTCGACGCGCAGTCTCGCGAGATCTCGCAGCAGGTCGTGCGGCTGCATATCCTGGCAAATTCCGACAGCGCCGAGGATCAGCGTGTGAAGCTCCTCGTGCGTGACAGGGTGCAGGAGCTTTGCGCCGATATCTACCCAAAGGGCTGCACGAAGACAGAAGCCGAGCGTATTCTCCGTGAGCGCTTGCCACAGCTCGTTGACGAGGCGAAGCGCGTCGTGCGCGAGCAGGGGCATGATGACGACGTAAGCGGCGAGCTTGTCAATATGTATTTCACGAACAGAACGTACGGCAGCGTAACGCTCCCTGCGGGCAATTACGACGCTCTGCGTCTCACCGTTGGCAGTGGGAAGGGTCACAACTGGTGGTGCGTGATGTTCCCTCCGATGTGCATAGGCGCTTCCGGCGCCGATATCTCCGACGTACTCACGGACAATCAGACAGCCCTCGTTGAATCAGGGCAGGTCGAGTACAAATTCAAGATATATGAAATTTATGAAGATCTCGTCTCAAAGCGGCGGGATAAATAGGGTGTGAGCAAATGGTACACATTATAGAAGGAAGAAGCGGCAGCGGGAAAACGGAGTATCTTTACGACTTGCTTTCACGCCTTGCCGAAGGCGGCGAGCGCCGGCTTGTTTATCTTATCCCGGAGCAAAGCTCGTTTGAGTGCGAGACGGCGTTCCTGCGCAGGCTCGGACCTAAGCTTGCGAAAAACGTGAGCGTCATGTCGTTTACAAGGCTTTACGACATGGTCATGTCGGCAACAGGCGGCGTCTCCGGAACTCCCATAGACGACAGCGTGCGCAAGATACTCATGTCGCTAACGCTCGAAGACTGCGCCGATAGTCTGGAGCTTTACGAGCGGCAGGCGGCGAAGCCTCGGTTTGCGCAGACGGCTCTCTCGGCGATAAAGGAGTTCAAGCAGTGCGGTATTCTGCCCGACGACGTAAGGGAAAAGGCGCGCACGGCGGGCGGCGGGGAGCTTGAAAAGAAGCTCTCGGAGCTGGCTCTTATCTACGAGCTTTTCAACGCCCACGTTGCAAAGAGCGGCGTCGACCCGTTCGACAACGATATTCGCCTTGAAATGCGCATCGCCGAAACGGGCTTTTTCAAGGGCTATACCGTCGCCGTAGACGATTTCAGCGGTTTTACGGCGCAGCAGCATAAAATACTCTCGCTCATAATGGAGCAGGCGGAGGAATTCTATATCTCGCTTTGCATGGAGCCGTCGTTTGACGACGAGCTTTTCTTCACCGTCAACAGGACGAAGAAGCGCGTCGCCGAGTGCGCGAGGGGGCTGGGGCTGAAGCTTGCAAGCCCCGTTCGCCTTACCGAGAACAGGCGCACCGAAAATGCCGCCCTGCGCCGCCTTGAAGAAAGTATCTACCGCCGCGCCAACGGCGAGGAAGCTGCCGTGGTTCAGCCCGACGGCGTTGTCGTTATGCAGGCAGACGACGTTTACGACGAATGTGACTACATAGCCGGCAGGATAAGCGACCTCGCGCTCGGCGGAGAGTGCCGTTGGCGCGACATCGCGGTGGTCTTCCGCGACGGTGACAAATACAGCGGGATCCTCGATCGTGCGTTTGACAAGTGCGGCATACCGTACTTTATGTCGAAGCCGCAGCCCGTCGAGGCAAAGCCGATAATGCGCCTTGCCGTTTCCGCTTTGGAATACGCGCTGACCCCGAACGATGAAGACAGGCTTCTCGACGCCGCGAAGAGCGGGCTTCTAGGGATACCGGACCACAGCATAGCGCAGCTTGAAAACTACGTCTTCGTCTGGAGCTTAAAGGGGCGGCAGTTCTATTCCGATTTCACGATGGATCCCGAGGGCTACGCCGACCGCTTCACCGACGAGAGCAAGCGCCGCCTCGGCGAGATAAACGACGCGCGCCGCCGCATCGCCGAGCCGTTCGGGAAGCTTCTCGACAGGGTAAATGGGCGCGACCTGTTCACCGCGCGCGACATCAGTGAGGCACTTTACTTCTTTATGGAGGACTGCGGTGTGCCGGAGCTTTTGAAGAGCCGCGCCGAGCGCAGGCTCGAGTTCTCCGACGAGGAGATCCGCCTTTGGGATATGCTCATGGATATCCTTAACAAAATGCACGCCGCTCTCGGGCAGCGGAGGATATCGCTCAAAAGGTACTGTGAGCTTTTCAAGATGGTGCTTGAGGGCGAGGATATCTCCGATATCCCGCAGACGCTAGACCAGGTGCTTGTTGGAAAGGCGGACAGCGTGCGCTTTTCAAAACCGTATGCCGTTTTCGTTATCGGCGCGCTGAGCGGAGAATTCCCGCACCTCCCCGTTGCCGACGGCGTTTTCAGCGACGCCGAGCGCCAGCGGCTTATAAGCCTCGGTCTGCCTCTATACGACTGCGTTGAAGATCTGTTTCGTCAGGAGCGGTTCTTTGTGTACAACGCGGTCTCCGCTCCGACGGATAAGCTTTTCGTAACGTACCCGAAGAGCGAGCTTCGCGGCGGCAGCGCCGAGCCTTCATCCATCGTGACGGAGATTGAGCGCGTGTTCCCGTCGCTTTCAAGAGAGTACACATCCTCTCAAAGCGACCTTGACCGCATCACGGGCGAGCGTTCCGCATTCGAGCTTTACGCCCGCAGCTACGGCAGCAAAACGCCGTTTCAAGCGGCTTTGGGCGAATACCTTGAAGACAGCTTCGACTACGGCGAGCGGCTCGCGTCTCTCGGCGCTCCGATAAAAAACACGAAGACCGCCCTTTCGGACAAGGGCGTTTCCGCCGCGCTTTTCGGCCGTGACAAGCACCTTTCGGCGTCTCAGATAGAAGAGTTCTACCAGTGCCGGTTCAAATATTTCTTCAATTACGGGCTTCGCCTGAAGGAGCGCCGCAAGGCTCAGCTCGACGGTCTCGTTTACGGCAGCCTTCTGCATTACATACTTGAACACGTGATACGCGAATATATAAAGCGTGACTGCACCTCCTTTAGCGACGGCGAACTGAGATCGCTTCTCGACCGCCTTATGAAAAGCTACATCGACGAATTTTTAGGCGGCGAGGGCGGCAAATCGCAGCGTTTTCTCCACCTTTACAACCGTTCCAAGGAGCGCGTTGCGCGCGTGCTTCGCCATATGCTCGAAGAGCTTGAACAGTCGCAGTTCAAGCCCGTCGACGCGGAGCTGGAGATCGGCAGCTCGGGCGGGGGCTTGCCGGAGTACGCCGTTATGAAGGACGACGGCACGACCGTTTATATCAGAGGAAAGATCGACCGCGTCGACATGATGGACGACGACGGGCGCTCGCTCGTACGCATTATCGACTACAAGACGAACGGCAGAGAATTCAGCCTTGAAGAGGTTGTGAACGGGCTTAACCTGCAAATGCTCATCTACCTTGCGGCGGTCGCGAAAAACGGCAGCGCGCGCTACGGCTCTCAGCCCGAACCTGCGGCGGTGCTTTATATGCGCGCCGACATCGGCAGCGTTTCCGTTGCGCCCTCGGGAAAGAAGACGAATGAGCAGGAGGCACAGAGCGTTGTCGATAAGGAGCTGAGAATGACGGGCGTCGCGCTCGACAGCGAGACGGTCGGGCAGGGTATGGACAAAAGCAGAAACAAGTATGTTTCGGCTCAGAAGGTAACGCAGGCGCAGCTTTCGATGATCTTCGACTGCGTAGACGACATGATACTTCGTATGAGCCGTGAGCTTGACGGCGGAAGAGTTCCCGCTGTGCCGGTGGAGAACAAGATAAAGAACTCGACCGCCTGCGACTACTGCGACTACAAGCCCGTCTGCCGCAGGGAAGACAGCGACCGCCTGCGCGTCGTCGAAAATGTGAAGCCGGAGGAAACGCTCGGAAGGCTTGAAAGCGAATTTGAAAAGAAAAAGGAGGAAAACGTTGATGAGTGATGTAAAATGGACCGATGCGCAGCTTGACGCCATCAACGCGAGGGGTGGGCCGCTGCTCGTTTCCGCGGCGGCAGGCTCGGGCAAAACGGCGGTGCTGGTGCAGCGCGTCGTCGAGCTTATAACTGCGAAGCAGCCTGTTGATATCGACCGTTTTCTTATCGTTACGTTTACAAACGCCGCCGCCGACGAAATGCGCCAGCGTATCGCCGACAGGCTCGAGGAGCTGCTGTGCGCCGATCCGTTCAACGAGAATCTGATTCGTCAGCAGCTTCTGCTTGCAAAGGCTCAGATCAGCACGATCGACAGCTTCTGCAACGCCCTTGCAAGGGAGTACTTCTACGCTCTCGATATCCCTGCCGATTTCCGTATCGCCGACGAAGAGGAGCGAACGGTGATGAAGGAGACAGCCATGAATAACGTCTTCGACGGGCGCTATTCCTCTCATGACGGCGACTTCCTCCGCCTTGTCAATATATTCTCCGATTCTCATGACGACGCCGGGCTTCGCTCCATTGTCGGCGAGCTTTACCGCTTTCTGGAGGCGCAGCCGTTCCCGGAGCGCTGGCTAAAGGAGAATCTTGCGGCGTATGACGACGTTTCCGACCCAGCCGAAACTCCGTGGGGCAGGGTGCTGAAGTCCTCGGCGCTGCTTGCGTTGGATTTTATAATGCGCCAAAGCAGGCTGATGATCGAAGCCGTGCCGGAGGAGATGACGGCGCTCGAAAAGGTGCGCGCTCTCGCCTTATCCGAAAACGCCATGGTACAGCGGCTTGAACGGGCGCTCAATTGCGGCTCGTGGGACGAGATCTGCGCTGCGTACAGGGCGGTCTCGTTTGAAAGATTCCCCGCGCCTAGAAAGCTTGACGAGAGCGAGGCTCAGGCAAAGGCACAGGCAAAATCATATCGCGACGCTTACAAAAAGGAGTTTGAAAAGCTTTCGGATTATTTTTCCCAAAGCTCGTCCGCGTTTGTAAACGAGATAAACGAAGCGCGCCCGACGGTCGCGGCGCTTTTTTCGCTTGCAAGCGAATTCGGCGAGGAGTACGGCAGGATCAAAAGCGAGCGCGGCGTCGCGGAGTTCGGCGATGTTGAGCACTGGGCGCTCCGGCTTCTCGTGACCGACTCCGACGACGGCTTCACCTTCACCGAAAAAGCGGCCGAGATCTCGCAGCGGTACGACTTCGTAATGGTCGACGAGTACCAGGACACTAACCTTTTGCAGGACCTCATCTTCAAGGCGGTCAGCGCAAACGACAAGAAGCTCTTTATCGTGGGCGACGTAAAACAGAGCATATACCGCTTTCGCCAGTCAAACCCCGAGATATTTATCTCGCGCAAGGATTCAAGCGTTCCTTACAAACGAGAAGGGACTGTCTACCCCGCGAGGATAAACCTCGACGCGAACTTCCGTAGCCGCAGCGGCGTTACCGACTGCGTGAACTTCGTCTTCTCAAAGCTCATGACGAAGCGCGCCGCGGAGCTTGACTACACAAGCGAGGAGGCTCTCAAGCCCTTGGCGGCGTATCCTCCCGACAGCGGCGACGCCGTGACGTTCCATCTTCTGGAGAGCGCCGACGAGCAGGACGAGACGATGGCTCGTGAAGCGCGCTACATCGCCGGGCTTATATATAAGATGATAAACGAGGAGAACGTTACCGACAAGACCGGCACGCGCTCGCCGCGGTTTGGCGACTTCTGCATCCTGCTTCGCACAAAAAAGAACGCGGCGGTCTATTCCAGGGAGCTTTTGCGCTTGGGAATACCGAGTGTCTGCGAGCAGGGCGAGGGCTTTTTCTCTCAGCCCGAGATACGCCTCATGGTCTCGCTGCTTCGCTCGATCGACAACCCCGCCCGCGATATCCCGCTTGCGGCGGCGCTTTTAAGCCCTGTTTTCGGCTTTACCGCCGACGAGCTTGGCAGGCTTCGCGCAGCTCACCGCGACAAGACGCTTTACGAGATGCTTCTTGCCGAACGCGAAAAAAATGAAAAGGCAGAGCACTTCCTTTCAACGCTCGAACGGCTTCGCGCGGTTGGCAGCAACCTCTCCGCCGACGAATTTATCAACAGGATATATGACGAAACGCTGCTGCCCGAGATCGTTCTTTCCGACGATGACGGAGAGTTTCGCCGCAAGAATCTCCGCCTGCTCACGCAGTACGCAAAGAAATATGAGGCGACCGGCTTTAGAGGGCTTTCGGGCTTCGTGAAGTTTCTCGATAAGCTCAGCGAAAACGACTACGAGCTTTCTGCCGCCGACAGAACGGGCATTGAAGCCGCAAACGCCGTTTCGATAATGACGATACATAAATCAAAGGGGCTTGAATTCCCCGTGTGCATCGTGGCGTCTCTCGGCAGCGAGTTCAACAATATGGACGTAAAAGGAAGAGTAATCCTTCACGACAAGCTCGGAATGGGAACGAATGTGATAAGCGCCGACGGAACGTTCCGATATAAGGGCCTTATAAGAAAAGCCGTCGATACGGCGAAGACGGCGGGCTTGAAGGCAGAGGAGCTGCGTCTGCTTTACGTCGCGATGACGAGAGCCAGAGAGCGGTTGGTGCTGGTGGCGTCGGTCAAGAGTATCGAGGCAAAGCTTGCGTCCGTCGGCAAAAAGCTTGTGTATGACGACTCCGTTTCTCCCTACTCCGTCTCGGCGGGCAGCGGCTTTTCTGATTGGCTGCTGTACTGCCAGCTTTTAAGACGTGAGGACGACAGCGTGTGGAGATTTGTCGAGGTCTTCCGCGGCGGGGAAGAGGCGCATACGGAAGAAAGCGCCAAAGGGACGGGCGGCGAAGCGCCTGCCTCCGAAGAGATAATCCCCGACCGAAAAGAGGTCGAGCAGCAGCTTTCGCTGATAACGGAGAAGCTGTCCCGCCGCTACTCCTTTGCAAAGGCAAGCTCGATCCCAGTCAAAGTGGCGGCTTCCGCCGTTGCCGAAAGAGAGAGCGGCAGCCTGCACGGCGCGATGAGCCGACCTTCATTCATGAACGACGGCGGGATGAGCGCAGCCGAAAAGGGTACGGCGCTCCATGAGTTCGTGCAGCGCTGCGACTTCGACAAAGCGAAGCTCTCGGTCGACGACGAAAAGCGCCGCTTGGTCGAGCGAGGCTTTCTTACGCAGCGTCAGGCGGACTGCATCAGCGAAAAGCGGCTCGGTGGGTTCCTCTCGTCGCGGCTTCTGGCTTGTATGCAGAGCGCGCAGCTTCTCGAGCGCGAATACAGGTTTACCGTCGAGATCCCGGCGGGGCTTGCCGACCGCTCGCTCATGCCGCCCTACAGCGAGGAGAAGATCGTCCTGCAAGGCGCGATCGATGCCCTTTACGTGCTTGACGGCGAGCTTGTCATCGTCGACTACAAGACCGACCGCGTAAAGCTTGCCGACGAGCTTAAGGCGCGCTACTCGCCGCAGCTTCGCCTTTACAAATACGCCGTCGAGCAGATCTTCGGCAAAGAAGTCTCCCGCTGTGTGCTTTATTCGTTTACTCTCGGCTGCGAGATCGAGCTTGATATGTGATCGGTATGCCCCGGAAAGCGCCGCCTGTAAGGTCAGACGTTTTCCGGGGAGTTTTTTGCGTATTTGAAAAGCTTGATATGTGAAAAAAGTAACAAAGAATTTGCAACTTTTGAATCGCAAAATTGCAAGATTTTCACGAAATCCTACTTTTTTCAGAGAAATGTACGTGAAATTTGAATTTTTTTCAAGAGAAATTGAAATTTTCTATTGCATTTTTTAAATAATGGTGCTATACTCTTAGGGTAGGCAATGACGGGGCGAGAGATCAAGGCGCTCCGGCGGGTATTTCCCGTAAAAGCCCTATGGTAATCTTCGATTGACAAGATCTCAGTAAATTTTTTATGGAGGACGATTACAATGGCACTTAAGAATGAGTATTTGATTGATCTTCTTGAAAGAGTCAAGAAGCGCAACGCAGGCGAGCCCGAATTTATCCAGACGGTAACAGAGGTTTTCGAGAGCATCGAGCCGGTTATCGATCAGCGCCCCGACCTCGTAGAGTCCGGCGTTATGGAGAGAATCGTTGAGCCCGAGAGACAGGTTATGTTCCGTGTTCCGTGGGTTGACGACAACGGCAAGGTTCAGGTAAACCGCGGCTACAGAGTTCAGTTCAACTCTGCTATCGGCCCCTACAAGGGCGGACTTCGTTTCCACCCCTCCGTATATATCGGTATCATTAAGTTCCTCGGCTTTGAGCAGATCTTCAAGAACAGCCTTACAACGCTCCCGATGGGAGGCGGCAAGGGCGGTTCCGACTTTGACCCGAGAGGCAAGTCCGACGCAGAGGTTATGCGTTTCTGCCAGAGCTTTATGACAGAGCTTTATCGTCACATCGGCCCGAACCTCGACGTTCCGGCAGGTGATATCGGCGTTGGCGGCCGTGAGGTAGGCTACCTCTTCGGTCAGTACAAGCGCCTCAAGAACGAGTTCTCCGGCGTCCTCACAGGTAAGGGCCTTGAGTTCGGCGGCTCGCTCATTCGCCCCGAGGCTACAGGCTTTGGTGCGGTTTACTACACAGAGAATATGCTCAAGTACTTCAAGGACGACATCAGCGGCAAGACTGTTGTTGTTTCCGGTTTCGGCAACGTTACATGGGGTACGGTTACAAAGCTCACAGAGCTTGGCGCTAAGGTCGTAACACTCTCCGGTCCTGATGGTTACGTATACGATCCCGACGGTGTAAACACACCCGAGAAGATCGACTACCTCCTCGAGATGAGAGCTTCCTGCCGCGACAAGGTTCAGGATTACGCAGATAAGTTCGGCGTACAGTTCTTCCCGGGCGAGAAGCCGTGGGGCGTTAAGGCTGACCTCTATATGCCTTGTGCAACTCAGAACGAGGTCGGCATGGCTGAGGCTGAGAAGATGGTCGCAAACGGCGTTAAGTACTACGTTGAGGTTTCCAATATGCCTACCTCCAACGAGGCTATCGCATTCCTCAAGAGCAAGGGCGTAGTCGTTGCTCCGTCTAAGGCTGTAAATGCAGGCGGCGTTGCAGTTTCCGGCCTTGAGATGTCTCAGAACTCCATGCGTTACAACTGGACGGCAGAAGAGGTTGACGAGAAGCTCAAGGGCATCATGAAGAACATCTTCGAGTCCTCCATCAACGCAGCTAACAAGTACGGTCTCGGCGACGACCTCGTAGCAGGCGCTAACATCGCAGGCTTCATTAAGGTTGCAGAGGCTATGAAGGCTCAGGGCGTGGTTTGATCCACACCCGGGCGATCACTCAAAGATCTCCATAATAAACACTCTTAATAGATGCCCCCGGGACGATCGTTCCAGGGGCAGACTTTTTGCGTAATAATTGATACCGAAAGAAAAAACTGACATCTGCAACACGCCGCCCGAAGTGTAAAACTTTAGTGAGCAGCCCTCGGCGCGGAGACCAACAAAGCCTTATAAAAAAAGTAAAATCGGAACTGTGAGCGGCGACACGCCGCCCGAAGTGTAAAACTTTAGTGAGCAGCCCTCGGCGCGGAGACCAACAAAGCCTTATAAAAAAGTAAAATCGGAACTGTGAGCGGCGACACGCCGCCCGAAGTGTCTTGACCGGAGAGGGGAAAGATGGTATTATAATTATATAAATTTCTTGAGGGAGGGGCTTATATTGACAGGAAAAAATGTGTGTATAAAGGCGGTCGCTTCGCTGCTCGCTGCGGCGGTGGTGCTTTGCGGCGGGTGCAGCGCAAAAACCGAGGATAAGGGCGAAGAGCAGCAGCTTGAGCCGGGAGAGGTCTTGTTTGAGCTGGAGGAGAACGCCCAAGCGGACGAGCATGCGCAGCCCGAGCAGCAGGGAAGATCCGAGGGGACGTTTAAAATGTCGATCGCGGGCGATTATATAATCTATGACTCAACGTACAATTACGCCAATTCGCTCGCAGGCGGCAGTGGCTACGACTTTAAGCCTATGGTGCGCAACCTGCGCAGCATTACAAGCGAGTGCGACCTTAACTACTATAATCAGGAGACGATACTTGGCGGCACAGAGGTCGGTATCGCGAGCTACCCGTGCTTTTGCAGTCCGCAGGAGGCGGGCGACGCTATGGTCGACCTTGGCTACAACCTCGTTTCTACCGCCACCAACCACACCTTCGACGCCGGGGAGGAGGGTATTCTCGCCTCATATAAATACTGGCAGAAGCAGGACGGCGTTTTCATGACAGGGTCGTTTGACAGCAAAAAATCGCGCGACGAGGTACACGTCCTCGAGTGCAACGGCGTGACTTACTCGATGCTGAGCTATACCTACGGTCTGAACGGCTTTCAGCTTCCCGAGGGCAAGGAGTACCTCGTGAACGTCTGGCCATGCAATTTCACAAGCCCCAAGGAGGACGAGGAGTACCAGGCGTACAAAAGGCAGGTAAAAGAGGATATAGACGCCGTGCGCGGCAAGGTCGATTTCCTGATTGTCTGTATGCACGCGGGCGTTGAATACTCCCCTACGGAGACCGACTATCAGGACGATATGGCGAGCTTCCTCGCCGAGAGCGGCGCGAACCTCGTTATCGGGACGCACCCTCATGTTATCGAGCCTGCCGAGTATATCGGCGACACGCTCGTTTATTACTCTATGGGCAACCTCTTCTGCGCGCAGATGCAGGACGACTATTACAACAAGGTGACGAGCATTCTCGCCACGCTTACAGTTAAAAAGACGACCGAAAACGGCGAAACGAAGATTAGCTTTGAGGACCTGAACAACCGGATGATGTACTGCTACTACGATCAGGCAACATGGACGGACTACCTCATCGTGCCGTTCTCGTCGCCCGAGATAAAGCATTTCCTGCCGGAATACAAGGACGTTTACGACCACTACAAAGAAATATTCCTGCAAAAGGACAAGACGCTGCCCGTTGAGCCCTGCGCAAAATAATGCAAATAATAACAGCCCGACATTTGCCGTCGGGCTGATGCTGTTGAAATGCTTTATTTCTTCGCTTTCTTTTCGATCTTGATCTCTTTAGGCTCTTCGAGCTGCGAGGTGCAGTGCGGGCAGCGCTTTGCCTTTACGGGAATCTCGCTGAGGCAGAACGGGCATTCCTTCGTGGTCGGCTCTTCTTCCTTCGGCTCTTCCTTTTTCTTTCCGAGATCCATCATCTTGTTTACTGCCTTCACGATCAAGAAAATAATGATCGCCATGATAAGGAAATTGATGATCGCAGAGATGAACGCGCCGAACTTGATCGTGCCGACGTTGAGCGCCTTTGTCATCATCTCAAAATCAGGCTGGTTCGTTTCAGGGTTGATATACTTGTCGCCGGCAACGGTGCCGATAAGCAGCTGTATCGCAGGCATGATTACATCGTCGCAAAGCGAAGATACGATGCCGTTGAACGCGCCGCCAATGATAACGCCGACTGCAAGATCCATCACGTTGCCTCTTGCGATAAATTCCTTAAATTCAGCAACAATACTTTTTTTCTCGCTCATAATGTGTGTACCCTCTCTTTCAAAAAAAGAATTTTGCAACTTCTATTATATTTCTTTATTACAAATTTTTCAATACCTTTCGCAAATTTTACATTATTACCATAAAATTTACATAGAATTTGTAAGAGTGCACAATTATGCTTGTGAAAAAAATCAAATCCTCATTTTTTTAATATATACCACTTGACAAAAACACCCGATGAGTGTATAAGTAAAATAGACAGTTCTATGTTTCAAATAAGGAGTGCTGATAAGATGTCCGATGACAGTTCGGAAAAAAAGGAAAAGAAGAAGGCTAAAAGCTCGTTTGCCGAATTCCTCGGTATAAAGCGCAAGGGCGTAACGGAAGAGGAGATCCTCGACCTTATAGACGAGGGCGAGGAAAACGGCAGTATCGAGGAGCATGAGAAGAACCGCATCGAGAATATATTCGATTTTACCGATATGTCTGTCGGCGATATCATGACTCACCGCATAGACATTACGGCGCTCGAAGATACCGCTTCGCTTGACGAGACGGTGCGACTTGCGATAGACACGGGCTATTCGAGGATACCCGTTTACCACGACGATATCGACACCATCGTCGGTGTGCTTTACGTTAAGGATCTGCTGCGCTACGTTATCGGCGAGTCGAAAGAGAAATTCAGCTTGGAGAACATCGTGCGCAAGGTGCCGTTTGTCCCGAAAAGCAAAAACTGCGAGGCGCTTTTCGCTCTCATGACGGAGCAGAAGGTGCAGATGGCGGTCGTTGTGGACGAATACGGCGGCACAGAGGGGCTTATCACACTCGAAGACCTCGTCGAAGAGATACTTGGCAATATTCAGGACGAATTTGACGACGAGGACGAGAGCATACGCAAGCTCGGCGGCGACGCCTTCTCAGTCGACGGCATGACCGAAATAGAAGATGTGGAGGAGCTTATTGGAGAATCGCTCGAAGCGCCCGAGGGCTGCGAAACGCTCGCCGCCTACATTCTGGAGCGCCTGGGGCGCATACCCCAGCCCGAGGAGAAGCCCGTTATCAAAAAGGGAAACGTTATCCTCACCGTCTCCGAAATAGAAGACCGCCGCATCTCAAAGGTGCTCATCATGAAGAGTAAACCATACGACAATAAAAAATAACACGCGCCCCTCAAGGCTTCCCGAAAGCTTTGAGGGGCGCTGCGCATAAAGCGTGAAGCCGCCGCACAAAAGCCATACGTCCTCCCCTCAACCGCTCGCGCATCTGTACACTTGAAAAATATAAAAAGTGGCTTTTACAAAGTGCCGGAAAGATGATATAATCGATCCATACCGAAAAGGGAGGAATCACCATGAACCAGAAACATAAGAAAATACTGTACTACGTCTTTGCGGCGCTGATGGCGGCGATGATCTTCGTAACGACGTACTTTTTAAAAATACCGGTCGCCACTCCGGCGGGGCAGACGATGCTCAAGGTCAGCAATATCCTCATACTCCTGGGCGGTATGCTCTTCGGCGGCGTTTACGGCGGACTTGCCGCGGGCATCGGCAGCGGCCTTTATGACCTGCTCGACCCTGTCTACGTTACGAGCGCCCCGCTCACGTTCGCGAAGTTCTTCATCATGGCGTTCGTCTGCGGCGTGATATCGAATTCCGGCGGCAAAAAGGGGCTTTCGATGAAGCGAAACGCTGTCGGCGCCGTCTGCGGCGGCGTGACATATTGGCTGCTGTACATAACCGAGAGCGTCGTAAAGCTTATGATCGCCGGCAGCGCCTTTTCCGCGGCGGTCGCAGCCTGCACTCCGAAAATGATAACTTCGGGAATCAACCAGACCGTGGCGATCGTCGGCTCGCTGCTGCTAATAGTTCCGCTCAATAAGGCTCTTCACCGTTATCTGCCGAAGTTCGCTAAGAACGACGCAGACGAAAGCGAAGAGAATAAAGAAAAAGAAGAGAAATAATAAAAGCTGCGCATCTCTGTAAAAAAGAGTGCGCAGCTTTTATTTACAATATACGCTTGACAAATACCCCCACGGGGTATATAATAGACTTGTATCAAATGCGCAGTTTTTATTACGCAAAACGGCGTTTCGGAGGGATAGCTATGAATGAGAACGAGCTTCCGGTAAATGATATTAACGGCGAAAATCACGCGCAAAACGCCGCGCAGTGCCATTGCCATAAGACAAAGTCACGAAGCACTGACGAAAAAAAGGCGCTTATGAACCGCCTCAGCCGTATCGAGGGGCAGATACGTGGGATAAAGGGTATGGTCGAGAAGGACGCATACTGTCCCGATATCCTCGTGCAGGCGGCTGCCGTTACCTCGGCGATGAACGCGTTCAACAAGGAGCTGCTTTCACGCCACATCAAAACGTGCGTCGCCGATGATATCCGTAAAGGAAGCGACGAAACGATCGACGAGCTGACGGCGCTTATCCAGAGGCTTATGAAGTAAAAAGAGGTGATCTCATGGAGCAATATAATGTTACCGGCATGAGCTGCGCCGCGTGCAGCGCCCGTGTCGAAAAGGCAGTGATGGGCGTACCGGGCGTTGAGACGTGCTCGGTGAGCCTGCTTACGAATTCGATGGGCGTCGAGGGTACGGCAGACCCCGCCGCCATTGTTTCCGCAGTTGAGGCGGCAGGCTACGGCGCTTCAAAAAAAGGCGCAAAAAAAGCCCCGTCCGACGACTCCCTCAAAGATACCGAAACGCCGCTGCTTCGCCGCAGGCTGATCGCCTCGCTCGGCTTTCTGCTTGTGCTTATGTACGTTTCGATGGGGCATAATATGTGGGGCTTCCCGCTGCCGGAGTTCTTTGAGAGCAACGTCGTGGCGGTCGGCATACTTCAAATGCTTCTCGCCGCCGCCGTTATGGTGATAAATCAGAAGTTCTTTATAAGCGGCTTCAAGGGCGTTATCCACAGCAGCCCGAATATGGACACACTCGTGGCGATGGGCTCGGCGGCAAGCTTCGTCTACAGTACGTATGCGCTGTTCCTCATGACGGCAGCGGACAACCCGAGTGTATACATTAACGAATTCTACTTTGAATCGGCGGCGATGATACTAACGCTCATCACCGTCGGAAAGCTGCTCGAGGCTTACTCAAAGGGCAGAACGACCGACGCCTTGAAGGATCTTATCGCCTTAAAGCCGCAGACCGCCGTTATAGAATCGGGCGGCGTTGAAAAGACCGTACCGATCGACACGGTGAAAAAGGGCGACGTCTTTGTAGTGCGCCCCGGCGAGAGCATTCCCGTAGACGGCGTTGTTATCAGCGGCGAAAGTGCCGTAGACGAATCGGCGCTGATGGGCGAGAGCGTACCCGTTGATAAGTCGGTCGGCAGCACCGTTTCCGCGGCGACGATCAACAAGTCGGGTTTCCTGCGCTGCGAGGCGCTGCGCGTCGGCGAGGACACCACGCTTTCAAAGATAATCGAAACGGTGAGCGACGCCGCCGCGACTAAAGCGCCTGCCGCAAAGGCAGCCGACAAGGTCGCGGGAGTGTTCGTCCCGGCAGTTATCGCCGTCGCCGCAGTAACACTTTTTGTGTGGCTTCTCGTCGGGCAGACGGTCGGCTTTGCCGTTGCGAGAGCCGTTTCGGTGCTCGTTATAAGCTGCCCGTGCGCTCTCGGTCTTGCAACGCCCGTTGCGATAATGGTAGGCAGCGGCGTGGGCGCTAAGAGCGGGATCCTGTTCAAAACTGCCGAGGCGCTCGAGACGGCGGGCAGAACGCAGATCGTTGCGCTCGACAAGACCGGCACGATAACCTCCGGCAAGCCCTCCGTTACCGATATCATACCGGCAGGGGGCGTGGAAAAAACTGAGCTTCTGCAAGCTGCGGCAAGCGTCGAATCGGGCAGCGAGCACCCGCTATCAAAGGCTGTGATGGAGATGGCGGAGCGCGAGAATGTCGAGCCGCAGCGCGTCGAGGGCTTCAAGGCGCTTTCGGGCAGCGGCGTTTCGGCGAAGCTTGGCAAAAGCGAGATCTTCGGTGGCAAGCTTGAGCTTATCTCCAAAAAAGCCTCCGTTGATGACGCGCTCAAAGACAAGGGCAGCGAGCTTTCCTCTCAGGGCAAAACGCCGCTGTATTTCGCAAAGGACGGCAGGGCGCTCGGCATTATCGCTGTTGCCGATACGATAAGGGAAGAGAGCAGGCAGGCGATCGCGGAGCTTAAAAACATGGGGCTTCACGTTGTGATGCTTACGGGCGACAACGAGCGTACCGCAGAGGTCATTGGGCGTGAAGCGGGCGTTGACGAGGTCGTCGCGGGTGTGCTGCCGAACGAGAAGGAGCGCATTATCGCAAAGCTCGGCGAGCAGGGCAAAACGGCGATGGTCGGCGACGGCATAAACGACGCGCCCGCTTTGACGAGAGCCGATCTCGGCATCGCGATAGGCGCCGGAACGGACGTTGCGATAGATTCCGCCGACGTCGTTCTGATGAAAAGCCGCCTTAGCGACGTTCCCGCAGCGATACGCCTCGGGCGCAAGACACTTAAAAATATACACGAAAATCTTTTCTGGGCGTTTATCTACAACGTCATCGGGATTCCGCTTGCGGCAGGAGTTTATATATACCTGTTCGGCTGGCAGCTTGACCCGATGTTCGGTGCGGCGGCGATGAGCCTTTCGAGCTTCTGCGTCGTTTCAAACGCCCTGAGATTGAACCTCTTTGACATTCACAGCGCGAAGAGGGATAAAAAAATAAAGCCTGTCGGGGCAATAAAAATCGAAAGAGAGGAAAAAAACAATGAAGGAAGTAACTATCAAGATCGGCGGCATGATGTGCCCGCACTGCGAAGCAAACGTAAAGGGCGCGCTTGAAGCGTTCGACGCCGTTGAAAGCGCGGCGGTAAGCCACGAAAAGGGCGAAGCGGTCGTAACGCTTTGCGGCGATATTGACACAGCAGAGCTTAAAAAGGCAGTCGTCGACAAGGGCTATACCGTCGAGTGATAACGCAGTAAAGCCATGTATTACACCTATATCCTCAGATGCAGCGGCGGCACGCTTTACACAGGCATCACGACCGACGTGTCCCGCCGCATGAGCGAGCATTTTTCAAAGTCGCCCGAGGGCGCAAAATACACGAAGTCGCACAGCGCCGAGCGCCTGGAGGCGGTATGGGAGAGCGGGACCCGCTCGCTTGCCTCAAAGCTTGAATACAGGATAAAGCAGCTCCCGAAGGCAAAAAAGGAGCTGCTTATCCGTGACAACGCCCTGTCGCTTCTGGGCGATGGGTTTGATGAACAGACGTATAAGCGCTGCGCCGAATGAATACTGAAAGCTTACGGCTAAAACTAATAATTGCGGAAATGCATAGACCCAAAGTCTTCCGATTAATTACGTGGAGGAAGAATAGATTAANNTAAGATGTCTATCGTCGCGTATTAAAGTTGGGCGGTATTTGCCTGCTGACGGATGAGGTGATCCGCAGTACAGTTTTATCGTACCTGCGCCAGATTCTCCATCTCCGCCGCCGTCTGCTCGGCTTCGAGATAGTCGTATGCGTAAAGTATCCAGCCGTCGGCATTCCTGAAGCGCGCGTATTTCACCTGTGAAGCGAGAATGTCGTCGGAATTGAGCCACGTCCCGTCGTCCTCGTCGGATCCTGCCTTGTAGAGCGCAAGCCCGATGTAAAGACGTATGTCGTCGTTTTTGACGAGCTTTCGCCAGTTATCGACGGTGCTTTCATACGGGCAGACCGCGTTTTCGCTGTTGAAATATATCTGCGGGGCGATGTAGTCGACGTAACCGCTGTCGGAGCACCATGTGTATACGTCCGCGCCGATCGCGATGTCGTTGTCGGGGTTGCCCTGAGGGGAGATGCCGAAAAGCGTCTGATCGTCAATGTCCTTCACGGCGGCGTACAGCCCCGCCACCAGCACGCTGACATTGGCGCAGCGCCATTTCTCGAGCGTGAGCGGCGTTTTCGAGGGCGAAACGCTGTCGAGGTAGGCGCGGTAGTCGTTCTCGTCAACTCCGCTTTCGGTGAAGGCGTAGAAGTAGTCGTCAAGGTGAACGCCGTCAACGTCGTAATTGCTTACAAGCTCCTTTACGCCGCCGATGATAAGCGAACGCACGTCGCTGCTTGCGGGGTTTAAGTAAAGCCCGCCGTCGTACTCGATAACGCTGCGGCTGCCGCTTTCAAGCCACTTCTTGCAAGGGCTATCGTCGGGCAGCTCCGTTTCGCTGTCACTTATCCTGTAGGGGTTTATCCACGCGTGAAATTCAAGACCCGCCTTGTGAGCGGCTGTGACCATGTATTCGAGCGGGTCGTAATCGGGGTCTTTGCCTCCCTTTTTGTACATCTTTGCAAACGGGAATATCTTCGACGGGTAGGCAGCGTCGCAGTGGGAGCGGACGTGGACGAAGAGCGTATTTGCGCCGTTTTGCTTTGCCGTTTTTACAATGTCGTCGAATCGGCTTTTAAACTGCTCCTGCGTAAGCCCCTCGTCCTCACCGTATTCTCCCGCGATGCTGAAATACGGCACCCACACGCCGCGCAGCTCGCCGCTGTGGAAAACGTGGTTCACGTTTTTGTCTGAGATATGCGGAGTATCGGTCGAATCGGTATTGCGGGCGGGCGTCTTCGTGCTGCCGTTCATTCTTAGGATACACAGCGCCATTATCACACAAACGAATACGACTGCCGCCAGGAACGACGGCAAAAGCTTTTTGATATTCATATTAACGGTCACCAGCTTCGGTAGTTTTTCCGTATTATACCACCGAACGCTTGTCATAAGAGGTAAAAAATGGGCGCGATGATAAAATTTCCCGTCGGCGAAGAGCAGGGCGGAATGAGGCTGCGGGAGTTCCTGCGGCGAAAATGCGGCGTTTCAGCGTCACTGCTGACTAAGCTCAAACGAACGGAGCACGGCGTCGAGATAAACGGCGCTCACGCCCGCAGCGTCGACAGGGTAAACGCGGGCGACCTCGTGACGATAACGCTGCCCGACGACGAGAACGATATCCCGCCGGTCGATATCCCCGTAAACGTGCTGCTTGAAGACGAGCACATCATCGTTTTTGACAAGCCGCCGTTTCTGACGGTCCACCCCGTTCACGGTCACCAGGGCGACACGCTTGCAAACGCCGCCTCGTTTTACGCCATGCAAAAAGGCGAGCATTACTCCTTCCGGGCGATAAACCGCCTCGACCGCGACACCTCGGGCGTATTGCTTGCAGCGAAGAACTCTTACGCGGCGGCGCTTCTGCCGAACTCCGCGTCGAAGGTGTACGAGGGCGTATGCGAGGGGATAGTTACAAAGGGCGGCACGGTAGACGCCCCGATACGCATAAAGGCGGGGCATACTATCGAGCGCGAAACGGGCGAGGGCGGCGTTCCTGCCGTTACGCATTACGAGCCGGTAGCCTCAGGCTGCGGCCACACACTGCTGCGCTTTGCTCTTGAGACGGGGCGCACCCACCAGATACGCGTTCATATGGCGAGTCTCGGTCATCCGCTCGCGGGCGACGATATGTACGGCGGCAAGCTCACGTTCATCGACCGTCAGGCGCTCCACTGCTCCGAGGTATCGTTTATCCACCCTGTGACGGGGGAGAGCGTCACGGTGCGTTCACCGCTTCCCACGGGTTTTCTGAAGCTTATAGGCAAATAAAAACGAGGGGCAGTCTGCTCCTCGTTTGCTTTTTTATTACATCAGCGGCGCTGCTATGCGCATAACGCTGCCGGTGGCTTTCGTTATTATACTCTCGCGGCGGATCGTTTCAAACGTTACTCTGCGGCACTTCGCAATCGTCTGCTGAAAGTCTCGCTCGATGTCGTCAACGCAGTCGGAGCCATAGATGTACGCCGCGCACTCGAAGTGGTGGTACAGGCTGCGGTAGTCAAGGTTGATCGTGCCGACGACCGCCTTTTCACGGTCGCTGACGAAGACCTTCGCGTGTACGAAGCCCGGCGTGTACTCGTAGACCTTAACGCCTGCACCGAGCAGGAATCTATAGTGCGATTTCGACAAAGCGTAAACGGCTTTTTTGTCGGGTATGCCGGGAAGAATGAGTTTTACGTCAACGCCGCGCTGCGCCGCAAACTGCAAAGCCGATTCAAGCTCGTTGTCGAGAATGAGGTACGGCGTCATGATGTGAACGTAGTCCTTCGCGCGGTTGATGATGTCGAGGTATACGTTCTCGCCGGTTTTGAAGCCGTCGAGTGGGCTGTCGCAGTAGGGCATGACGTAGCCGTCGCAGCGGCGCTTCACGGTCTGAGCCAGGTATTCGTCCCAGTCGGGCTGCCTCTCGGTGAGGTTCCACATCTGCAAAAACATGAGAGTGAAGCTCTGCACCGCTTCGCCCTTGAGCATGATCGCCGTGTCCTTCCAGTGACCGTAGCGATAGGCTCTGTTGATGTATTCGTCTGCGAGGTTGACGCCGCCTGTGAAGCCTACCTTGCCGTCAATGACGAGGATCTTGCGGTGGTCACGGTAGTTGTAGTGCGTCGACAAGAACGGGTAGATCGGCGAAAACGGCTTGCATTTTATCCCGAGGCGTGCAAGGCGCTTCGGGTAGTCTGCGGAGAGCGTAGAGATCTCGCACATTCCGTCGTACATGACGCGCACCTCAACGCCCTGCTTCGCCTTTTCCGCGAGAATGTTGAGAATACTGCCCCACATATACCCCTCGTCGATGATGAAATACTCAAGGAATATGAAGCGGTGAGCCTTCCTCAGCTCGCCAAGAACTGCCGAGAACTTTTCCTCACCGAGCGGGAAATACTTGACCTCGGTATTTTCAAAGATAGGGAAGCAGCCGCTCTGGTTGAGGTAGCGGCATAATGCCGAGCTGCCCGAGGCGCAAAGGCTTTCGTCCTTCAGCAGGCTTTCGTCCTGTGGAAGCTTGTGCTTCGTTTCCTCCGTGAGGTCTGCAAGTCGCTTTTTTACCGCCCTGTGACCTATGTTTTTCTGCGTAAACAGCAGGAGGATCGCTCCCGGCACGGGAACGAGCGTTATAAAAAGGAGCCACGTCAGCTTCGCCTTAGCGTCCATGTCCGAGGCGAAGAGGTAGAATACCATCAGCACGGCAAAAACGCTGATCGACGCCGAGAACCACTTGTAATAATCGGTGGCGAGGTCGAAGATCGAGTAGATCATGCCGAGCTGCAAAAGGATCAGCAGCGCAGCCAGACCCGCACGGCTGAAAACAATGCGAAGCAGGCCCTTTTTTCGCTTGGGCAGCAGCTTTTTTATCCGGTCGCTGCGAACCTTCGGAATACCGGCGTCCATTGCGTTTCGACGCTTCATAATCTCACCTCTCTTTGCAGATAGTTTTCCCTTTATTGTCGGTAATTGAGTTTGTATGAGACGGGATGACGCGCTTTGCGCGGCATCAGCGTGCGCAGCACGCGCATTTCAAATTA
Source organism: uncultured Eubacteriales bacterium (assembly GCA_900317025.1). GTDB lineage: Bacteria > Bacillota > Clostridia > Oscillospirales > Acutalibacteraceae > RUG592. The sequence goes on along the minus strand of ONFG01000011.1, from coordinate 7,822 downwards.
AAGCATTTAATTTGAAATTAGTATAAATTCTTTAAATATGTGCATTCTCTCGTCGATCGAGACGAGCTTTTCCCCTCGAACGTGAATTCCACGATGTACAGCATCAGGTCGATGATCCGCAGGAAATCTCCGCAGCCTTTCGGATTCAAAAAATATGGACTTTGTATTAATTAATTGCCGCATTAATAGTACATAATAAAACAAAGTGTGCAGCATTTCCGATATTATTGATTTTTTACTTCAGTATTCATTAATTATCTCTCTTGCTGTCTGCTCGTCTATCGGCGTGGCGTAGACGTTCTCGCCAAAGCAGACGATGTCGCCGATGCCGTTTTGCAGGACGAAGCGCAGCTTTCCGTCACGCACCTTTTTGTCGGTGTAGAGCTTTTTTACAAGCTCCTCGCGATCGATGTAATCGGGGATATTCGTCGGGAGGCTTGCCTTTTTGAGCAGCGCTTCAACGGAGTTCACCTCGTTGTCGGTCATGTAGCCGAGCCTTCTGGAGAGGCGCACCTCGGCGCAGAGACCGATCGCCACAGCCTCACCGTGAAGCAGGCGGTAGCCGCTGACCGTCTCGACGGCGCGCCCTACGGTGTGGCCGAGGTTGAGTATCTCGCGAAGCCCGCTTTCAAGCTCGTCCTTCATCACTACGCTGTACTTGATGCGGCAGTTGCACTCGGCAACGTGCTCGCAGGCGTTGTTGTCGAAGGCGTAGATCTTCTCCATGTTTTCATTCAAGAAGTCGAAGAAATCGCGGTCTGCCATGCAGGCGTGCTTTATCGTTTCAGCCATGCCGCTGTAAAGCTGACGGGGCGGGAGCGTGCGCCATGCGCCGATGTCAATGTACACCTTTTTCGGCTGATTGAAAAGACCGATGAGGTTCGTCGCAAGCGGCGTATCAACGGCTGTTTTGCCGCCGACAGACGCATCGGCCGCCGCAAGCAGCGTGGTGGCGTAGTTGATGAACGGAACGCCCCTGCCGAACGTTCCGGCGGTGAAGCCCGCAAGGTCGGTCACTACGCCGCCGCCCACCGCGATGATGCAGCAGTCACGGCGAAAGCCGCTTTCGAGCATGGCGTCTTCGATGTACTCCTTTGTCGCGCGAACCTTGCTCTTTTCGCCGTTTTTGAACGTGAAGAGCTTCGCCGTAAAGCCGGCGTCGGTAAGAGCCTGTGCGATCGGCTCGGCGTAGAGCGGGAGCACGATATCGTCGGTAACGACGGCGAATTTTTTTATATTGCCGACAAGACCGCCCTTGATGTCGCTGACCAGTTTATCGCAAAGGTCGTATCCCAGCTCGATATCGTAGCTGTCGTCAACGACCTTTTTTAATCCTACGTTGAATGTTGACACAAAAATCACCCTCTTTAATGAATACTGAAAGCTTAAAAATTAAAACATATTACTTCGGAATTTAAATAATTGAAAATAGAGTATCGTGTAACTATTAAGAACACTATGCGGGGGCTTTCCGGTTGAGTTTGTATGAGACGGGATGACGCGCTTTGCGCGGCATCAGCGTGCGCAGCACGCGCATTTCAAATTAAAGCATTTAATTTGAAATTAGTATTAGTTGCTATATTAATAAGAAGTAATAATGATCTGTCAAAAGACAGGGCGATGCAGAAGACCTCCCGCATCGCCCGCAATAGTTATATTTCGCATCTTCCCTCAAGCGCGCGCACGAGCGTTACCTCGTCGGCGTATTCGAGGTCGCCGCCTACGGGTATGCCGTAGGCAAGGCGTGTTACCTTCACGCCGAGCGGCTTTAAAAGCCTCGAGATGTAAACGGCCGTCGTTTCGCCCTCTGCGGTGGCGTTCGTCGCCATAATGACCTCTTTAACGTCGTCTTCATTTACACGCTTTACAAGCTCCTTGATCGTGAGCTGGTCAGGACCTACGCCGTTGAGCGGCGATATCACGCCGTGAAGTACGTGGTACAATGCCGAATACTCCTGCGTCTTTTCAAGCGCCGCAACGTCCTTCGGCGACTCGACGACGCAGACAGTCGCTTTGTCGCGCTTCGGGCTTTGGCAGATAGGGCAAAGCTCCTCGTCGGTCAGATTGCAGCATTTTGCGCAGCGGTGAATCTTTTTGTGAGCGTCGAGTATCGCCCCTGCGAATGCGGCGGCATCGTCCTCGGGCATGGAGAGCACGTAGTAAGCGAGCCTCTGAGCCGATTTCTTGCCCACGCCTGGAAGCCTGTTGAACCAGTCGATAAGATTCGCCAGCGCAGGCGCCTGGAATCCCGACATATCAGAACAGACCCGGCATATTGAGTCCGCCGGAGATCTTGGTCATAACCTGCTCCTTCTCGGAAGCCGCCGTTCTGAGAGCCTCGTTTACGGCTGCGATAACGAGGTCGGAAAGCATCTCGACGTCTTCGGGGTCAACGACCTCGGGCTTGATGTCGATGCTCTTTACCTCCATTGCGCCGGAAACAGTTACCTTGACTGCCTCTCCGCCTGCGGTCGCCGTGTATTCCTTTGATTCAAGCTCAGTGCTTGCAGCGTCCATCTCCTCCTGCATCTTCTGAGCCTGTCTTGCGAGCTGCTGGAGATTTGAGGGAGCTCCGCCTCCGAAATTCTTGGGTACTCTTGCTTTCATTGTTAGTATTCCTCCGTTTTTGATGTTGATTCTTTCACCGGCGATCATTCGACGGTGAGTTTTATATCTGAATTTGAGATGTTCTCAATAAATTCATCTATCTTGCTTTTCGGCGCGCTCTCTCGAACCTCTTCCGCTCCCGGCGGCTTGTACGGTCCGAGCTTATATTCACGTCGGGTTATATTCCGAAGAGCCGCCTTTATCTTGTCGCGGTAGGTCGGGTTTTTGAGGTAAGTCGTTACGGTGTCGCTGTCGGAATAGATAAGGATATAATCGCCGTTTACGTAGGCGGTCGTCCCTTTGAACGCCGTGGCGGTAACTCTCGTGAGCGTTTTCAGTTCCTCGAGAACGTCCTCCCATCTGTCAAACGGTTTGGCGTTCCTGCAAAGCCAGGCGATCTTTTCCTCTGCCGACATTCCCGAAACGGGTTTTTCTGCTGTGGCTGCGGGCGCGGGCTTTTCCGGCGCGCGCTCGGGCTGAGCCTTCGGTAAAGGCTCGTCAAAGCCGGTGGAGAGCTGCTCTTTTTCCGGCGCGGGCGCAGGCATTTCGGGTGCCGCCTCACGCGCGGGCGGCGCTTCCTGCTGAGGTGCGGCGCCCGCCGCACACGTTCTTTCAAGCCGCTCTACTCTTGCCAGCAGCGCCCCGAGGTCTGTCGAGAGCCTCGGCGAGCAGAGTTTTATCATGCACGTTTCAAATTCTATCTTGTTGTTGCCGCCGCGAAACATCAGCTCTCTTGACGACTGCAGCGTCTCGATGCAGCTCACTATCTGCGAAAGGTCGAGCCTTTCGGCTTGGCGCTGAGCCTTCTGAAGCTCATCCGCCGTCATGATGATGAGGTTGTCGGCTGCCTTTCTCATCGTTTTGATGAGCATGAGCGCTCTGAAATGCTCCGAAAGCTCCTCACACAGCAGCGACATACTTTTAGACGCCTTGTGCAGTGTGTTTACGGTGTTGATGGCGAGAGGGACGTCGCCGTTCATTACGGCGTCGGCAAGGGTAAAGAGGTAGTCGCGCCCCGCAAGACCCGTCGCTTCGCGAACGACCTCGGAGGTTATCCTCTCGGAAAGACCAATGCACCTGTCGAGTATCGAGAGAGCGTCACGCATTGCGCCGTCAGCAACGGCTGCGACGAGCAGCGCGGCGTCGCTTTCAAGGCTCACGCCCTCTTCACCGGCAATTTCGGCGAGACGTTCGGCGATGTCGTGAACGTCGATCCTGCTGAAATCGAAGCGCTGGCAGCGGGAGAGTATCGTCGCCGGGATCTTGTTGATCTCTGTCGTCGCGAGAATGAACACGACGTGCGGCGGCGGCTCCTCGAGCGTTTTAAGAAGCGCGTTGAACGCTCCGGGCGAGAGCATATGCACCTCGTCGATGATGTAGACTCTGTACTTTGCGTCGGAGGGCGTAAAGACGACCTCGTCTAGCACGGAGCGGATATTGTTGACGCTGTTGTTTGACGCGGCGTCCATTTCCACTACGTCCAGAATGCTGCCGTTGGCGATGCCCACGCAGTTTGCGCACCTGCCGCACGGCTCTCCGTCGGTGCTGTCAAGGCAGTTGACGGCGCGCGAAAGTATCTTTGCGCACGATGTCTTGCCCGTTCCTCTCGAGCCTGTAAACAGGTACGCGTGAGATATCCTGCCGGAGCGTATCTCGTTTTTGAGCGTTGCGGTCACATGGCGCTGACCGATAACGTCGGAGAACTTCTCCGGCCTCCATTTTCTGTACAAAACACGATACAACGCCCCGACCTCCCTTCAAAAAAAGCCCGTACGCTTTAAGAGGGCAATCCGTTTAATGCTGCTCGGTTCCCCGCCTGACATGGTTCCCGGCGTCCTCTCGCACAGGGCCTGCCGCCCGCATATTAAAACATACGGACATCATAAAGGTCACCTCCGAAAACCTCCCGAAGCGTATACCTGCTTCGGTCATTTCTCTCAATGACTTAATTATTATACAATAATCCCTTGCAAAAATCAATAGCTTTTGTAAAATTTCTTTTTCCGGGCGAGACCACCGGTGCGGAGACCGGCTGGACCTTGACGATAAACTAATGCTAATTTCAAATTAAATGCTTTAATTTGAAATGCGCGTGCTGCGCACGCTGATGCCGCTCAAAGCGCGTCATCCCGTCTCATACAAACTCTAATGCGCCTGCGGCTCTATAAAAAGCTTTTAAAGCTTTTTAATTGAGTTTAGTATAAAATCGGAACTGCCTGCAGGCGCTCGCCTGCCTGTTTTTATTGTTGAAATCTGCGCCTTTTGCTGTTATAATGTATATAGTAAAGAAAAACGGCTCGCTCGCCGTCGAAACGGAGGTAATATTTCATGAAAACAAAGGTCTCAAAAACCATCTCGAAGCTCGTCATGGCGGCTATCGGCGTGGTACTTATTGCGTACCCCGCAACGGCGCTGCAAACGCTCATTCGCTTTATCGGCGTTGCTATCGCGCTCGTCGGCTTGTTCGGAATAATCTCATACATAGCTGCGCCCTACAAGGGCGTGATTGCCACGATTCTCTTTATCGGAGCGATAATCGCGCTGCTGGCGTCGATAATACCGATCGCAAAGCCCGGGATAATCGTCGCGATATTCCCCCTCATCATCGGCATAGTGATCGCCATAAACGGCATCGCGAACGCGTTTGAAGCGATAGCGCTGAAGCCTGTGCTGGGAGTATGGTTTCTGCCTTTCGTCATGGCGCTGCTTGCGGCTGCTGCGGGCTGCGTTATCGCGTTCTACCCGTTTAAAACGATGGATTTCCTCGTAAGGCTCGTCGGCGCGATACTCGTTTACAGCGCTGTCGTCGGTCTGTTCGTCGCGGTAACATACAAGCCCTCGAAGCTCCCGAAGTCCGGCAAAGCGGGCAAAAATGGAGAGATCGTCGATATTTCGGACATCAATTGATGTTTCGCTAAAAAATCCCATATTTTTTAACTTGACCCCCGACAGGAATAATTAAACAGCCTGCCGGGGCCTTTTTGACGGTTTTGTGTAACTTTTCGGGAAAAATGATGAAACGGCGAAAATACCGTTGACGGTCGGTTTTCCCGTATGGTATAATGTAAACAGCATTTTGAAGGGAGTTTTATTCTGTGAAAAAAATTGGAAGACGTTTGCTTTCGGCTCTTGTTATGGGCTGGATCCTCATTGCGGGATTTATGATATACGACGGCGCGGGGCCTTTCTTCGCGGAGAAGAAGACGCCTCCCGTAGAATATGTCGACCTTACATACGATGATGTTTCTGTCAACAGAAACGTTTACGGTCAATGCTATATCGTGTATGATCTTATCGCCACCGGCGTGACGGAGGACGACTCCGGCAACGAGAAGACTGATGACTACTACTGGGCGGTTGCCTGCGACGAAAGCAGTATGATGCTCGTGCGTACAAGCGCGAAGGACGCGATCTCGTCCGACATCGAAAAGATGGTCGACGCTTGGTGGGACGCCGAGACGACAGATGAATATCTCAAGGAGAACCCGGACGGGATTTATCTCGACGGCGTTTTCAAAAAGAATGACAGCGAGATCGTCGGCTTTTACGAGGATTGGTGCGAATCGCTTGAGTTTACGGAGACTGACGGCATGAAGCTCGCTCCCTGCACGCTCGACTGCAGAGACAGCCTCGATGATCTCAAGAAAGAGTTTGTGATCGGCTTGGGTATGCTCGGCGTCGTTCTTGTCGGCGTTGTGATCTTCATCGTTATCGTTGTATCCGGCTCGAAGAAGTCGAGCCTTCAGGGCGCTTCCGCGGTTGGCGTTAATTACGGCAATCTCAGCGGCGGCTCGCCTAACGGCTCTTTCGGCACGGTGATGAATGGTATGCAGCAGAACGATTCCTATGGTACGGGTATGGGGCAGCAGAGTGCGGAAAATGTTCCGTCCGGCATGAACGGTATGCAGCAGAGCGGCGAAAATGTTCCCTACGGTACGGGTGCTGCACAGCCTGCCGCCGCAGGCGGGCTTACGCTCGAAAAGCACGACGAAGCACCCGCGGGCGAGCTCACGCTCGACAAGAAGGATCAGATCTGAACACGGAGCCGTTTGGAGGTATAGGTTATGGGAGTGAAGACCAGGATAATCATTTCGGTCATAGCTGTGTGGCTGGCTTTGGTCGTAGTGTTCATCAGCAGCGGCTGGGACGCGTTCTTCTGTCAGCTTGGCGTTGAGCCGATCCTGCTGGAGGACATAACGACGGAGCAGGTGAGAAAGGGGAGAGCCGTTCAGGGCGACTGCTACCTCGTCTACGACCTCATCGGCTACGGCTACACCGAGGAAACGAACAAGTACACCGGAAATACGACGACCACGACCGACAATTACTACTGGCTTGTCGATTGCGGCAACGACGTTATGCTAGTCAAGACGAGAGCAAACGACGACCTTTCCGATCGTATGCAGATGCTCGTAGACTCCTATTGGGACTCCGAGACGTGGGAGGACTATGCAGCCTCATTCTCCGGCGCGGCTTCGCTTGACGGCGTGTTCATCGGCAACGACAGAGAGATCGTCGGCTTTTACAACGAGTGGATGAGCTATATGGAGGAAGAGGATTCGTGGAAAAAGGTAAACCTCGCTCCCTGTACTCTCGACTGCACGAAGACTTACGCTCGCCGCCTCGGCGAATTCTGGCTCGGCACAATCATGCTCATAGTCGGGATCATCGGCGGTATCGCGGCAGCCGTCATCTTTGCCAAGACGTCGAAGAAAAGCACCGCGCTCCAGGATTCCGTGGGAATGAACTACGGAAACATTTCCGGCGGTTCTTACGATACATACAACAGCACAGCCAACGCCGGCACGTTCCACACCGCCTACGGCACACAAGGCGCAGCGCAGCAGCCGTATGGAACGCAGGGCGCTTCTCAGCAGACCTACGGAACGCAAGCCGCCGCACAGCAGCCGACCTACGGCACAAACGGCAGTACGTTCCAGTCTCAGAGCGGCTCGGCGGGCTACGGCACAAGCAGCAGCACGTTCCGCTCTCAGAGCGGCTCGGCGGGCTACGGCACAAGCGGCAGCACGTTCCAGTCTCAGAGCGGTTCGGCGGGCTACGGCACAAACGGCAGCACATTCCAGTCTCAGAGCGGTTCGGCGGGCTACGGCACAAACGGCAGCACGTTCCGCTCTCAGAGCGGCTCGGTGAACTACGGTTCTTCGTTCGGCGGCTACCAGTCCCAAAGCGGAATAAACTACGGCTCAACGACAGG
>ONFG01000018.1 GCA_900317025.1 uncultured Eubacteriales bacterium | reverse complement strand
CGGTCTCGAGCAGGACTTCACAGGCGACAAGACAACAGCTTACAAGCTCACATTCAACGTAACTAAGGACACAACAAAGTCCGAGGCTGCAATCGCAGGCGTTTGCTCCTCTCTCTCCGCTATGACAGCTGACGCTTCCAAGACTGAGAAGCTCATCGGCGCTGGCAGCACAGAGGACAACTACTCTAACCTCCTCGTTAAAGTAGCTTGCCCGCATCAGCCTGAAGAGCCGTCCTCTTCCGAGCCTGAGAAGCCGTCTTCTTCCGAGCCGTCTTCTTCTGAGCCGTCTTCTTCGACTCCGTCCTCTTCTAAGCCCGCTTCTTCCTCTTCGCAGACATCTTCGAAGAGCACAGGCGACAACGCTTCCAAGAGCACATCTTCCGCTAAGGGTACAACAGCTTCCACAGCAGGTACATCTACAGCAACAGTTCAGACAGCTGGTACATTCGCAGTTGTTTCGCTCGTAGTTATCCTCATGGCTGCAGCAGCTGTAGTTCTCTACACAAGAAAGAAGACTGAAGAATAATTTAAAATTAACTAACTGGGTTTAGTAACTTAGCTGAAACAATTCCCCTTAGATTCGTCTAAGGGGAATTTTTCATGGCAAAAATCAGATCCCCCGCAGAGCGGCGCAGAAAGCGGGTAAACTTATATTTTATACGGTTTAATGAGGTAATGTTTGGTTATAATATCTCTTTACTTTACCTCGGCAATATGTTAAAATATTAAAAGTTTGATGCCGCTATGCTTTTGATAGTTTTGCAGCGGCGTTACATCTTTATCTAAGGAGAGAAAAATAATGAAAAAGACAATCGCATTGATCCTTTCGGCTGCAATGCTCGCTGCTGTTGCAGCAGGCTGCGGCAGTACAGCAGCTCCGACAGACAGCACATCCTCCGAGGCAGCTTCCGAGACTGTTTCCGAGACCGCTTCCGAAGCAGAGGTCACGGAAACGACCGACGGCAAGACCTTTACCGTAGGCTTTGACGCCGAGTTCCCGCCATATGGCTATCAGGACGATAACGGTGAGTACGTAGGCTTTGACCTTGACCTTGCGGCTGAGGTATGCAAGCGCAACGGCTGGGAGCTGGTAAAGAAGCCTATTGATTGGGATTCCAAGGATCTCGAGCTGGGCTCCGGTACGATCGACTGCATCTGGAACGGTTTCACCATCAACGGCCGTGAGGATGATTACACATGGACTGAGGCTTATGTTGATAACTCGCAGGTATTCGTTGTTGCTGCTGACTCCGGCATTTCAAAGCCCGCAGATCTCGCAGGCAAGACGGTAGTCGTTCAGGCTGATTCCTCCGCTCTCGCAGCCCTTACAGATGAGGAAGACAACGACGAGAACCTTGCTCTTAAGGACAGCTTTGCGGAGCTTGTTGAGGTAGCAGATTACAATACAGCCTTTATGAACCTCGAAGCAGGCGCGGCTGACGCGGTAGCAATGGACGTTGGCGTTGCCAAGTATCAGCTTGAGTCGAGAGGCGACGCATTCGTTATCCTCGACGACGTTCTCGCGGCAGAGGAGTACGGCGTTGGCTTCAAGAAGGGCAACACCGAGCTTCGCGACACCGTTCAGAAGACGATGGACGAAATGGCCGAAGACGGCACTTTCTTGAAGATCGCCAAGGAGTGGGGTCTTGAAGACAGCGTAGTTCTCGGCAAGTAATCAAATTACAACTGCATTGCGGCAGGGTCACTCATTGATTCTGCCGCTGTTTTTAAAGGGTGCATTTTTATATGACGATACAGAACATAGTAACTCAGCTCGGTGAGGGTATGCTCAAAACTATCCTCCTGTTTTTCAGTACGCTCGTTATCTCGCTCCCACTCGGTCTGCTTGTCTCGTTCGCGAGAATGTCGAAATGGGCGCCGTTCGGCAAGCGTTTCAAGCCGATACGTCTTCTGGCGCAGGTTTATATCTCGATCATGAGAGGAACTCCACTTATGCTCCAGATAATGGTCGTGTACTTTGGACCGTACTATCTTTTCGGGATAAGGATCTCGTCGTCGTACCAAATCTACGCTGCGATAATCGCCTTTGCGATAAACTACGCGGCGTACTTTGCTGAGATCTACAGAGGCGGCATCGAATCAATGCCGCAGGGGCAGTATGAGGCTGCCAAGATACTCGGTTTCTCCAAATCACAGACGTTTTTCCGCATCATCCTCCCGCAGGTAATGAAGCGTATTCTTCCGTCGATTACGAACGAGGTCATCACGCTCGTCAAAGACACATCGCTCGCGTTCGTTATCGCATACGCCGAGATGTTCACAATGGCGAAGAGGATCGCCGCGAAGAATACTTCGATGATCCCCTTTGTTGCGGCAGGTATATTCTATTACGTTTTCAATCTGATCGTCGCGATCGTGATGAACAGGATTGAAAAGAAAATGTCGTATTACAAGTAAGGGGGATCGGATCATGAAAATGCTTGAAGCGAAGGATCTGAAAAAATCCTTCGGTGACAACGAGGTGCTGAAAAACATCTCATTTGAGGTGAACAAGGGCGACGTGTTGGCTATCATCGGTCCGTCCGGCTCCGGTAAAAGCACGCTTCTCCGCTGCATCACGCAGCTTGAGACGGTCGACAGCGGCGAGATCACGATCTGCGGCGACACCCTGGTGAAAAACAATTACGACGGCAAGGCGTCTTACTCCTCCAAAAAGGAGAGAGCGGCGATAGCGCGCCATTTGGGGCTTGTGTTTCAGAATTTTAATCTGTTCCCGCACTTTTCGGTGATGAGGAACATAACGGAGGCTCAGCGCAAGGTTCTCGGGCGCAGCAGGGAGAATTCGGAAGAGATCGCGAGAAAGCTTCTCAAGAAGATGGGGCTTGAAAGCAAGGAAAACGCTTACCCGTGTGAGCTTTCCGGCGGTCAGCAGCAGCGTGTTTCGATCGCGCGTGCACTAGCGCTCAGCCCGGAGATACTTCTCTTCGACGAGCCGACCTCAGCTCTCGACCCGGAGCTTACGGGCGAGATCCTGAAGGTAATCAGAGAGCTTGCGTCGGAGAAAATGACGATGATCGTCGTGACTCATGAGATGCTCTTTGCTGAGAGCGTAGCCGACCGTGTTATTTTCATGGATAACGGGTATATCATTGAAAACGGTACGCCCGAAGAGGTATTCAAGAAATCGCAGAATGAGCGTACCAAGGCGTTCCTGAGCAAATACTAAAAAACTGAAGCAGACGACATCAAAAAATTTTGCCGAGCTTTTTTCAAAAAGCTCGCCGGGAGAGACACTGTCAGGATATGAAAAACATAAATCAGGCATGATGCGAAGCCAATGTGCCGAACGGGAAGAATGCCGATCAAAAAAGCGCAGACACAAACTGCATATGGGCGACACGCCGCCGACAAATATAACATAAATACTTGAATTTTTCCGGGTATAGTGCTATAATAATCAAGGTGATATGCGCCGCTGCTTCATAAAGCTGAATTTGCGGCAGGACGACATATTTTATAATCAGACCGCAGCTTGCGGTAAGGAGGAATTTTAAAATGGTTGATTACAAGGCTAACATGAAGGCTCCGATCTATTATGAGTCGGACTGCAATCTTTCGCTGCTTGACGGTCAGACGATCGCGATCATCGGCTACGGCAGCCAGGGTCACGCTCATGCTCTTAACCTGAAGGAGTCGGGCTGCAATGTTATCATCGGTCTTTACGAGGGCAGCAAGTCCTGGGCAAAGGCTGAGGCACAGGGCTTCAAGGTTTTCACAGCTGCAGAGGCTGCAAAGCAGGCAGACATCATCATGATCCTCATCAACGATGAGAAGCAGGCAGCTATGTACAAGAAGGACATCGAGCCGAACCTCGAGGCAGGCAATATGCTTATGTTCGCACACGGCTTCGCTATCCACTTCGGTCAGATCGTTCCGCCGGCAGACGTTGACGTTACGATGATCGCTCCGAAGGGTCCCGGTCACACAGTAAGAAGCGAGTATCAGGTAGGCAAGGGCGTTCCGTGCCTCGTTGCTGTTCAGCAGGATGCTACAGGCAAGGCTAAGGAAAGAGCTCTCGCATACGCTCTCGGTATCGGCGGCGCACGCGCAGGCGTTCTCGAGACAACATTCAGAACAGAGACAGAGACAGACCTCTTCGGCGAGCAGGCAGTTCTCTGCGGCGGCGTTTGCGCTCTTATGCAGGCAGGCTTTGAGACTCTCTGCGAGGCAGGCTACGATCCGAGAAACGCTTACTTCGAGTGCATTCACGAGATGAAGCTCATCGTTGACCTTATCTATCAGTCCGGTTTCGCAGGCATGAGATACTCCATCTCCAACACTGCCGAGTACGGTGACTACGTAACAGGTCCGAAGATCATCACTGACGATACAAAGAAGGCTATGAAGAAGGTTCTTTCCGATATTCAGGACGGTTCCTTCGCTAAGGAGTTCCTCCTCGATATGTCGCCCGCAGGCGGTCAGGCTCACTTCCGTGCAATGAGAAGAAAGGCTGCGGAGTCTCCTGCTGAGGTTATCGGCGCAGAGGTCAGAAAGCTCTACAGCTGGTCTGACGAGGACAAGCTCATCAACAACTGATGAAGTAAAGCTTAACATAAACAATATCCCGGCTTATGCGAAGCCGGGATATTTTACTGCTAAATATGTATAAAGAAACAGCCGACCGTAATTGACGATCGGCTGCAAGCGTTTATTACGCGTAATAATACTCTTCTGTTGTCTTTTCCTTGCCGGTGGTCACTATCACAAAGACGACAAGCAGAACTGCGGCGATTATCAGCGCCGTACCGAGGTAAACGAGCCACATCATGTTGGAGTCGCCCTCTTCTTCGTTGTCCTTGATGAAGTTGAACGTTTGAGCGCCGCCTTGATCGACATTGCCGTTTGAGAGATCGAGAATGATCGAATCCCAGTCGGACTTTGTTAGCTCGTCGGTGTCGATCATCTTGCTTGATGTGCTGATGAGGCTCTCGGTCGGCTCCTCGTATTCCGGTATATAGATGTAGTTGTCGTCATACTGAGCCATGTTGTTGTTGTAAATATACTGGTTGTACTGCTGCGTGTTGTCTACAACGTATGTGCTGCTTTCGGCAGGGACGGAGTATACAGGCTGAGGGAAATTGCCCTCGCTTATCACGTCACTGTACGTTGCGGAGTAAGTCGGATCAGAGTTGTTTTCGTAGCCCGGGTCATCGGGGTAATACTCCGAGTTGTCGGTCGGCCCGGTCGGGTCGATCGTTGTTCCGGGGTCATACCCGGGATTCGGCTCTGAGTAGACAGGCTCGGGATCGGTCGGCTCAACGTATCCCGGGTCAGGCGTTACGGGGTCGACTGTGACCGGATCGGGCGTGTACTGCTCTGTCGGAGTGGACTCGACGTACTCTTCATCGCCCGAAGGCTGGGAGAGAACGTCCGCCGCAACTGCGGAGAAGCAGGCGACCGAGCCGAGGAAGCAAAGTGCGGAAATAATTGATATTACCTTTAGCTTTAATTTCACGATTCTTCCTCCTTAAAGCGAAGAGTGCTTATTACTCGTCGGTGTCCTTGGAAACGAACATCTTAGCCTTGTAGCCCTTGATAGCCGTTTCGTTCTTCTTGATGCCGAGCGTCTCTGCGTAATTTGAGAGATAATCCTTGAAGTCGTCGCCCTTCATGTCGTTGAGGAGCGAATAGCGTGTGTAGCCGCTCTTGAGGTCGTATACCTCGATTCCGTTGACCGTTGTTGTCGTGCTGTCTGAGGTCGTCTCGCTGAGATAGTCCTCGATCTCGCTGTACTTCGGCTTGTAAACGAAGTAGTACATCGTCGTCGCGTCAGCGCCTGTCTTAACGACGCCAGCCTCGCCCTCGTCAAGCTCGTTCAGCTTGTCTATGATATCTGCAACGATGTTGGGCGTGTCGTCGTCCTTCTTAACGGAACCGGAGTATGTCGGGTCGTAGGTAAGCTCATACTCCTTTGCGTGTTCAGCGACAACGTCCTTATAGTTTTTCTTGTCCTTGTTTATCATATCAACGTAGGCGTTGAAGTTAGACTCTGCCTTCTCGAACTCTTCGTCGCTTTTTGCAACGCTGTTGCCGTCTTCGTCGGTATCTGCCATGCTGAGGCTGAAGTAAGCGTAGCCCATGTAGTTCTCGGTGAAGTAATCTTTGAGAGCGTCGTCGTTTACGAACTCGTCGCCGTTTTCACCGTAGAGATACTCAAAGACCTGACCGAACTTTACGCTGTAGTCTGCGTAGCAGTAGGTGAAGCTGTCTTCAGAGATGCCGTAGCCTTCGAGAGTTCTCTTAGCTGTTGACCACGCCTGAGAGGCGTAGTTGCGTGCGGTTTCGTCTTCCGTTTCGTCGAGCTCGAGACCGTAGCTCTTGAAAAGAGCCTCAACAGCGACCATTCTTCTTGAGGTCTCGTCTGCGCCGTCGTAGGTGTACTGCTCTACCGTTTTTGTTTCGGCGTCGCTGTCGCTGCCTGTTACCTCGACTTTGAGTATATCCTTTACTTCGTCGGGGCTTTCGACGAGATCAGACGCCTCGTAGTAAGCGTTGAGCATATTGTAGATGTACGTGCCGGTCGTGAGCGATACATCGTCGGTCTTGTAAGACCAGCTCTGGTCACCGCAGCCTGCGGCAGCCATTGCCATTGCAGCCGCAAGAACGGCCGCAGTAAGTTTCTTTGCGTTTTCCATTTTTTTCTTCCTTTCCCGATAATGATCGAGGGTAATACAAAAATCTTAAATTATATTATACACAATTTTCAGAAATTTGTCTATAAGTATTTTGCGAATAAACAGAGGAAATTTCAGTTTGTGTTCATACCTTTTTTAGTCAGCCTGCTTTAGCACAAAACGGCAGCAATTAAAGAACAGAGCTTACGCCGCTTTAAGCCTTGTTACAAAGACCTCTTCAGCGTCTGGAGAACCGTTTCGCCGTTGTTCATTCTGAGCGAAATATGCGGCTTCTTCGTCATCATCAGCTTTGCGCGCCCCTTGTTTCGTGCAAGAAGTGCAGCGATCTGAGGCGTGTCGAGCTTGTCTGCAAAGAGCAGAATATTCGTTGTGTCCTGCTTGATCTCGTGTATGCCGTCGGCGGCCGCCATATTTCTGACGAGCGCCACGTCGATAAGCCCCATTACCGACTTCGGCAGGTCGCCGAAGCGGTCGAGCAGCTCGTCGATAACGTCAGACGCGTCGTCACGGCTGCGGATATCGGCGATCTTGCGGTAAACGTCGAGCCTTTGGTTAAGGCTCTCGATGTAGCTTTCGGGAATGTGCGCCTGCACCTGCAGGTCAACGAGGCATTCTGCAAAGTCGTTTTTGGGCTGTTCGCCTCTTGCTTCGGCGACCGCCTCATTCAAAAGCTTTATGTACATATCGTAGCCGACGTCTTCCATATGACCGTGCTGTGCGCCGCCGAGAATACTTCCTGCGCCGCGAAGCTCGAGGTCACGCATTGCGATCTTGAAGCCCGAGCCGAACTCCGTAAATTCACGGATAGCCGTGAGTCTCTTCTCGGATATGTCGCTCAAAACCTTGTGCGGGTTGAATGTAAAGTATGCATACGCCCGCCTTGAGGAACGCCCGACTCGCCCTCTGAGCTGGTGGAGCTGAGAAAGCCCCATGTAGTCAGCGTTTTCGATGATGAGCGTGTTGGCGTTAGGCAGGTCGACGCCCGTTTCTATGATGGTAGTGCAGACGAGGACGTTTATCTCCTCGTCGAGCATCTGCCGCCACACCTCGGAAAGCTCCTGCTCGGTCATCTTGCCGTGACCGATGCCGATGTTCGCTTCGGGGATCGCCTTTTTGATGCGTGCCGCCGTGTCAAGGATCGTGTCGACCCTGTTGTGAAGATAGAACACCTGTCCGCCTCGCCTCAGCTCACGGCGTATCGCTTCAGCGATAACTGCGGGGTCGTGCTCGAGAACGTAGGTCTGAACGGGCTTTCTGTCGAGCGGCGCTTCCTCGAGCGCCGACATATCGCGGATGCCGCTCATTGCCATATTGAGCGTGCGGGGGATAGGCGTTGCCGAAAGAGTGAGGATATCGACGTTGTTGAACGCCTTTTTGAAATGTTCCTTCTGAGCAACGCCGAAGCGCTGCTCCTCGTCGATTATCGCAAGCCCGAGGTCACGGAATACAACATCCTTCTGCACGAGGCGGTGAGTTCCGATCACAAAGTCGATCTCGCCGCTTTCAAGCTTTTTGATTATCTCCGCCTGCTGCTTGGGCGTGCGGAAGCGTGAGAGAAGCTCTATGTTTACGGGGAAGCCCTCGAAGCGGCGAAGCGCCGTCTGGTAGTGCTGCCACGCAAGGATAGTCGTGGGAGCCAGCAGTACGCACTGCTTCGATTCCGAGACGCACTTGAACGCCGCGCGCAGCGCTACCTCTGTCTTGCCGAAGCCGACGTCGCCGCAAAGCAGTCTGTCCATCGGAACAACACGCTCCATGTCGCCCTTTATCTCGTCGATGCAGCGAAGCTGGTCTTCCGTCTCTTCGTATTCAAACTTTGCCTCAAAGTCGTGCTGCCACTCGCCGTCCTCGGCGAAGGCGTAGCCCTTGACCTTCATTCTGTCGGAGTAGAGCTTGATAAGCTCGTCCGCCATGTCGCGAACAGCCTTGCGCACGCGTGAGGTCGTCTTAGCCCAGTCGCCCGAGCCGAGCCTGTTGAGCTTTACGACGGAGTCCTCCTTTGGGCCGATATACTTTGAAACGAGATCGAGCTGCGTTACCGGGACGTAGAGCACGTCTCCCTTGGCGTACGTGATCTTTATATAGTCCTTTACGATACCCTGAATGTCGAGCTTGCGTATGCCGCCGAACTGCCCGATGCCGTGGGATGCGTGAACGACGTAGTCGCCGTTTGAAAGCTCCGAAAGGCTCGATATCTGCTTTGCTGCCTTGTTTTTGCGCCCCTTTATCTTCTTGCTCGCAGTTCTGATGTGCCCCTGCGAGACAAGCGCAAATTTGAGTTGCGAATATTCGATGCCAGACGAGAGCGAGCCGGGAAGTACGAAAACGGTGCCGGGGGAGGGGTAGCTTACTTCCGTCACGTCGGAGACGCTGTACCCCTTTTCCTTTAATTCGTCACGCAGCGAATCTGCTGCCTTTTCCGTTCCGGCGAGGATAACGGTGGTGTACCTTGCGTTTATGTACGGCTCGATGTCCTCCTCGAGCAGCTTGACGCTGCCGCCCCAGAGCGAGAGGTGGCGCACCGAGAAGTTTACAAGCTCGGCAAGCGGCGTGTCGTAAGAGCCGCTTGTGAAATTGTCGAGGTAAACTGCGCCGCTTTTCAAAAGGCGGTCGCATATGTCGCTGTAGCCGACGAAGAAGGTGTCAAGCCCCTTGCAGAGAATTCCCTCCTCAAGGAAGGCTTTCAGGTCTTCCGAGAACTGCCACGAGTAGCCGTGCATACGTTCTTTTACCCTTGTGTGCTCGGAGACGAAGATCATGGCGTCTGCGCCGAAATAATCGAATAAAGACGTCTGTCTGTCATAGATCAGCGAGATGAATTTGTCGGCGCTGCCGGGGACATTTCCCTCTTCGAGCTGCTCGCATTCGCTTTCGAGAACACTTCTTGCAAGCGGCGCATTTTTGCTGCGCAGTGACTTTGCCTTTTTGCGTATCTTCTCGCAGAGAGCCGCCTTGTCGGTTATGAGCACCTCGGTCGAAGGGGAGAGGTATACCTCCTCAACGTAGTCCGTTCTGCGCTGCGTGGCAACGTCGAAGTAGTTGATCGTGTCGATCTCATCGCCCCAGAATTCCACACGCATCGGTGCTTTCTCGTCGGGCATGAAAAGGTCGAGGATCCCTCCTCTTACGGAGTACTGCCCTTCGCCCTCGACGGCGTCGCAGCGCTCGTAGCCCGAGGCTTCGAGGAACTGCACAAGCGTTTCCATGTCGGCCTCGCCGCCGCTTGCAATGTGCATCGAAGATCTTTTCAGCGTTTCCGGCGGGATCGTGAACTGTGCGGCAGCGTCAACGCAGGCAATGACGACGTCGTAGTCGTTTTTTAGTATGCTGGAAAGCACCATAAGCCGCTGGTGCTCGTACTCTCTCGATTGCCCGCTGACCTCACGGAAATTGAAGTCGCGCAGCGGGTAGACGAGAGCCTTCAGCCCCATGCTCGCGATATTGTTTGCAAGCTGCTGCCCCTCCTGCTCGTCGCCGGTGAGCAGGAGGGCTTTTTTGTTAAGCTGAGAGCAGAGCGCCGTTACGACGTTTGCCTTGTGAACGTTCGTAAGACCTGTAGCCGCCGCAGGGCGACCCTTTGCGGCGGCGTTTTTCAGCGTTTTGTATTCGTTTATCTGTGAGATAACTTCTGTCAGGAATTTCATTTGATGGTTTACCAACTTTTTATTTTAATTTAATTGTACAGGTTCATTGCCTTGTCGATGCTGCCCGAGATTATCAGTTCGGCGGCGTTGTACGCCTTTTCGCCGGCTTCCTCGATCAGCTTTCGCTCACTGTCGTTAAATCTGGAGAGCACCCAGTCGGCAAGCTCCCAGCCCTCGGGCTTTGCACCCGTGCCTATCTTTATGCGGGGGAATGCGTCGCTGCCGCTTAAGTATATGATGCTCCTCATGCCCTTCTGACCGCCGTCGCTGCCCTTGCGGCGAATGCGCATTTTGCCGACGTCAAGCGAGATATCATCAAATATTATAATGCAGTTCTCGGGAGGGATTTTGTAGAAATTCATTGCCTCAACGAGTGACTGTCCGCTGTTGTTCATATAAGTTGTGGGCTTCATAAGAAGCACCTTCTGACCGCCAAGCTCCGCCGTTGCGCAGTACGATTTGTATTTGAGACGGTCGAGGCTCACGCCGCACTTGTCGGCAATGATATCGACGGCGATAAAGCCCGCGTTGTGGCGTGTGTTCTCGTATTTGCGGTCGGGGTTGCCAAGCCCTGCGACGATGTATTTTACACCGCCCGTAAGCGGCGCTTTGCTTTTAAAGAACATAGATAACTCCTGTATACGCAATTAAGGGCGGACTTAACGCCCACCCGGTTAATTGCTTTGTATTGTTCGTATCGCTTATTACTTCGTGTAGAGCGGCGATACGGGCTTGTCTGCGTAGATTCTCTCGATAGCGTCTGCGAAGAGCGGAGCGACGGGGAGAATGGTGAACTTGTCGAGCATTCTGTCTTCGGAAACGGGGATAGTGTCGAGAAGAACGACCTCTTTGATAACGCTGTTCTGGATCCTCTCAATGGCGGGACCGGAGAGAACTGCGTGAGTTGCACAGGCGTAAACCTCTGTTGCGCCGCCTCTTTCAACGATGGCGTTGGCAGCGTTGCAGAGCGTGCCTGCGGTGTCGATCATATCGTCAACGAGGACGACCTTCTTGCCTCTTGCGTCGCCGATGATGTTCATTACCTCGGAAACGTTTGCCTTCGGACGTCTCTTGTCGATGATGGCAAGACCTGCGCCGATCTTTGAAGCGAAGTTTCTCGAGCGTGTAACGGAGCCGAGATCGGGCGATACAACGATCCACTCGTCGTTTTCATTAGCTCCGACCTTCTGCTTCATGTAGTCTGCGAGCAGACCTGCGCCGTAGAGGTGGTCAACGGGGATATTGAAGAAGCCCTGGATCTGGTTTGCGTGAAGGTCCATTGTAAGAACTCTGTCTGCGCCTGCGCAGGTAATGAGGTCTGCGCAAAGCTTAGCTGTGATCGGATCTCTTGCCTTAGCCTTTCTGTCCTGTCTTGCGTAGCCGTAGTACGGCATAACAACGGTGATGCTTGCAGCGGAAGCACGCTTCATGGCGTCGATCATTATGAGGATCTCCATGAGGTTGTTGTTGACGGGAGCACAGGTCGACTGAACGATGAAGCAGTCGGAGCCTCTTACCGACTCGTGGAGAGATACGGAGATCTCGCCGTCGGAGAAGGTCTTCGTCTCGGATTTGCCGAGGGGAAGATTAAGGCAGCCTGCGATTGCCTGCGCTACGTCTCTGCTGGCGTTGCCTGCAAAGATTTTGATGTCCTTACCGTGAAAATTCATACTTAAAAGCCCCTTTACATTAGATTTAGTTGCATTGTAAATACGGTACTTTACCGATATCGCTTTGATACCGGATCAATTACAAGTCCTGAATGAATTGGGTATCTGAGGTCTTGCCGGACCGCTCTTCATACCGCGTATAATATGAAATATCATCTCGGGTATAAAGCTGCGCGATCATTACAAAGCGCAAAACTCTTATTATATTATCTCATACTTTTCGATTTTTTCAAGTCATTTTTCGGCATAATTCGTGTTAAAACTCAATTTTCAATATTTCGCCTACATTAAAGTTAAAAACGAGAGCGTTTTTTAGCTTTATTTGCCGATACAAAAACGACCTCTCCCAAGCGGCAGAGAAAAGGCGATTTCTGAGGTATGTTGTCGATTCGGGGGAAGGCGTGACGGTTATCTGTTTACAATGGTTACAAAATGGTGTCAACGCTGTAAAAATCACCTATTGCAGGGAATTTTTTCAAATTATTTTCGGAGTTTTTTCATAAAACACTGGATTTTTTCCTGATATTCTGTTATAATTACGTATAGGTTGGGAAAGGGTGCGCCCAAGGCGGTCCTGATCCCCCTCGCAAAATCATTTCAAATTTTTAGGAGGTAATTACCATGGCTAAGAAATGGGTGTACCTTTTCTCCGAGGGTAACGCTAACATGCGCGAGCTTCTCGGTGGTAAGGGTGCTAACTTGGCAGAAATGACCAACATTGGTCTTCCTGTTCCTCAGGGATTCACGATCACGACGGAGGCCTGCACACAGTATTACGAGGACGGCAGAGAAATCAACGAAGAGATCCAAGCTCAGATCAATGAATACATCGTTAAGATGGAAGAGATCACAGGCAAGAAGTTCGGCGATAAGGAGAACCCGCTCCTCGTTTCCGTACGTTCGGGCGCAAGAGCTTCCATGCCCGGTATGATGGATACTATCCTCAACCTTGGCCTTAACGAAGAAGTTGTTAATACTATCGCAGAGATGTCCGGCAACCCGCGTTGGGCATGGGACTGCTACAGAAGATTTATCCAGATGTACTCCGACGTCGTTATGGAAGTCGGCAAGAAGTACTTCGAGGAGCTCATCGACAAGATGAAGGCTGAGAGAGGCGTTACACAGGACGTAGAACTTACGGCTGACGACCTCAAGGAGCTTGCTAATCAGTTCAAGGCTGAGTACAAGGAGAAGATCGGCGCAGACTTCCCCGCAGATCCTAAGGAGCAGCTCATGGGCGCTATCAAGGCTGTATTCCGCTCCTGGGACAACCCGAGAGCTAACGTATACCGCCGTGACAACGATATCCCGTATTCCTGGGGTACTGCTGTAAACGTTCAGTCCATGGCATTCGGTAACATGGGCGACGACTGCGGCACCGGCGTTGCATTCACACGTGACCCGGCTACAGGCGCAAAGGGTCTTTTCGGCGAGTTCCTTACAAATGCACAGGGCGAGGACGTTGTTGCAGGCGTTCGTACACCGATGCACATCACGGAGATGGAGCAGAAGTTCCCCGAGGCATTTGCACAGTTTACAGACGTTTGCAAGACGCTTGAGAACCACTACAGAGATATGCAGGACATGGAGTTCACTGTTGAGCACGGCAAGCTTTACATGCTCCAGACAAGAAACGGTAAGAGAACGGCACAGGCTGCTCTGAAGATCGCTTGCGACCTCGTTGACGAGGGCATGAGAACAGAGGCTGAGGCTGTTGCTATGATCGATCCGAGAAACCTCGATACGCTTCTTCACCCGCAGTTCGATGCTGCTGCTCTTAAGGCTGCAACACCGATCGGCAAGGGTCTTGGCGCTTCTCCGGGCGCTGCTTGCGGTAAGATCGTCTTCACGGCTGAGGACGCTGAGGCATGGGCTGCAAACGGCGAGAAGGTAGTTCTCGTTCGTCTCGAGACATCGCCTGAGGACATCACAGGCATGAAGTCTTCGCAGGGTATCCTCACAGTTCGTGGCGGTATGACATCGCACGCAGCCGTTGTTGCTCGTGGTATGGGTACATGCTGCGTATCCGGCTGCTCCGAGATCGCTATGGACGAGGAGAACAAGAAGTTTACACTCGCAGGCAAGGAATTCCATGAGGGCGACTTCATCTCGATCGACGGCTCGACAGGTAACATCTACGACGGCGTTATCCCGACAGTAGACGCTTCCATCGCAGGCGAGTTCGGCAGAGTTATGGAGTGGGCTGACAAGTACAGAACACTTAAAGTAAGGACAAACGCAGATACACCGGCAGACGCTAAGAAGGCAAGAGAGCTTGGCGCAGAGGGTATTGGCCTTTGCCGTACAGAGCATATGTTCTTTGAAGAGGACAGAATCGCTGCTTTCCGTGAGATGATCTGCTCCGATACAGTTGAAGAGCGTGAGGTAGCGCTCGAGAAGATCCTTCCGTATCAGCAGGGCGACTTCGAGGCTCTCTATGAGGCACTTGAGGGCAACCCGGTTACGATCCGCTTCCTCGATCCGCCGCTTCATGAGTTCGTTCCCACAACAGAGGAAGAGATCCAGAAGCTCGCAGACGCACAGGGCAAGAGCGTAGAGACTATCAAGACTCTCATCGCTTCCCTCCACGAGTTCAACCCGATGATGGGTCACCGCGGCTGCCGTCTTGCAGTAACATACCCCGAGATAGCAAAGATGCAGACAAAGGCTGTTATCCGTGCGGCTATCGCAGTTTCCAAGAAGCACGCAGACTGGAACATCGTTCCCGAGATCATGATCCCGCTGGTTTGCGAGCTCAAGGAGCTTAAGTTCGTTAAGAAGGTAGTAGTTGAGACAGCTGACGCTGAGATCGCTGCTGCAGGCGTAGACCTCAAGTACGAGGTTGGTACGATGATCGAGATCCCGAGAGCTGCTCTTACAGCCGACGAGATCGCTACAGAGGCTGACTTCTTCTGCTTCGGTACGAACGACCTTACTCAGATGACATTCGGCTTCAGCCGTGACGACGCAGGCAAGTTCCTCAACGCTTACTACGACACAAAGATCTTCGAGAACGATCCGTTCGCAAAGCTCGATCAGACAGGCGTGGGCAAGCTCATGGAGACAGCTATCAAGCTCGGCAAGCCGGTCAACCCGAACCTCCACATAGGTATCTGCGGCGAGCACGGCGGCGACCCGTCTTCGGTAGAATTCTGCCACAAGATTGGTCTCGACTATGTATCCTGCTCACCGTTCCGTGTGCCGATCGCAAGACTTGCTGCTGCACAGGCTGCAATCAACAACAAGTAATTTACGGTTTTCCGTATAATAAAAAGTGGCTGTCGCTTAATGCGGCAGCCACCGTTTTTTGCTGATTAGGTTTTGCTTTTGCAGAGAGTAGGATCAGTGAATAGTTTTAGCAGTAAGCCCTTGGCATGGAGGGCGGATAAGCTTAACAAAAAGTAAAATCGGAACTGCCCGTCGGCGTCTGCCGACCACCGGTGAGTGTGGGGTTGCTTTTTTTGCGGATAGTTGCTATAATGGTGTTTGCAGGCTTTTTGGGGATCAATAAGGCTTTGCGAATCGGGGCGGTAAAGCTGCCTTGATGTTAAACAGTCTTATAAAGTTGATCAATAAAGAAAGGAACGTGGATACAGTGATAACAGTTTCAAATCTCAGCTTGAGCTTCAACGGTACTCCGTTGTACAAGGATGTTGATCTCAAATTTACGGAGGGTAACTGCTACGGCGTTATCGGCGCAAACGGCGCTGGAAAATCGACATTTTTAAAGATACTTTCGGGCGAGCTGGACTCGACAACTGGCGAGGTCGTTATCAAAAAGGACACGAGAATGTCCGTGCTTAAGCAGGATCACTTTGCCTACGACGAGTACACCGTTCTCGATACCGTCATAATGGGAAATAAAAAGCTCTACGATATCATGAAGGAGAAGGACGAGCTTTACGCAAAGGGCGAGATGACCGACGAAGAGGGCATCCGCGTTTGTGAGCTTGAAGCGGAGTTTGCCGAGCTTGGCGGCTGGGAGGCAGAGAGCGACGCATCGAAGCTTATCCAGGGGCTTGGTCTTGACGACGGCTGCCTCTACACTCAGATGAGCTATCTTACCGGTAACGAAAAGGTCAAGGTGCTGCTTGCACAGGCTCTTTTCGGCAACCCCGACATTATCCTCCTCGACGAGCCGACAAACAACCTCGATGTTGACGCGGTATCCTGGCTTGAGGATTTCCTTCTCGACTATGAAGGCACCGTTATCGTCGTGTCTCACGACAGACACTTCCTCAACACCGTCTGCACCCACATCGTAGATATCGACTACGGCAAGGTGAAAATGTACGTCGGTAACTATGAGTTCTGGTATGAGTCTTCTCAGCTCATTCAGCAAATGATAAAGCAGCAGAACAAGAAGGCAGAGGAGAAGATCAAGGAGCTGCAAAGCTTTATCGCGCGCTTCTCCGCAAATAAGTCGAAGTCCAAGCAGGCAACCTCGAGAAAGAAGCTTCTCGACAAGCTCACCGTCGAGGAAATGCCGGCTTCATCGCGCCGCTACCCGTGGGTCGGATTCAACATGGACAGAGAGCCGGGCAAGGAGATCCTCCAGGTAGAGGGAGTCTCAAAGACGATCGACGGCGAGAAGCTTCTCAACAACGTGACGTTCCGCCTTGAAAAGGGCGACAAGGTCGCGTTCCTCTGCGAAAACGAAAACGCTGTCACGGCGCTGTTTGATATCCTGATGGAAAAGAGCGAGCCGGACGAGGGAACGTTTAAGTGGGGCGGCACGACTACTCAGTCGTATTTCCCAAAGGATAACAGCGAATTCTTCGACGGCTGCGACATGAATATCCTAGAGTGGCTCTCGCAGTACAACGAGTCTAACGACCGCACGGAGACATACCTCAGAGGCTTCCTTGGCAAGATGCTTTTCTCGGGCGAAGACGTTTTCAAGCCCGTAAACGTCCTCTCGGGCGGTGAGCGCGTGCGCTGTATGCTTTCGAGAATGATGCTTTTCGGCTCAAACGTGCTTATCCTCGACCAGCCGACGAACCATCTCGACCTTGAGTCGATCACCGCAGTAAACAACGGTTTGTGCGCTTTCAAGGGCATCGTGCTCTTTGCTTCTCACGATCACGAGTTTATCCAGACCGTCGCGAACCGTATCATAGTGATCGAGAAGGAGGGCATTAAGGATATCACCTCCAGCTACGACGAGTATATCGAGGCAAACAAGCAGCTTAAAGGCTGATAAGACAAAGTTTTCCACATAACTAAAGTTTTCAACGAGTTAACTTTGTGTAATACTTATGTAATTTTTATCTGAAACTGTTACTTATCTTGTAACCAATTTGCAACAATTATGATAAACTAAGTGAGTAATTAACAGTTTCCACCGAGTTTTCAACAATAGTGAGTTAGTTTGTTGAAAACTCGGTGTGGAAAAGAAATCTTTCTGTTAGAGAAATTTTTTGATGTCTTCCTCTGCCGATTCCTCGATAACAATGAGCCTTTCAGCAAGCTGCTTTACCTTGTCCTCGGCGCCGGCGTATTGATTGAGATAGCGTCTTATCGACTTCACGCCCATGCCGCAGCCGTCTGTGATGAGGTCGGCGACCGTTTCGTCCGACGGGTCGACGCTCAGGCGGAACGTCGTTTTGAGCCACGACATTCCCGAAGCCATGGCGGGCGGTTCCTTGCCGCTGTCGCCGTAGTCGTTGAGTATGTCGCGCGTGTCTTGCCCGAGCTGCTCGTGCTTTCGCTTGCAGTCCTCTAAAATGGAGCGAAGCTCGTCACTTTTTACGTCGGGAAGCACCTCGTCGATCGACTCGATGCCCATTTTAATGCCTGCGTTGCACTCACGCAGCAGCTTGATTGTGTCGCTGTTTATAACCTGTGCAGCCATATAATTTCTCCTTTCGACCGCCTGTGGGCGGCTTTTTTTATTTCTCGATCTTATTATTTCTCATTGAACGCGCTAAAATTCAGCCACTATTTCCCGTGAATCGTAATGCTCAAGATCGGCAACAATAGCAATAAAACGACAAAGAAAGGCTGATATTATGATAAACAGGATCGGTGAACGCACGCTGGAGCTTACGCGAAAGCCGAGAGTGGTTGGCTTCGGCTCGGCGGCAGGCAAAAAGGAGGGCGAGGGGCCGCTTGCAAAGTGGTTCGACAAGATATTTACGGATACGACGATGGGCGGAGAAACATGGGAAAAGGCGGAGGCTGCGCTGCAAAAGACGGCATTATCGCTGGCTCTTGAAAACGCAGGGCTTGAAAACAGTGACGTCGGACTTATCTTTGCCGGCGACCTGCTCAATCAATGCACGTCATCAAGCTACGGGCTAAGAGATTTCGGCATACCTTTCCTAGGGCAATACGGCGCTTGCTCCACAATGGCGCAGACACTTGCTATGGCGTCAATACTCGTCGAGAGCGGAGCCGCCGATACTGCGGCGGCGGTAACGTCGTCGCACTTCTGCTCTGCGGAAAGGCAGTTTCGCTACCCCCTGCAATACGGCGGTCAGCGAACGCCTACGGCTCAGTGGACAGTAACCGGCTCGGGCAGCGCAATTGTAGCAGCTTATGGAAACGGGGAATTCCTCGGTTCGGGCAGTAAGCTCACGCAGTGCAGCGATATGAACCTCAAAAGGCAGATAGGAGCAGCGCACGTTTGCATCGGTAAGATAATAGACATGGGTATAACTGACGCCAACAACATGGGAGCCGCAATGGCGGGAGCTGCCGCCGACACGATCTACCGCTACCTCTGCGACACCTCTACAAAACCGGAGGATTACGACATGATCGTCACAGGCGACCTCGGCAAGGTCGGCACGGATATCCTCTACGAGCTGCTTTCAAAGGAAAACGTCAGCATCGAAAAGCAGCACTCCGACTGCGGTCTGCTTATTTTTGACTGCGACGAGCAGGACGTTCACGCGGGAGGCTCGGGCTGCGGCTGCAGCGCCTCTGTGCTCTGCTCTTATATAATGAAGCGTATGCGCAAGAGGGAGCTGAACAGTGTGCTTTTCGCCGCAACGGGAGCGCTGATGTCGCCGACGATAGTTCAGCAGGGCGAAAGTATTCCCGGCATTTCGCACATTGTTCACTTGGTAAACTGTACAGACTAACTGAAATTCCCAAAAATACACCCCAACAACTCTACACCCTTAATTCTTGTTTTATTCTTTCAAGTGTGCTATAATAAACACATATTAAGAATTATTAAGGGAATCGTGTTGAAGTTGCGGTGATTATATGCTGAATAAGATCAAGGTGACGGACGATAAGCTCATCGAAAAGGTAGCAGTGCTGCATCGTCCATTTCTAAACAAGTTTATGAGGTTCCTCACATTTCTCGGAGATCAGGGAAAGATCTGGATCGCCATCTGGGCGGTGATCTTTTACGTATCGCGCTCGATATACGTTGGAGTTTCGATCCTTGTGAGCGTGCTTTTTGCGTTCGTCTCCTCCGAGGTAATCATCAAGAGGATCGTTGGCAGGGTGCGCCCGTGCCACAAGATCGATGAGGAAAACCTCGTTTTGAAAAGGATACCGAAGTTCTATTCGTTCCCCTCAAGTCATTCGGCAACATCATTCGCAATGGTAACGCTTACGCTGATGCACTGCAGCCTTTGGACGACGCTGATCGTGCTTGTGCTTGCGATCGGCATATCGTTCTCGAGATTCTATCTCCAGGCGCATTACCTCACCGACGTGGTCTGCGGCATCGTGATCGGCATCGTATGCTCGTTTGCGATGTACAAGATCATTGAAGCGGTCTTCTACGCAGTTGACCCCGCGCTTATAAAATAAAGATCTAACCCCCGCTTTGAGCTTTTGACATCAGAGCGGGGGCGTTTTTTATTAATAATGAATAATGTCGGAAAGCCTTCGTCTTTGATTATATAAAGCATGGCGTAAGCGTATCCGTTATTCCTTGGTCGAAGAATTTCCGGCGGGGCTTTTGCAGCGGTATCCGACGAATATTGCGGGCGGACGATCAATATAAATGAAACATCATGGCGGTGACAAGCCCGCCGCAGGCAGCGGAGCCAAGCATACCGAGCAGACGAAGAACGGTGCGCTTACGGCTCTTCACGGAGGCCGGAGCGTCAAGTCCCGCCAAATATCCCTCGGCCTCGCTCTCAAGCTTTGCCGCGCCCGAGTTTATGAATTCCGGGCTTATCATGAGCCACGCTTTCTCAAAATATGTGTTGCCGGTGTCCGAGACTTCGAGTATTTGTCTGCTGATAGCCTTTATCATAATGTATCTCCTTTGTAACTCTTTTGTAGCTTTTGCAATTTTAGTATGCCCCGAACAGGTTGTGTTCATTCCTTTTTTTAACAACTAAATGTTGTTGTCGCGCAAAAATACCCCTTGGAAATTCGTCAAAAACCGCAGATGTGGAAAACCAGGTGGTTTGTCCACAATATTACTTTTTGTAAAGTGGAAAACGCTGTTGATAATGTGGAAAAGTCTGTGGAAAGAGTTGATAACCCTTAAAAAAATCGCGATTAGACTTGAATATTTACAAAATTGTAACTGTTGATAAACTTCGACAACTATTGACATGTGGAAAACTCAGTGGAATGTTAGGAAAAGATTATAACAATAGGTAATAATTGGCGTGTCAATAAGAATTTAAAATTTAATTAATTTCGGCATTTTATTGTAAAATTTTAATTTTTAATGCCCCAAAAGAAACGAAATTACAAATTCGTTCAGATTATTACAACTTAGTAACTTTTGGCTTTTTGCCCTGTAACAACCGCTCACAGCAGACAAAGCAGACGTGCCGGGCGCTCCGCCAACAGCCTGTGCAGCAGACCAAGTAGGGTCGCCGGGCGACCCGAGCCGCGCGGAGCGAAGGCAGCGAGAAGATAAGTCAACAACGCAAACCGTCAGCGGCGACACGCCGCCCGCGCTCCGCCAACAGCCTGTGCAGCAGACCAAGTAGGGTCGCCGGGCGACCCGAGCCGCGCGGAGCGAAGGCAGCGAGAAGATAAGTCGACAACGCGAACCGTCAGCGGCGACACGCCGCCCGCTTGGGCGCAGGCTTTGACATTGAGGGGGAATTCTGGTATGATTATTATAAAAGCGGATGGGAGGCTAAAGTATGGATAAGAATTCTTATAAAAAGTTTACGGATGTGCAGATAGGCGACAGCCTTTCACGACCGGTGCTGGTGAGCTCCATAAAAGAGGCCATAGATAAAAACGGCAATACGTTTGTCAAGATCACAATGAAGGACGGCTTTTCCGAGGTAACGCCGATGATGTTCAAGACTGACAAGAATATGCTCGAGCAGCTGGGCGTGTGTGAGGAGAGCGTCGCTGACGTGAAAATAAGCGTTTCGGAGTACAACGGCGGCAAAAGCTTTCGCGTTGATAAGATCGCCCCGAATAACGACCTGGAGATAACGCCCGGCGACTTCATAAAGCTGCCGCCCCACGATACAGAGAAGATGTTCGGGGAGATATGCGAGCTGATCGAAGCCTGCGCGAATGACTGCGGAGGGAAGTATAAGCCGATCTCGGAGCTTGCGCTCAGGATCCTTCACGACAAAAAGGAGCGCTATATCACCTCGTCGGCAGCCGTCTCGATGCACCACAACATGAAGGGTGGGCTTATCTACCATTCGTACAGAATGGTCAAAACGGCAAACGCCGTTTGCGATATCTACGAAAAGCTTGACCGCGAGCTTCTCGTCTGCGGCGCCGCGCTGCACGATATCGGCAAGATATGGGAGTATAAAACAAGCTCCTCCGGCGAAGCGGAATTTACGCCGAGCGGAGTGCTGTTCGGTCATCTTTACCTGGGTGCTTCGCTCATAAAGAAGTATACCGAAGGCGAGAGCTACAGCACCGAGCGCGTGCAGCTTCTTACGCACCTGCTGCTTTCGCACCACGGCACCAGAGAGTTCGGCGC
Source organism: uncultured Eubacteriales bacterium (assembly GCA_900317025.1). Lineage (GTDB taxonomy): Bacteria > Bacillota > Clostridia > Oscillospirales > Acutalibacteraceae > RUG592. The sequence goes on along the minus strand of ONFG01000018.1, from coordinate 10,018 downwards.
CGTCGTTTGCCCGGCTACGCCCGAGGCGTTCGCACTCTTCTACATCGACAACCTCGACGCCAAGCTCTACGTCTGCGAGGACGCTTACGACATTCTTGACCCCGGCACGATAACCGAGAAAAAGCCGTTCGGGCTCGACAACAGGCTTTACCGCCCGAGAGAGTTTTGAACTTATAATAAAAAACTGCGCAGGCCTTTTACAGCCTGCGCTTTGTTGTTTGTTATTCGCCCGTTTTGGAGCGAAGCTTTTTGAAATTTTGATACATCATGTCGATGAACCGGTAGCCTTTGTCTTCAAAGTCGTATTCGCCGTCGCTGTCGTCGGGAAGAGTGAATTCGCCGTCTTCTTCACTGTACTTGGCAATGACCTCCTGGAATTCGCGGATCAGGCGCTCTGCCTCTGCCTCGTCGGTGAAGAGTGCAGCGTCGTCGGCGCTCGGTATGATAACGGGTGCCGTCATTTCGTCAACAGCGCGCTTCATGATGTCGTATACCTTGTAGGCGGAGTCTCTGTTATTAAGGCGGGAGCAGCTTTCTTTCATCGAGCGCAGCCTTTCGGGGTAACGCAACAGCTTGTAGATCGTGTCGGCTGCATTGCTGCGCTTTTTCTCGTGGAGCATATTGTGCAGCTTATCCTCCTTCGAGGTCTTCTGAATGCTTACCGCGAGGTTGTTGCTCGTGAGGTACTCGGTGTTGTCGGTCTCCTGCCCGGGAATACCTCTGAAAAGAACCATCGGTAGGCACGACGCCAGCGACTCTGTGACTGTCAGTCCGCCGGGCTTCGTGATGATGAGATCGGCGATGTGCATATAGTTGTGTACCTCGTCGGTGAAGTAGATGAGCTTCGTCTTCTTGGTGAGCTTTATTTTAAGCTCGCGGCGAAGAGACTCGTCATGCGTCTCAAAATTGACCTGAATATCGCCTGCGCGGTATTCGGGATTGTTGTTGATGATAGTGTTGAACGCGTTGAAAAGCTTCTGATTGCGGCCTGTTATGACGATGATCTGGAAATCGAGGTCGATGTCGTTCAGACTCTCGTATATCTTCAGAATATCGGTAACGCCGAAGCTGCCCGCCATTATCAGCACCGTCCGGAGCGACGGGTCGAAACCCAGTTCCTTTAGATGCTCGTCCTTGTGCTGGTCCGTCTCGAAGAACACGGGCGGTATCGGAATACCTACAGGGTGAACGATGCTGCGGTCAACGCCGAGCTTTTCCAGCTCGTCTACCATCTGATCGCTCGAAACGATATACTCGCTGACACATGGGTTTATGTACGCCGCGTGCGGGGCAAAGTCGGTTATGATAGAGATAAGCGGGATATTTGTGATGACCTTCTCTCTGAGTCTCGAACACATTATCGACATGAACGGGTGGGTCGATACCATAATGTCCGGCTGAAACTCCGAAAGCAACGGGATAAACTTCTTCGCAAAGTGAGAGTTCGTGCGCTGAACGAGCTTGTAAGTGCCGGAGTCGTTATTGGAGGCGCGGTAAAGCATACCGTACATCTTCGGCAGCTTCATCGCCGAAAACTTGTAGCCCTTAACGACAGCCTTGTTGAAATAGTGATTGACGTACTCCAGACCGTCGACGATCATTACCTCGTTGCTTGGGTCGCGCTCCTTTATGACCTCTTCGAGCGCCTGTGCTGCCCGCATATGACCTCCGCCTGTTTTCGCGGATAGAATTAATACCTTCATAGTGATGCTCCTTTACTCCGGCGTCCCGTTTTAACGGAGACCCGAACCATGATTATTATACTATGAAACGGAGATAATATTGCTAACTTTTTATTAACAATAAAGGCAGACGGGCCGCAAGAAGCGACCCGCCGCACAAGAAGGAGTTTTATCGAAATGTCATGAAACTGTCGAGATCGTAGTTATTCGTCGATGTTCGCGTCGCCTCTGGAGATGAGCGTGGCTGTAAGAGTTCCCGTCTTGAGGTGACCGTCTTGTTCGGTGTGCGTCACATTGAGCGTGATCTTGTCGCCGACCTTGCAGCCTTCGAGTATAGACTGGAGATCCTCCATTGTCTTAGTGTTTTTGCCGTTGATTGAGGTGATGATGTCGCCTGACTGCAGACCTGCGAGAGATGCCGGCGAGCCTGTAGTTACCTGGCTTACGTAAACGCCCTCAGGCCAGCCGAAACGCTCCTGGTACGATTCGGGAACGTCTTGTCCGTAGATACCGAGATAGACCTTATCGTCGTCGGAAACGTATTTCTCGCTCATGAGGTCGTTGATGATCGGCTCCGCATCGGAGATCGGGATAGCGTAGCCTGTAGCCTCAACGCTGGTGTCGGAATACTTGGCGGAGTTGATGCCGATTACCTCGCCTTTGATGTTGAGCAGTGCGCCGCCGGAGTTGCCGGGGTTGATAGCCGCGTCGGTCTGGAGAAGAGTCATAGTTCTGTCGGAGATCTGGACCTCACGGTTGACTGCGCTGATGTAGCCGACCGTTACCGACTGGCCGTAGCCAAGCGAGTTGCCGATAGCGATAGCCGGTTCACCGAGCTTGAGGTTATCGGAGCTGCCGAGCGTTGCGACTTTGATCTGACCGAGCGTGTCGGCCTTGATCGTCGAGAGGTCTACTGCAATAACGGCGAGGTCGTTGTCTGCCGATGTGCCCTTGACCTTTGCGTCGTAGCTTTCGCCGTCGATGAACTGTACGGAGATAGTGTCTGCGTCGTCGACAACGTGATTATTCGTGACGATGAGAAGCTCTGTGTCGTTCTGCGCGATAATAATGCCCGAGCCGCTTGCACTCGTCTCATAGGTCTGGTTATAATCGTCGCCGAACATATAGTAGAAGAAGGGGTTCGATACCGACATCGAATTCTCGGTGATCGTGTTGATAGCAACCATCGAAGGCATAGCTTGCTCGACGACCTCGGTGATCGTGCTCGACACCTCTACGCCGTCGCCCGAAGCGCTGACAGTCGCGGCACTCGGTATAGTCTGCGAAGCGGAAGCTGACGTTGAAGCCGCTGCTGTGGTGTTGGTGTTTGCGTTATAAGCAGCGCCCGCATAGAATGAGCCGCCCGAGATCACGAGAGCCGAGCAGATAGCTGCGACAGAGAGCGCCCAGCGCTTGCCGCTCTTGCTTTTCTTCTTAGGCTGAAAGTCGTTTGGTGTGTACTGCGGCGAATACGGGCTAGAATACGACGGCTGTGAGTACGTCGGTGTGTGGTCGTATGGGCTGCTGCATGTGTCGGCGTATGCTGCGCTCGTATTCTGCGGCGCCGTATAGCTTGCCGTGGTCTGTGCTGTCTGTGCAGGCTGCGGCTCGGTGTAGCCGTCTGTGCTCTGTGTACCTAAGGTGTTGTCGTTTCTGTAATCAAATTCACTCATATACTTATCCTCCTAACCGCACGTGCTGCGGTGTATATTTGTAAGAGCTTGTTTTGCTTGCTCTCGCTTTCTGTGATTATATTGTACCCCCTCAACTTAAAAGCAACCTTAATTTTTACTTTAAATCAGCTTAAATTTTTGCATAAAAGTTCAGGCTGTATTTTTTGAGATTCCGGTATTTGTTAATACACACCGCTCAGGGTTCTAAGTGTATAATTTTCGTGGGCAGCCCTCGGTGCGTAGACCAACTAAGCCTTACAAAAAAGTAAAATCGGAACTGCCTGCGCCCGCTTGGGCGTGTAAGTCTTGACAAATCAGAATCTATGGTGTATAATAAATATGCTGCATTTGCAGTTTATGCTTCGAGGTGTAACTCAGTTTGGTAGAGTGCTTGGTTTGGGACCAAGATGCCGCAGGTTCAAGTCCTGTCACCTCGACCAATAACGGCAGCGGGGCGGGCGCCTTAAACGGCGGACAGTTTGCGCCTCAACAGAATAACGGAGGCTTAGCTCAGCTGGTCAGAGCGTTTGCTTGACATGCAAGAGGTCACTGGTTCGAGCCCAGTAGTCTCCACCATCAAACCGGGTGACGCAAGATCGTCACCCGGTTTTTACGAAAAAAAACCGGAGGGGAGATTTATGAAAAAATCAGAACTACGGCTTGAAACGGCGCGTTTTATCCTGCGCCCCTTTGAACCGAAGGATGAAAGCGATCTCTATGAAATGCTTTCAAACGACGAGGCGGTGCGCTTTGAACCGTATGAGGCAATGAGTGCCGAGCAGGCAAAGAAAGCGCTTGACGAGCGCATTGGCTCTGACGAGTGGTTCGCGATCGAAGAGAAAAGCTCTCACAAGGTCATCGGCAGCGTGTTCATTGCCGAGAGGTACTGCAATTCACGCGAGATAGGGTATCTTATTGATCCGAGATATTGGCGCAAAGGCTGCGCTTTTGAGGCGGTGAGCGAGGTCGTTCGCCGGACGTTTGAGCTGGGCGTTCACAGGATAGAGGCGTGCTGCGACGTGCGCAACGAAAGCTCATGGCGGATGCTTGAAAAGCTCGGATTCAGAAGAGAGGCGCACCTTGAGCGCGATATCTATTTTCGCACCGATGAAAACGGCGCCCCGATCTGGAAGGATACATACATCTACTCGCTTCTGAACGTAATGACGGTCAACGGCAAACCCTACGACGTTTGCGGCCTGCTTGGGAAGGGCAAGGGCGGTTACTCGTATCTCGTTACCGACGGCGAGACAAGCTGCGTTTTGAAGCAGATACACCATGAGCCGTGCGAGTATTACACGTTCGGCAACAAGCTCGGATCTGAGCTGTGCGACTATGAGCGCCTCGAAAAGGTCGGTATACCAATGCCGAAGCTCCTCGGAATAGACGAGAAGCAGGAGCGCCTGCTCAAGGAGTATATCCCCGGAGACACGGCGGCGGAATTAGTTGAAAAGGGCAAAATGAAGCCGGAGTACATAGCTCAGGTTGAGGAGATGTGCCGCCTGCTTTACGCAAACGGGCTTAACATCGACTACTACCCGACCAATTTCCTGTTAAAAGGAGAACGCCTTTTTTACGTCGACTACGAGTGCAACGAATATATGCAGGAGTGGGATTTCGACCATTGGGGCAGGAAATACTGGGAGCAGCAAAAGAAAGATAACTAATAAAAAATGCGCCGCAGGGAAAAGCTGCGGCGCTTCTTGCTGCCGAATATGTATTATCTTATACTAAGCTCAATTAAAAAGCTTTAAAAGCTTTTTATAGTGCCGCTGACGCGTTTGAGTTTGTATGAGACGGGATTCTCGTCGATAAACTTTGTGTATGGTCTGCGGCCGTAAATGCTGTCAAAGTGATCCTTATAGTATTCCAGCTCTTCCTTTATGCCTTCCTCAAGGGGTCTGGTATCGGGCATAAGAGCGGTCTGCTTTGTAACGTCGAGTTCGTAATCATAGTCGTGGAAGCAGAAGTATTCACGCTGATTCACGCTCTTGTCTACGCTTACGAGTGTCGGCTTTTTGCCGGCGGCATCGTAGCACATCTCGACCCATTTCTTGACGGTAACGGTTTCGGGGTTGCCCACGTTAAAGATCTTCTGTTCGGGGTGCTTTTCGAGAATGATCTCGATAAAGCGGCAAAGATTGCTTACGTTGAAAAACTGCATCTTCATCTCGCCGTTTCCGGGAATAAAGAACGGCCTGTCCTGCACTGCGCAGTCGAAGGGGAACGCCTCGCGGTAGACGTTCTGGTAAACGCCGTAGAGGTAGGGCGGGCGGAGAATGTAGGCGTTGAGTACGTGCTCTTGGATATATCTCTCGGCTTCGAGTTTGTTTGTGCCGTACGGCCCCCAGATGGAATTTGCTCCGCACTCCTGCTCCTCTGTGAAGGGCCGAATGTTCGTCTCGGGGTATACGGCGCTCGAACTGATAAGCACATAGTCGTTAAAGCGCACGCCGGACTCAACAAGGCACTGAACGTGTTCCTTCGTATACGCTGTGATATCGAGTATCACGTCGTAATACTTCCCCTGCAGAATGTCGCCGAGCGCCGTTTTGTCAGCCTTGATGAGCGTAACGCCATCCGGCTGACTGCGGCTTCCTCTGTTCAGAACGGTGACGTCGTCGCCCAGTGCGACAAAATGCTCCGCAGTATATCTGCTTACAAACGTTGTGCCTCCGGTGATAAGGACCTTCATATTGCTCCTCCTTGACAAGCTGCTTTTTTTGGCTGAGTTTCCAGAGTCTCTCGCCATGCACATTATTACACAAAATCCCCATTGTGTCAAGCAGGCGGACGGCGTGTCGCCGCTCACAGTTCCGCTCCGGTCTCGTGTTTTCACAAGCTGGTCTCCGCACCGCCGACTGACCAAAAAAATACATTTAGTCGGCGGTCGGCAAGCGCCGACAGGCATTATGCGTTCTAAGTTTTTTTAAAAAAAGTCTTGACAAAGGCGTGATTTACTGATATAATAATCAAGCAGTCGAAAATGCGGATGTAGCTCATCTGGTAGAGCGCCACCTTGCCAAGGTGGAGGTAGCGGGTTCGAGCCCCGTCATCCGCTCCATAGAAATGCCCCCTCGATCAAGTCGAGGGGCTTTTCTATATCACTTTTTACCCGACTGCACCGATCGGAGGGCAGCAATGTTTATAGGAAACGTTGAGATAAAGGGTTACGCCGCGCTTGCGCCTATGGCGGGCGTCGCCGATAAAGCTTTCAGAGAGCTTTGCAGGGATTTCGGCGCAGCGTACACCGTGACCGAAATGGTAAGCTCGAAGGGGCTGGAGTACAAAAGCACGAAAACCGAGCAGCTTATGGAGATATCAGACAAGGAGCGCCCCTCGGGTATACAGCTTTTCGGAAGCGAGCCGGAAACGATGGCGCTCGCCGCACAAAAAGCGATGGAATACCGCCCGGAGATAATCGACATCAACATGGGCTGCCCTGCGCCAAAGGTAAGCGGCAACGGCTGCGGCTCAGCGCTTATGAAGGACCCCGAGCTTTGCGGAAGGATCGTTAAGGCGGTGAGCTCGGCGGTCGACGTTCCCGTTACCGTAAAGATACGCAAGGGCTGGGATCATAACAGCGTAAACGCTGTCGAGGTCGCTAAGATCTGCGAGGCAAACGGTGCGGCAGCGGTCGCTGTTCACGGGCGAACGAGAGAGCAGCAGTATCAGCCGCCTGCCGACTGGGATATCATCAGGCAGGTCAAGGAGGCGGTCTCCATACCTGTCATCGGCAACGGCGACATCAACACAGCCGAAGACGCTCAGCGTATGTACGAGCTGACTGGATGCGACCTTGTGATGATCGGCAGAGGCGCGCTCGGAAATCCGTGGCTCTTCATGCAGATATACTCATGGTTTGAAAACGAGAAGCAGATACCGCCGCCGTCGAAGGCGGAGCGCCTTTACGTTATGCTTCGCCACATCAAAACGCTCTGTGAATACAAGGGCGAAGACGTTGGAATGCGCGAGGCGAGAAAGCACGTTGGCTGGTACTTGAAGGGCTTTCAGGGTGCGGCTTCGTTCCGCCGTGCGGCGTGCAGCCTGAAAACGTTTTCGGAGCTTGAAAAGCTTGTCGGCGAGATATATACAAGATAAAGAAAGTCCCCCTTTCGGGGGACGCAGTCTGCCGGGCGGTTTAAACCGTTCGGCATTTTTAGTGGCTCATCACGCGGACGGGGCGGTCTGCTTCGTCGGTGTCCCTGATGAGAAGAGAGATGCACCAGATCGCGCAAAGGCCGACGAGTGTGTAGATGATCCTGCTGAGAATACTCGACTGTCCGCCGCAGATCCAGGCTACAAGGTCAAATTGGAAAATACCGATCGAGCCCCAGTTTATGCCGCCGATGATGAGCAGTATCAAAGAGAGCTTGTTTAACATAATATCAATATCCTTTCATTCTGCGAGCGCTGCCCGCTGTTCTTTGCGTAATGGTATTTTTTCCGTTTTTTTCTCAATTATACGCCCCGGAAAAAATTTCTGATTTTGATTGTCAAAGCATTTTATATAGTGTATAATTTTATCGGAAAGAGGTGGAACAGCTATGAAATTACAAGGCGTTATCTTTGATCTCGACGGACTTATACTCGACACCGAGAAGCTTTACCAGCGCTTTTGGCGTGAGGCCGCCGGAGAATGTGGCTTTAAGATGAGCCGCGAAACGGCATTGAAGCTCAGAAGTCTTGACAAGACGCTTGCAAAGCAGATGCTTTGTGAAGCATTCGGCGAAAGCTTCGATTACGAGCGTGTAAAACAAACGCGCATTCGGCTGATGAGCGCCTACGTTGACGAGCACGGCATACAGCCGAAGCCCGGAGTGCGCACGCTTTGCGAATACCTGAAAAGCCGCAGCATACCAACGGCGATCGCCACCGCCACAAACTACGAGCGCACGAACGACTATCTGATGAGAGCCGGCGTTCGTGATTGCTTTGAAACTATCGTCTGCGCCTGCGACCTGCCCCACGGCAAGCCGAAGATGAAATAAAGCCGCTTGTTTTTGCGTCTGCGTGTTCTCTTGACGATGTTATTGGGATAATTCAAAAAATCTCCTGATCGAGAGACTTAAAAAAATCTGTATCAAAAAACTCTGTAATGGTTATGTTCAAACCGTCACAGAGTTTTTTTATTGTTACGATGCCAATATTTTTCGCTTTGCCATTCACGATGTCATTGACGGTTGACTGCGTAACAGCGGAGATCGTGCTTAGCTTATTGACGGTGATATTGTTTTCGCTGCAAAGGTCGAGTATTCTTTTTGCAACTGCCTGCGAAATAGTCACGATAATTTCTCCTTTAAAATCAATTCCGATATAAATATCTATTGTAAATATATCAAAATTTATTCAAAGAAATTAACGGTAAACCGTTGACTTTCTCAAAACAATATGATAATATGTTATTAACGGTATAACGGTAAAATGATATAAAAGGGCAAGCGGTTGTACTTACGTGCTTGCCCTTATGATTTAATTTGATATTTCATCTGATAATTCAAGAACATAATCTGCGGAAACGCTATAGAGTTTGCATATTATAATCAGCTTTTCTATTGGCAGACTTCGTTTACCGCTCTCGTAAAGCTGATACTGTTGGCGGGTGATCTTCAATATGTTCGCGACATATTCCTGTTTTAAATCGTTGTCCTCACGCAAATCCCTCAGCCGCCGTAGATACATTTTTGCACTTCCTTTTTGTTTTTTCTTTTAGGATTCCCCTTTCTTAAAATTTTACTATATTTCAACAAAAACTATTGACAAGCATTCAAATGAATGCTAAAATATGTTTAAAGCATTCGTTTGAATGCAATATTTTGGTTTTATTCTTATTAATTTGTTTGCAAAGAGAGCAAAGGGGGTAACATATGGCAAAACGTCCTAATCTTGAAAAGATCGTTTCCAAGATGGAAAAAGGGAAGGATTTTACTTTGAGTAGAAGCCAGTATCTGAAATTGACAGGTGCTGAACCTCCGAAAGACAAATGGTATACCGAGAAAAGGTCTTTGGTGGCAAGATGTGCCGAAAAGTTTGGATATTCTTTAGTCGTTGTTCCAGAGAAATTAGTGTTTGAGAAAAGAAAAACACTATAGAAATGGTGGTGAATAATGTGGGAAAAACAATGTGGACCAAAGAAATCAAGCCAGAAGGTAAAACAGCAACAGCATTAGGTTGTTGTTTGTTGCTAATGGTTCTCGCTGAATTTATATTCTGTTTACATTCTTGTTTTTTTGATGGGAGTGGAAGTAGTCAAGGAGGAAACACCCATACATCAGGCTCGGTTTGCGGGGTTTGCGGAAAGACATTTACCGATGCGGATAATATGCACAGTATTACGATGAAGGGTATGTGTAAAAATTGCTTTGCAAATTATGAAGCAGGTATGGCAATGACAGGCAGAGACGCCGATGGTAACTATATAAACGGACAATAAAAATCAACGCCTATGCATGGATTATCTTTGCATAGGTGTTTTGTTATATTTTCAACTTCAATATGCGGAGGTAAATTATCGGACTGCTAAAAGATTCGACGGAACTGCCGGCAGGCGCATTCCTGCCGCCTATGCAGAATTTTCCTCTGCATGGGCGTATTTTTAGCAAAAAAATCAAATTTATCCGAAAATCCTCCGGTGCTCTTGATTATTGACATTTCATGTAATAT
>ONFG01000004.1:20284-96977 GCA_900317025.1 uncultured Eubacteriales bacterium | reverse complement strand
ATGAAAGCCACAATACACAGAATAAGAAAGAGCCTTACACAAGCACCGACGAAAGCGACGTGTAAGACCCATAGACCGCACCAAAGGAGCGGATACATAGATTATAACGTGTCCGCTCCGAGATGTCAAGAGAAATATAAAGGAGTTTTTTACAATGTCAGATATTTATGAAAGGCACACCGCATATTGCAACAAGCATTACCCTCAGATCACGGAGCAATACCTCAGCTTTCTTAACAATACTCGCCTATCCGGTCTGCCGCTGCTTGCCTTCTCCGAAGAGCTTACCAACGAAGCAATAGAGGAAGCCTACAACGAGCTTGAACATGGCAGAAAGGACGCAGCCTATGACGCTCTGACACTATGTTCAGGCGTTTACGAGCTACGAGCATAGTGCATTTATCATCGGCTTTATAACGGCTATGCGCTTTATGAAGGAGAGTCTCGGAACGACCGGAGGTATAAAGATATGAGCGCTCAGATGATAGACAAAGGCGAGCTGACAGGGGCAGCGGTGCTGCTTGACAGTGCGCTGTGCTTAATGCAGGACCTGACGGAAGATTACTTCGTCAAATACGATTATCAAAGCGAGGACGGGCGATTCGGTATTGTCTTAGATTATAACCGCTACAGATCATACGCACAGGCTATTTACGAGCTTGTATTTCAAATGCAGAAGATTTTCGACAAGAACGAGATCACAGCGTATTCGGCATTAACGAAGACAGCAGACACGGCACCAACGGCAACCGGCAATTAAGAGCGGCAGCCACACAACAAAATGGTACAATATTAGCGCAAGAAGAGAACGGGGCAGCGGTATAATGCGGCTCCGGCTTTTCTTTTTGCCGCTGCCTTTGTGGATATTATACGGTGGCATTTCTTGATGTTATTTTGATGTTTGTTTGATGTTTGTTTGATGTTCGTTGGACGATAAAAAGCACAATTCCGCTGCTTAGTGCAAAAGTAAACACGCAACAAATCAAGGAATAATGCGGCTTTCGCAAGTCGGCAAAATGACACAAAAAGAAAAGGTGCTAACTCATAACCCGAAGGTCGTAGGTTCAAATCCTGCCTCCGCAACCAACGGCAAGCGCCGCACGCAGTACGCGTCCGATTTTTCGGGCGCGTTAATTTTTGCCCGCGTTTATCGTTTATTCCAACCACGGGCTTTAGTGTACGTTCATAAAAAACTAAGATTGCGTATCGTCTACGGAGTGCGGAATTCCGGTCGGCAAGCGCCGACAAGCCCGCTGCGGCGTTGACAAATGGGGAAATGTGTGATAAACTATAGGTATGAATTTTATAAAGGGGGATTTTTCCGTGAAAAGGATCAAGACTATTGAAACTCGTGACCTCAAGAAGAGCCTTAAGAACGGCGGCTGCGGCGAGTGCCAGACTTCGTGCCAGTCGGCGTGCAAGACTTCCTGCGGTGTTGCAAATCAGCAGTGCGAGAAGAGCGCAAGCGGCAAGTGATCGCTTGTGAAAAACTGCCGTATCGGTCTTTTGCCGCTACGGCGTTTTTTTAATCATAAACTAAGGAAATGTTACTATGATACATTGCTATAAATTAAATGGTTATAATATCGTGCTCGATGTGTTCAGCGGAAGCGTTCACGTCGTTGACGAGGCAGCGTTTGACGCGATCGAGCGCTATGAAGAGACGCCTAAGGACAAGCTGAAAGCTTATCTGCTCGAAAAGTACTCCGAAAACATCACGAGCGATGATATCGACGAGCTTTTTGAGGACATCGAAACGCTCAGAGAAGAGGGAAAGCTCTTCACAAAGGATATCTACGAAGGTCACGCCTTTGACCTTAAAAACAGAAGCACCGTTATCAAAGCGCTCTGCCTGCACGTTGCGCATACGTGCAACCTCAACTGCGAGTACTGCTTCGCAAGCCAGGGCAAATACCACGGTGAACGTGCGCTCATGCCGCTTGAGGTCGGCAAGCGCGCTCTCGATTTCCTCATTGAGAACTCAGGTTCACGGCGCAACCTCGAGGTCGATTTCTTCGGCGGCGAACCGCTGATGAACTGGGAGGTCGTCAAGGATATCGTCCGCTACGGCAGAGAGCTTGAAAAAACTCACAACAAGAAATTCCGCTTCACGCTCACGACTAACGGCGTGCTTCTCGACGACGACGTCATCGACTTTGCAAACAAAGAGATGCACAACGTCGTATTGAGTCTCGACGGGCGAAAGGAGATCCACGATAACCTGCGCAAAACGGTAAACGGCAAGGGCAGCTACGACCTTATCGTACCGAAGTTCCGGCACTTTATCGAGAAGCGCGGCGACCGCGGCTACTATATGCGCGGCACGTTCACCCACAATAACGCCGACTTTACAAAGGACGTTTTCCACATGGCGGACCTCGGCTTTACCGAGCTTTCGATGGAACCTGTAGTCTGTAAGCCCAACGACCCCTACGCTCTCACCGAAGACGACCTGCCGATCGTTTTCGAGCAGTATGAGATCCTCGCAAAGGAAATGCTCAAGCGGGAGCGCGAGGGCAAAGGCTTCACCTTCTACCACTATATGATTGACCTCGAGGGCGGCCCATGCATCTACAAGCGCATCTCCGGCTGCGGCTCGGGTACGGAATATATGGCGGTAACGCCGTGGGGCGAGCTTTTCCCGTGCCACCAGTTCGTGGGCGATGAAAAGTACAGCCTCGGCAATATATGGGACGGCGTTAAAAATAAAGAGGCGCAGCAGGAATTCAAGCTCTGCAACGCCTACGCCAGAGAAGAATGCCGCGACTGCTGGGCAAAGCTCTACTGCTCGGGCGGCTGCGCCGCAAACTCCTACCACGCCACAGGCTCCGTCACCGGCGTTTACGAGTACGGCTGCAAACTCTTCCGCAAGCGCATGGAGTGCGCGATCATGATGAAGGTCGCGCAAGCGGAAGAGGGGAAAACCGAAAACTGAAAACTTTAAATTTATAATATTGGAAATGCTGCGCATTCGTTTTATGCGGATCTTTCCGATATCCTAAAACACATATACAAGGGGAATGATGAAAATGAAAGAAGTATCGAAGCTGCTCGACTACCGTTCGGATATCAAGGTGGTAGACGCGACCGTCCGAGACGGTGGTCTTGTAAATGATTTCCACTTTACCGACGAGTTTGTTCGCGACCTTTACAAGGCAAACATAGCCGCATGCGTTGACTACATGGAATTCGGCTATAAGGCCGACAAAGAGCTTTTCGACCCGGAGAAGTTCGGCAAGTGGAAGTTCTGCGACGACGACGACATCAGAGCGATCGTCGGTGAAAACGATACCCCGCTCAAGATCGCCGTTATGGCGGACGTCGGTCGCTGCAATTACAAGCAGGACATCAAGCCCAAGGCTGAAAGCCCGATAGACCTCGTTCGTGTGGCGACGTATATCCACACGATCCCCGAGGCGGTAGACATGATCGAAGATGCCTGCAGGAAGGGCTACCAGGCAAGCTGCAACATTATGGCGATCTCCAACGCCAGAGAGAGCGAGCTTTCCGCAGCGCTTGACATTCTCGGCAAAACGCCCGTTGACGTTTTCTACATCGTCGACAGCTTCGGCGCGCTCTACCCCGAGCAGCTAGAGCGCCTCGCCGACATTTACTTAAACTTCGCAGCAAAGTACAACAAGAAGGTCGGCATTCACGCCCATAATAACCTCCAGCTCGCATTCGCGAACACGGTCGAAGCCGCAGGAATCGGCGTTGATTGGCTCGATGCTACTTATTCTTCTATGGGCAGAGGCGCCGGCAACTGCGCGATGGAGCTGCTTCTCGGCTTCCTGCGCAACCCGAAGTACGAGATCTACCCCGTCTTCAAGTTCATTCAGAACCACATGACGAAGCTCAGGGAAGACGGCGTCGTATGGGGTTACGATCTCCAATACCTTATGACCGGTCTGCTCAATCAGCACCCCAGAACGGCCATCAAGTTCACTAAGGACGCGCGCAGCGATTACGCCAATTTCTACAAAGAGATCATCACTGAAGAAGTATAACATTCGAAACCGAATGCTTTTCGGGAGCGTATATATATGAAAAAGAAGGTCAAAAAGAGAATCCTTATCGGTACGATCGCCGCGCTTGCCTGTGCCGCGGTGACGCTCGTTTCGGCAGCAGTCATGACCTCGGTTCGCTCGTCGGCAGCCGACACATTGGACGAAACGCCCGACGACGCAGTCGAAGCCTTCATCGGAAGCTTTGTCGTCGACGAGGAAGCGCCCGACAGCGCGATGCCCCTCGAAGAGGAGCTTCAGCCGCAGATACAGGAGATCATCGACGACATCAAAGCCCGGTGCGGCGGCGAGTGGTCGGTATACCTTTACGTTCCCTCTACGGGCGACACGCTCAGCATGAACCCCAAACAGCTCCAGGCGGCGAGCGTTATCAAGCTGTTCGTCATGGGCTCTGTCTATGAGGAGTATGATGAGCTTGTAAGACACTACGAATACGACGACGTTCCCGGACTTATCGAGAGCATGATAACGATAAGCGACAACGAGGCGGCAGACATTCTCGTCACGATGCTTGGACGCGGCGATTCCGCCGAAGGGCTTAAAAAGGTGAACGCCTTCTGCAAGGAAAAGGGCTTTGAAAACACAAAAATGGGCAGGCTTATGGGTCAGAACGACGAGATAAACGACAACATCACGACAGCAGAGGATTCTGCGAAGTTCCTTGCGATGGCGCTTGCGGGTGAGCTCCCCCACTCAAAGGACATGATCGGCTACCTGAAAGCCCAGGACAGGACGCTCAAAATACCAGATGGCGTACCGACCAATGTTCAGACCGCCAACAAGACGGGCGAGCTTGAAGATGTACAGAACGATTCGGCGATCATCTTTGCGTCGAAGCCTTACATTCTTTCCGTTATGGCAGACGGCGTTGGCGACTATCAGCCACCGATCGACGCGATCAAAGACATCTCGACGGTAACGTATAACTACATTGCGCCGAAGCTTGCGCACAAGGAATAAAAAAGACCTCATTAATAACGCCTCAAAGGAGTGATGAAAATGGACGAAAAGACAGCAATGTTGAACAACCTCGTAAAGAAAAGCAAAAGGATCGTCTTCTTCGGCGGCGCGGGCGTGTCAACCGAGAGCGGTATACCCGACTTCCGCAGCAAAGACGGCCTCTACAACCAGAAGTACGACTACCCGCCCGAGGAGATATTAAGCCATACGTTCTTCATGCGAAAGCCCGAGGAGTTCTTCAAGTTTTACCGCGACAAGCTCGACAGCCGCAAATACGAGCCGAACGTAACCCACTACAAGCTCGCCGAGCTTGAAAAAGCCGGCAGGCTCTCGGCCGTTGTAACGCAGAACATCGACGGGCTTCACCAGAGGGCAGGCTCTAAGCGTGTATACGAGCTTCACGGCAGCGTGCTTCGCAACTACTGCATGAAGTGCGGCAAGAGTCACTCCGCCGAAGAGGTGTTCTCGTCAGACGGCGTTCCGAAATGCTCGTGCGGCGGCATGATAAAGCCCGACGTCGTGCTCTATGAAGAGCCGCTCGACGACAAGACTGTCCGCAACGCTGTCCGTGCGATATCAGACGCCGACCTTCTCATCATCGGCGGCACCTCGCTGACCGTCTACCCCGCAAGCTCCTATATCACCTACTTCCGGGGAGACAAGATGGTACTCGTCAACAAGTCCTCTACAAGCTTCGACGGCATGGCCGACCTTGTTATCAACAAGGGGCTTGGCGAGGTATTCTCGCAGATAGAGGTATAATAAAGCTTTTAATCAGAAACCGGTATATAAACAGCAAACCCGATTCGTTCCGTTTAAGGAATGGATCGGGTCGTTTTATTTTATGATATGGTTTTTATCTCAATACCTATAACGCCATACTTTTCCTGCTTCTCCGGCGTATAGTATTCGTTCATATCCTCGGGCTTTGCGGTATTAATATCCGCCTCGGTATATCCGCATTTGAGCAGCGGCAGCGAAGCATACAGCTTATCAAACGAATCAAACCGATGAAGCGCCGCCACCTCGCAGCGCATTTTTTCGCCTGTCTCCGTATTTGTGAATTCGATATGGTCGCCCGGGCATACTTTACGCCGCTTCTCGTCGTAAAGCCGCAGCTCATACGTTTTCTGCCCTGAGCGTATCATCTCAAACGGCACGGGGTGCAGGGACATGGGGTGCGTGGTCATTATCATTTCTCCAACGGCTTCATCGTCGGGAAGATCAGAACGTCTCTGATCGAGGCGCTGTCGGTCAGGAGCATTACGAGCCTGTCGATGCCCATACCCATACCGCCGGTCGGCGCCATGCCATACTCGAGCGAGGTCAGGAAGTCTTCGTCAAGCATCTGAGCCTCGTCATCGCCGCTCTCTCTGAGCATAAGCTGGTACTCGAAGCGGCCTCTCTGGTCAATCGGGTCGTTAAGCTCGGAGTATGCGTTTGCAAGCTCTCTGCGTGTTGCGAAAAGCTCGAAGCGCTCAACAATCTCCGGCACGCCCTTCTTGCGCTTTGTAAGCGGCGATACCTCGACCGGGTAGTCGTAGATGAACGTTGGCTGAACGAGTTTTTCCTCGACCTTCTCTTCAAAGGCACTGTTAAGGATATTGCCCCATGTGTCGGTATCCTTGACCTCAAGGCCGAGCTGTTTTGCGATCTCCTTCGCCTTCTCGGTGTCTCCGATGAACTCGCCGAAGTCCACGCCGGTGTACTCCTTAACTGCATCGATCATCGAAACACGCTTGAACGGCAGCGAAAGGTCGACCTGCTCGCCCTGATATTCGATCTGATCTGTGCCGTTTACCGCAAGGCACGCCTTATTGATGAGCCTCTCGGTGAGATCCATCATGCCGTTGTAGTCGGTGTATGCCTCATAAAGCTCGATCGTCGTGAACTCGGGGTTATGCTTTACGTCCATGCCCTCGTTGCGGAAGAGACGTCCGATCTCGTAGACCTTTTCCATGCCGCCGACGATCAGCCTCTTTAAGTAAAGCTCCGGCGCAATGCGCAGGTAGAGGTCTATATCGAGCGTGTTGTGGTGCGTGATGAACGGTCTTGCCGCAGCGCCGCCCGGGATCGTGTTGAGGATCGGCGTTTCGACCTCAATGTAGCCCCTGTTGTCAAGCTCCTCGCGGATCGTCTTGATTATAAGGCTGCGCTTGATGAACGTGTCCTTGACCTCGGGGTTCATGATGAGGTCAACGTAGCGCTGACGGTAACGAAGGTCGGTGTCCTTCAAGCCGTGGTACTTGTCGGGCAGCGGAAGGAGCGACTTTGAAAGCAGCTCTACCTGCTGCGCGTGAACGGAGACCTCGCCCATCTTCGTTTTGAAGACAAAGCCCTTGATGCCTACGATGTCGCCGATGTCCCATTTTTTAAGTCCGGCGTATACCTCTTCGCCGAGATCGTCAAACTTTGCGAAGATCTGGATCTTGCCGCTTCTGTCGTGCAGATCCATAAACATGACCTTTCCCTTGCCGCGCTTTGACATGATGCGTCCGGCAACGGAAACTGTCTTTTCCTCGTCCTCGCTGAAATTGTCGATAATATCCTTTGCACAGTCCGTTCTGTCGTAGACTGTGATCTCAAACGGGTCTTTACCCGCCTGCTGCAGTGCGTCGAGCTTCTCTCGTCTTACCTGCAAAAGCTCCTCGCCCACCGTCTGGACGTTCTGCTCGTTCTTCTCACTCATTGTAATGCTTCACCTTTCAAGTTGTTTTAGCGTGTGATCTCTTTTACGTCAAGGAAGATCTGCGTGCCGTTAGGCAGCTCGACGGAAACTCTGTCGCCTGCCTTCTTGCCGAGGAGAGCCTTGCCCACCGGCGATTCGTCGGAAATCTTGTTATCTTCCGGATCTGACTCGCTGGCGCTGACGATGTTGTACGTTACCTCTTCCTCGAGCATACCATTATAAACGGTCACGACGGAGCCGATGTGAACGTTCTCGTTGGAGATCTCGTTTTCGTCGATAACTCTTGCGTGCTTGAGCGTTACCTCGATGTCGGCGATGCGAGCCTCCATCTGAGCCTGCTCGTTCTTTGCGTCATCATACTCGCTGTTCTCGGAAAGGTCGCCGTAGGAACGCGCGAGAGCGATCTTCTCAGCCATTTCCTTTCTTTTGACGGTCTTTAAGAAGTCAAGCTCGTCTTCAAGTGCTTTAAGACCCTGTGCGGTCAATAAAATTTCCTTCTGCATATTCTAATCCACCTTCTGTTTTTCCGGTCCTCCCGGATTTTTATACGTATACATAGTTTATTATAGACATTTTCGTCCCTCTTGTCAAGTGCGGGCGGCGGCGTGCACGGAAATCAACTTTCTTTAAAAGAAGATTAATTAAAGTTTTTCGCCAAGCCTTTTTTCAAAAAGGCTTGCCGCCGGAGGTTTTGGCAGAAAATGCCCCTAACTAACGATAAGCATAAACAATCCGCGCCGCTCCAAGGCGCCAAGGATACTTTAAATTTTTAAAAATTGATTTCCGTGGGTCGGCAAGCGCCGACAGGCAGTTCCGATTTTACTTTTATGTAAAGCATAGCCCGTCTCCGCGCCGAGGGCTGTCCACTAAAACTATACACTTACGGCGGCGTGTCGCACCCCGCAGGGCACTTCAAACGCCAGCAAATCAGCCTGCGCCTTCAGCTTGGCTTCTTGGGGAGTTTTGGGCGCCGCCTTAGAGTTGGGTTTTGAGCTCTTGTATGTAGGCTTCGCCCAGCGTGCTGAGGACGGTGTTTTTGCGGGCTATGTATCCAATCTCCATCGTGTTCTCGTTCTCGTCGCCGCCGCAGTCGAAGGGGATCGCCCTGTAGTCGCCGCCGTTGAACTCCTCGCAGATTATCCCGGAGCATAGAGTGTAGCCGTCAAGCCCCTTCATGAGGTTGAGCATTGTCGCCCTGTCGTTCGCCTTTATCGTGCGCGGGTACTCGGCGGTGCTGCGTATCTCTTCGGCGTAGTAGAACGAGCTGCCCTCGCCTTGCTCGAACTGTAGGCACGGGTAGTCGGTAAGATCGTCAAAAGTTATCTTCTCCCTGCCTGCAAGCGGATGACCCGCCCAAAGGTAGACGTAAACGCCGCAATCTGTCAAATGGTTGAACACCAGTCCGCTTGAGCGCAGCAGCTTCATGATCGCAGCCCGGTTGAAGCTGCTGAGGTAGAGTATGCCGATCTCACTGCGCATCCCCGCGACGTCAGAGATGACCTCTTTCGTTTTGGATTCTCTGATGGCAAGCTCGTATTCAAGCGTGCCGAAGCGCTTCACAAGCTCGACGAAAGCCTTTACAGCAAAGGAATAGTGCTGCGTAGAAACGCCGAATTTCTTCTTCAGCTTCTTGCCGCTGTACTTCTCCGAAAGCTCCTCGAAGGAGCCGTAAAGACGGCGCGCGCTGCTCAAAAACTCTTCGCCGTCGGCAGTTAGCGTAACGCCTCGCCCGCTGCGGTGGAAGATCGTTATGCCTAGCTCCCGTTCAAGCTCGCGCACTGCGCTCGTCAACGACGGCTGCGCTGTGTAAAGCAGCGTTGCCGCCTTGTTCATCGACCCCTGATCGGCGATCGTTATCACGTAATGTATCTGCTGTAAAGTCATGCTTATCCCCCTCCGATCCGATTATTATTATACCTCTGCGCGTTCTGTTTTTCAAGAACTTGATACGCCATATGTGACATCAACGCAGCACCCGTACCGACTTCTTGCCGTAAGTTTATAGTTTTAGTGATAAACAGATCTCCGAGCGGAGACAAGCCGCCTGCCGCTGTATTGTTGATTATCTCGGAATAATATGTTATACTGAATTTATATAAAAGCTCGAAATTTGTGTGAGACAGATCAAATAAGCGAAGAATCAAAAAGGAGTGATCATTTATGAAATTGTACGCCGAAAAGGACAAACGGATCAAAGCCGCCGCTGCCGTCTGCGCCTGCACCCTCGCGCTTAACGCGCTCACAGGCTGCGTGCTCGAGCTATCTCCGAAGGATGATACCTCGGGCAGTGAGAGCGCTGCATCGGAAAGCGCCGCGCAAAGCGACGAAAAGGTGAGCGTGCCGGGAGTTGAGTCGCTGTCGGCAGAGACGGCAAAGGATATCCTCAACGACGCGGGGCTTTTTTACGAGGTGATCCTCGAAGAGAGCGATCAGCCCGAGAACACCGTTATCATGCAGTACCCCGGCAAGGGCGAAAAGATCGCCAAAAACGGCACCGTGACGATCGTTGTCGCGAAGGCGTCTGAAAAGAGCAAAGCTCCCGCTTCACAGGCGGTCAATGACTCCGACATAATTCTCGTCCCGGACTTCACCTCTCAGACATATGAGCAGGCGAAGCTATATTTCGAGAGCAGGGGCGTAAACGTGACATTCACCAGCAAATACAGCTCCGAGTATGATTACAACACGATCATAAGCCAGAGCATAACGCCGAACACCTACCTCAAAAAGGGCAGCTCCATCAGCTTCGAGGTCTCGCTCGGTGCGCAGGCGCAGTCGAGTACCCCCGCGCCGCAGCCCGCGCAGAAAAAAGTCGCCTCTTTCTCTGGCGTTTCCGCTTCAAGCCATTTGCCGAACGAGCCTGGCTACACCTACGTTGCCGAAAATGTTCTCAACTACAACGGCAAATGCTGGACTGAGAACAAGAGCGGCGTCGGTATAGGCGAATATGTGATGTTCTCCAACTCGACCGAGGTAATGGTGAGCGCCTGCGGTATTGTAAACGGCTACACCGTCGATAACGACCGCTTCATGAAAAACGGCAGGCTGACAAAGGTCACTTTTCAGGGCGACAACGCCGCCGACAGCTTCACCTTCACGATCAGCCCGGATTCCATGCGGGAACAGGTCTTCGACTTTCCGCGGACGATCCGCACCAAGAACCTCAAAATAATCATCACCGACGCGGTATCCGGATCGTCCTACGACGACACGTGCATCTCAGTCATAATCCCATACCAATAATTTCGGGCAGGCGTGCGCCTGCGGCCGATCCGCGGTGCCATAACGCCCTAAGAAGTCAAGCCGAAGGCGCAGGCTGATCTGCTGGAGTTTGAAATGCTACGGGGTACGGCACGCAAGCCATACTGGGTTATTCAGGGACTTTTGGACGGACGCGGGGACATAATACTTACGATAAAAGATTGTCGGTGCGCGTACTGTCAGCGGACACCGTCCGCCGTACTGTCTGCGGACACCGTCCGCCGTGCTGTCTGCGGACACCGTCCGCCGTACTGTCTGCGGCGACACGCCGAAAACAGGAAAAGGACACACGATTGCTCTGTGTCCTTTCCCTGTTTTGTTTTGGGGTTATTTATCTTAATATAAGACGTTGGCTGGATCAATAAACTCACCATACTGAATTACGCGGAAATGAAGGTGAGGTCCGGTGGAATCACCCGTCGAGCCTACTGCGGCGATGATGTCGCCCTGCTCAACCCGCTGACCTACCGATACATAAATGTCGCTGCACTGAGCGTAGGTCGTCTGATAACCGTCGCCGTGGTCTACTGTGACGTAGCAGCCTAAGCCCTCTGTGCCGTAGTCGATAACTACATCAACAACTGTACCTGCTGCGGAAGCGGCGATCGGCGTGCCTTCTCCGGCGCCGATGTCCATTCCCTTGTGGAAATGTTCGCCCTCGTAGCCGAAGTATCCCGTAACGTAGCCTTGCACAGGCCAGATAAACGGTGAATCGCTCTTAGCTTCCTCCTGATCAGCTTCAGGCTCGTCTTTAGCGGACTCGGCCTTGTCGGTGTCAGTGGCGGAAGCTTTTTCTGTTTTAATGGCTTCCGTCTTTGTATCTTTATCCTTATCGCTCGACTGAGCGCTCTCCTGAGCGTGCTCGCTGTCGGGCGATACGGTGATTATCTCGTTTGTCGGCTTCTTGGTAGCTACGACCTTTACGTGCTCGGACGATATCTTCTCGCCACCGATATACACGCTCTCATTCGTCGCAATCCCTTCGCCTATCACACCCTTCTGCGTGACCTTTTCAAAGCCTTCCGGCTTCGAGCTGTCGACCTTGTATTCGGTCTTGTACTTTATCTTAACGTTCTGCTCCTGCAAAACAGTGACCTTGTAGCTGATTTCGACGTTGTTTTCAAGGCGGCCTTTAAGCTCCGACTTGTCAACGACCGAATCCTTTGCATATAAGCCGACCTGTGCGTCAACGCTGCTGTTGAATTCCACAGCCTTTACCGTGCCAAGCTCGGCCGCAGCCTTCTTCTGAGCCTCAAGCAGACCGTCAAGAACTGCCTGCGCCTCTTCCTCTGTGCTTACCGCGCCGACGAACTCTCCGTCAACGAACACACCGCAAAGCTCGTCCTCAAGTGTACGGTCTCTGTCGATGATCTGCTGGCTAAGCTCGGACGAGTTTCGGAAATCCGAATTGTTCGTCACGATAGCCACCTTGTACTGCGGCTCGTTCTCAAGGGAATCAAGGCTTTTATTAATAATCCTGCTGTCGATGATGCTTGCAGCCTCTTCAAGAACAGCGGCGTTTTCAACTACTCCTAGCTGCTCGTCGTTATAGGAAACAACAAGCCCGAACTGGAGCGAATTCATATAGCAAACGGTGCTCACGAGCAGAACGAGCGCCGCAGTCGGCATGAAATAGTTCATGATGGTCGAGCGAAGCTCACGCTTCCTTCTCAGCCGCCTCTGCTCCTGCCTGCGGTATCTTTCCTCCCTTATCTGCTCGATCGTCTTCTCGTCTGTTTCGTATGCGCAGTACTTATCATCAGACTCAAAATTTGCCAGCAGCTCGGGAGTGATCTCAAAATCATCTCTTTCAAATTCTGACATTCTAAACAACCCCTAAATTTCTGACCACAGGTGACCCTGCGGAACTTAATTGTTACACGTCTGTAAAAATTAACTATATATATTATAACAGAAAGTTACAGAAATGCAACCACTTTTGTTAAAGTTTGTAATCTTTGTGAATTCTGCACAAGCCCTAAGTGATATTTTGTGCATCATCTAAAATGTTTATACATAAAATCCACGTTCCTATAGACCAGAAATAAGATTTTTTTGGAAAAACTGTAACATTATCCTTTTGAATGAGTTAATATTATGAGTGGCACTCAATGAGAGAACGTGAAGCATTTCCGCAATTTTAAGTTTTCATTATTTTCCCCGGGGAGGTGATACCGTGTCCGGCTTTGAAGAGATATACAGACTGTATTTCAAAGATGTTTTCCTGTATATGCGTGCGCTGTGCCGTGATGAGAGCATATCGGAAGAGATCGCTCAGGAGACGTTTGTAAAGGCTCTTAACAGCATTGACAGCTTCGACGGCAAAAAGGATATCAGAGCGTGGCTTTTCACGATTGCCCGGAATACGTACTACTCATATTGCCGACAGAAGCATATTCCGCTTGAAGACGCACCGGAAGCCGCCGTCTCTGACGTGATATTGACAGAACGCATTGAAAACGAGGAGCAGGCGATGGCGCTGCACAAGCTGCTGCATGAGCTGCCCGAACCGTACAAAGAGGTTTTTAATCTTCGGGTGTTCGGCGAGCTGAGCTTTGAAAAGATCGGCATAATATTCGGCAAGAGCGCAGGCTGGGCACGGGTCACTTACTTCCGCGCAAAGAAAATGATAATCGAAGGGATTGAGAAAACATCAGAATGAAAGGAGATCTATATATGAAAAGTAAGATCACGTGCAGCGTTATAAACGACCTGCTGCCGCTTTACGCAGACAA
The DNA here is from genome assembly GCA_900317025.1 of uncultured Eubacteriales bacterium. GTDB lineage: Bacteria > Bacillota > Clostridia > Oscillospirales > Acutalibacteraceae > RUG592. The sequence continues at coordinate 83,307 of ONFG01000004.1, read as the reverse complement.
CGCCGTAAGCTCCGACAGCCGCGCACTGGTGGAGGAGCATCTGGAGGAGTGCAAATTCTGCCGTGAGGAGCTTTCGCAGATGAAAAGCACGCTCGTTATCGAAAAGGACAGCGACAAAAAGAATATACACAAAATGAAACAGCGCCTAAGCATAAAACAGCTTCGTGTCATTACCGCTGCCGCATTGGTAATTATAGTCGCTTTGATAATCGCCGGGATCACGGTGTCTATGACTATCTACACCGGCGGCGGCAGCTTGGCGGCCATTCAGACATTGATATTTGCCTCTGTCGATATTATGGCAATACTGACGGTTACGCTCGGCTGGATCCTCTCATTTCATTATTATTCGCACATTCGTTTTTCCGAAAACAAATCCGCCCTCAAAAGATTTCGCCGAACCGCAGTTATATCCTTTGCTTCACTTTTCTGCGTTTTCTCGCTTGTCACGGTCGGATTTAAGCTGTTTTTTTACGGCTATGCGCCAAACAGCGATAATATCAACGTCATAACGGAATTTCAATACAGTGACGATTCTTATTTAAATCAAGAATGGGTATTTCACCTTGCCACAAAAGACGGAAAACCTGTCAACACCTTTTCTCAAAATACATTCAATAAAGAAAGTAGTACATGGAATGTAAATATTTACATTCGAGAAATTCCGTTCAAAGGAGTTTTTGAAGCATCCGGCTACACAGGTGGTTACTCATACGCAGACTGCGAAGCTGCTCCGTCAGAAGACTTCAACTACACGATAACCCTAATTTATAAGGATAAAACGGAAGTTTATGATATGAGGAAGGAGGGACTTTTCAAAAAGCAGGAAAACGTCAAATATACGCCGCAAGCGACCGAAACGCCCGACTCACCGACCGGCAGCGTTTCTCGTCAGGACTTGACAGCACGCACCGCAGGCGACCTCACCGCAGTATATAATGAGTAATGCATAAGGGTATGCAGAACAATTTTTGCATACCCTTGGTTTTATTGTTTCTTCGCAAACCTGCAAAACTCACTCATGCAGCACTCCCCGCATTTCGGTGAGCGTGCCGTACAGACTGCTCTGCCGTGGATCACAAGGCGGTGGCAGAAGTCGTTTGACTCATTCGGATCGAGCGCCTCACGAAGGATCTTTTCGATCTTCACGGCATCCTTTATATTGTGAAAACCGAGGCGCGACGTTATGCGTATGCAGTGAGTGTCGACTACGACGGCGGGCTTGCCGTAAACGTCACCGAGAATGAGGTTCGCCGTCTTACGCCCGACGCCCGAAAGCGAGGTCAAGCCCTCTATCGTGTCGGGAACGCTGCCGCCGAAGTCCTCGCATATCTGCCTCGACATCTCTACGATATCCTTCGCCTTAGTCTTGTATAGTCCGCAGCTTTTTATGTAATTCTCGATGTCCGAAACGTCCGCTTCGGCGAACTCCTGCGGCGTTTTATAGCGCTCAAAAAGCGCCGGTGTTACCATGTTCACGCGTGCGTCGGTACACTGCGCCGATAGGCGTGTGGCGATGAGCAGCTCGTGCGGCTTATCATATATAAGTGAGCATACCGCTCCCGGGTACTCCTTTTTTAGGGCTTCTACCGCCTTGGCGGCAAGCTCCTTGTGACCTCTCTCACTCATGGCGCACCTCAGCTTGTCTGCCCGCCAAGGTAGCGCTCCGCCTTGTCGATAACGCGAAGATCGTTGTCATAGCTGCACATGGATCGAGCCTTTGAGAACGGCACCCAGATAAAGTAGTCGATCTCGCTTTCCTGGATATGTACATCGTCGCTCTTCGCCTCCGCAAGGAAGAAGACAACGCGCTTTCTCACCTTACCGAACGGGCAGTAATCACTCGTTTCGCGGAAGCCCGGCTGGATAACGACATCGAGGTCAGTCTCCTCCTTGATCTCTCTTATAGCCGTCTGGCGTTCGTTCTCGCCAAGCTCAACGTGTCCCTTCGGAAACGACCAGTAACGGCCGTTTTTATTCTTGACGAGCAGAACCATAAGCTCCTCGGGCGCCCTGTAGAAGACGATCGCACCGCACGACTTCTCGTAAAGGCAGCTTATCCTGCCTACGCGAAAATTGCGCAGCCTTTTGAGCCTCTTTTTGATAAGCGGCTCGTAGTAGATCTGACCCTCCGGCGCAGCGATGAGCTTGACCTGCGTACTGTTTCTGCTCTGAGCGATCGCGATTACCGTACAGCGAACGTGGTCTCTCGGGCGCTCCTTGGAGAGTAGGAAAATATTCTTTCGGCGTGTACCCGACATATAATATCCGTTGTAAAGCCCTGCGTACGGTATCGATGAAACGACCTTTACCTCAATCTTCCGACCAAGCATACTGTCGCCGCCTATGTAATTGTTGTTTCTGTAACCGTTAATCTGATATACTGTGGTCAAATAAATCCCTCAATCTCTGACAGTAAAGTGAGTTATTGGCGTCTTCGATACCGTTGATTATGAGAACGTCGGTGATCTCATTCTCGTTGACGTATTCCATGAGGTTTCCGCTGTAGAGCGACACGTCGGCTACGTAAACGTCGCTGTAATGCGGCACAAGGTAGCCGATAACAGGTTCGGCCGAGTGGTCCTTGACGATAAGGAGCTTTTTGCTGCCGCTCTCCTGAACGTTTTCTATCTCAAGCAGCGCCGTGTCCTTTGCGGGGAATATCTTCAGAAGATCCACTGCCGCGGCGCTCTCCTTAAAGAGGTCGGTCTCTACCTTTCCGCCTGTTTTCGGGTCTACGCTGTAGCAGTTATAGTGAACGGGCAGCTTGTAATACTCGATCGTATCGGCGCTCTTTGCAAGCTCCGGATTGCCCTCGGGCTGCGTTTTCGGGTCGGTCGTGCGCTCTACAAACGAGCCGTAAAACGGCGAAAGCGTGCCGCTTTTTTCGGAAAGAGTACTCAGCGAGTAGACCGTCCTCTCGCCGTAGCCTGCCGTTTCGGCTATCTTTTTATAGACGTAGTAAGCGCCCTTCGAGGTCATGCTCTCGTCGGTGCGGTAGAATATGTAGTCATTTTTCTGCGCTTCGAGTGCCGAGTAAACGTCGATGACCTTTACCCTGTCCGAAAGAGACGAATCAATGATATCAAGATTCTCCCTCTGAGAACCATTACCCGACAGCACACCCTTCAATCCGAACTCCGCGTTCGTCGGGATAACGGCGCTGTAGATATTCACGCTTTCCGACATCGAGGAAGATATGCTGTTGAGGATCGCGGAATAATTTTTCGCGGTCGTTTCAATACCCTTGAACGGCACATAGCCGCTGCCGTTTTGCACGAAGACGCTGCCGTCGACGGAGTCAAAGCTTCCCTGCGCCTGTTCCGGCGGCTGCTCGGCTGTCTCTTTTATCCCCGCGGAAACGGGAACGTCGGGGGTCGGCCCTTGCGCGCCTTTTATCGAATCGACGAAGGGCATTATATTGTCGGCAAAGAGGTAAACGAGCGCCAAAATGCCGATCGATACCGCAGTTACCGCGGCGACCTTAGCCGCCGTACCGCCGCCGCTTTTGCGCTTAAAGCCAGAGGCCTTATGGCGGCGTCTGCCGTACCCGCCCGTTCTGTGCTCATATCCTCTGTGAGAGTAATTGCTCATACTAGCGTCCTTTCGTCTTATATCTATAGTATATTACACCGATCTACCCTTGTCAACCGCCGGGCGTGCGCCCGGGAGCAGCTCGCGTTGTTAGCTCGACTTTTACACGATTTTCGTCCCGCGCGGCTAGTCTCGCCCAGCAAGCCTTCTTTATTAGTTTTATAGTTTTTGTGCGTGAAGCGCATTATCGTTTCTGCGTTTCGGCAAAGTATGCGTCAAGCATTGCTTTTGCGGTGTTCATCGAGTATTTGCCGTTGCCGCCGTGCTCTATCACCACGGCAAGAGCTACCTGCGGGTCATCGTAAGGTGCAAACGCGATGAAGGTCACGTTGTCGCTGCCGATATTCTCGGCAGTTCCCGTTTTTGCGGCGATAGCTACCTTGTATTTCGCGAAGACATCCTTCGCCGTTCCCGAGGTAACTACCTTTCGCATACCGGACTTGACCGTCCTCATATTCTCGGTCGAAACGCCTACCGTTTCAACCACCTCTGGCTGCAGGGAATTGTCAAGCTTCGTTTCGTTCTTCGTGTAGTCCGTTATCTTATCGACGAAGTGGGTGCGAAGCCTTACTCCGTCGTTTGCGACAGTCGCGGCGTAGGTCGCGAGCTGTATCGGCGTAAACGCGTTATCGGACTGACCGATAGCAGCCTGGCAGGTATTTCCCTCGTACCATATCTCGGAATCTCTTCCGGCGAGGATACCTCTGCTCTCGTAGATCTCTATGCCCGTGTTTACTCCCAAACCAAATTTCTCGGCGTAGAAATCCATCGATTCGATGCCGAGCCTTCTGCCGACCTCCGCAAAATAGTAGTTGCAGGAATTTGCAAGCGCCTGTTCCACGTTCTGTGAAGAATGGTAGCCCATACACTTGATGATATCGGTTTTGTAGTAGTCGTAATTCTGGCTGCAAAAGATCGTCGAGCTGCTCGTTATAACTCCCTCTTCAAGACCCGCCGCCGCAACACACGGCTTGAACGTCGAGCCGACGATGAAATTACCCGTGAGCGCTCTGTCAAAGAGCGGGAGCTTTTCGTCTGTGATGAGCTGAGTATAATACTTCTCGTCCGTCATGTACTTCTGTACGTCAAACGACGGGTAGGTCGAGCAGGCAAGGACAGAGAAGTCGTTCACGTCGAGCATTACCGCCGCTCCCGCAACGCAGTCGGAGTAATTCTTTCCCGCCTCCGTAACGTTCTTTGCGAGCGCCTTGTTTGTCGCCTCCTGGAGCTTTGAGTCTATCGTAAGGTAGACCGTATCTCCCGGAACGGCCCTGACCGTTTCGACCTCGTCGACTATCGCGCCGTCGGAGGTCTTAGTTATCCTCTTCTCGCCGCCTGTACCCTTGAGGTTTTCCTCAAGAGCAGACTCTATGCCACTTTTGCCGACGATGTCGTCGAGGGTGTAGCCCTTGTCTTTGAGGCTGTCGTACTCGTCCTGCGAGATAGCGCCTACCGTTCCAATCAGGTGCGGGATAAGCGAGCCTTCCTTATAAAAACGGAAAAAAGTGCTTGCGCACTCAACGCCGGGAAAGCCCTGCGAGTTTTCGAGAACTATCGCGATCATATCGCGGCTGATATTCTCGGCAAAGCGATAGGGCGTTGAATTTGAGTAGCCCTTGAACTCCATATTGTAGCGCACGCTGATTATGTCGCGCTTTTCCTGCGGGGTATAGTCGCTTTCTTCAAGGTCGAAACGCTCCTCAAAAGCGCTCATGCAGTCGGCGGCGGTGGCGTACTTGTTCATGTCGAGCATAGCCTTACTCTTGATGAAGTCGACTGTCGCCTCGTTGCCCTCCTTGAAGCTGTACGCTCCGTTTTCATCTATATATATAGGCAGCGCGTCTATCCACGCTTCGTGGCGAATGTTCATCAAACCGATAAGCTTATTGATGACCTCGTTCTCGCTGCCCTCCTTCATGTAGAGCTTGTTAAAGATTATCATGTAGCCCGCGTCATTCACGGCAAGCTCCTTACCGTTGCGGTCGAGTATCTCTCCCCTTGCGGCTTCTGTCGTCATAGTGTACGAAGCCGATGAGAGAGCGTCGTCCTGGTAATCGTCGCTTTTGATTATCTGCCACGAAAAGAGCCTTACCGCAAAGGCTGCGAAGATCGCCACTGTAAGAAGCGCGCAGACCGCCGCTCTGACGCTCGTTGTGCTGTTGTTAAGCTCTGTCTTACGCATTCTCAGACTCCTTTCTTTGAGTTTGTTTTGTGTTTATATATCCGCCTTTTTTGCTCTTCGTCTGCTTGCGCTCGAGCGCATAGACGGCGGGACTCTCTTTCTTTTCTTTACCTTTATCCTGCGCTTTTCTTTTGTGAACGCCCTTGAAACTCCCATCGTGATGAGATAAATAAGCGGCGTTACCGCCCATGTGTAGAGCGCCCTCGTTACGTAGTGCTCCTTTAATATATCAAATACGCCGTCGTACTGGGGAATGAAGCTGAACACGAACCACTTTAATCCCACGATAAAAGTCGAGGCTGCCGCACTGTAGAGAAGCACCAGGTAGATATTATTCTTTATGTATTTATCGTTCCAGCTTGATTCGTAGTAGCATATAAAGCCAAGTATCATTGACGACAAGCCCATAAGACCGCCCGAGCCGACGTCGATAATAAGCCCGCACGCAGCTCCGAAAAAAAGCGAAAAGTACGGCAGCTCAAACGCCGCCGCAGAAACAGCCATGGATACGAGCAGCAGGGGCTTCGCGTGGTAGATAACGGGTATCAGCCCCGGCGTACCCTCGATAACATAAAGCAAAAACAGCTCCGCCGCGTAGAGCGCATATCTGTAATATTTTCTTGGCACCAAGAGCATTCACCTCGCTTTTCGATCTCAAAATGCTTTATTATTTTCCGGAAGTACCTGTGTCGGTTTCTTCAGCCTCTTCAATAACGCCCTGCCCCTCGAACGAGGTTATAACAACGACGTCGGAAACAGTTCTCAGGTCGCCGAAAGGCTCGATAACAGCGTAGGGCGTCGTGTCAAATTCGTTATAGTCGAGCTTTACAACTCTGCCCACAACAAGGTTTTTGGGGTAAACTCCGCCTACTCCCGTTGTGATTACGATGTCGCCCTCTTTCATCTTATTGTCAGCCGAGATCACCGAAAGAACGAGCTGACCTTCGTCTGCGAGTGAAGCGCGCCCTGTAGCGATGCCGCTGTCCTGCGTTTTCTGATCCATCGCGCCGACCTTAGCCTCGGGAGACAGCAGCGTCGTTACCTTGCTTGTGGTAACGCTCACCTCGCTCACCCAGCCGACAAGCCCGCTGTCGTTGATAACGGGGTCGCCGCGCTTTACGTCGTCGCGGCTGCCCTTGTCGATGGTGAAGCCGTAAAAGTCATCGTTCGGGTCACGGCGGATAACGTTTGCCACAGCTACGCCGTAGTCGGGGTGGTCGTCCTTTATACCGTAATATTTTCTGAGTATCTCGTTCTCTTTTTTTATCGTATCGTAGTCGATAACACGGCTCACAAGGTCATTTACCTCTTCGTGAAGCTCGTTGTTCTCCTTCAGCAGTTCGTCCTTTGAGCGTCCGCCTGACGGGTCGCCGGAGAGCTCTGCCGTCGTCTGCTGAAACGGCTTAGAGATCATCGTGTAAAAATCGACAAATATATTTTTATCGACCGCCGCCGTTACCGCTGCCGTAACGAGCAAAACAACGAGCGTCGTCGTTAGTATTTTTTTTGCGTGATCGTGTTCTTTCATTCTGCAACCTCTCGCAGCTCATATCTTATCTTCTCCGCCGCTTCGATAAGTAGCCCGGGTGAAACGTCTTCGTCAAACGAAGCGGACATTACCCCTGCAATTACTGCCGCTATCCATTTCGACGTATCCTCTTTTGAAATACACTCGGCTATCCTTATTGACCCGACATCGTATTCATCTCTCGGAGCGCCCCCCGCAAGCAGAGAAAATGCGTCGCACTCGTCGACATATTTCTTAACGACGAGAAACTTCTCCGCATCACTCATAATCGCCGAAATAATCCTGCTCCTCGTCCATTTCAAGGCGCTTGCCAGTGCCGAGTACCACGCAGTCGAGCGGGTTTTCCGCAACATAAACGGGGATATTCGTCTCTCTCGAGATGAGCTTGTCAAGCCCTCTGATGAGTGCTCCGCCGCCCGTGAGAACGATGCCTCTGTCGAGGATATCGGCGCAAAGCTCCGGAGGAGTCTGCTCGAGCGTCTGCTTTATGCCATCGATGATAACTGCAAAGCAGTCTGCAAGCGCGTCTCTTATCTCGGCGGGAGTTACCTTTACGTTGAGCGGCATACCGTCGGCAAGGTTTCTGCCCTTGATCTCGATAGGCTCTTCGTTTTCATAAGGGAACGCCGAACCGATCAGTATCTTAACGTCTTCGGCGGTGCGCTCGCCAATGGAAACGTTGTGGTTTTTCTTGATGAATGCGATTATCGCCTCATCAAACTTGTCGCCCGCCACTCTTACTGAGCAAGAGTGGACGATGTCGCCGTAGCTGATAACTGCGACCTCGCTCGTGCCGCCGCCAATATCAACGACCATTGATCCTACAGCCTCAAAAACAGGCAGATCTGCACCGAGCGCCGCCGCCATCGGCTCTTCCATAAGCTCGATGTTTCTGCCGCCCGCGCTCTCGGCTGCGTCTTCAACAGCTCTGCGCTCTACCTCGGTAACGCCGGAAGGCAAAGCGATAACTATCTTGGGGTGGCTGAACACGCCGGTGTGGGTCGTACTCTTGATGAACTTTTCAAGCATAGTCGCCGTGATATCAAAGTCGGCGATGACGCCGTCACGAAGCGGACGCACCGCAACGATCGAGCCGGGCGTTCTGCCGATCATATCCTTAGCCTGTGTTCCTACTGCAAGAACATCGTCGTTTCTTGTATCTACCGCAACGACCGACGGCTCGCGCATAACTACGCCCTTACCTTTAAGGTAGACAAGCGTATTAGCCGTACCAAGGTCTATACCTATATCTCTTGCAAACATTTCGATCTTTCCTTTCACGCTCGTAATACATGATGCAGATGTTTTCTTCCGTTATTCTTTTCTTAAAAGAATTAAAGTTACACCGGATTTTACAACCGTTACACTGATGTTTTAAAAAAATTACATTTATGTATCTATTATAAACTAAAACTCTTTGCAGTACAAGTATTAAATCAAAATTTTACAAAAAATAACTCATCACGCAACCACCCCGACGGGAAAATCCCGCCGGGGTGAAAATTTTAATCTTCTTCTTTAAGTCCGCAGCACTTCTTGTACTTCTTGCCGCTGCCGCAGGGGCAGGGGTCGTTTCTGCCGACCTTTTTCTTTACCGTTCTGCGGATAGGTTTCGGAGGTTCCGAACCGTCGGAGCTTACCCACGTAGGCTTTGCAAGCTGCTCTCTTTTAAGTACAGACTTAATAGCGTCTTCCTCTTCCTTCGCCTGCTTTTCGGTCTCCTCGGAATTCTGAGCCGCTGCCGCCTGCTGCGCTGCCTGCATAGCCTGCCTGCGCTGGATCTCCTGGAGCTTCTGGATCTCTGCCGCTGCCTTCTGCTGCTCGTAGATCTTCTTAGGAGCGATGAGCATGAGCTTTACGGTATCCTGACGGATCGTGTCGATCATCGCATCAAACATATCGAAGCCCTCGATCCTGTACTCAACTACCGGGTCGTGCTGACCGTAGCCTCTGAGCCTGATGCCCTGCTTGAGCTGATCCATGTTGTCAATGTGTTCCATCCAATACTTGTCGACCGTCTTGAGCAAGTAAACACGCTCTGCCTCACGCATGACTGCGGGCGGGAGAAGCTTCTCGTTCTCTTCGTAAATGTCGAGAGCCTTTTCCTTGAGCTTTTCTACAACGTACTCGCTCTCGGTATCACGAAGCTCTTCCTCGGTGAGGTCAAAGTCTTCGTCGTGGTCTGCGATGAGCCAGCCTCTATAGAATTCTTTAAGACCCTCGTAGTTCCACGACTCCTTCGTGTAGTCCTCGGGGAGGTACTGCTTTACTGTGGATTCGATCGTCTGCTCGATCATCTTGATGATCGTTTCTCTGAGGTCGTCTCCGTTGAGCACCTGGTCGCGCTGACCGTAGATGATCTCTCTCTGACGGTTCATAACGTCGTCGAACTGGAGGACGTTTTTACGTATCTCGAAGTTTCTGCCCTCGAGCTTCTGCTGTGAGCTTTCAACGATATTTGAAAGCATCTTGCTTTCGAGCGGGACCTTCTCCTCTACGTTGAAGGTATTGATTATCTGCTTGATCTTGTCGCCGCCGAAGAGACGGAGAAGATCGTCCTCGCCGGAGAGGTAGAACCTCGATTTACCCGGGTCGCCCTGACGTCCGGAACGGCCTCGAAGCTGATTGTCGATACGCCTCGACTCATGGCGTTCCGTACCCATGATAAACAGACCGCCGGCGCTGCGCACCTCTTCTGCCTCATCCTTGATCTCATTCTTGAACTTCTCGTTAAGCTCCTTAAAGATCTTTCTTGCGTTGAGTATATCCTCGTTGTCGGTCTCGGCGAAGCCGGTTGCCTCTGCGATAAGATCGTCTTCGATGCCCTGCTTGCGCATCTCAGCCTTAGCCATATACTCGGCATTACCGCCAAGGATAATATCGGTGCCTCGTCCTGCCATGTTGGTGGCGATCGTTACGGCGCCCTTCTTGCCTGCCTGAGCTACGATCTCAGCCTCCTTCTCATGGTGCTTGGCGTTGAGGACGTTGTGAGGGATACCCTTTCTCTTAAGAAGCGAACTTAAATGCTCCGACTTCTCGATAGAGATCGTACCAACAAGTACGGGCTGACCTTTTTCATGAGCTTCGATAATGTCGTCGATGAGCGCCTCGTACTTACCGTTCTCGGTTGCAAAGATATAGTCGGGGAGGTCTTCTCTCTGAACAGGCTTGTTAGTCGGGATCTCTACAACGTCAAGCTTGTAGATCTCGCCGAACTCCGATTCCTCCGTCATAGCCGTACCGGTCATACCGGAAAGCTTATTGTAAAGGCGGAAATAGTTCTGGAAGGTGATCGTTGCGAGCGTTTTACTCTCGCTTTCGACCTTTACGCCCTCCTTCGCCTCGATAGCCTGATGAAGACCCTCGTTGTAGCGGCGACCGTACATAAGACGTCCGGTAAACTCGTCTACGATGATTACCTGGTCGTCCTTTACGACGTAGTTGATGTCGCGCTTCATGACGGAGTTCGCCTTTATCGCCTGATTGATATAATGCTGGATCTCGATATTATCGGGGTCGGTGAGGTTGTCGATGCCGAAGTATTCCTCCGTCTTCTTTACGCCTACCTGGGTAAGGGTAGCCGTTCTCGCCTTCTCGTCGACGATATAGTCGATCTTGTACTCTTTATAGTAATCCTCGTTGTCTTCCTTGGAGTCAATCTCCTCGAAGACCTTTTTCTTCATCTTCTTTGCGAGGATATCCGCCTTCTCGTACATATCGGAGGACTTGTCTCCCGGACCGGAGATGATGAGCGGCGTTCTCGCCTCGTCGATAAGGATAGAGTCGACCTCATCGACGATAGCAAAGTTGTGACCTCTCTGAACCTTCTGATCCTTGTAAACCACCATGTTGTCGCGAAGGTAGTCGAAGCCAAGCTCATTGTTCGTGCCGTATGTGATGTCTGCCGCATAAGCCGACTTTCTCTCTTCGGGCTTTAAGTCGTGAACGATAAGACCGACCGTTAGACCAAGATAGCGGTAAAGCTTGCCCATCCACTCGGAGTCACGGCGCGCAAGGTAATCGTTTACCGTTACGATGTGTACGCCCTTGCCGGTAAGACCGTTGAGGTAAGCCGGGAGAGTTGCCACGAGCGTTTTACCTTCACCTGTTTTCATCTCGCTTATCCTTCCCTGATGGAGGATAATGCCGCCGATGATCTGTACCGGGAAGTGCTTCATTCCGAGCACACGCCATGCCGCCTCACGGCAGACAGCAAACGCCTCGGGGAGGATATCGTCGGTCGTCTCGCCGTTTTCGAGCCTCTCCTTGAAGATGTTGGTCTGATTCTTCAGCTCCTCCTCGCTCATTGCGGCGTATGTATCCTCAAGCTCGAGGACCTTGTCTACTTTAGGCTTGATCCTTTTTATTTCCTTTTTGCTGTAATCGCCGAATATAGCTTTAAGCAAACCCATTTTTATCACCTCATAAATTCATTATACGAAGCTCTTAATATATCTATATTATTTTACCCCGTACATACCTATGATAATTGTACCACATAATCAAGAAAAAATCACTACTTATTTTTGTATCACCGATTTGTTTACAATCAATTCACAATTACGTTAAAGCGGGCTGCGCGTACGAATATACAGCTTCACTTCCAACAAAACAGGGGCGCCGGGCGCCACTACACGCGCATTTCAAATTAAAGCTTTTAATTTGAAATTAGTATAAAAACGCGTACTGTCAGCGGGGACACCCCGCAATATTTACAATTGGTTACACTTGGATGAACGGCGTTGATTTAAGGAAAGGTGTTGTGATATAATTACTCTGTTGTATTTCTTTTTGAAATGTGTAATGGATAATTAGAAAAAGAGTGGGTGTACGATGAATAAAAAAGGTTTTGACAACGACAAGTATCTTCAGCTTCAGTCGGAAAAGATCCTCGAGAGGATCGGCAGCTTCGGCGGCAAGCTCTACATGGAGTTCGGCGGCAAGCTCTTTGACGACTACCACGCCTCGCGTGTGCTTCCCGGATTCGAGCCGGACAGCAAGGTTAGAATGCTTCTGAAGCTCAAGGAAAAGACGGAGATCATTTTTGCCATCAACGCCTCCGCGATCGAGCAGAACAAGATGCGCAGCGATATCGGCATCACATATGACATGGATATCCTTCGCCTTATGGACAAGCTTACGGAGATCGGCCTTTACGTAAGCAGCGTCGTTATAACGCAGTACAATCACGAACCTTCCGCAGACAAGTTTAAGGCTCGCCTTGAAAACCTCGGAATCAAGGTATACCTTCACTATATCATTGACGGCTACCCGTCAAACCCACAGTTTATCGTAAGCGAAGAGGGCTTTGGCAAGAACGACTACATCGTAACCTCCCGCCCGCTCGTCGTTGTAACTGCGCCCGGCCCCGGCAGTGGCAAGATGGCAACGTGCCTTTCTCAGCTCTACCACGAGAACAAGAGAGGCGTTAAGGCAGGCTACGCAAAGTATGAGACGTTCCCCGTTTGGAGCATGGAGCTTATGCACCCGATCAACCTCGCCTACGAGGCGGCAACTGCCGACTTAAACGATGTAAACATGATCGACCCTTGGCATTTGCAGGCCTACGGCAAGACAACGGTAAACTACAACCGCGACGTCGAGGTATTCCCAGTTCTCAACGCAATATTCACCAAAATTTACGGCGAGTCTCCGTACAAGTCGCCTACCGATATGGGCGTAAATATGGTCGGCTTCGCAATTACCAACGACGAGGTCATTCGCGAAGCTTCACGTCAGGAGATCATCAGGCGCTATTATGCAGCGCTTGTTAAAAACAAGGTAACGGGAACGGCTCTCGGCGAGGTAAAGAAGATCGAGATGCTTATGAACCGCCTTGAAATCACGAAGGACGACCGCAAGGTAGCTGCCGTTGCAAATAAATTCTCGGAGAATTACCACGATCCGGTCGCAGCGATCGAGCTTAACGACGGCAGGATCGTAACGGGCAAAACGACCGACCTTCTCGGTGCCGTATGCTCTATGATGCTCAACGCACTCAAAACTCTCGCCGACATCGACGACGAGGTGCTTCTGCTTCCAAAGGAGGTAGTTAGAGCTATTCAGAACCTCAAAACGAACGTAATGAAGAACCAGAACCCGAGAATGCACGTTGACGAGGTGCTTGTGGCGCTTTCTGTCAGCGCCGAAAACGACTCAAACGCAAAGCTTGCTCTCGAACAGGTATCGAAGCTCAAGGGTACTCAGGTGCATTCCGTCGTTATCCTCTCGCAGGAGGATATGGACATCTTCCGCAGGCTCGGCATCGACCTCACCTGTGAGCCACAGTATGAGTCCGATAAACTATATCACAGATAATAATTTAGTTTTATTTTGATCGCCGATGCATAATAGCTCGGCGATCTTTTTCGCTCTTTTTTCAACATCCTCCCTAATGAATGTTGAAAACTATACTTCAAATTGATTACAAAAGCACCCTGTTAGACCATAAAAAAGATCATAAACAAAGTGGTTTTAATGTGTATAATGATAAATTTTCGCAAAAAAGAACTTAATTTATAGAAAACTATTGTAATTCCCTGAGAAATACACTAAAATGTAATCATAGAAATTGTTTTTTAATAATTTAATGGACGTTTCTGTTTTTTTGGGAATTATTTCGGAGGTGCGTTCATGGGTAACGATATGTACCACCCGTCTAACAACTACGAACGGAATTTCCTTCTCGTTAAAAAGTTCGGAGGAAAGCCCGTAATTATCATAATCCCGATCCTTCTTTTTCTTCACGTTTTAGGTATCGGTTATCTTTCTATCACAAAAAACGAGCCGCTTGAGGTAACTCTTTTAAAGCTAGTCACCTCGAAGATCAGCCCCGATCTTGGAGTTGAGATGGTTGAAAGCACCTTTATGATACTTTCAAGTCTTGCGGCGCTGATCTTTATCTTCGTATTTCTGAGCTTCTTTTTCTCGAGCCGCGACCCAAGCTACGAGGCCTCTCCGGACATCAGTCTTTCGGTAAGCTATGCGCTGTCGATGCTGCAGCTCTTTTTTTTCTCGCTCTGCTTTGTCTTTGCGGCTTTCTTCCTCGTTCTCTTTGCTTTTAAAAAGCCTGAGTTTTTCGAGGAGATTGGGAAGCTTTTCAACGTTACAGTCAGCCAGATCTCAGCCTATAAGGTAACCATCCTGCTGGCAACAGCACTCGTTTGTGTGGTTCTTATTATTATGATCTGGTATTCTCAGACTCAGACGGAGTTTGTAAAATCTCTCAGGCTGACGCTTGTGAATTCGGTAGCTAGAAACAAGGGCGCTCACACCTACGGAGTTTTTTCGATCTCGATCTCGGTGGCGCTGCTTTTTGTCGCCGGCGGAATGACATTTTTCTACTACTGCTATAAAGATGCGTTCAGCGGCTTCGGGATAAATCTTGAGCCGATGTACATTTATGTGAGCCTTGCGCTGGCTTACATCAGAGGTCTTGTTCCGTTCTGCATTTCGGTCGCCGCTATGAGGTATTCCGAAATGGTGGACGAGGCCAACACAATGGGGACGATCTACTACAACGACGTTGACACTATCGGCGCCGTTCAGGATCCTAATATGGCGCGTATCATGAAAAACAGCAGGCGCAAAAATCAGATACCTTAATATGCAAAAGGCTTTCACCGTTTTAGTGAAAGCCTTTTATTATTACATTTCGGCGATCGTCCGCTCCATATACTCTATCATTTTTTCTTTAGAGTAGACCATGTTGGTATCGTGGAGCGAAACCACGAAATCATAAACCGCTGCCGTGATCTCTGGATTTGAAAAACGGAGAATAGATCTGAAACCGCTGCTTGTAATGTCGGGAGAATGCGTCGCTTCTTTGCTTTTCGAGTCGTCTTCAAAGGAAAGGATACTCTTGCCGTCACCGTACCTGTTCGAAATAACAAACAGATGATCTGTCTTTGTTCCCGAGCCAAGGAAACGCAGACCTAACGGTGGAGCAAATTCATTTTCGTTGAGAAGATAGTATATTTTGTTACTGTTTTCTTCCTTCATCTTATCAAGCACTCTTTGCAGAACCTCTTTTCGCCGTTCACTGCTTAAAACGAGACCGATAGAATCGGGGATTTCTGCGATCGTTCCCGTTTCTATAAAGGAGCGAAGCCCCGCCTTTGTAAAGAAGGATATCTGCTTGTTTTTCCTGAAGCTATCGTAAGAGCTACCTACAAACTGAGAAAACAGAGAAACAAGCTTTTCATCGTTACTGATATTAGTGATGCACTGCTCCAGTTCTTCCTTCTTAAAGAAGCACAGTACACACGGCTCATAATCAATGGAATAGTAAACTCCGCTGCTTATAGAAGCCGTAGATTTTTCAATGATCGAGCAATAATACTCCAAATAGCTATAGGTGCTTCTTATCCTTTGAATAAAGGACGAGCAGCGCTTTTTGCGCTCATCAAAGAGCTTCTTTTGCAGCTCGATAACCGATTTTGCTTTTGTGATAACAGCCGACGTTCCGTCGGGTGCTATCATCATAAAGAAATTGCTCGTGATAACACAGTAAGGCATTAAAGCGTTAGTGGTGTGACCCACCAGCGTATAATATGCATTATACCCCGTATTGAGCATAAAGATCGGGTAAACAGCCTTCGCAACGCTCATATAGTAGGTCAGCGGCTCTGTAAGCTCGTTTATAGAAGAAAGAGAATAGATATGGTCTAGCTCAAGCTCCGGCTCCGACGAAGTTATAAGAAATATCTGAGCGAGAAAATAGTCGCTAAAGGGCGAGCTTATCGCCCTTATCTTGTCTTTATTTGTCGTGGCCTGTATCATTACATAGTTTAACGCACGCCTAACGGAAAAAGCTCCGTTGATAGCCACGATATCCTCGCTTATATCAAAATCTTCACTCAGCGACGTTTTCAGTATACTATTTTTGAACAGGCCAAGGCTTTCGTCTGTGTTAAGGCTTATAAGAAATTCCTTAGCGATAAGACGAGAATTATACCTGTCCTTCCCCAGCTTCTCGTAAAGATACTGATCGTAAAGCTCCTTTGCCTTCTCTTCACTGAGCATAAAAGAATTCACTATTTTCCTCAGCTCTTCGATCGTTATTTTAAACTTTCCGTTTTTTATCCTGTTTAATCTTGTACGCTCTATTCCGGTGATCTGTGAAATTCTCACATCAGAGTAATCTTCTAATACAGCGTTTAGCATATCGACCAAATCCATAATGATAATTCACCCTTGAAACAAAAGTACAACTAATTTATTACACACTTCCAAACAGAAGTCATTATATCATATTTCCACATAAAAATCAAGCATTTTAGAGTATAAATAGTAAAAAATGAGCAAACTTTTTGATTATTCTGATAAGTTATTAACTCAATTGTTAAAAAAGAAAACCGCTTCGCAATAAAGTTATTGCGAAGCGGTAACATTATTTAGAGTTTAAACGCAAAGATCAAGCCTTGCCAACGGAACCGAAGAGCTCCATCTTCTCCTTGACCGTAGCCTTGATAGCCTCAAAGCCGGGTGCGAGAAGCTTTCTCGGGTCAAAGCCCTTGCCCTGAAGATCCTTGCCCTCTTCGATGTACTTTCTTGTAGCTTCCTGGAAGGAGAGCTGGCACTCTGTGTTAACGTTAATCTTGGAAACACCAAGAGTGATGGCCTTCTTTATCATGTCAGCGGGGATACCCGTACCGCCATGAAGAACGAGCGGCATCTCGCCTGTCTTAGCCTGGATAGCGTCGAGCGTCTCAAAGGAAAGCCCCTGCCAGTTCTCGGGATACTTGCCGTGAATGTTACCGATACCTGCTGCAAGCATATCAACGCCGAGATCAGCGATGACCTTGCACTCCTCGGGATCTGCGCACTCGCCCATACCTACAACTCCGTCTTCTTCGCCGCCAATGGAGCCTACTTCACATTCGATTGAAAGACCAAGGTTGTGAGCAACGTTTACAAGCTCGCTGGATTTTGCAAGGTTCTCCTCAAACGGATAGTGAGAGCCGTCGAACATGATAGACGTAAAGCCTGCTTCAATACACTTGTAGCAGCCTTCATATGTGCCGTGGTCGAGGTGAAGAGCTACCGGAACAGTGATGCCGAGAGACTCGTCCATAGCCTTTACCATAGCGGCTACAGTCTTGAAGCCCGTCATATACTTGCCTGCACCCTCGGAAACACCGAGAATTACGGGAGAGTTAAGCTCCTGAGCTGTAAGAAGGATAGCCTTCGTCCACTCGAGGTTATTGATGTTGAACTGACCTACTGCGTAATGACCTGCCTTAGCCTTTACGAGCATTTCCTTTGCGTTTACTAACATTTATTTCACACTCCTGAAAAAATTATACGGAAAAAATCCTACACGATAATTATACTATATCTTGGAAAAAATATAAAGAGCTATTTGGAACTTTTTTTAAATTTTTTTGATATAATTCTTTCTTTCCCTGCGCACTCCCTAAAAAATCAGCTCCGCCTTGAATAATTTTCCGTATCCGGCAAACAATATCACCATAAGTTTACTGCAAGGAGAAACATATGAAAAAGCTATTTGTACTCATTTCATTGCTGCTGGTATTATCGCTTGCGGCGGCGATAATCGGGATGCACGTCTCGGCGCTGTCGAAGTACGGCTCAACCGGCGGCGAGGTAACGCAGATCCAGCAAAAGCTTCAGTCGCTCGGCTTTTACAGTGGCGCAGTCGACGGCGTTTACGGCAAGCAGACGAGGGACGCTGTCGTCGCGTTTCAAAAAAGCGTAGGACTTACGCCCGACGGGATAGCAGGCTCTAAAACGCTGCTGTATCTCGGACTTTCGGAGAGCTCGGGCAGCTACGGCTACTCTCAGAGCGAGGTAGACCTTCTCGCGAGAACGATCTCTGCCGAGGCAAGAGGCGAGCCTTACGAGGGGCAGGTTGCAGTCGGCGCGGTGATTCTGAACCGCGTGGAGCACCCGTCGTTCCCTAATACAATAGCCGGAGTCGTCTACCAGAAGGGCGCGTTTTCGTGCATTGACGACGGTCAGATAAACCAGCCCGTTGCGGAATCGAGCAAGCGCGCCGCCGTAGACGCGCTCAATGGCTGGGATCCCTCCAACGGCTGCATTTACTACTACAATCCCGTAACGGCTACAAGCAGATGGATCCGTTCGCGACCGATCATGCTAACTATCGGTAAGCACGTATTTTGTATGTAAACCGTAAGCTCCGCTGCTATTTTCACCGCAGCGGAGCTTGTCTTTTATCTTGTATGCTCGGGATTCATATGTTTAATAGTCTCGGTAACTCTTTCCTTCTCCTCAAAGAATATCTCAGGTGCGCATCGGCTTACAAATCCGGTAAATCTGCTCCATTCTCTGAGGACCTCCTTATAGTTGACGGTGACACATACAAAGATTCTTTCGCCGGATTTTATGGCTTCAAGCTCCGATTGCTTGCGGACTACTCGGCTCCTCTCATTTTTTACGTCGGTGCGGCGAAGTCCGAATCCGTCGATATCGCAGTAAGCCAGAATCTTCGCAGCTCGTCCGAGACATTCATCTCGCTAAGTAAAATTCTTTATAGCTGGATTTATTTTATCACTTCCTTGCCGCCCATGTAAGGTCTGAGAACCTCGGGGATACGGACGGAGCCGTCTTCGTTGAGGTTATTCTCAAGGAACGCGATGAGCATTCTCGGCGGAGCCACAACGGTATTGTTGAGCGTGTGAGCGAAATACTTCTGCTTGCCGGCGCTGACTCTTATCTTAAGTCTTCTTGCCTGTGCGTCGCCGAGGTTCGAGCAGGAGCCTACCTCGAAGTATTTCTTCTGTCTCGGAGACCATGCTTCTACATCTATGCTCTTAACCTTGAGGTCTGCGAGGTCACCGGAGCAGCATTCGAGCGTGCGAACGGGGATATCGAGTGAACGGAAAAGGTCGACCGTGTTCTGCCAGAGCTTATCAAACCACATCTTGCTTTCCTCGGGCTTGCAAACTACGATCATTTCCTGCTTCTCGAACTGATGGATCCTGTAAACACCTCTCTCCTCGATGCCGTGAGCACCCTTCTCCTTGCGGAAGCAAGGCGAGTAGCTCGTGAGCGTCTTCGGAAGCTCCTCTTCCTTGATAACTGTGTCGATGAACTTTCCAATCATCGAATGCTCAGATGTCCCGATAAGATAAAGATCCTCGCCCTCAATCTTGTACATCATAGCATCCATCTCAGCAAAGCTCATAACGCCCGTTACGACGTTGCTTCTTATCATAAACGGCGGCACACAGTATGTGAAGCCTCTGTCGATCATGAAGTCGCGGGCATAAGCGATAACTGCAGAGTGAAGTCTCGCAATATCGCCCATGAGGTAATAGAACCCGTTGCCGGCAACACGGCGTGCGCTGTCCAGGTCGATGCCGTTGAGTTTTTCCATAATGTCGGTGTGATACGGGATCTCAAAATCGGGAACGAAGGGATCACCGAACTTTTCGATCTCGACGTTCTCACTGTCATCCTTGCCGATCGGCACGCTCTCGTCGATGATGTTCGGGATAGTCATCATGATCTTTGTGACCTTTTCGGAAAGTTCCGTCTCCTGCTCCTCGAGCCTTGCAAGCTCCTCGGACTTCTCGGTAACGAGCTTCTTCATCTCCTCAGCTTCTTCCTTCTTGCCCTGACCCATCAAAGCGCCGATCTGCTTTGAATATTTGTTCCTGTCAGCTCTGAGACCATCAGCCTGCTGCTGAGTTGATCTGCGCTGATTGTCAAGCTCGATCACCTCGTCAACGAGCGGGATCTTGCTGTCCTGGAACTTTTTCTTGATATTTTCCTTTACTGCGTCCGGATTTTCTCTTAAAAACTTGATGTCGATCATTTCAGGTTTCTCCTTTTATATCAATATTTATTCTTTACAACGTATTTATTCACCGTGAAGATCTTATCATTCTTCATCTTAAAGCATTCTTCCTCGGTCTTTATCAGTTCGCCGCCGCACTTTTGAATGACCTTGTTAGAACCGATATTCTCTACCACGGCATCTATCCTTACATCGGGATACCCTCGCGAGAACAGATAGTTGAGCATACAGCGGCAGACCTCGGTCATATAGCCCTTTCCCCAGTATTTTCTCGAAAGGTTGTATCCTATAACGGGAACTCCTTCCTCATAGCCGACAATATCAATGCCGCCAATGAGCTTGTGGTCTTCCTTTGTCTCGATAGCACAGTTTATTCTCTTGGGATCCTTATACTCCTTTATCCAAAGATCAAGTACGAATCTCGTCTGATCTATCGACGTATGTGTTGGCCACGTCAGATATTTTGTGACCTCCGGATCGCTCGCCCAGCCGGTAAACATATCCTCGGCATCATCCATAGTGAAAGGGCGAAGAATAAGCCTTTCGGTTTCCAATGAAAGCTTCACTATCAATCCTCCCTAAATCTTTTCATAAGCTCTTTAAGGTCGTCCTCACCGTAGAATTCAAGCACGAGCGTTCCGCTGTTTTTGTTCTTCTGGTTGACCTGGACCTTTCTGCCGAAGCTCTCGGAAAGCGAAAGCTCTACCTCGCGGTAATACTGCGGGCGGCGGTCGATCTTCTCCTTTGGAGGCTGTTCCTCTTCACCATTTTCAGCAAGCCTGTTGAGAAACTGCACACGCTTCTCTGTCTCTCGAACGCTCAAGCCGTTCTCGATAACGTCGTCTGCCGTTTTTTCGATAAGATCGGGATCATTGAGACCTAAAAGCGCCCTCGCGTGACCGGAGCTGATGTCGCCGTTTTTGAGCATCGTCTTTACAGGCTCAGGAAGCTTCATCAGTCGCAGTGTGTTTGCGACTGCCGAGCGGGATTTATTCACCGTCTCGGCTACCTTCTCCTGCGTCATGCCGTATTCTTTTATAAGAGAATCGTAGCCCATCGCTAGCTCCAGATCGGAAAGGTCCTCACGCTGCAGGTTCTCGATAAGCGCAAGCTCCATCGACTGCGAATCGGTAAGCTCCCTGATAACAACGGGAACTTCCGTAAGACCCGCCATTCTCGCCGCACGAAAGCGCCTCTCGCCCGCTACGATCTCGTAGCCGCCGTCAAACAGAGGGCGAACAACGAGCGGCTGAATAACGCCGTGCTGCTCGATCGAGTCGGAAAGCTCTTTAAGAGTTTCGGGGTCAAAGTCGCGCCTAGGCTGCTTTTTGTTAGGCTCTATCTCGGATATCTTCAGTGTAACGGTGCTGTTCTGATCCTCGCTCTCGTTTTGAAGGAATATCTCGCTGAGACCTCTTCCCAGCCCGCCTTTTTTCATTGCCATTTATGTCACCTCTTTGATTTCAGATGTCAGATCATTTTTATTTGTCTTTACTTATTATTTCCTTAGCAAGCTCCAGATAAGCGGCGCTGCCCTTTCCCGATCTGTCGTAATACATTATCGGCGTACCGAAGCTCGGCGCTTCGCTCAGGCGAACCGATCTCGGGATAACGGTATTGAACACCTTTCTCGGGAAGAACCGCTTTACCTCTTCAACAACCTGCTGAGTTAGGTTGAGCCTTCCGTCGTACATCGTGAGAAGCACACTTTCGATCTCTATGTGTTCGTTGTACTGGCGCTTTACTCGGCGAACTGTGTTCATAAGCTGCGACAATCCCTCGAGTGCGTAATACTCGCACTGTATCGGCACAAGGATAGTGTCGCACAGGCAAAGCGCATTTACCGTGATAAGTCCGAGCGAAGGCGGGCAGTCGATGATTATGTAATCGTAATTTCCCCTCATCGGGATGACCGCGGATTTAAGTATTGCCTCACGGTGCTTTTTGTCTGCTATTTCAAGCTCTGCCGCCGCAAGATCAAGGCTTGACGGCAGAAGATCGAGATTTTCAAATTTCGTTCTTACTACGGTGTCCTTGCCGCTCATGCCCTCTACGAAGATGTCGTATGTACTGTGCTGCGTAGCTCTTTTATCAATGCCCACGCCGCTCGTAGCGTTTCCCTGCGGGTCAATATCCACAAGAAGCACCTTTTTACCGAGCATTCCAAGCCCTGCCGAAAGGTTTACGGCTGTCGTCGTCTTGCCGACGCCGCCCTTTTGGTTGGCTATTGCAATTATTTTACTCATTGTCGGCTCTTGTCCTTTCTTTCTTTTCTTTACAAGGATTATTATATCATTTTAAAGCACCAATGAAAAGGGGTTTTTAGATTTTTTTCATAGCGACAGTCGTTTTTATGTTTTTCATTGTTTCACGTGAAACAATAATGCGCGGTGTTTATTGTATATTTCACCGAATAAAGCAGCAAAAAGCCCGAGCCAAAGCCCGGGCTTCCTGCTTTCACCGCTGTGGACGGTGAAATGGGGTATGAAGAAATGTGTATATGGATATGAGGAGTACGCTGTTTTGATGTACGTGTCAGCCCGCCGT
Source organism: uncultured Eubacteriales bacterium (assembly GCA_900317025.1). GTDB lineage: Bacteria > Bacillota > Clostridia > Oscillospirales > Acutalibacteraceae > RUG592. The sequence goes on along the minus strand of ONFG01000004.1, from coordinate 60,669 downwards.
TTTCTTATGTATAACTATACGGTATTCCACGCTGCTTTCATTTTCTCTCTTTTCCAGCGATGCGTCTATTCCCGACCGCTTCATTGTGGCGGCGGCGCGCTCGATGGTGTTGCAGAAAAGGCGCAGATCCTTTACTATAAGCTTGTGTATCGGCAAAGGCTCGCTTCTCAGAACGCTGTTGACGAGTGACTGCGTTTCACTCTCGGTAAGCTCGCCTTTAATCACCTTTGACAGAACTCTTCTGCGCGACGTCTTGTCTCTTATCTTTATAAGCTGCTGCATTTGAGAGAAGCTTAGATCCCCCATTTCGATGATCTGCCGCTCTCTTGGAGTAAACGAAAGTATTCTTAGATATTCACAAAGCCTACGGCGGCTTATACCAAGCTGGAGCGCCGCCTGTTCTTCGGTGAAGCCGTAGCTTTTTATCAGCGTTTCAAGCGCTTGTGCACGCTTGAAGCTGTCGCCGCTCTCTCGCTGGATATTCTCGACAAGCCTATATACCGCCGACTGTCTTCTCGAACAGTGGATTATTATGCACGGAACGACCGTAAAGCCCGCCATTACCGCCGCTCTAAGCCGCCTTTCTCCCGAAACAAGCTCAAACTCATACGGCGTGATATCTCTTACGGTTATCGGCTGCAGAATGCCGTTTCGCTCTATGCTCTTTGAAAGAGAGGAAAGCTCCTTTCTGGAGTAGCTTTGCGATATTACCGACGGGTCGGCGGAAATACGAAAAACCGGTATCATCGCAATCTTGCTCTCACCCTTTACTGTCTTTTCCATAATCTCACCTGTGTTTCGTCGGTGATATGATTATATCACAGCAGATAAGTCTTAACTTGTCGAAATATAGAACGAGAAAAAATTTTTTTAAAATTAGTTTATTGACACCTACTAATAAACTATCTATAATTATAATATCGAATCACCATTCAGAGATTGAAGTCACAAGAAAGCAGGAGGAACAGCTAATGTCAACAAACGACAGCTTCCAGAATCAGAATCCAATACAAAACTTTGTCTTCAAGATTCTCAAGGGCGTGATACTTAGAATCGTGCTTGTGATCGCAATGCCTATACTTTTCGGAATATTTATTCCGAAGCTTGCGGAAGAACTGAACATCGAACTTCCCGGCTGGTCAAAGACAGTCATGCTAATATTCTTGATAGTGCTTTTGATTGCCGAGCTTGTAAGATACATAGTATCAGAATATTTCGTCTTAAAAAACGGATTTCAGAATCTCGAGCAGAATCTCGCTCAAAGCATGACGCAGGCGCCTGTCGAGTACGTCGAGATACCGCTCGGTCAGCAGGGCTACGGACAGATGTACGGTCAGGGTTATCCGCAGAATGTGCAGTATAACAGCTACAATCAGGCTTACCAAAACGGAACTTTCCCAAGCGTTCAGGGTTACACAAACGCCCACCCCACCCAGCAGACACAGCAGCCCGGTAAAAGCGGCGGATGCTTAGGGAAAGCCGTTGCTTTTATTATCTCGACGCTTATATTCGGATCGATAGCTTTGGCTCTTGGCGGAGGACTGTATTTTTACTTCCAGTCAATACAGAATTTTGACGAAACCACAGCCATTGTAGAGCACGTCTCTCACACAACTCAGATAATCGGTTACGACGAGGAGAATGGTGAGGAAACAAGGGACGAATACGAATATACATATGCCTACACTTACGGCGACAATGTTTACAGAAACAAAGATACAAAAACGAGTACGGTAAACAATGGCGACTCGATACAAATGTATGTAGACCCCGAAAATCCCGAACACACAATAGAGAAGATAGACGATACATCTATAAAAATATTGATTGTCGTTACAGGAGTCGATGTGATTATCTGGCTGCTTATACTTATTCATATATTCAAAAGACAAGAAAAAAGATCATATTAATATTTATTCTATCAAAAATCCCCGCTCACGATCGAGCGGGGATCAATTATTTATAAAGGCGACTTACTTATCTTTACGCCCCGCCTCGGGTACTTCGCCGGGGTGGGCTTTGTTTTTTCTATAACCGCTATGCAGCGTGTGCTTCCGTCGGGGAGATCAAAGCGCTTTATGTCGATGCACTCTCCGCCGAGAAGCTCGATCGCGTTTGCGGCTACGTTTACCTCATTGTCGCAGTCAGGACCTTTCATAGCGGCAAACGTTCCACCTACCTTTACAAACGGCAGGCAGTATTCGCTGAGCGCCGAGAGATTCGCAACTGCTCTGCTTACGGCAGCATCAAAGCTCTCTCTGTATTTTTTATCTTTTGAAAGCTCCTCCGCTCTTGCGTGGATAACATCGGCTTCAAGCCCGAGTGCAGGTAATACCTCGTCACTGATAAAAACAAGGCGCTTATTCAGACTGTCAAGCATCGTGATATCCAGATCGGGGCGGACTATTTTCAAAGGTATCGCAGGGAAGCCCGCACCCGTGCCTATGTCTATCACTTTTGCACCTTTTTTTAATTCAACATTTCCAAGCAGCGAAATGCTGTCGCAGAAGTGCTTTACAATGAATTCGTCATGCTCGGTTATAGATGTGAGGTTTATTTTTTCGTTCCACTCAATAACGAGCTTCATATACGCATCAAAACGCTCAAGCGTCGTTTTGTCAAGCTCCAAGCCAAGCTCACGGCTGTAATCAATCAGTTTTTGCATTTTCTCCACCCTTTGAAAGCCATATCACAAGTACGCTGATATCAGCAGGACTAACGCCCGAAATACGGCTAGCCTGTCCGAGGTTCGTCGGATGGACCTTGTTCAGTTTCTCCCTCGCCTCGAGTCTCAGTCCTTGGATACTGCTGTAATTGAAATCGGCAGGAAGGCTTTTTCTTTCAAGACGCCTCATCTGCTCGACCTGCGCAAGCTGCTTTTTTATGTATCCTTCGTACTTGACCTCTACCTCGATCTGCTCAAAAATATTGGCGTCGAGCTGAGGACGCGTAATGTCGATCTCCTCCAGCGCTTCATACGAAAGCTGCGGCCGCTTAATAAGGTCAATCAGCTTTGCCCCTGTGTTTAGCGGAGATGTTTCACGTGAAACAAGAATCTCGTTCACCCTCTCACCCGGAGCGATAACAGTGCTTCTTATTCTCTTTAATTCCCGAGCTTTCAGCTCCTGCTTTTTGAGAAATTTTTCGTATCTCTCGTCGCTTATCAAGCCCACTTTTCTTCCGATGGGAGTTAATCTCTCGTCGGCGTTGTCCTGACGGAGTATAAGTCTGTATTCGCTGCGGGACGTCATCATTCTGTAGGGGTCGTTTGCGCCCTTAGTTACAAGATCGTCTACAAGCGTTCCGATATACGAGCCGGCACGGTCGAGTATCATCGGCTCTTCGCCCTTGATCTTCAGCGCGGCATTCACGCCGGCAACAAGCCCCTGTGCCGCAGCCTCTTCGTAACCCGAAGAACCGTTGAACTGCCCCGCGCCGTACAAACCGGGGTGCTCGATAAATTCAAGCGTATTACTCATCTGGAGAGGGTCGGCACAGTCGTACTCTATCGCATAGGCGCAGCGCATCATCACGACATTTTCCAACCCCTTTATCGAGTGGTAAAACTGAAGCTGAACCTCCTCCGGCAGCGAGGAAGACATTCCCTGAAGATACATCTCCTCCGTATTTTCTCCGCACGGCTCGATAAAAAGCTGATGACGCTCCTTGTCGGCAAAACGGACTATCTTGTCTTCAATGCTCGGGCAGTAGCGAGGCCCTACGCCGTGTATCATACCGCTGTAAAGAGGCGACCTATTAATGTTATCGAGTATTATCTGCTTTGTTTTTTCGTTTGTCCAGCTTACGTGGCAAACGACCTTATTTTCAAGCTGCTCCTCTGTTTCGTATGAGAACGGTACAACAGGCTCATCGCCCGCCTGCACTTCAAGGTCTGAAAAATCAATACTCGAACGCAGCACACGCGCGGGCGTTCCCGTTTTAAAGCGCCTCAGAGAAATACCGAGGTCTTTGAGCGACTGACCGAGAAACGTTGCCGGGAAAATACCGTCCGGTCCGCTTTCGTAAGACACCTCACCGATAAATATACGTCCGCCGAGATAAGTTCCGGTCGCAATGATGACAGCCTTAAACTCGTACTCTGCGCCCATCCTTGTTTCAAGCTTCCAGACGCCGCCGCATTCTTTGACACAGACAATCTCAGCCTGATGAAGTTCAAGATTTTCCTGTGTTTCAAGCTTATGCTTCATGACCTCGCTGTACTTGCGCCTGTCAATCTGTGCGCGCAGCGAGTGAACAGCCGGACCCTTTCCTCTATTGAGCATACGCATCTGAAGGAGGCACTCGTCGGCAGTCTTGCCCATCTCGCCGCCGAGAGCGTCGATCTCACGAACGAGATGCCCCTTTGCTGTGCCGCCGATAGACGGGTTGCACGGGCAGTTGCCAACGGCATCCATATTGATCGTAAACACGACAGTTTTGCAGCCGAGCCTTGCGCCCGCAAGCGCCGCCTCTATCCCGGCATGCCCGGCGCCGATAACAGCGATATCATAGCTTCCGGCAAAATAACTCAAATGAATCACTCCTATTTTTGATGGTAAACTCTCCAAAATGTAATATCATAAAGTTTTTTGCGCAGCTTTTATAAAAAAAGCTGCCAAGGGTTTGGGGTGAGAAACCCCAATATATCATGAGAGCAGCGGAATTACTTTCCCACGCAGAACCTAGAGAAGACATTATGAACTATCTCCTCGCTCGCCCTCTCGCCCGTAAGCTCAAGCAGACTCTGAATAGCCTCTTCAATGAGCACCGTAACCGCGTCAAGCGTAATGCCCGCTTCAAGAGCACTCTGAGCCTCTTTCAGCGGCTCGACCGCCTTTACAACACACTGATACTGCCTTTCGTTTGAAAGCACAGCGGCGTTTTCGTCGAAAGCGGCAGCGCCCGTTATCTCTTCAACAGCGGCAGTCAGCTCATCTAACCCCTTACCCTTTGCCGCCGAAACGAATACAGTTTTGTCGGCCTTTGATTTTATAAACTCTGCGTCAACGACGCATTCGAGGTCATTTTTATTGATAACAGCAACGCTCGGAACATCGCCGAGAAGCTCAAGCATACGGAAATCGTTTTCATCAAGCGAGCGTGAAGCGTCGAAGACTACGAGCGCAAGCCCACACGACATTAACCTTTTTTTAACAAGCTCTACGCCTATCTTTTCTATCGGGTCTTCCGAATCACGAAGTCCCGCCGTATCTGACAAAATCAGCACGGCGTTGCCTATAACTACCGTCTCCTCAATAATATCCCTCGTTGTTCCGGGGATATCGGTTACAATGCTTTTTTCAACGCCCGTCAGAAAGTTCATCAAAGTGGATTTTCCGACGTTCGGCTTGCCAATGATAAGCGTATCTATTCCCTGCTTAACGACTCGCCCGCTGTCGTAGCTTCTTAAAAGCACTTCAAGTTTTCCACAAGCTTCTGTAAGATTGTGGAGAAGTGCGTCGTCAGTCACCTCGGGTATATCCTCCTCGGGATAGTCTGCCCATGCGGCAAGGTGAGCGGCGTTTTCGATAAGCAGCGACTTCACCTCGTCTATCTCAGCTCTAAGCCTTCCCTCTTTTATGCCCAGAGCAGAACGTGCCGCAGCCCTACCCTTTGCGGAAATTATATCCATAACGGCTTCCGATTCGGTAAGGTCTATCTTGCCGTTAAAAAAAGCGCGCTCCGTAAACTCGCCCGGCTGCGCGAGAACTGCGCCGTTTTTTAAGACCGTTCTCAGAACACGGTTCGTTACGTACATTCCGCCATGGCAAGATATCTCCACGACGTCCTCGCCGGTATAGCTGTGAGGCGCTTTAAAAACGGTTACTACAGCCTCGTCTATAGGCTCTTCTCCGTCGTACACCTTACCGAAAAGCGCCGTGTAGCCCTTAAGCTCGGCAAGTTTCTTTCCTCTCACCGAATTAAAAACGGAATCAGCGACTTCAACGGCGCCATTTCCTGAAATTCTTATTACACTTATGCCGCCTACGCCGACAGGAGTAGATATTGCGGCGATGATTTTATTATCAAAACAATTCATTTACGTTCACCAATAATCTATTATCCAGGTATTGAAAAGTTAAGATCAAGCATAGACTGTATGCTTATTCCCAATGAAATAAAATACGCTGCAGAAAGCAGAGTAAAAATTACGGTTGGTATCATATTCTTTTTTTCTTTAAATAGTTTAGAAATAACAAACGTGCATATTGCAGATAAAACAGCAGCAGCGACGCCGCAAACAGCAAATAATATCAAAAAGACAAACAGAAATAAAGCAGATACTGCGCCAAGGTCACTTTCTCCGAACCCGCAAATCATGATTGAGACGCCTAACAGAACAGCATATATGATGAGGTATATTCTCATATGAATACCATAAAACTTTAAAGGTGTTATCTCTTTTTTATTCATTGCTGTCATATCACTTCTCATAAAAAACAGCGAAGGTAAAATACCTTCGCTGTTTTCATTCTCCCGACAACGAGGGAGTTTATTCTGTTATTATTCGTCGAGAGGCTTCTTCTCGATCTTCGAGAAAAGAGGAAGACCTGCCTTTTCGATGGGGCTTCTCTGGCTCAAAGTTGAAGAAGGAGTAGTTATCATCTCGTCGTCAACGGGCTTGTTGTAACGGTTCTGATAAGGCTTGCGCTCGAAGCTCTCCTTGTAGGGAGTCGTCTTTCTGTAGCCGCCGATCTGACCGTTTCTCCTGCCGCCTCTGCCGCCGCGTCCTCCCTGACGCTTGTCGCGGAAGTTCCTTCTCGGCTTTACAGGGTTCTTCGGGTCGGGCGCTACAACGACGTGGCGCTCGAGATCCTCCCCCTCAGAGAACGAGATCGCGCCGTTTACCTGCTGAACCGCCGTGTGAATTATTCTTCTCTCATACGGGTTCATAGGCTCAAGGTTTACGTTCTTGCCGGTCTTGATAGCCTTGAGAGCGAGCTTCTTTCCGAGCCTTTCGAGCGTTTCCTCTCTCTTTTCTCTGTAGTTGCCAGTGTTGATAGTGATCCTGTAATACTGATTGTCAACATGGTTTGCAACGAGACCTGCGAGGTACTGAAGTGCGTCGAGCGTCTCGCCGCGTCTGCCTATAACAAAGCCAACGTCGTCGCCCATAAGGTTGATTTCGGCCGTGTTTTCGCCTTCCTTGACCTCAGTCTCGATGTTGTCGAGACCCATGCACTTTAGGATATTCTTTACATATTCATCGGCTGCCGATGCAGGCGTTACCGTAATGTAAGCACGAACCTCTGCCGGGCTGCCGCCGAAGATGCCGAACTTCTTCTCCTTAGGCTCCTTAACGACCTCGTACTCCGCTTTTTCCGGCTCTACGCCAAGCTCACTGCAAGCAAGCTCCAAAGCCTCTTCTATTGTGTCACCCTTGCCAAAAGCTTCTTTTATCACATTTGACACCTCAATTCTTCAAATACCGCAGAGAAGCGGCAATTATTTTTTCTTCTTTTTCTTTCCGCCGGACTTACCCGAGCCCTGCGGCTTCTTTGAAAGCGTAGGCTGAGCGGGAGCGCTGTAAACTCTTGCCGCCTTCTTGACGGTAAGCTCAGTCTCTTCAAGATATGCGATGCGCCTTGCTTCGTCCTGAGCGGTGAGCGCCTGCGCATTATAAAATTTATGGATTATGATCGTTGTTATAAATCCGATAATGCTCGAATAGATCCAGTAAAGGCCGATAGCAGACGGTACCGTATAAGAGATCCACGCCGACATAAGCGGCATGAGCAGGAACATCGAGTTCATGCAGCCCTGCTGCCCTTTAAGGCTAAGGCTCTGACCGTTCATCTTCATGGAAACGAACGTTGTAGCGAAGCTCGTCGCAAAGCAGAGGATCGGGAACAGGATGAACACCGACCACAAGCCGTGAGAGTTAGGCATATCGAGCAGATTCAGCCCGAACATCTTAAAGCCTTCCGCAAACTGATCGAGCTTGGAAATGTCGGCGTCGGAAAAACCAGTATGAGCGAGAAACTCGGCGTTGTTCTTAACGTCCGGGTAAAGGCTCATAAAGCTGATCTGCCCGTAGTAGCCTTCGATGCTGCTGCCGACTACGGGAAGCCCCTTTGCAAAGCCGAGCGCTGCTTCTACGCTGTCCTTTGCGATATGGAGCGTGTTTGTAAGCGGATTTCTGATGGCGTAATATACTCCGAAAAGAAGAAACATCGGTATAAAGGAGGTCATGCAGCCGCTGGTCGGGCTTATGTTCTCCTTTTCATAGAGCTTTGAAAGCTCCTCGTTAACCTTATCTCGGTCCTTTCCGTATTTCTCCTGTATCTCCTGCTGCTTTTTCTGGAGACGCATCGTTCCTGCCATTGACTTCTGACTTTTGATCTGAAGGGGGAACTGCAGCGCCCTCAGGATCACCGTAAAGATAAGGATCGCTATAGCGAAGTTCTTAACGAGACCGTAAGCAAACCAAAGCAAATATCCGAAGACATAGCCTAAAGATTCAAATAAAGCGTTCATCTACTTGCCCTTTCGACCGCACCATTAAACACAAAATAATATACCGCATTAATAATTTAGTTCAAACACAAAAATATCGATCTGGCGCAGGTCTTTTAATTTCTTCTCTTGTTCTTTACTGCTTTATATTCAATAAACTTGTATTTTCTTAGATCATTTGATTTTTTTTCGGGGACGGGATCGTAACCTCCCGGATTCCACGGATTACACCTTAAAATGCGCCAAAGCGTCATCGCTCCGCCCTTTATCACCCCGAAGCGCTCTACAGCTTCAATGCCGTAATGAGAGCAGGTCGGTGAAAAGCGGCAGCAGGGCGCCGTGTTCGCCGATATGTATTTCTGATAAAACCTGATGAGCCATATTACGAGCTTCTTCATATCTCATCACTCATACATTCTTTTTGTCGATTATCCCCGCCTGTCTCAGACTGTCGCCGATAGGCTCCACAAGCTGCGTCGACTTCAGAAAAGCCGTTTTCTTTCTCGCAACTATCACCACATCGTAACCCTTTTTGCACTGAGACAGCTCGTCCGCGTACTCAAAAAGAGCCGCTCTTATGACTCGCCTGCATCTGCTTCTCGAAACGGCGTTGCCGATCTTTTTACTAGTCGTTATGCCGTAGCGAAACTCTCCCAGACGATTCTTCGCCGCGTATACTACTATCTGCGGGTATACGTAGCACTTTTTGCTTCTGTACAGCCGTCTGAACGTATTGTTTTCTTTAATTGTATCCAGAACAGCCATAATAACCCCACTGTCACCGGAACACCCGGCGCTTAAAAGACAGTCCAAACAGGTATATCCTCATGCGAAGATATACCCTGCGTAACTGTCAGGTGAATTCAAGAGCATCAGTATGTAAGTCTCTTTCTGCCCTTAGCTCTGCGGCGAGCCAACACCTTACGACCGTTGCGGTCAGCCATTCTCTTTCTGAAACCATGCTCCTTTTTTCTGTGAAGCTTCTTCGGCTGATATGTTCTCAGCATACTAACCCCTCCTTTCGGGTATACAACCTTGCAATTTAACATTATACCTTAAATACAGGCGTTATGTCAATAGAAAAAACGCTGTTTTGCTTCAAGTTTTTTCCCAAGACCTCCAAAAATCCGCAGATCAAGCGATTTTTTGCCCCCTTGCTTCAAGGCATAGCAAAAGGTATTATAGAATTAATTTAAACAAAAATCAGAAAAAAGTCAATATAAATAAACGGAAATACTCAATTTCGTGAAAATGAACAAAAATGTTACCTTCAATTCAAATTTATCTATTTTTTTCTGATTTTGATTATTTTGACATTTTTTTGACACTTTTCCACATTTTAATTCCAAGTTATTGTTGAAATAAGCTCCGCGTTATGCTATAATAATTCTAATTGTTGAATTTCATTATGGATAGGTGTGTCCGGCAGTAAAGGCTATTTATACGGATCTCAGAAAGACATGATATCAGTATCAAAGTCACGCTCGGAAATCCAAACCGCCTTCCGGCGGACTCGGGCGCAAAAGCGCTTGTCTCCGTTTCATATGTAATGTACAGGGGGTTATTTTGACTATGGATTCATTTAATGAAACATGGCCGCTTGTTTGCGACTACTGCAAGCAAAGGATCACAAAGGTGGCTTTTCAGACGTGGATCAGCCGTATTGAGCCGCAGGATATCGATTTCGGCATTTATCAGATCAAGCTGCTCGTGCCGAATGCATTCCACCGCGAAACGGTAACACGCTGTTACCTTTCATTAATAAGAGACGCTTTCGCCGAGATATTCGGTCAGACCTTTGACATAAAGCTCGTCATCCCCGAGGAGGTCGAGCTTCCCGAATCAAAGGCAGATGAAAACGAACGCTCGGACGACGACGATGCGCCGCTAACCTTCGATAACTACATCGTAGGCTCTTCAAATAAATTTGCTCACGCAGCGTCTCTCGCGGTTGCACAGAATCCCGGCGGCGCATACAACCCGCTTTTCATCTACGGTAACTCAGGTCTCGGAAAAACTCACCTTCTTCACGCTATCCGCAACGAGGTTCTGAGCAACGATCCCGACATGAAGATCGCATACGTTAAAGGTGACGACTTCACAAACGAGATCGTAGATTCTCTGCGTCACGTAAATCAAGCGGAGTTCCGACAGAAATATAGAAACGCCGACGTTCTTCTCGTCGACGACGTTCAGTTTATCGGAGGCAAGGAGTCGACTCAGGAGGAATTCTTCCACACCTTCAATGCTCTTTATGAAGCAAAGAAGCAGATAGTCCTCACCTCAGACCGCCCGCCGAAGGAAATAAAGACGCTCGAAGAGCGCCTTCGCACCCGCTTTGAGTGGGGTCTTATCGCAGACATTCAGCCGCCGGATATCGAAACGAGGATAGCGATTCTCAAAAGCAAGGCGGAATCTCTCGACTTTGAGATTCCCGACGACATCTGTGAGTACATAGCAAACAAGCTCAAGACTAATGTCCGCCAGCTCGAAGGCGTCGTAAAAAAGATAAAAGCGAAAAGCTACCTCAACGGAGAAAAGCCGTCTATTGCGATTGCTCAGGAGGTAATCTCCGACGTTCAGACGAACGACGTCCCCGTCCCTGTAACAGTAGAGAAGATAATCGAAGAGGTCGCAAGAACTTACGGCGTAAGCCCCGAGGATATCCGCTCTGTCAAGAACAGGCGCGCTAACCTCAGCAATGCCAGACACGTTGCTATTTACATAGTTCGCCAGGTAACAGGTCTTTCAATGACCGCTATCGGCGAGGAGTTCGGCGGCAGACACTACTCGACCATCGTCTACACAAATCAGGAAATGGAAAAGAAGCTCGAAAAGGATATTCGTCTTAAAGAGACAGTCGAAGACATTATAAAGAATATACAGGATATGTAACAAAGATTACAGGGAGTAATAATGAAAGAAGTTTCTTTCATTATTTATGAAAAATAAACGCCCTTTTGTTCATAATTTATTCATAAAGTGTTCGACTCAAGTTGCAAGAACAAGCATCGAGTTATCAACATTTCCATAACATTCCACATAGACTTTTCCTCATATTCCACATAGTTCCATTTTCACCTGTTAAGAATGTTCAAACAAGTGAAAATACGTTACGAACGATTTTCCCGCTGATGGCGCGGGATCATTGGTGATTTCCACTTTTCCTTGCCCCCTACTACTACTACTAAATATACTATATATTATTATCTATTATTTAAGGAGCTTCGCTCCCATATAGAAAATTTTCGCTTTTTCTCCCGTTCGGTCGAAAAATGCGAACAAGATCATTGCTCTGACAGAAAAATGAAAGGAAACAAAAGCATGAAGGCTGTATTCAATCAGACGGAGCTGGTCTCTGCGGTAACGACAGTTCAGAGAGCCGTATCGACAAAAAGCTCCAATCCCTCTCTTGAGGGTATACTTATCAAAGCTCACGGCTCTACCGCAGTTCTTTGCGGTTATGACCTTGATATCGGCATTACAACGGAGATCGCGGCAACAGTCGTTGAAGAGGGCGACATCGTTCTCAGTGCACGTCTTTTCTCAGAAATAGTAAAGCGTATGCCCGATGAGATCATCACGCTCGAAACGGACGATAAGCTGCTTGCATATGTGAATTCCGGCGTAGCCGACTATCAGATCATCGGTATCTCATCTTATGAATATCCGGAGCTGCCGAGCTTCGATACGCTTCAGACGTTCTCTATTGAGGCGGGAGTACTTAAGACTATGATCCGTGATACGTTCTACGCTATCAGTGACAATCCCGCAAAGCCTGCTCTGATGGGCTCGCTCTTCGACGTTGACGGCGGTTACCTCAACCTCGTGTCTATAGACGGCTTCAGAATGTCGGTAAGGCGTGAAAAGATCGACACCGATAAAAAATTTGAATTCATACTCCCAAAGAAGACTCTCGGCGAGCTGCTAAAGATCACCTGTGACGACGAAAGCCCCGTTACCGTAGTCGTCGGAAAGAAGCACGCAGTCTTTAAGATCGAGGGTTACTCCGTCGTTTCGAGACTCATCGAGGGCAAATACGTAAGCTATAAGGATACTATCCCGAAGGGCAGCGCAACGACTCTGACGGTCGAGACTAGAAAGATCATCTCGTCGGTCGAGAGAATGTCTCTTCTTACAAGCGACAAGATGCAGCAGCCCGTTCACCTTATCGTTGCCGACGAGGGAATCAAGATATTCTGTACGACGGCAGTTGGTAAGGCGAGCGACTACATCAACCTTGATTTTGACGGCGAGGAGATCGAGATCGGTTTTAATAACCGCTATATGCTTGACGCAGTAAAAAACGTAGACGCCGACGAGCTTATCTTTGAGTTCAACGGTCCTAACAGACCTCTCAAGATCCTACCGGTAAACGGCGACAGCTTCCTGATCCTGGTCGTTCCGATGAGGATCTGATAAGGAGTGGAATAAATTTGAAGACCGAAAAAATATATATTGATACAGAGTTTATCAAGCTCGACAGCCTTTTGAAAATAGCGGGCTTCGGCACGGGCGGGCAGGCAAAGCTTCTCGTTCAGAACGGCGGAGTTCTCGTAAACGGAGAGGTCTGCACTATGAGAGGCAAGAAAATGCGCCCGGGCGACAAAGCCGAGTGCAACGGCATAGTGCTTGAGGTGTGCGCAAAATGAGGGTGACTTCGCTTCGCTTTGAGGGCTTTCGCAACCTTGAAAACAGCGAGATACGCCCCTGCCCCGGCGTGAACGTTATCTACGGAACGAATGCGCAGGGGAAAACGAACCTTGTTGAAGCGATCTGGCTTTTAAGCGGTAACAGGAGCTTTCGCGGCGCTAAAGATAGCGAGCTTATTGGCTTCGGAAGCGATCACGCTAAGCTTCACGCCGATTTTTTCTCCGAAGGAAGAGAGCAGTCGGCTGAGATCGTTTACGCAAAAGGTAAAAAAGAGATACTTTTAAACGGTGTTAATCAGCCGAGTACCTCGGCGCTTCTCGGAAGGCTTTGCGCGGTCGTATTTTCTCCGGAGCATTTGTCTCTTGTGAAGAGCGGTCCGTCCGAGCGCCGAAGCTTTATCGACGGCGCGGTCTGCCAGATAAAGCCGAGCTTTAAGGAGGCTTTGTCGGAGTACAAACGAACGCTTGCCCAGCGGAACACGCTGCTAAAGGATATCCCGGCTCATCCGGAGCTTGCCGATACGCTTGACGCGTGGGATATTCGCCTTGCATCTCTTGGAGCGGGGATCGTCAGGATACGCATGAAATATGTAGAGCGGCTTTGCGAATGTGCAAGCCGTTACCACGACGGGATATCTCACGGGCGTGAAGCGCTGGAGATATCATACTCGAGCACTATTCCAAAGGAATACAGGGCGTCGGCGGACAGTGCCCGCGACTATATGCTCAACTATATGCAGAAAAACAGACGGGAGGATCTTTCAGCGGGATTTACGACGATAGGTCCTCACAGGGACGATATAGATATAACGATAAACGGCGGGAGCGTGCGTACCTTTGGGTCGCAGGGGCAGCAGAGAAGCTGCGTGCTCTCGATGAAGATAGCCGAGGAGGAGCTTATAAAGCTTTCTGTTTCGGAGGAGCCTCTCGTTCTTCTTGACGACGTTTTGAGTGAGCTTGATTCAACGCGGCAGGAGTTTCTTTTGAACGAGATCGGCGACCGTCAGGTATTTATTACGTGCTGTGAGGCGGCGTCTGTTGAAAGGCTTAAAGACGGTAAGCTTTTTAAGATAAACGGCGGCAGGATAGAAGCTTGATAGTAGTCACTAATGCATAATTTATCGCGTACTTTTTGTTTATTTTATCAAGAGATATTTATCCGATCTTTTTAAACCGTTTTTCACTCGAAAAAATATAAAAATTTTCAAAAAAAATTTCGTAGAATCGCCCACAAAGCCCTTTAAATATGTTATAATATAAAATGGAGTTTCTGCAGTTTATGCTCGAAAAACCGTTACAGGGCATTCTGGCGAAAAACAGGAGCTTTCAAGTGTATTTTATCGGGAGAGGTTATGCTATGTATCTTCATCTTGGATCGGACGTCGTGATACTAAAGACCTCGATAATCGGGATATTTGATCTTGATACCTCGACCATATCAAAAAATACGAGAAATTACCTTGCACTGGCAGAGCGTGAGGGGCGGGTGGTTACCGTTTCTTATGAGCTGCCGAGGTCGTTTGTTGCGGCGTATGAAGATGGCGGGATAAAGATTTATATCAGCCAGCTGTCTTCTCAGACACTTCTCAAACGCTGCGCTTCAAATTATTGATATCCGAAAGGGAAAATGTTATGGGCAAGAACATTAGAAGGTGTCCTTATTGCGGAGGCGAGGTCTCGTATTTCGGGGCTTTGTCCGAGATAAGCAGCGGCGAGCATACCTGCCCCCACTGCAACAAGAATTCCAATATTTCCTACAGCAGAAAGATCTATATCACGACGGCGATCATTCTTGTGATAGCCGTCGGCACCGCAGCGCTTCTGTTTAAGATGAACATAATAAAGAATCTTGCCCTTGCCTGCGCGATAGTGCTCATACCGTTCGCGGTGTTCTTCTTTTTAACGCCGCTGTATTTTTATCTGGACCCCATAAAGGGAGAGCGAGCGCGAACGCCGGTAGCAGGAAAAAAGAAAAAAAGCCCCAAAAGCTCCCGACAAAAGAAGAAAGCGGAGCCTGAAAAAGTTAAGAGAGAAGAAAAGAAAAGCAGCCAAGAGGAGCTGAATAATATGGGAAAGAAAAGCGGTTCATTCAAGGATAGATTCAACAGCTTTATAAAGACATATGTTATCGTAGACGATGACGATGAGGAGCCGAAGAAGGATCCTGCTTCTTATGAAGAAGACGAAAGCGATACTCAAAGCGATTACAGAGACCGTTCATGGAGTGTTATGGGAGATTACTCCGACAAGGAAGAAGAAGCGGAGACAAAAAACGAAGAGTTTGACGAGATCGACGCAAAAGAAGAGGAAGAAAACGAGCCTGTAAGCTATCAGTTTGGCTTTACCGAAAGCTACAGGCAGAGCGGCAGTGCCGAGGATATTTTCAGCAGCTCTCACGAAGAAAAAGAGGATAAGCCGCAGGTAAAAACCGCTAAAGTGCGTGAGCCTGTTTACCATAAAATGACAAAGACCACAGAGGTGGATTTCGTTTATTTCCCGGTTACGCTTGAAGAACTTCACGTAGATATATTTACGCAGGAGATACCAGCGCAGTCCGAACCGACGGAGGACGAAAAGGAAGACGAGGAGATCATGAATATCTTTGATTCCGCTCCGAGCGAGGAGGAAGAACAGGAGTTCGGCGTGAAGCCTGAGCTTGAGCCGGAAAAAGGCCCCGAACCTGTTTTTGAAGAGGAGAAGAAAGATGAGATTGACGAGCCGGAAAAGGCGGAAAGCAAGCTTTTTGAGTATTATCCCGAGAGCAGCGTTATCCACGTAAGCTTTTTTGATGAAGAAAAAGCTAAGCCTGAAGAAGAAGTAACTGCACCCGCTGAGGCAGAGCCGGAAGCAGCAGAGGATGAAGAGCCGGAAACAGCAGAAAAAGAGCCGGAGCTTGAAAAGAGCGAAGATGAGGACGAAGATATCGGCGACCTTCGACTTGCAGAGCAGCAGATCGAAGAAGAGATAGACAAGATGATGAGCTTCGGCGAGCCTTCCGAAAATGAAGAGGAATCCGAGGAGCCCGAAGAGGAAGAAACTTCCGAAGAGACAGAGCAGGACGTTGAAGAGCAGACCGAAGAAGTAAGCTTGATTACTCTCGAAAAGGAAGAGAATTCGGAGATTGAAGCGGAAATCAAAGAGGAAATCGTAAAAGAGATCGAGCCTTCATTCACACTCGTTGAGGAAGATGTGGAAAACGACGGCGAGGAGGATAAGGAGGAATTATTCGATTCAGACGAGCCCGACGACGAAGACAGCGAGGAAGAATTTCAAGCAGAAGACGATACTCTCGATGAGGACGAAGAGGATATCGACGATCTGTTTGATGAAGAGAACGAAGAAGATACAGAGGAAGAACAAGAAGATCAGGCTGAAGACTCCGTGGAAGAAGAAGCTTTTGTCGTAGATTACTCTGACAGCGAAAAGGACGAGGAAAAGTCGTTCCAGGAGGAGCTGGATCTTTCGGAGTATCAGACTTCCAGCTACAAAGAGGGAGCCGACGAAGCATCCGATGAAGAAGAGGATGATGAGTTCGACGTGGATCCCGAAGAAGACAGCAAAGAAGACATAGAGAGCAACAGCGACGAAAAAGAAGAGGAAGAAGAGAACGAGGACGAAGAGGAAGAAGACCTCAAAGATGTTATAGACGAGCCGGAGGAGGAACAGCCTCTTTCACGCTACGAGAAAAAATTCCCGAACGCCGCAAAGGCTGCTGCCGCTGAAGCCGAAGAAAATGAGAAAAAAAGAAAGGCTCAGACAGAAGAGAGACTTCGCCGCGCACGTGAGGAAGCTCAGCGTAATGCCGAAAAGAAAGAAAATACTCAAAAGAGCAGCGAGGAGCTTGGCTTCTTCGGAAGAATTAAAAAAAGAATAATCGAGGCAACAGAGAGCGAGCGTCAGGAACTGTTTGAACAGGAAGAACGCGAGCGCAGACTTGCCGATAAGGAAGCAAGGCGCAGGGCTAGAGATAAGGAAAAAAAAACCGCACCTCAAAGCGCGGTAAAAGCTGAGCGTTCCGAAAGAAAGAGCAGAAGCGGTGCGACGAGCGAAAGCTCCGATAAAAAGAGCTACACAAAGGTTTTTGAGCCGGTCAAGCAGGACAGCTACGCAGCCGCCGAGAAGGAGATCTTCGACAAAGTAAAGGCTGAGATGGAAAGCGAGCCGCAGAAGAAGCTTACCTCACAGGATAAAGCGAAAATTATCGCAGAGAGAGCCGACGCTGAGAAGCGCCGCGAAGAGAATGAAAAGAAGCTCAGCGAGATAGAGCGCAAAAAGGCTCAGTCTGAAAGGAATAAGGCAGAGCAGCAGCGCCGCCAGAGCAACGCCGATAAGGCAGAACAAATCAGACGTGAGCAGATGAAGCAGGCAAGACTCAGCCAGGATCAAATCAACAACGAGGGCGGAAAACGCAAGTCAAAGGGTATAAGCTTGAAAGAGACTGATAACGTCCGCTCTAAGGTTTCGCAGAAGAAGAAAAAAATAAAGCGTCAGGCTGACGAATACTTCGGCGAAAATCACTGATACGGTCAAACGAAAGGTAAAAATCTGAAATGTTCAAGCTGCCCGAATGCCCCTACTGCGGAAAGAAACTCGGATATAAGGCGAGTGCATCTTTAATGAGCGGTAAGACGATGAAATGCAGAAAGTGCGGAAAGCTTTCACAGGTAAAATACAGAGCACGCTGTGTAAAGCTAGCTGTCGTATTTGCAGCACTGCTGATAACGCTGAATACGCTTATGCTTTTCAGCGAGAATAATAAAACGCTTTTGCCAAATATTATATTGACGGTGGGCGTTATAATAATTTATCTCGCGCTCACACCGCTTAACGTAAGGCTTTTTGAGATAGAGGGTCAGCGCGACCCTGAGCCGAAGCGAAAGAAAAACCGCCGCAGGCATAAGAAGACAAAGTACAACGAAGTCGAGTTCGACGAGAACCCTCTCAAAGGAACGACGTTTGATTAATACTGAAGACTGAATAATTTCGGAGATGCTTCGCGTTTTTCTTATAAGAACGGAGATCGTCAAAAGGCATTGCGTAAGCACCGAAAGAACTTATTGGAAAAGCAATATAAAAGCTATAAATCACAGTAAACCATGGCGCAAGCCAAAAGCTTAGAGTAATTTAATGCGTACTGAAAAGCTATAGATCACCATAAACCATGACGCAGGCTTAATAATGCTTTAGATTTAAAAGGCTTTATGTGCGTAATAAAAAAATGACGCAGGTCAATAAAGCTAAAAATCAAAACAGGCTTTGCGTGCGTACTGAAAAAGGAGAAAAAATGGAGAGTTCGGAAAACACAAGGATCGAGCAGGAGTATACAGCCGAACAGATACAAGTGCTTGAGGGCTTGGAGGCTGTCAGAAAACGACCGGGCATGTATATCGGCTCAACGGGTCCAAGAGGACTTCATCACCTCGTTTATGAGATAGTGGACAACTCTATCGACGAGGCGCTCGCAGGCTATTGCGATAAGATCAATGTCGTGATCCTGCCAGGAAATATTATCAAGGTCACAGACAACGGACGTGGTATCCCTGTCGGCATCAACCAAAAAATGGGTATGCCGGCGGTAACGGTCGTATTTACTGTGCTGCACGCAGGCGGTAAGTTCGGCGGCGGCGGATATAAGGTGTCCGGCGGTCTTCACGGCGTAGGTGCGTCTGTCGTAAACGCACTTTCCGAGTGGCTGGAGGTCAAGGTATGCGACGGCGAGAAGATATATCGCCAGCGCTACGAGCGCGGCAATATCATGTCGGAGCTTGAGGTTATCGGCGAGTCGAATGAAAGAGGCACAGAAGTCACGTTCAAAGCAGACCCCGAGATATTTAAGGAGACGGATGTCTACGACTTCACCGTGCTTGAAACGAGGCTTCGAGAGCAGGCATTCCTCAATGCAGGCATCCATATCGAGCTTCGCGACGAACGCGACGCCGAAAATATCCATAAGAAGAACTTTCTCTATGAGGGCGGTATATCGAGCTTCGTTGAGTATATCCACAAGAAGCGTTCGCTCGACGTTATCCACCCCGATGTAATATACTTCCAGACGGAAAACGACCAGGGAACGGCTGCCGCTGAGATCGCTTTCCAGTATAACGATAAGTACAACGAGCTTATACTCTCGTTTGCAAATAATATCCATACCACCGACGGCGGTACTCACGAAGAGGGCTTCAAGCGCGCTATCACGACGGTGATGAACGAGTATGCAAGAAAGCTCAAGTTTCTTAAGGACAGCGACAAGAATCTTCTCGGCGAGGATTTCAGAGAGGGCATGACCGCCGTTATCTCCGTTAAGCTTTCGGAGGCTCAGTTTGAGGGTCAGACGAAGGCGAAGCTCGGCAACACCGAGGTCAGGACGATGGTCTATAACCTCATCAACGAGAAGCTGAGAGAGTATTTCGACGCCCATGTAGACGTTACGAAGGCGATCCTTGATAAGGCTTGCCAGGCGGCGCTTGCACGTGAAAAGGCAAGGCACGCAAGAGAGCTTGTAAGAAGAAAGTCGCCGCTTGAAAATGCTTCGCTTCCCGGAAAGCTCGCCGACTGCCAGTCGAGAAATCCCGAGGAGACAGAGGTCTACATCGTAGAGGGTGACTCCGCAGGAGGCTCCGCAAAGAACGGCAGAGACAGAAAGTATCAGGCTATCCTTCCGCTGTGGGGCAAGATGCTCAACGTAGAGAAGGTAAGAGAGGATAAGATCATTGGCAACGACAAGCTTACGCCCGTTATTACGGCGCTCGGCTGTGGCGTCGGCAAGGAGTTCGATATCAGCAAGCTGCGCTATGGTAAAGTCATCATCATGGCGGATGCCGACGTCGACGGCTCTCATATCAGAACGCTGCTGCTGACCTTCTTCTACCGCTATATGCAGCCGCTCGTTGAGCAGGGGCATGTGTATATCGCACAGCCGCCGCTCTACCGCATTACAAAGGGCAAGAAGGAGCATTATTACGCATATTCCGACGAGCAGAGAGACAAGATCATAAAGCAGCTCAACTGCAAGACAGATATCCAGCGCTACAAAGGTCTTGGTGAGATGGATCCCGAGCAGCTTTGGGAAACGACTATGGACCCGGAGCGCAGGATAATGCTCAGAGTAAACGTTGAAGACGCTATGATCGCCGACGAGACCTTCTCCATTCTCATGGGCGAAAAGGTCGAGCCGAGAAGGCTCTTTATTGAGGAGAACGCAAGGTACGTTCAGAACCTTGACGTTTGATTGTAAACCATACACACCCGTTAAGAAGTTGAGGATAACATGGATAACGAATTTAACCCGGGTATTCCCGAATCCCGAATCATAGATGTAGACTTGGACAAGGAAATGCGGAAGTCGTTCCTTGACTACTCCATGTCCGTTATTGTGAGCCGCGCGCTGCCCGACGTAAGAGACGGTTTGAAGCCGGTTCACAGAAGGATACTGTACGCAAAATACGAGAATAATATCCTTCCTACTGCGCCCTACAAGAAGTGCGCTACCACCGTCGGCGACGTGCTCGGTAAGTACCACCCCCACGGTGATGCATCCGTTTACGACGCTCTCGTAAGACTTGCGCAGGATTTCAGCATGAGATATCCGCTTGTCGACGGTCACGGCAACTTTGGTAGCGTCGACGGCGACCCGCCTGCTGCTTACCGTTACACCGAGTCTAGAATGAGCAAGATATCCGTTGAGATGCTCCGCGATATCGACAAAGATACGGTAGATTTCACCTCGAACTACGACGACACAAGAAAGGAGCCGTCCGTCCTTCCGACAAGGTTTCCGAATCTGCTCGTAAACGGCAGTACAGGTATCGCCGTAGGTATGGCGACGAATATCCCGCCGCACAATCTTAGCGAGACGATCGACGCTATTTGCTACCTTATAGATAACCCAGATATTCTGAACGACGAGAATCCGAACTCCGGCCTTAACGAGATCATGGAGTTCATAAAGGGGCCCGACTTCCCCACAGGCGGTCTTATCATGGGCAGAAGCGGCATAAGAGCCACCTACGCCACGGGCAGAGGAAAGATAACCGTCAGAGCTAGAACCGAGATCGTCGAGGAGAAGAGCGGCAGAGCGAAGATCATCGTAAGCGAACTGCCATATCAGGTGAACAAGGCGAAGCTTATCGAGACGATCGCAGAGTATGTCCGCGACAAGAAGATCGAGGGAATCTCAAATATCGAAGACCATTCAGACAGAAACGGAATGCATATTGAGATCGACGTAAAGCGTGAATTCAACGCTCAGGTCATTCTCAATCAGCTTTTTACATATACGCAGATGCAGGTAACGTTCGGCGCGATCATGCTTGCTATCGTAAACGGCGAGCCGAAGGTGCTGAAGCTTAAAGATATTCTGAAGCAGTACATCAACTTCCAGGTCGAGATCATTACAAGGCGCTCTCTGTTTGAACTTAAAAAGGCGCAGGATAGGCTCCATATCTTAGAGGGCTTGAAGATCGCCATCGACAACATCGACGAGGTCGTAAGGATAATCCGCTCGAGTAAGGACCCCGCCTCCGCAAAGGCATCTCTTATCGAGCGCTTTGGGCTTGACGACGTTCAGGCTCAGGCTATCGTCAACATGAGGCTTGCACAGCTTACAAACCTCGAGCAGACTAAGATCGAGGACGAGATCGCAGCTCTCAACGCAAAGATCGCCGACCTTAATGACATTCTTGCAAGCGAGGAGAGAAAGCTCGGCATCGTAAAAGACGAGGTGACCGAGATCCGCAATAAGTACGGCGACGAGCGCAGAACGGAGATTATGAGCGTCAGCGGCGAGGTCGATATCGAAGACCTTATCCCCCGCGAGGAGTGCGTGCTCACGCTTACGGACCAGGGTTACATCAAGCGCCTTAACGCCGATACATACAAGCTCCAGCGTAGAGGCGGCAGAGGTATCGCCGGCGTCGCAAAGAGTGAGGACGACGGCGCGGTCGATATGTTCGTCATCAACAGCCACGATTACGTTATGTTCTTCACAAACCACGGCAAGGCATACAGGATCAAGTGCTACGAGATCCACGAAGCAAGCAGAACGGCAAAGGGCGAAAAGATCAACTCCGTTATCCAGCTTGACGAGGGTGAGCGCGTCAGCGCGATGATAAAGGTTCCTCAAGACGAGCCGGAAGAGGGCAAGTACATCGTATTCGTCACGAACAAAGGCTTCATTAAGCGCGTTGAGCTCAGCCAGTTCCGTTCGATCAGGAAGAGCGGTCTTATCGCGCTCGACCTCGACGAGGGCGACGAGCTTTCGTGGGTACGTCTTACAAACGGCAGCAACGAGCTTATTGTCGCTACAAGGTACGGCTATGCTATACGCTTCAATGAAAACGACATCAGAGCCATGAGCAGAAACGCCCGCGGCGTTCATGTAATGAAGCTTTCAGAGGGCGACTGCGTTGTCGGTATGGCAAGGCTAAGAGAGAGCGGCTACGTTCTCACCGTATCCGAGACAGGCTACGGCAGACTAAGCCCGATAAGCGACTATCGTATCCAAAACAGGGGCGGTAAGGGTCTTCTTAACTACCACGTCGATAAATACGGTTATGTTGCGGCAATCAAGGTAGTCGACACCGACGATGATATCATTCTCATCGCCGACAACGGCACGATCATTAGGATAGCAGCCTCGACTATCAGAGTTTGCGCAAGACCGAGCAAGGGAGTTACCGTAATGAAGCTTGCTGAGGGCGCTAAGGTCGTGACTATCGCGCGTTCTCCGAACGAGGATAAGGACGAGGGCGAGGATATTCCCGAAAACGCCGACACAGCCGATACGGAGGAAAGCGGCGAGATCTCCACAGAAGATCAAAACGATGTGGAAAACACGGACGAATAAATCGGTTAAATATTTATAATAAAAAGCATCGGGCAGTGATTTGTCCGATGCTTTTGTGTTTGAGAATTATTTTTTTACGACTATCATGGGATTCTTTGATATCAGATAATTTCCAAGCTTTTCATATCCGGTGATCCCGCCGCCGTTGTGCGATAATGTTACCCAGCGGCTGCGAACCATAGCTTGAAAATACAGAAATGTCTCCTCCGATTCCTCGTCGCCCTTTGTGACGAGCTTCTGACGTATCGCCTGAATTTCGTTAAAGAAGGTGATTCGCCCGAGATCGCGCGAGATTATGCAGTTGTTTCCGACGATCATGGTGTTGTCGAAGATCGAAATTCCCGTTTGAAAATCGGCGTAAACGGAGTCGAGCAGCCCGTGCCTTTGGCAGTAGGCGATCTTCTTTTCAAAACGCTTCTCGGGCTTCGCGAGTATCGCGTGATAGAGCCATACGCCGAACACTGCCAGGACTATCACGCCCAAGTCGATATGCTTTAAGCCAAATGACGTCATCATCAAGCCGACCGTTGGGTACATGAAGGCGGATACGACGACGGCGATAATAATAGATAACACGGTGCGCGGAGTGCGGCGCGCGACGCAATATGCCTTTAATTGATCGTACATCTTCACACCTCTCAATCACAGCACATAGAACAGAATGCAGAAGAAGTGCAGCAGACTTCCGACCACGATAAAGATGTGAAAAACGGAGTGCATATAGCGCTTCTTCTTCCCCACGCCGTAAAGCACTGCGCCGACGGTGTAGCTTACTCCGCCGAGAAAGAGGAATATAACGCCGCCTTTTCCCATTATCGTCAGAAGCTTCGGCAAAACGGGCAGGATACACCAGCCCAGCGCAATGTAAAAAATCATTCCGAGGACCTTGAATTTTTCAAGGTTTATTGCGGTAAGCGTAACGCCGAGAGATGCAAGACCCCACACGATCCCGAAATATACCCATCCGAGTGCCGTATTATACTCTCTGAGCGTGCAGAGAGCGATAGGCGTATATGTTCCGGCGATAAGCAAAAATATCGTACAGTGATCCAGAACACGGAAAACGCGCTTTGCTCTCAGCTTAGGGCTTAATCCGTGGTAAATGCTCGACATACTGTAAAGCACGATCATCATCGAGCCGAAGATGGCGGCGCTCACAACGCTGTAGGGATTACCCTTTTTCGCCGCAAAAACGATGCACAGCACAGCCACGGCGATACCCATAGCTCCTCCGACGATATGCGTTACCATATTAAATATCTCTTCGCCCTTTGTGTAATCCGGGATAGGGATCTTATCTTTTTTTACGTCCTTTTTCAGATCAGCTTTTTTACTCATTATAAACACCCTTTCGGAAGAAATTTTCCAACAACACTATTATAACACCATACTATATTTTTTTCAACCGGGCGGGCGGCGCCCAAGCGGGCGCAGGCAGTTCCGATTTTACTTTTTTGTAAGGCTTAGCCGGTCTCCACACGGATCGGCGTATCGAATACGCCTTACTTTTCTATCTGACGATATTTTACATCTACGTGTGTCGGCAAGCGCTGACCGTCACAAGGACGGGCATATTCCTGCGGGGTGCTTGACATAATATGCTGTACGTGTACCTTCAAAGGAGACGACCGCGCACAAACAAGGAGAAAGCCGCTTGTCCCGGCTCTCCCCTATTTGTAATTTATTCCTGATCTTTTGTTTTGTCTTTGCTTTCGGTGTTGTCTGATGTTTCGGTTTTATCCTCAGTTTTATCGCTCACCTCGGAGGGTGAATCGTTTGTCGGTGCTTCCGTAGCTGATTCGATAACAGGCTCGGCAGTTTTCTGCTCGGGAGTTATCTCGGGGGCAGGTGTTTGAGACGAAGAGTTTTCTGCCTGCGGGTTACTTCCGAACATCTCCCCTGTTGCTGTATCATATATAGGCTGGGCGCTTGTATGGGAAAAGCTTTGTGCCGGAGCGCCTGAGCCGTTCATTACCGCAATGGGCTGAGGCTGCTCAACTATTTTCAAACGCTTTTCAAACGTATTGTAGATACCGCTTATAATGAAGCAGATAATGCCTCCGACAATGAATGCGAGAACTCTGGCAACGGAGTCTGCACCGCTGATGTCGATCGTTACGAGCTTGATTATGCAGAGCATGACGACTACGAGTCCGTATATCCTTAGTCCCTTTGCCTTTGCGACGAAGCCCACGATGATGCAGATAAGGGCAGTTATCATCGTAACTATCGAGAATATGTAGGCAAAGTCAAATTTGCTTGAAAGTCCGCTGCACGAGCAGTTGACGAGTATCGTGGAATTGATGCCGATATATACCTGCGCCCATACCATATGACTGCCCGACATGATCTCACGCGCTTTAACGAAGAACAGCGCCGCGAGCGAGAGCATAAGTATTACGCAGATTACATAGCCGCTCGTTTCGGACGAGCCGTCGGCGAGCGTCGGGAGAGCCGTGTAGAAGGCTAAGGCCGAAACGACCCGTACCGTCATATTGAACGGAGTCCCTTTATCGCCCTGATATTTAAGAGCGAATACGGCAGTATTGACGGCGGTGAGAACGATCATTGCAAGATCAAATCTATAGTCGGTAAGTGCCGTTTTATAGAACGCCCAGTATGTTATAGTCGGGAAAGCAAGGTTTATCCATAGGAAGGATACATACCTCGATATGTCTTTTTTGAAGCGCGGAAGATCCTCGCTGCCGGCTTCCATCGAATTCATAAGGAACGAGAACCCGAGTATTGCGGCGGCGTGGGCAAGCGATATGCCGGTTACGATCATATGAAGAGGCAGCGTGTTGCCGTCGCCGTCGGTTGCGTATTTTACAAGAGCCTGGTATCCGGCAAAGCCCATGGACAGAATATCGAATACGATTCCTACCCAGATAAATGTCGTGAGCTTGCGGTCTTTCGTTAAGAAATAGATAAGCAGGAGGACTGACGAGAAGATAAAGAGCAACGGGCGGCAGCCGAGTGTGTTTGCATAGATAAAAAGCGGCTTAAAGTGCTGACAGAAGCCGATCGCAAAGAATGTGACGTACAGTGAGACAGTAAGCGCGGAAACTACTCTCAGCAGCGTCGATTTAGATTTTGCAAAGTCGTAAACGTAAACGGCGGTGATAAGACCGACCATAACTATGAGAACTGCCTTGATGATGTTGTTATCGCCAAGCGCGTCGGCGTTTTCAAATGAGAGCGAGAGCATACCGACATATACGGTAAGAAGCGATTCGACTTTTACTACCGATCTAAGCTCCGGCTCGTTTTCTCCGCCGAACCTGATGAAGTAGCAGATAATATTCATCAACGCGAATTCGCTGATTATAAGCGGGATAGAGATATCGCTGAATTCGCTTGCGTTGATAGATATGATAGAGGCGCTTATCCAGAGATACTCCGAGATCTTCATGTACTTGAAGTAGCGCTGTTTTTCTTCGCCGCCTTGCACGAACCAGAGAAGCAGGAGAACGACGCCTATTGCGAACATATACGGTATGCTTACCCAGACGTTTTCTGCCTCAAAATAGCCGTAGACGTTCATATAAACTGCCTCGGCGAAGAGGACAGCTGCGGTGATCGGCGTTACGCCCTTGTTCTTTGTCAGCTTGAAGATGCCGATGAGAAGCATAGCGTAAATGAACGCAAACGGAAGACCTGTATTGTACGCTCCGACAAAGAGAGAAACTACGATCATCGTAGAGATGAACCATATAGAAAGAGTTGCCAGATGGTCGCTGAAATTGAGTTTCTCTTCCAAAAAGAGAGTTACCGCAAGGTGCAGGATAGCTGCGGCACACAGAGCGATAGTCGTGGGAAGTATCGCGTCTTTATTGTATACGTTTTGAGAGACAAAGAGCGTTATGCTGCCGGCAGAGAAGAGCGTGCCGAACGCCCAGAGCAATTTGTTCACTACATGGACCGAAGAAGCCGCCATAAAGAGCTTTTCGGCGTTTCTCTTCAAGCCGAAGGCACTGTTAAAGTCTTTTTTCTCCTCGATATCCTTTGCGTTCTCGCGGATCATGGAGCCTTCTTTTTCAAGTGCTGCGGCGGAAGTCGAAACGAGATAAGAAACAAAGCTTACAGCGATAAACTGAACGGCAAAAATGGTGATTCCAAACGCAGCGGAAATAGACTCAGGCATGATGAACTTTTCGCTGAAAGCCCTGCTCATAGCAATAGAAGTATAAAGGAGAAGGCACTGCGACATGATAAGGCCGAAGCGATACGTTTTGCGGCAGCAGAATATGTTGCCGATGATGATAACGGCGATAGCCGCAAGCTGGTAAATCGTCAGCAGTATCACTCTTTCGGCAGTAAAGCCGAGCGTGAAGGCGAAGCAGATTGAAACTGCCGTGCCGACGTGCGCCGTAACGCTCAGGATAACGGAATTGAGCCTCTTTGACATAAACAGCGCTAACGCCGACCACACAAGAATAAGCCCGAATGCCGCTATATCGCCGAGAGAGTGGAAGTAGATGTGAGACAGAAGTATCGAAATGAAGAATGCGCCGAAGCCGCAGCCGAGCATTCCGAGCGGGAAGATGGATTTATCCTTGCGGGAAAGGAACGCGCCGGCGCAGATAAAGCCTCCGCTGACGGTAAACATTGCCGCCATCTTCATTGTATTTGTTACCTCTTCCGTGCTGAGCGTACAGAAGAGTATAAGACCTATAAATATGAGCAGAGAAGCGGCGATATTGAAAAGCCTCGTTCCGAGCCACTCTTCGATATGGCGCTTATTCTGCGGCTGCGAAAGCTTTGCCTTCTCGCTGTGGTAAAGATCCTCTCCATATCGAACCGGCTGCGCGATAGGCTTCGGGATATTCGTTTGTGAAGGCGAAGTCGGGACATTTACTCTCACGGCGCTGCTTTGAGCGGCAGCGGAAGCAGCATTTTCATCGGTTGCCACTGTCTGCTGTACAGGCTGAACGCTTGCCGTCTGTACATTTGCAGGCTGAGCAGCCGGGGCTGCCGCTTGTGCCTTTTCTTTGTCAAGCGTAAGCGATGGCTTCGGTGAAGCTTCGACTGCATGAACGGCGGGCTGAGCTGTTGAAACGTTGTTTGTTTCCTGCCGGTAAGCAAGAGGCTTTTTTGATATGACCTCGGGAGCGGGTCCTTCAGAAGTCTTTTGAGCCTTTTGTGGCGGCGCCTCCATCGAGTTTATCATATCGTACATATAGAACGACTTGTTGTAGAGATCGCGAAGCTGATTTCTTACTGTTTTCAGCTCGTCCTCGTTACGTTTATTCTTTGAGTGAAGACTGATCACGAAGAACGCCAGAACGATAACGGCTATGACAGTCAAAGTCAATACAAATTCCATAGATATCCCCCTTATCCTATAAGCTTGAGCAGGTCGTCGAGATCAAACGACGACGCCAGTATGCTGTTGTCGGGCGCCACAAGACGGTAGTGCTGTGAAACGATGTTTTGCTCAATGATAAAGCCCTTCTTCTCCGATACGGTGTGCCACCATATACGGGTGGTATTGGCTTTTCTGTAGTTCGGCTCGCTGTTTTCAAACGCGATCTCATGAATAAGAGAGAAAACATCGCCGAAGGTCTCGTTAAGAACGCTGCTTTCGTGAAAGATCGAGCAAAGCGTAACGCTTCCCGACCACCCGAGCGACGAGCGCTCCTTTTCTATCTCGACGAGCGTCTTTTTAGATATGCCGAGAATGTACGCCATCTTTTCTTGGTTGAACGAGAATTCGGTTCTTACCGCTTTTAGGTTTGTGTCACAGGCTTTTATGAATCCACTTCTATCCATTTTCATCACCTGAACTGCTGAATATATCTTATAGTGTAATTTTACACCATTCATATTGACCTGTCAATCGTCATATTTACCGAATGGTAAAATGATTAATTGTGCATTTTTAATTTGCGTTTGAAATGATAATGTAGTAAAATTAAATTGGATATACCACTTTGCATAAAACCGTTAGGAGAATGAAAAATGATAATACTTGCTTCGGCTTCGCCGAGAAGAAAAGAGCTTTTGAAGCTTATATTTGAAGAATTCGAGATCATCCCTGCCGATATAGAAGAAACCGTAAGAAGGAGCATTGAGCTTGAGCAGTATCCCGAGTATCTTGCGCTGAAAAAATCGAGGCACATAGCCGAAAAAAGACCTGCCGACGACGTCGTTATCGGCTGCGACACGGGCGTTTTTATCGACGATATGATGCTCGGCAAGCCTGAGGACGAGTCGCAGGCGGCAGAGATGCTCAAGCTTCTTTCCGGCAGGACCCACAAGGTAATAACCGGCTGCAGCGTTTTTTACAAGGGGCAGAACATAAGCTTTTCGGAGACGACAGAGGTAGAGTTCTACCGCCTTACAGATACGGACATTAACGAATACATCGCCACGGGCGAGCCTATGGACAAAGCGGGAGCCTACGGCATACAGGGAAAGGGCGCGCTTCTTGTAAAAAGAATAAACGGAGACTACTACAACGTTGTCGGAATGCCTGTCGGCACACTGAAGCAGAAGCTGAAAATGCTTCTGTGACATTTGGAGAAAAGCTATGAACGAAAGCTTAAAAAAAGAGATCTACGCCTACATCAAGGGCTTTCAGAAGGCAAAGCCGGCCTTACTTTTCGCGATACCGATGATTCTCTACGTGTTTCACAGGCTTTTCCAGCGGTTCGTGCGGCTGAGAAGAGGTCTGCCGATGAACAAATTTATATTCGTCGCAGTATCGCTGCTTTTCGGCGTTTCCCTTGTTATAATCATAATGAACATATCAGACGGCGTGCGATTGAGAAAGCGGCTCGGAGAGATAGCAAAAGGCCCCGAGGCAAAGCTTCTCGAAGAGGATTTTCGATTCGGTACGGTCTATCTCAACAGAGATCTTATCGTCGGGCGTAAATACATAATCTCAAAGGGCAGCGCAAGGCTCTTTTCATTTGACGAGTTGAGGGGCGTTTTCGACGATATAAGAGATACCTACAACGTGTTTACGATGATACTTTCCGGCGCTAACGACGTTGTAAAAACTAAGATCATAAAAGCCGAGTACAAGGATAAGGGCTTCCTTCACGACAGACGCATATGCAGCGTCGAAGTACATAAAAAGTATCTCTCAGACGTCGGCGAGACGACGGGCTACGAGCAGCTTGCTGCGATTGAAAGCGAGATCCGCTCTAAGATAGCTGCCTTTGATAACGGCGGTGAGACGGGTTTTCCATAATAAAACAAGATGATGTTATACTAAACTCAATTAAAAAGCTTTAAAAGCTTTTTATAGCGCTGCAGGCGCGTTTTGAGTATTAGTATAATTATTAGTAAAAAAGCGGGTGCTCATCGAGTACCCGCTTATAAATTTTAAGATTATTCTTCATTTTCCCATGTGCGCTCGCTGATGATATACCTCGGGCGGTGCTTGACCTCCATGTATATCTTTCCGATGTAGTTGCCGATGATGCCGAGAGAGATGAGCTGGATACCGCTGAAAAAGCAGATTATACACGTCATGCTTGCCCAGCCCTGAACGGTCTTTCCGAGTATCACGTCGATGATCGCCCAGATTATCCCGAGGAAGCTCATGAATGCCACGAAGCAGCCGAACATGGTTATCATTTGTATCGGTCTGACGCTGAGACTCGTTATGCCGTCAAAGGCAAGCCCGAGCATTTTGCTTAGCGGGTAATGCGATTCGCCTGCGATGCGCTCGTGACGCTCATAGTAGACTGATGTACTCTTGAACCCGACGAGCGGGATAAGCCCTCTGAGGAAAAGATTTACCTCTTGAAATTCGGCGAACTCCTTCAGTACCTTTGACGAAACGAGGCGATAGTCTGCGTGATTAAAAACGACCTCGGCACCCATCGCGTTGAGAAGCTTGTAAAAGCTTTCTGCGGTGAAGCGCTTAAAAAATGTGTCGGTCTTGCGTGTGCTTCTTACGCCGTAAACTACCTCGTTGCCGTTGTGATACTCGTCCACCATGGCCTCCATAGCGGCGATATCGTCCTGACCGTCGCAGTCTATCGAGATCGTGATGTCGGCTTTTTCCTTTGCCTCCATCATTCCGGCAAGAACGGCGTTCTGGTGACCTCTGTTGCGGCTCTGGCTTATGCCGATATAGTGAGGGTCTATCTTTGCGAGGTCGCAGATGATGTTCCAGGTCTTATCTTTGCTGCCGTCGTTTACGAAAAGTATGCGGCTGTCTTCAGCGATCTTCTTTTTATCTATGAGATCGTTAAGCTCATTCAAAAAAAGCTCCGATGTGATGGGAAGTACGTTTTCTTCGTTGTAGCAGGGAATGATTATCCACAGCCTGCTCAGGCTTTTGCTCATATGGTAAATACCTCTTTTTCGTAATGTACGCTTTTGCTGCATTATTGTAAAGCAAGCTCGTAGCTATATTATATCATTGAAGAGAAAGTTTTTCAATCTTTATCGGTCAAATAACGAGCAGATCGGCTCCTGCATTATTAAAGACGAATATAAAAAACGGCTTACGGAAGCTCCGTAAGCCGTTGATCTTATCATATAAATCAGCGGGATTATTACATCATGCCGTTGTTGTAGCCGCCGCCTTGACCGCCGCCGTAGGGATTGGAACCTCCCATGGGAGACTGTGCGAACGGATCGCCGCCAAATCCGGGCTGACCGCCATACGGATTGCCCTGTGCGCCATACGGGTTCTGCGGCTGACCGCCGTAGGGGTTGCCGTACATATCGCCGCCATAGTTCTGCTGACCATACATCTGAGGCTCCTGACTGTAATCAGTCTGGAGCTCCTCGGGAATGTAAGAGGACTTCTTGTTGGGATCCTCTTCCTCACCTGTGAGGTAAGGCTGGCTCTGCTGTCTTGCTTCATTGGAAGCGCGGTTTGAAGACTTATAAGTCGGTATCGGGCTTACGTCGGAAAGTCTGGTGGAAGAACCTACGGACTCGTAAACGAGATCCTCGTTATCCTTAGCGAACTTAGCCCAGCCCTTTGCAAAAGAGCCTCTGAGAGAGATGTAAAGAGCGTTGGTGACAGAATAGATAAGTATAGGAGTAACGATCTTGTTGATGAACGAAAAATCAACAGGAGTCTCGATATCCATTTCAGCAAGAACGCTGCTGTCGGGGTTGCCTACCATGAGGTAAAAGATAACTACGCCAACGAGAGAGATAACGCCGAATACGATGGAGAGGTTGCCGTAAGGAACAGCACCCTTGCTCTTGAGCTGCGGGTTCTTACAGGTAAGAGTAACGCTCTTGAGGAACGCTGTCTGAGAGTTGAGATAGTAGAGATATACGCCGTAAATAATTACCGTTACAAGAAGCATGATGAGAAGTGTGACTCTGAAGGAAGAGACGCCTCTTGTGATAGCTTCGATCTGTTCCGGGGTCATTGACGCTCCTTCCTCCGAGCTGTTGGCTATGAAGTTGACGAGAGTAGGCGTTGCAAAGATGAAAACGATCTCAAGAACAACTACAAAGAGTGCGCCGATAGCGTTGAGGATAAGCTGGATAACGGAAAGCGCGTGCA
The DNA here is from genome assembly GCA_900317025.1 of uncultured Eubacteriales bacterium. Lineage (GTDB taxonomy): Bacteria > Bacillota > Clostridia > Oscillospirales > Acutalibacteraceae > RUG592. Next base: position 28,226 of record ONFG01000004.1, on the reverse strand, counting down.
GGATCGAGAACCAGATGGTCGGACCGCCGTTAGGCATTACCGAGAACACGAATATCATGAACAGGCACAGAGTAATAACTGCCGAAATGATAAACGAGAGCGGATTTGAAGTCGAAGTTTCTGTTGTTAATTCAACGCCGGATTCACCGAGAGCAGAAAGCATAGAAGTAAGCTCCGGTGTGATCTTTGACGCAGCCGTTGTCATCATGAACTGCGCTACGATCGTAACGAGCGAGAGGATGGCAATGACGAGCGTCATCGGCTTTTTAAAGTATTTTTTTACTACTGCTAAGTGTCGGGAAACGGTGCTTCCCGAGCTTGATGTGATGGCCATGTAAAATGTGTCCCCCTTTAAAATTTTATAAAGTAAAATTTAATAGTGCCTTAATAATATTACAGTAAAGAAAAGAATAATACAATAGAAAACACCAATTTTTCACATAATTTTTAGAAGATGTTCCCTTAAGCATTCCTAAGCTTTGCTGTAAGGCAGACCCAGCCGTTATCTTCGTACTTTTCGGTTATCTCGAGATGCTTGGATACCGCGGCCTCGACCTCCTCGCTGCGCGAGTCGATGATGCCGCTCATTACGTAAACGGTCTCGGGCTTCATGAATTTTTCGATATCTGCGGTAAGCGCGATGATAGCGTCCGCAACGATGTTTGCCGCGATAATATCGTATTTCCCCTGCACCTTGTCGGTGAGATTTCCGCATACGGCCGTAAAGCGGTCTGTAACGCCGTTTAGATCTGCGTTTTCATAGGCTGTTTTTACAGCCATCTCGTCTATATCTACGCCGAAAGCTTCGTCGCAGCCGAGAATAAGCGCCGCAGCAGACAAAATGCCGCTGCCGCAGCCGACGTCGAGAAAATTCTTTCCGGGGCCTGCGAGCTTTTCGATAACGCCGAGAACGAGCCTGGTCGTTTCGTGAGCGCCTGTTCCGAAGGCGATGCCAGGGTCGAGATTTAGTATGGCTCTCCCCTTTGCGTCGTACTCGCTGCGCCACGTCGGGCGGATAAGCAGCTTTTCGCCGACCTCGATCGGGTTGAAATACTGCTTCCAGTTGTTGAGCCAGTCTTCCTCGGCACAGCCGGCGGTCTCTATCTCAAATGGTATACGCTCGCTTGTGTAGCGTTCTTTAAGGAACGACACAGCCTCACCCGGGTTGTCCTCCGGGCTTATGTAGATGTGGACTACGCCATTTGTTCGGTCTTTTTTAAGCAGCTCTTCGTCGATAAGGTCGATGTGAGCGATCTCTTCGACCTCCTGTTCAAGCATCGAATAATCTTCGATATAGATGCCGTAGGGTACCGCCATCTGGGCGATATCGCCGGCGGCGTCTATGTACTCGTTAGGCACGTTGATCTTTATTTCGGTCCAGTCATTCATCGGAGCTTCCCTCGCTGAGTGATTCCAAAAGCTTTTTTATGTTTTCAAGGTCTGCGGAAAACCCGTCGAGATCAGCCTTATCGGTGAAGACCTCAAGAAACGCTTCCTCGTCTAGAGGGGCGTCGAAGGAATTCTCCTTATTGCGCATATCCTTGACTCTGACGGTGTTGTTCTTCAGGTCGTCGTCACCGATGACAACGCTGTACTTTGCCGATATCTTGTCGGCGTATTTCATCTGAGCGCGCAGGCTTCTGCCTACGATGTCGGTCTCTGTGATGATCGAAGCCGAACGGAGCTTCTGAGACAGCGAGAACGCCTTGATCTCGGCGTCAACTCCGAGCGAAGCGATGTAGAGGTCGCAGGTGGGCGTGCCGGGAAGCTCTATCCCCTGAGCCTTGAGCACCAACAAAAGGCGCTCGATGCCCATTGCAAAGCCGAGAGCCGGGGTCGGCTGGCCGCCAAGCTCTTCTATAAGGCCGTCATATCTTCCGCCGCCGCATACAGTGCCTTGAGCGCCGATAGCGTCGGTAACAAATTCAAAGACAGTACGGGTATAATAGTCAAGACCTCTTACAATCGTCGGGTTCACCGTATACGAAACATCGGCAGCGTCGAGGAACGTCTTTACTCTGTCAAAGTGTGTCGAGCAATCCTCGCAGATGTAGTCGAGAACAACGGGCGCCGTTTCGGCTACTTTTTTGCAGCTCTCGTTTTTGCAGTCGAGGATCCTCATCGGGTTGCGGTCGAGCCTTGAAAGGCAGGTATCGCAAAGCTCGCTCTTCCTTGCTGTAAAATACTCTTTGAGTGCCTGAGTATAGCTGCTGCGGCACGTCTTACAGCCTATGGAATTAATTTCCAGTCGGATATTTTCAAGACCCAGCCTGTCGAAAATGCCGTTTGCGGCGCAGATCATCTCCGCGTCTGCTTTGGCATCTGCCGCGCCGTATGTTTCCATACCGAACTGGTGGAATTCGCGCTGTCTGCCCGCCTGAGCCTTCTCATAGCGGTAGCAGGTGAGATGGTAATACACCTTAACGGGAAGACCGTCGTTATAGAGGGCGTGTTCAAGGTATGCTCTTGCAGCGCCTGCCGTACCCTCGGGGCGCAGCGTGATGCTCTCGCCTCCCTTCGTATCGAAGGTGTACATTTCCTTCTGAACAACGTCGGTCGTTTCTCCGACGCTTCTGTTAAACAGAACGGTGTGTTCAAAAACGGGTGTACGGATCTCCTTAAAGCCGCACTTCTCAGCCTCGTCTCTCATCAGCTCCTCAAGGAACTGCCAGCGGCAGGCGTCGGAAGGCAGTATATCCTCCGCACCCTTAACTTTCTTTGTCAAAATTTCCATTTACAGATCTTTCCTTTTTTCAGTACGCACGCAAACCATTCGGAAACTCCGTCTCTTTTGCCTGCGTCAAACCTTTTTTCAGTACGCACGCAAAGTGTTCGGTAACTTGAGCATTTTGCCTGCGTCCTACCTTATTATAATTTGTACCCGGCGTTATGATGCTCTCGTCAGTTGACGGGGATCAGTGGCGGCGCATTACCTCACGCCAGTCGAGGTCGCCTCTTTCAAGGCCGTGGATAAGCAGCTCAGCTGTTGCGATATTCGTTGCGACCGGTACATTGTGCATATCGCAGATGCGAAGAAGGTTCATGTCGTTCGGCTCGTGCGGCTTCGGGTTGATCGGATCTCTGAAGAAGAGAAGCATATCTATCTCGTCACAGGCTATCTTTGCGCTGATCTGTTGACCGCCGCCCTGCGAGCCGGAAAGGAACTTCACGATCTTAAGCCCTGTCGTCTCCGAGACGATCTTTCCCGTTGTGCCGGTAGCGTAGAGATTGTGGCGGCTGAGAATTCCGCAGTAAGCGATGCAGAACTGCACCATGAGTTCTTTCTTTGCGTCGTGCGCTATAAATGCGATATTCATAAGTGTTTCCTCCTAATATTCGGTTGTCAGATGTTTCAAACCCCAAATTATTTGATCATAAGCGGCGTAAGTTCCCCTCTAAGGCGATGAGAGATGTTTTCCAGAGCCTTCATTGCCGGGGAGGTCATGCTGCCGCTTTTTCCGGATTGAATGGCGGCTGCGAGCGAGTAGTCTTCGGGAATGATGCCGATAAGCTGGAGCGCCGTGATGTCGATTATCTCGTCGAGATCCTTGTAAAGCGCCATCTTTCGGAAGGTTTGGCGATTGAAGCGGTTTATAACGAGCCTTATATCATCTATGCCGCACGAACGCAGTTTTGAAGCCACTGTCTGCCCGCCTCTAATGCTTGTCGGCTCGGTGTTGACGACAACCAGCGCCCGCTTTGCGGGAAACGCCGCCGCCTCGAAGCCGCTGCCTACTCCCGCCGGCGAGTCGATTATCACATAATCAAAGATGTCGGCAACGCCGTCTACGAGCTGCCCCAATATCTGCGGGGCGACCTCGTCGTAAGCGTTGAGCGGCGCAGGCATTAGAAAAAGCCCTTTCTTGTCGGGACACGGGTAGACCGTGTTTTCAACGGTGCAGCTCCCGCTTACTGCGTCAGCGATGTCGAAAACGAGGTTTTGCGTAACGCCGAGCATGATGTCAAGTCCGCGCATACCGCTGTCGCAGTCGATCAGCAGCACACGGCAGCCGTCGTGCGCCAGTGCAGTGCCAAGCCCTACGGCGACCGTTGATTTTCCCGTTCCGCCCTTTCCGGATGCGATAACGATAATGTCCTTCATTGCAGCCCTTCTTTTCATTTCCAAAGAATACAAGACAGCCAATATCAAACTATCCAAATTCCCATCTTCTATTTTATCATAATTACAGCAAAGTGTCAAAGGAAAACATAAAATTTATATACAAACTTCTATTGGAATAAATAGGCAATTTAGCTAATAGACTCGAGCCCAAGTACGGCGCGGCGATCCGCCCCTTCGAGCGAATATGCAAGCAAAAGCAGGGTGTACGCGCGGTATTCACTCATACCGTAAAGTGGTATCGCGGCGGTGCTGTTAAAGCCCTTTGACGAGCCGTAAACGTAGGTGTCGCGGCGGGCGGGGGTGATGTACAGATCTGCGTTTTCGCTTCGGCACATTTCGGCGAGGTTTTTAAAAGCTGTCCTCTCCCCCGTCATGCACGCCGTACCGGAGTGGTAAAGCTTCAGTAAGACGGCGTCTTTTCCTTTTATATTGAGCGTTCCGTAGTCAAGTCCGACGTAGCTGTGGATCAGCGCCACGTTGTTTTTCAGAGTTATCCGCCTGTTTTTGAGAAACGCAAGTGTATTTGTCCGGATTGCTTCCTGATCGGGCGCGTACTCGAAGCGCCCACCGTCGAGCCGTGCAAACGGTCTTCCGCCGAAGGACTCAAAATTCCCGAATGCGTCGGATTCAAGCAGGCGGCTTGCAAGGTGTATCTGAGCACTATTTCCGTCGTTCTTCCATGCTGCAAAAACGCCGCCCCTCCCCTGTTTCGCTGATTCTTCGATGAACGCGCAGGCGGCGTGAAGGTTGTCCTCGGCGTTTGAGCGTTTGTCGGTCATGACGTAGTTTGCCGCCGTTATTATCACGGGTATACTTATCCAAGAGAGCGCCGCCGAGAGCAGATTCGCCGTATAAGCCAGTGTGTCGCTGCCGTGGGTCACGATAACGCCGCCGTATTTTTCGTAGTCGATAGAGAGCATAAACGAGGCAAGCTTCGAGAGCGTGCCGCAGTCGGCGTTCTCCGAGAGCATATTGTACGGAAAAGCAAGCTCCGTCTCCTGCCCGAGCTTCGCGCATATAGCGGCGATCCTGTCACACGTCGCGGAATCTACGTCGGCAACGCCGTTTTTCTCGGTGCAGCCGATCGTGCCGCCGGTAAAGACGATAAGTATTTTCATGCACATTATCCCCTTTTTGTTAGAATTTAGTTTTTAAATGGATGCTTTTTAGCAGCGGGCTTTGAATCCCTTCGGATTCACCTTTGATTTTAAATTAACTAAATTAGCTTCTTTGCGCCGCGTCTGAAGCGTACCGCCGTTATCATAAATACGATCGGAACGGCAAGCTGAGTGACGGCGAGCGTAAACGCAAGAAATGCTCCCGCGCTGTGTGACATATATAATGAAAAGGACGAAGCCGCCCCGAAGACGATACATAAGCCTCCGAAAAAAGCCGGCAGCCACGTTCCCTTCGGCGTTTTTTCGCGAAATGCGTAGAGTGCCGCGAAGACCGCGCCCAGAATACCCGCGATGATCTGCAAAACGGCGAGCGCCCCGGACGACAGGTTGAATATCACGACCAGATCGTAAACGGAGACGGCGATATCGCGCCACCCTGCCGACCCGATGTATTCCTCCTGCAGCTCGGCGGCGTCACGAACCGTTCCGAGCAGGTGAAACACCCGGCGCAGAACATTGAAGATCGTATTATAAAATCCGCACAAGATCATGATCGCCGAGGAAGCGGCGAGCGGCGCAGTGCTTTGTTTCATCATAATACCTCCCTTGCAGTGTACTACCATTATACCACATACGGCGCGGTACAGCAATGTTATATTGAATTCTAGTTTGGTTACGCAAAAAGAGATTTATGCGCAAAATAGATGATAAAAAATCATAGTAATATCCAAATATGTGTTGAATGCTAATTTCTCAGCGCGAAAAAATATCACAAAAAATCGTCAAATTATCACATGGATTTTAGAATTTACGTGTATAATGAAATTTAAGGTTACAAAAACGAAGAGAAAATTACAAAAGTAACAAAACTGTAACCAAGATTTATATAAAAAACACTTTCCTATATTAAAAGTTTGGTGTATAATATAGAAAATGTGTTTTTGAGTGTATTGTAAATACCCAAGGAAAAACTCAAGCTCATTTGTGTGCGGTTCGCTTCCTGCGAGGCCACCAAGGCGGAGCGGACGTCGGACAAGCCGTGCGGCATATTACGACTTTGCCGTTTCGGCATTCGGCGGACGGGCTGTGCAAAACTATCTAAGAGGGGTGATATCTTAATATTTTGCGTAAGCCGATTTTTCTTTGGATCAATATTTAATTTTTTATTTTTTAAGGAGGAATTTAACAAATGTCCAAGAAACTTTTAAGTCTTGTGCTTGCAGTTGCTATGGTAATGTCGATCTTCTGCGTCGCATTCTCAACAACAGCTGCTGCTGACGAGACTGACCCGACACTTACTTATTATTTCCTTGCACCGGATAACTGGACGGCAAACGGAGAGAAGGTTTCTCTTTATTCTTGCGGTCCCGGTTGGAGCCCTGAATTGGCAGGATGGCCTGGTTTTGAGATGACAGCAGCTCCCGAAATCGGTAAAAATGTTTACAAGGCATCTATCTCCGTTGTTGGCGTTATGCTTATTTTCAACAACAAGGCAGATGATCTTGGTTCTATCCAGACAGCTTCTTTTGATGCAAGCAGAGATAATACCGGTAAGAAGAATATTGGCAACAGCATTTTCCTTATCACAGACCTTTCTGCAGGCGAGCCTCCGGTAGCTTGGTATTCTCTTAATCCTGATGATGCTAACTACTACAGAAAGTCCGAAGCATATGCTGCATATAACATTTCCGATGATACAACACCTACAGAGACTCCTGTAATGGACAATACTCTTAAGGCTGGCGATATCGGACGTGGCAGCGAGGTAGATCTCTCGGATACAGAGACACAGACGATCTCCTTCACATTCGAGGCTTCCAACGGCTTTGACGATTTGACAGGTATGGTTTTCTATGTTTGGGATGAAACAAATGGCGGTCACTACTACGGTGACGAATTAAAGTGGCGTACACAGAATAACTGGGGTCTTTATCAGGAGACTGAAGAAGACGAAAACGGTGATCCTGTGATTGATCCTGAAACAGGAAAAGAAGTTAAGAAGTTTGTAAACGGCGTTAAGAATGCTGCTAAGGGTGATGATAACAGAGATGTCTACAAGAGCATTGACATCGTTATCCCGAAGGGCCACATCGTTAAGCTTATCGTTCAGGGCTATGATAAGAACAAGGATTGCCCCCAGACTTGTGACCTTCTTCTCACAGCAGACGCTGACGGCGATATACTTTATATCACAGGCGGTCAGCTTGAGAACCCTGTAGATTCTACTAAATTCGCAATTGAAGCAAAGTTCAGGAATACAGACAAGTGCGGTCCTGCAAAGGTTATTACATCTACTTGTAAAGTAGTAGGTATTGTTCTTGATGAAAACGCTGATACTGCTCAGATGGTAGCTGATAAGGTTTATGAGTATGTTGCTAAGCCCAAAATTGCTTCCCCGGACGCTCCGGAGAATGAGAAGAAAGATTGGACACGTGAAAACGTTGCAAAGGTTATGGCTGACCTCGGCACAAACGCTAACGATGTATGGGCTGCATATGTAAAAGCAAATAAGGTCGACGAAGCAAATCTTTCGGCTGCTGATAAATTAGCTAAGGACGTAATCAACCCGACTGAAAAGCAGGACGAAGACGGCTTGAACACTGACGACCAGGGTAAGAAGGACGACGGCAAGAATACCGACGATCAGGGTAAGAAGGACGACGGCAAGAATACCGACGATCAGGGTAAGAAGGACGACGGC
>ONFG01000004.1:0-20277 GCA_900317025.1 uncultured Eubacteriales bacterium | reverse complement strand
TCAGGGTAAGAAGGACGACGGCAAGAATACCGACGACCAGGGTAAGAAGGACGACGGCAAGAATACCGACGATCAGGGTAAGAAGGACGACGGCAAGAAGCCCGACGACAAGCCCGACGACAAGCCGAAGACAAAGAAGGCTCTTCTTGGTGACGTTGACGAAGATGGATTTATCAACTCCGCTGACGCACTTATGATCCTCAGAGCAAGCCTCAAGCTTGATACAGTTAACAAGCTCCTCGGCGATGTTGACTCTGACGACGCTGTAAACTCCGGCGACGCACTTGCAGTTCTCCGCTGGTCGCTCAATATGAAGGACGACGCTAACGCAAAGGTTGGTACAGAGATCGAAATTCCCGCATAATAGCGGCTCGGTTTCAAGCAGAGACTTAAAGTAACAACAAGCTCCCGAACGAATTTGTTCGGGAGCTTATTTATTGTTTATTTAAGCCAAAGGCTTTCCTATATTATTCATTTTTAAGTTTTCTGTATTCATTTAAACAACGCCTTCCCGAAAAGGGAAGGCGTTGCTGCTTAAACTCCTGCCGGCGGCGTTACTTTTTCGCTGCCGAAATAAATATCGTACCAAAGAATGAAGATGAAAACCGTCCAGACCTTGCGGCTGTTGTCTTCCTTGCCGTTGAAGTGATCGTCGAGGAATTTTATAAGCTCTTCGCTGTTGAAAAACTTCTTCGCCGTCTCGGAATTGAATGTGGCCTTGACGATGTTGTAGTATTTCTCGTCTTTGAGCCAGACTCTCGTCGGAACGGGGAATCCGAGCTTCTTTTTCTTTGCCCAGTCCTCCGGCATATGACGAAGCGCCGCGCGGCGCATTGCGTATTTCGTGTTCTTCTTGTTCACGCGAAGCTGATAGGGGATAGTGCGCGCGACCTTGAAAACCTCTTTGTCGAGAAACGGCACTCGAAGTTCCAGGCTGTTAGCCATTGACATTCTATCGGCTTTGAGGAGAATATCGCCGACCATCCATGTGTTGATGTCGAGGTACTGCATCTTCGTGATGTCGTCATAGTCCTTTACGCGGTCGTAATACTTCTTCGTGTATTCCTGTGGTTCGTGGGCGATCGAGCCGTCTTTGAGTATCTTCTGCTTTTCCGCCTTGTTGAACATGAACGCGTTGCCGATAAAGCGTTCCTCGACCGTCTGTGCGCCCCTTAAAATGAAGTTGCGCCCCTTGAATTTCGGCATCGGACGAACAACGTTCGCGAAGAATTTCCGCAGTCCGAGAGGAAGCTTCTGATAGCCCCTCAGTGAGTTGATCTCGTTGTAGATCGTGTAGCCGCCGAAAAGCTCGTCGGCGCCCTCGCCCGAGAGCACTACCTTTACATACTTGCTCGCAAGCTTCGATACGAAGTAGAGCGCAATGCACGACGGGTCGGCAAGCGGCTGATCCATGTGGTACTGCACTTTTCGGATATTGCCCCAGAATTCGTCGCTGGAGATTACGTGGTAGTGGTGGTCGACGCCGATCTTCTCGGAAAGACCCTTTGCCCAGTCGATCTCGTTGTATTTCTCGCCGAAATCAAAGCCGACGGTGAACGTCTTCTGATCGGCGAAGTAGGTCGAAACGTAGCTGCTGTCAACACCGCTCGAGAGAAAACAGCCGACCTCAACGTCGCTGATCTTGTGGGCGTTTACCGACTGCTCAAAGATCTGTTCGATCTTGTCGGTCGCCTCGTCCTCGGTGAGGGTGTCGTCCGGCTCAAAGGTTGCCTCCCAGTAGCGCTCGATCGTGACCTTGCCGTCCTTCCAACGCAGGAAATGACCGGGGAGCAGGCAGTAGATGCCTTCAAAAAATGTCTCCGGCGGCAGCGCATACTGGAACGAAAGGTAGTTGTCGAGCGTGCGCGCGTTGAACTTCTTGTGATACTCGGGGAACTCGAGAATGCTCTTGATCTCCGAGGCGTAAACGAAGTGATCGCCCACCTGCGCATAGTGCATCGGCTTGATACCGAAGAAGTCGCGCGCGATGAAGAGCGACTTGTCCTTCGTGTCGTAAATTGCGAAGCCGAACATACCTCTCAGGCGGTCGAGCACCTTTTCGCCCCAGACCTCATACCCCTGGAGAATGACCTCACTGTCGGTCTTCGTGTAGAACTCACGTCCGAGACCGATAAGCTCGGCGCGCAGCTCCTTGTAGTTGTATATCTCGCCGTTGAACGTGAGGACCTTCGTCTTATCGGCGTTGTAAATGGGCTGTGTGCCGCCGTCGAGGTCGATAATGCTTAGCCTGCGGAAGCCCATGGAGATGTCGCCGTTCTCGTCGATAAAGAAACCCTCGCTGTCGGGTCCACGATGCGTGATGACGTCAGCCATGCTGTGAACGATCTTCTCATTATCTGGAATATGACCCGTGAATCCGCAAATACCGCACATTTTCAAGACTCCTTTTCTGCCGGTGGAAATTAATTCTAAAAAAACATTATAATATTACCACAAAACACGGATTTTTTCAAGTGATATATGGGATAGGACACGAAGAAATTCTTCGCTTTAAATGGGTAAAAATTGTGGATATTTTTAAAAGCCCTTACTTTTCAGACTTGATACTATATTTACGTATTCCTCACGGACGTCGAAGCCGCTGATATCCTCTCGGAAAAGGTCGATCATATCGCCGTGGGAAAGACCGCGCTTTGACTTCGGCTCGAAGATATCGAAGCTCTCGCCCCAGCGCATCGACTCGAGGTCAACAAGCCCATCGTTGGGCGAGCGGCTGAACAGCTTCGCGATCAGGTACGAGCAGTTGAGCGGAAAGCCCGCGCTGCGGCGGTTTTTCATATACGAGCCGAAGCTCCGGCAGTAAACGCCCTCGGGGAGAGGGGCTTTTTTGTTAAGCTCTGCGCAGCGCTTCGCCGTGAGGTCGGAAACGCCTGCGGAGAAATCAGCTCCGTTTTCGCCAAAGTGTGCAAGCGCCGAATTATAGCGTGCAGCGATGAATTGCAAAAACGCCTGCGGAGCGTGCTCGATCATGAAGTCGGCGTACTCGCAGCCCTTGTGGGGCGTGTTGATCGTCGTTATAGAGGCGATATATTTGTTCATACCGAGGCAAGAGGCGGCGTAGCGGATATCAAGCCCGCCCTTTGAGTGGGCGATGACGTTGACCTTCCCGCAGCCGGTCGCGTTGATGATCTCTTCGATCTTAGTCTTAAGCTCACCTGCGCACTCCTCAACGCTTGCGGCGGAGCGCTGATCGCCGTAGTAAACTGTTGCGCCGTTTTTGATAAGCTCCTTCGGCACGCGACCCCAGTAGTTGAAAAAGTTGAGGTCACGGAAGAAGATGCCGTGAACGAGCAGTATCGGGTACTTCGTCTTGCAGACCTCGTTTTCGGCACGGACATTGTCAAGCTCGATGCGTGCGGATTCCCTGTCGAACTCGAGCCACGCCGTCTTCTCACAGCTTCGCATCGCGATAAAGCTGAGCGGCGGCAGCCACCAGAGCAAAGCGAGCGCCGTTCTCTGCCCGATAGAGAGCTGCGTGCATCTGAAGATGAGCCGCAAAGTGCCGCCGAGCGCCGGCGCAAAACCTACGGCAACAGCACAGCCGATGAATACCAGCGTGGGGGAGAGCGTCATATCGAAGAAAATTTTCAACAGTATGAACTCCACGATGTGCAAAAGTATGCTCATGCGGTACGTGCGAAGCAGTGCGCAGCCGTCGTGAATGACAAACACGCCGGGGTACTTTTTGCGAAGTCCCGACGGCAGGCACGACGAAACGACGACCCACAGCGCCGCCGCAATGATAAGGCACACAAACGGCCACCTCACCTGCATACCAACGGCAAGCAGCGCCGCAGCACATGGCACGATAAGTTCCGATAAAACAGTAGAATAATATGGTTTAAGTTTCATATTCAACACCCGATATCTGCATTTTTACACGTAATATTATAGACCAAATCACCTGCCCTTTCAAGGCGGGTAATCAAATTATAATCGTATTCTAATTGAATTCTAATAAAAAGCCCGCACACAAAAGCCCGCCTGCAAACAAACAGGCGGGTAATATTACTTGTATTCAAATTCAAGAATGTCGCAGTTGCCTATCCCGTAGGCGGCGTACTCTGCGTTTGTCATGTCGTAAAAATATGAGCGCACCACACGGGAGATGCCGTTGTGAGCCGCAAGGAGATATACCTTGTCGTCGTTTTTCAGCTCGTCGAGCAGGCTGTACACACGTGCCGCAAGGTGCAGCATCGTTTCACCGTCGCCGTAGCTGTCGATGAAATTCATCTTTGCCATCTTGGTGAATTCCTCGCCGTTTCTGGGAGTGCCCTCATATTTGCCGAAGCGCTGTTCCGTGAGCCTTTGCTCGACACGAAGCGGAAGCCCCGTCTTTGCGGCTATGCGCTCGGCTGTTTCCCTTGCACGAATGAGAGGGGAGCAGAGTATCTCGTCAATGCCGTAGTTGCCGTCACGAATTAACTCGCCGAGGCGGTCTGCCTGCTGACGGCCGAGGTCTGTAAGCTCTATGTCGGTGGCGCCGCATATCTTGTTTTCGACGTTCCACACGGTCTGACCGTGGCGGGTGAAATATATCTTCTTCATAAGCTTTTATGCCGTTGCGGCTTCCTTGACGGCGCTCTCCTTGCTTTCGCTTTCGGCTTTGACCTCGTTTTCAAGGTTCTCCCTTGCGACTGCAAGCATGAGTTTGATTCGGTTTTCCTGGTTTACTCTCGGTGCTCCGGGGTCGTAGTCGATAGCTACGATATTCGCCCTGCTGTCTACCGCCTTGATGCGTCTTATCATGCCCTTGCCGTTGATGTGATTGGGCAGGCAGCCGAAGGGCTGTGTGCAGACGATGTTGCCGTAGCCTGCCTCGGTGAGCTCAAGCATCTCTGCGGTGAGAAGCCAGCCCTCGCCCATCTTCGAGCCAAAACCGATAACACCGTCAACAAGCGACTTTGTGTGCTCGTAGGAGCTGGGCGCCATGAAGCCGTATTTGCTAACTGCTTTGATAAGGCTTGCCTCGAGCTTTAAGAAGTACTGCATAAGAGCGTTTACGACGCTGTACTTTACCTTGCTGCCGCCGTAAAGCTTGATATCCTCGAGGCGGTTGTCTACCTTGAAGAGCATAAAGCCCATGATGCCGGGAAGATTTACCTCGCAGCCCTGGTGCGCAAGAAACGCTTCAAGGTCGTTGTTTCCGAGGGCGGCATACTTAACGTAGATCTCGCCGACTACGCCGACCTTTACCTTCGGGATCTTATTGATCTTCACCTCGGTAAAAGAGCGTGCGATTTCGTCCATGTTGGCGTCGATCTCCTTTGCGGTGAAGCCCTTGCCCTGTGCAAACTGGTCTGAAAGCTCCGAGATCCACTTTTCAACGAGTCTTTGCGTCTCGCCGAGCGCAAGCTCGTAGGGCTGTATCTGGTTTCTCAGAAGCATCAGCTCGTCACCGTAAACAAGGCCTGCGGCAAAGCGCCTGAGCATCGGGATCGAGAGCTTGAAGCCCGGGTTGCTCTCAAGACCGGAAAGGTTGAGCGAAATTACCGGCACACGCTCAAAGCCCGCCTTGACGAGCGCCTTTCTGAGAAGGTGGATATAGTTTGAAGCACGGCAGCCGCCGCCCGTCTGAGTTATCATGAGGGCGACCTTAGAGGTGTCGTACTTGCCGCTCTGGAGCGCGTGGATAAACTGACCGATAACGAGCAGCGCCGGGTAGCAGGTGTCGTTATGGACATACTTTAAGCCTACCTGAGCGATCTCCGGACCTTTCGTGTCGAGGAGCACCGTCTTGTAGCCGTAGTGAGTGAAAACGTTTCTGAGTATATTGAAATGAATGGGAGCCATCATCGGCAGGAGTATCGTGTATTCGTCCTTCATTTCCTTTGTAAACAGCAAACGACCTGACTTGTCGTATTCGAGTTTCGCCAAAGTATTCCTCTCCCTTCACGGAGTAATAGTTGATATCATTTTTCTTCGCCGAGCGCCGCAAGCAGCGAACGGATCCTTATTTTGACAGCGCCGAGATTGGTGATCTCGTCGATCTTTATTTGTGTGTAGATCTTGCCCTCACGCTCGAGAATGTCGCGCACCTCGTCGGTCGTGATAGCGTCAACACCGCAGCCGAAGGATACGAGCTGGACGAGGTTCATGTTCTTCTTGTCGGAGATGTATCTTGCGGCGGCATAAAGCCTTGCGTGGTACGTCCACTGGTTGAGAACGCCCGTTGTGAATTTGTCTACATGGTAGCTGATCGAATCCTCAGAAACGACGGCAACGCCGAAGCTTGTTATCATTCTGTCGATGCCGTGGTTGATCTCCGGGTCTACGTGGTACGGTCTGCCTGAGAGAACGAAGATCGGCTTGCCCTCTTCCTCTGCCTTGGCGATGATCTCTGCGCCCTTTTTACGAATGCGTTCGAGATGCTCGTCATATTCCTTGTAGGCAGCGTCGGCGGCCTTCTTTACCTCTTTGAGCGTAATGTCGGGGTAATGCTGCTGCATGATCTCGGTAAACTTCTTCGGGAAGTCCTTTTTCCTGTGAATTCCGACGTAATTTTTTATGAGAGTGATCTTCTGAACGCTGCTCATGTTTGCGCCGATAACCTCGGGATAATATGCAACGACGGGGCAGTTGTAGTGGTTGTCGGAGATGCCTTCATCGAAATTGTAAGACATACAAGGGTAAAAGACCGTCTCTACGCCGGCGTCTATGAGCTTCTGCACATGGCCGTGAACGAGCTTTGCGGGGAAGCAGATCGTGTCGGAGGGGATCGTCTTGTTGCCCTTTGCGTAGACCTTCTTGTCGGAGATGCCCGAGGTTATCACCTCAAAGCCGAGGTTAGTCAGAAGCGTGTGCCAGAAGGGGAGAAGCTCATACATATTCAGCCCCATCGGAAGCCCTATCTTTCCTCTTGCGCCCTCCTGCGGCTTGTAGCTGCGGAGAAGGTCGAGCTTGTATTCGTATATATTCTCGCTTTTGTCGGGCGATTTCTTAGTTATCGGGCGCTCGCAGCGGTTGCCTGCGATGAAGCGGCGGCCGTCGGCGAACGTGTTTATAGTAAGGCGGCAGTTGTTCTGGCACATACCGCAGTTTGCAACCTTGATGTCGTGCTTGAAATCGGAGAGAGCGGCGACATCGAGGATTGTGCTTTTCTTGTCAGTTCCTCTGCTCATAGCGTAGAGAGCCGCACCGTAAGCGCCCATGAGACCAGAGATAACGGGGCGCACTACGTCTGTTCCCATTTCCATCTCAAACGCGCGCAGAACGGCGTTGTTTAGGAACGTGCCGCCCTGAACGACGATCTTCCTGCCGAGCTGGTCGGGGCTTGACGTTCTGATGACCTTGTAAAGCGCATTCTTAACGACGCTCAGCGAAAGACCTGCGGAGATATCCTCAATAGTTGCGCCGTCCTTCTGAGCCTGCTTTACCGAGCTGTTCATGAACACGGTACAGCGAGAGCCGAGGTCGACGGGATGCTTTGCGAAAAGACCCTTGTTTGCGAAATCTTCGATAGAGTAGCCGAGAGCGTTTGCAAACGTCTGGAGGAACGAGCCGCAGCCCGACGAGCACGCTTCGTTAAGGAAGATGTTGTCGATAGCGCCGTTGTGTATTTTGAAGCACTTGATATCCTGACCGCCGATGTCGATGATGAATTCAACGTCGGGCATAAAGTCCTTTGCGGCGGTGAAGTGAGCGACCGTTTCGACGATGCCGTAGTCAACGCAGAATGCGTTCTTGACGATCTCCTCGCCGTAGCCCGTAACGGCGCTGCCCGCGATGTCGATGTCGGGGCATTTAGTGTATACCTCTTCGAGGAAAGACTTGATGATCGGCACGGGGTTGCCGCTGTTGGAGAGGTACTTGCTGAAAAGCAGCTCCTTGTTTTCACTTATTACGACGCCCTTTACCGTTGTAGAGCCTGCGTCGATGCCGATGAACGCTTTGCCCTTGTATTTGGAGATATCCTTTCCCTTAATGTTCGCTCTGCTGTGGCGTGAAACGAAATCGTTGTATTCCTTTTTATCCTTGAAAAGCGGCTGGTTGAAGGCGAAGTTGCCGCTGCCTGTGTACTTTGTGACCTTGTTTATAACAGAGGTGAAGTCGATGGTGTTGTCGGCGCAGAGCGCAGCGCCCGCCGCTACGAAGTAGAGCGAATTTTCGGGACATTTGCCCTTTGTGTCGAGCACCTTGTCAAACTGCCTGCGAAGCTCCGACATGAACGTAAGAGGTCCGCCGAGGTAAACGACGTTGCCCTCGATCTCTCTGCCCTGAGCAAGACCGGAGACTGTCTGATTAACTACCGCCGCAAAAATACTCTCGGCGATGTCGCTCTTTCTTGCGCCCTGGTTGAGCAGCGGCTGAATGTCAGTCTTTGCAAAAACGCCGCAGCGTGAAGCGATGGTATAAGTTTTCTCATACTGCTGCGCAAGAGCGTTGAATTCCTCGATGTCTACGCCGAGCAGCGTTGCCATCTGGTCGATGAAAGCGCCAGTACCGCCGGCGCAGGTGCCGTTCATGCGGACTTCCATGCCGCCGGAGAGGAAGAGGATCTTTGCGTCCTCGCCGCCAAGCTCGATAACAACGTCCGTTCCGGGAATGAACGTGTTTACGGCAACTCTTGTCGCGTAAACCTCCTGAACGAAGTCAAGGCCGCAGCTTTCTGCAACGCCCATGCCGGCAGAGCCGGAGAGCGCCACGCACGCCTTGTCTGCACCCTTTACGTTGAGGCGTACCTTGGAGAGGATCTCGCCGATCTTCTGAGTGATCTGCGAGTAATGCCTCTCATAGCTTGAATAGATTATTTTGTTGTCGTTGTCGAGAACGACGCATTTTATCGTGGTTGAACCAATGTCAAGACCTATTTTCATTTCTTTTCCCCCAAAGATCAAAATACAGGGTATCATGTGTAGTGAGAGCCCTCGGTGAGTTGACCGACGGTTCTGTTATTCCTTATGTATTATACTAACAACATTTGCCTTTTTAATTCTGCTAGAGAATAATAAAATTTACCTTGTCAAATTTTGTTACTTTAATAAAGAAAAGGAATTTTTGCAGGGGAATTATAGATGTAATGCTGTTAGAAATAAAAGACAGGCTTTCCTCTTCGGAAAGCCTGTTAGCGGTATGTAAATATATTGCTTTGAATATTACAGCTCTTCCCAGATCTTTTTGCCGTCGGTCGCAAGGAAAAAAAGCTCTAATCCCACAAGAAGTGCAAAATAAATAATGCAGATGCCGTAAGCCCAGACCGACGAGAAGTCGTCGAGGTAGGCGCTCGGCACGATCGCCAGAACGAAGGGGATAGCCGTAAAAAATGTCGAAAGCAGCAGTGTGAAGATAACGCTCAGGCTTTGTTTGATGACGGTGATCTCGTTCGTCCAGTCGAACCTCGGCAGCTTCAGATTTACGCAGACGCCGAGGAAGCCCGAGAACAGGCACGCGAGTATCGGGATAAACAGGATAAACACGACGTCGGCAGGGCGAAGGTCGAGCGTTATCGCGCTTGTGATCGTCGTAAAGAACACGCCGGGCAGCGACACGAGAGGCGCTAACAGCGCCTTTGCGAAAAAGACCTTCATCGGGTTTAAGGGCGTTGATTTGAGTATCCATATCGTTTTGCCCTCAAGAGAGATCGTCGGGGCGGTAACGTCGTTGAGCGTACAGGAGAGTGCAAGCGTCGAACCTATCGCAAGACCGATCAGGTTGCTTGAAGCGTCGGGGAAAAACGTCGGCAGCCATTCTACTATGACGCTGCCCCGAAGCAGAATGCTCAGCCCCAGCAGGAACGCCATGATGGTACTCATTCCGGCGTTCATTACGTAGGACGGCATGCTGAGGAAGTAGCCGACCTCTTTCTTGATGAGCGAAAGCTGTATGTTCGTCTTTTTAGAGGGCTTTTTTACGTATACCTTTTTCTTCATCGCTGTTTTGCGGGTGACGATTGTCGTAAAGTGCCTCGAAAGATAGAGCGATACGGCGAAGACAATGGCAGCGGTCAGCGCGAGGATCGGTAGAATTCCCCAATAGCTTACGGCGTAGTAGCTGCTGTAGTGGCGGTTAGTCGCAAGACCGTACCAGTAAAGCAGGTGAAGGTGCTCCTGCGTCCATTCGGCGACGCGGTCGATCTCATTCATAAGAACGCTTATAATATTGCCGAAGTTTATCACAAGAAACGCCATAATTCCGATCGTTAAGAAGCCGATTATAACGGTCAGAACATTCTTGTTCGGTATCAGCTTAGCGAGCCTGCCGATAAAGTAGCCGAAGATGCTCGAAAGCGCCGTTACAAGTAGCGGTATCAAGAACATCGACAAAAGAAAATAGATAAACGTTATAACCGAGTATTTGAAAAGTAGCGCGTGAGCTACGCCTACCGGGATAAACAGAAGGTTCGTGTATACAAAATTGAGCAGATAAAGAGCGATCATACGGCTGTACAAAACGTCTGACGGCTTTATCGGCATACTGAGCAGCAGTTCGTTGTCTTTAGCGTCGTAAAGGTACGACTGCGCCGCAAAAACCGTGCCGATGAACGAAAACACAGACGACGAAACGAACGCCATCGGAAAGTACAGCCAGCCGCATTGCTGCGTCAGCATCTGAAAGCCCATGACCGTTGCCATGCCGAACGAGAAGACCATCATAAAGGCGAATGCGATAATAATAACTCCGATAATTAGAGCTGTGCCTACGTTGAAGGTCTTGCCCTTGGCGTTGCGGCCTCTCATAAAGCTTATCATAGACGTGATGTCGCCCGTTATCTTGATTTTGACAAGCTCCAAAACAGTCCTAGACATTTTTCTCCTCCAGTTCTAGGAATACGTCCTCGAGCGAATCGTTTCCTTTGACCTCCTCTGTCGGGCCGCAGGCGATAAGCTTGCCGCCGCTGATTATCGCGATCTTGTCGCAGAGTTTTTCCGCGACCTCGAGAACGTGGGTCGAGAAAAAGACGGCGGCGCCGTTCTTGCACGCATTCTTCATCTCCTCCTTCATACGGTGAGCCGCAACGGGATCAAGACCGACGAACGGCTCGTCGAGCAGCACGAGCTTAGGCTTGTGCATAAATGCCGAGATCAGTGCAAGCTTTTGTTTCATGCCGTGGGAGTAGCTGTTGATCGGCTGTGCAAGGTCCTTTGTGATGCCGAACATATCGGCGAGCTTATGTATCTGCTCGTCGCGCTCGTCCGACTCCATGCCGTAGATGTCCGCCACGAAGTTCAGATATTTGATGCCGGGCATGAAGTCGTAAAGGTCGGGGTTGTCGGGAAGGTAAGAAAGCCGCCTCTTGCACTCGAGAGGGTCTTCCTTTATCGAGATCCCGTCGACGTATATTTCGCCCTGCTCAAATTCAAGCAGACCGCAGCTGCATTTTATCGTTGTAGTTTTTCCGGCGCCGTTGTGACCGATAAAGCCGTAGATCTCGCCGCTTTTTATCTCTATGCTCAAATCGTCTACGGCAACTTTATCGCCGTAACGTTTCGTAAGGTGTTCTATTTTTAACATATGTTACCCTCCGTCAGCTTTCTTAAAAATCGCCAAATCAGCAGAGCTTTTCTTATAAATTTTATTATAACACACCAACAAGTCTATTGTAAAGCGTGAAATGCGAATAATTAGCAAATACTATCAATGCGCCGTTCATATATAATTCTTTTTTCTTTTAAGGC
Source organism: uncultured Eubacteriales bacterium (assembly GCA_900317025.1). Lineage (GTDB taxonomy): Bacteria > Bacillota > Clostridia > Oscillospirales > Acutalibacteraceae > RUG592. The sequence goes on along the minus strand of ONFG01000004.1, from coordinate 8,641 downwards.
TAGAGCATCACCATGAAAGGGCGGTCGAGCGACCGCAGGCAATATCGACCTACTTTATATGTAGCTTAACTTTATTGCCGCATATTTTAATTTGTTCTTCCTATAGCCAACTAACCGGGCGCAGCTTTACAGTAAAAAAACTGCCCTGCGCCCCTTTGCGGGAATTTGTGAGGCGCAAGCCGTACATTTTACAAGATTGTAAATTGTTTACGCTTGACTTTTCGACGTTTCTCGCATATAATAAGGTTGCTATGTGATATGAATTTCGGAGTATCCATGCAAATATTTTTACTGACCACCCGAAAGGGTCAAGGCCATACGGACAGCCGGGTCAACTGCCGAGCGGCGGATCGTTTCTGCCATTATTGATCGAGCTTTAAGGCTCAAATTTATAGGTTGGTTAATTGTAACCAAAGCGTTTTACGCATCAACTTGTAATAATCAATAAGAGTAGTAAAAGTGAGTATTTGCTATATAGACTCTGTGAGATCTCATATCCTTTGTTATGATATTTCTGATAATTATGAGGCGGTGCATTGTGCATCGCCGTTTTTTGTGAGTGCAGATATGATGCACTTGTATATTATTTTTCTTTCGGAGGTACTGCTCTATGGAAGATAAGCTCAGGCTTTATGGTTTCAACAATCTTACAAAGGCGTTAAGCTTTAATATTTACGACGTCTGCTACGCGAAAACTCAGCGTGAGCAGCAGGATTATATCGCCTATATCGACGAGCAGTACAACTCGGAAAGGCTTACGAATATTCTCACCACGCTGACCGACATGATCGGCGCGACGGTGCTCAATATAGCAAAGCAGGACTACGAGCCGCAGGGGGCGAGCGTTGCCGTACTCATCAGCGAGGGCAGCATGAAGCCGAAAACGGGCAGCAGAGTTCAGCTTGCCCACCTTGACAAGAGCCACGTCACCGTTCACACCTACCCCGAGTATCACCCGGAGACGTGCCTTGCGACATTCAGAGTTGATATCGACGTTGCAACGTGCGGTGAGATCACCCCGCTTTCAACGCTCGATTACCTTATCAGTTCGTTCGATTCCGACATCATCACGATGGACTACAGAGTACGAGGCTTCACTAGAGACATTAACGGAAAGAAGCTTTTCCTCGACCACAAGGTGAAATCGATCCAGGACTACATCTCGCCGAGTATACTTCAGAGGTACGATTCGGTCGACATCAACGTTTATGACAGCAATATCTTCCACACGAAGATGATGATAAAGGAGATCGAGCTTCAGAACTATCTTTTCAAGACTGACGCCTACGAGCTTCCGCCCAAAAAGCGCCTTGAGATCATGGACAACCTCAGGCGTGAAATGATCGAGATCTTCAGCGGGAAGAATATATATTAACTAAAAATAAAGGAAGTGTTGCGTTGTGCCTTTAACGCAGGAGAACGCCCCGATCTACGAGGCGCTCGTGGAGTTCGGCAAGAAGAGGGTCGTCCCCTTCGACGTGCCGGGTCATAAAAGAGGCAGGGGAAACCCGGAGCTGACGCAGTTTCTCGGTGAGAAATGCGTCGGTATAGATGTAAATTCAATGAAGCCGCTCGATTTCCTCTGTCACCCCGTTTCCGTCATAAAAGACGCGGAAACGCTCGCCGCAGAGGCATTCGGTGCGGCTCATGCTTTTTTGATGGTCGGCGGTACGACGTCGAGCGTGCAGGCGATGGTGCTTTCCTCTGTAAAGAGGGGCGACAAGATAATCCTGCCGAGAAACGTTCACAAGAGCGTTATGGGCGCCTTGGTGCTCTGCGGCGCAGTTCCGGTATATATCGACCCGCAGTGCGACGAAAGGCTCGGTATACCCTTCGGAATGAAGGTAGAAGACGTAGAGCGCACGGCGAGAGAGAACCCCGACGCAAAGGCTGTTTTCGTAAATAACCCGACGTATTACGGTATCTGCTCCGACCTTAGGTCGATAGTCGATATTGCTCACCGCCACAATATGCTCTGCCTTGTAGACGAGGCTCACGGAACGCACTTTTACTTCGGCGACAATATGCCTGTCTCGGCTATGGCAGCCGGCGCAGACATGGCGGCAGCTTCGATGCACAAGTCGGGCGGCAGCCTTACGCAAAGCTCGTTTCTGCTTTGCGGCAAGTCGATAAACGAGGGCTACGTGCGCCAGATAATCAACCTTACGCAGACGACGAGCGGCTCGTATCTGCTGCTTTCCTCTCTCGATATTTCCCGCCGCAACTTAGCTCTTAGGGGAAAAGAGGTCTACGGCAAGGTGCAGCAGATGGCGCAGTATACAAGAGACGAGATAAACCGCATCGGCGGCTACTACGCTTTCGGCGGGGAGCTTATAAACGGAGACAGCGTTTTCGCCTTCGATAAGACGAAGCTCTCGGTAAACACGCTTGGCGTAGGGCTTGCGGGCGTTGAGGTCTACAACCTGCTTCGTGACGAGTACGACATTCAGATCGAGTTCGGCGACCTCGGCAATTTCCTTGCGTACATCTCGATCGGAGACCGTCCGAGAGAGATCGAGCGGCTTGTAAGCTCCCTTGCGGAGATACGCCGACGCTTTGGCAAGAGCGGTGCGGGAATGCTGCACCAGGAGTATATTGAGCCGACGGTCAAGGCAAGCCCGCAGGAGGCGTTTTACGCTGAGAAGGTGTCGCTGCCGATAGAGGCGACCGAAGGCAGAGTTTGCAGCGAATTTGTAATGTGCTACCCGCCGGGCATACCGATACTTGCCCCGGGCGAACTTATAACAAGAGATATCCTCGACTATATACGCTACGCAAAGGAAAAGGGCTGCTCGCTCACAGGCCCCGAGGACGAGGGCATTGAGCGGCTGAATGTGTTGGTGTAATATTACGATAAGCAGGAAGAATGCGGAGCAGAGCAAAAACAGGCTCTCTCCACGGAGGTCAGACAATGGAATTTTGGTTTTCGGAAAATCACACGCCGAATGTGCAGATATCCATTCGTGTGGATAAGCAGCTGTACAGCGGCAAAAGTGAGTTTCAGCGGATCGACGTTTTCGATTCGCCGGAGTTCGGGCGATTTCTTACGCTCGACGGTTATATGATGCTCACCGAGAAGGATGAGTTTATTTACCATGAGATGATAACGCACGTGCCGATGGCGGTTCACCCGAACGTGAAGAAGGTACTCGTTATAGGTGCGGGCGATGGCGGCGTTGTGAGGGAGCTTGTGCGCTACCCCGAGATCGAGACGATCGACATGGTCGAGATCGACCCGCTCGTAGTCGAGGTCTGCAAGAAGTATCTGCCGAAAACGGCTTGTCGCTTTGATGACCCGAGGCTCAATATTTATTATGAAGACGGTCTGCGCTTTGTGCGCTTCAAGGAGAACGAGTACGATCTTATAATCGTCGATTCTACCGACCCGTTCGGCCCCGGCGAAGGCTTGTTTACGAGGGAGTTTTACGGCAACTGCTGCAACGCCTTAAAGGAGGATGGCATTCTCGTCAATCAGCACGAAAGCCCGTTCTACCCCGACGACGCGGCAGCATGCCGCAGGGCGCATAAAAATATAGTGGGCAGCTTCCCGGTAGCGAAGGTCTACCAGGCGCATATCCCGACATACCCGTCGGGTCACTGGCTTTTCGGCTTCGCTTCAAAGAAGTACCACCCGCTGAGAGATCTTGACGAAACACGCTGGAATATGCGTTCGCTTGAAACGAAGTATTACACGACTATGCTTCACAAGGGTGCGTTCTATATTCCCGCTTATGTAGAGGAGCTGCTGAAAAGTGTTGAAGAATAATGTAGAAACGTTCCTCGCCTGTGACAAGGAATACAATGACGCCGACATCGTAATGTTCGGCGCACCGTTTGATTCCACAACGTCGTTTCGCCCGGGAACAAGGTTCGGCCCGAACGCTGTAAGAAGCGAATCGTTCGGAATAGAGACTTACAGCCCCTATCAGAACAGGGACCTGGAAGATATAAACGTCATGGACAGCGGCGATATCGAGCTTCGCATAGGCGACACCGAAGCCGTTCTCGCACAGATAGAGGAGAGAGCCGCTAAAATTCTCTCCGACGGTAAGATACCGTTCATGATCGGCGGCGAGCACCTTGTAACGCTCGGCGCATTTCGTGCGGCAGCGGAGAAGTACCCCGATATCCATATCGTTCACTTTGACGCTCACGCCGACCTGCGTGAGGATTACCTCGGGGTAAAGCTTTCTCACGCCTGCGTGCTGCGGCGCTGTTGGGACATTATCGGCGACGACCGCATTCACCAGTTCGGAATTCGCTCCGGGGAGCGCTCGGAGTTTGAGTTTGCAAAAACCCACACCGATATGCACCCCTTCACGCTCGAAGACGTGCCGCAGCTTGTAAAGGAGATTGGCAGATCGAAGCCTGTTTATTTCACGCTCGACCTCGATGTGCTCGACCCGTCCGTTTTTCCGGGAACGGGAACCCCCGAGCCGGGCGGCGTGAACTTCGATCAGCTAAGGCGTGCAGCGGCGGCAGTCTGCTCCGGGCTGAATATTGTGGCTTGCGACGTAAACGAGCTTTCGCCGCACTATGACCACAGCGGCATTTCCACAGCCGCCGCCTGCAAGATCATAAGGGAGATCCTGCTTGCGATATGATTGGGCAAAGCCGCAGATCGTGATGACATTGACCTAAAAAGGGGGAATCGTTGTGGGTATGTTAGGGAAAGCCTTTCTGATAACGATCGGCTCCTCGGCGGCGCTTGTATTGATTCTGACAGCATTATTTTCACTTGCCGCCCGGATACGACTGCAGCTGCCGAAGGGAGATATTCGGTATGCAGATAATTACGAGAGCAGGCTCGAGTATACAGATGATGATAAAAAACATTTTATTGAATATCTGATGCCGCCAAAGGTGATCTGGATAGTGGGCGCAGGTATGATATTGGTGTCGGCGCCGTTTGCTGTGCTGCTCGATGCGCTTTACAGACTATTACATTCATACAGCAAATACTCGATGGATAAAACGTTAAGCCTGAGTATAGGCATAGCTGTTTGCGCTGCCTTAGGGCTTGGACTTATTATCTATTATATATACATCAGATTTCACAATATCCCGGCTTTGATGAATAAGATCGGGCGCACATCGGAGCTTGGCGTTTTGATCTCCGATTTCAAAAACGGTAGACGCATTTCGGCAGACAGGCTTATTCTTGGTCATAGGTATATAATACCAAAGGGTAAGGGGCTTGTTGTAAGATATTCGGAAATAGCCGCTTTGAGAATGCAAACGTCAAGCATAAAGAGTGTGGAAGTGTCGAGTAATCTATATATTGAGAAAAAGCCCGACAACTTTGCTCGGCGGGGCAGCAGGGTGTATATTGTAAACGAAGACACAACGGCGGCGAAGGAAATAGATGAGCTTGTTAATGCGATCAGAATATATGCGCCCGATGCGGATATCGATATTTGACGAAAGGACTGCTTGTAATATATGGAGAATTATACAGACAAAAAGAAAAGCAAGACCGTCCCTGCGATGGCGGTCGTATCGGTCGTTATAATAGTTCTGGGCATACTATGTGCCTTTGCGTTCTATTCCACACTTACAAACGAAATAGCGCAAGGCGCGGGCGAGCAGCTTGTTGTTGAGGGCACCGATATAGTGCCTATTGTAGGCAATGCCGGCAAGGCGGGAGCGGCGGTGCTTTCCGGCTTGATAGTTGCCGGAAGCTTCGTGCTCGTTGCCTTTCAATGGATAGGATATGTACTTGTGCGTATTATTAAGGGACTGTTCACAAAGGTTAGTACAGTTAATACAGACAATTATTAGGAGGAAATAAAAAATGAGCAAGGTTTTGGTTATCGGCTGCGGCGGCGTTGCTTCCGTAGCTATCCGCAAGTGCTGCCAGCACAGCGACATCTTTGAGGAGATATGCATTGCGAGCCGCACAAAGTCGAAGTGCGACGCACTCAAGGAAAAGCTTGAAGGCAAAACGGCAACGAAGATCACAACGGAGCAGGTGGACGCAGACGATGTTTCTCAGCTCGTGGCTCTTATCAATAAGGTAAAGCCCGATCTCGTCATGAACATTGCGCTGCCGTATCAGGATCTCACGATTATGGATGCCTGCCTCGAGTGCGGCGTGAATTATATGGATACGGCAAACTACGAGCCGGAGGATATCACCGAGCCGACATGGAAGGCGGCTTACGAGAAGCGCTGCAGGGAAAAGGGCTTCTCGGCATACTTTGATTATTCTTATCAGATGGCATACAAGGAGAAATTTGAGAAGGCGGGTCTTACGGCGCTGCTCGGCTCCGGCTTTGACCCCGGCGTTACGCAGGCTTACTGCGCTTACGCTCAGAAGCACCTTTTCGACCGCATCGACACGATCGATATTCTCGACTGCAACGGCGGCGACCACGGCTACCCGTTCGCCACGAATTTCAACCCCGAGATAAACCTCCGTGAGGTGTCAGCTCCCGGTTCTTACTGGGAAAACGGTCACTGGGTTGAGATACCCGCTATGAGCATCAAGCGTGAGTACGATTTTGACGGCGTAGGCATGAAGGATATGTACCTTCTCCACCATGAGGAGATCGAGTCGCTTGCCGAGAATATCCCCGATGTCAAGCGAATTCGCTTCTTCATGACGTTCGGTCAGAGCTACCTTACGCACATGAACTGCCTTGAAAATGTGGGTATGCTCTCGACAGAACCGATCGAGTTTGAGGGTCATCAGATCGTTCCTATCCAGTTCCTCAAGGCGCTCCTGCCCGACCCCGCAACGCTCGGCCCGAGAACCGTCGGCAAGACGAACATCGGCTGCATCTTCACCGGCGTTAAAGACGGCAAGGAGAAAAAGGCGTATATCTATAATATCTGCGACCACCAGGAGTGCTACAGGGAGGTAGAGTCGCAGGCTATCTCTTATACAACGGGCGTCCCCGCAATGATCGGCGCAATGATGCTCGTTACGGGCAAGTGGAATATGCCCGGTGTTCACACCGTCGAGGAGTTCGACCCCGACCCGTATATGGAGCAGCTTAACAAGTGCGGTCTGCCGTGGCAGATAAACGACGAGCCTGCTTTGGTGGACTGATATGGCAGAGCTGTGCACCCCGTATTTCCTCGTAGACGAAGCGCTGCTGAGGAAAAATCTTGAAATATTAAAGTCTGTTATGGACGACACGGGCTGTAAGATACTGCTTGCGCAGAAGGCGTTTTCGATGTACTCGGTGTATCCCCTGATATCCGGGTATCTTTGCGGCTCTACAGCAAGCGGGCTGTATGAAGCTCGCTTGGGGCATGAGAAATTTGGCGGCGAAACTCACGTTTTCTCGCCTGCTTACCGTGACGACGAATTCCCCGAGATATTGAAATACGCCGATCACATCGTGTTTAACTCCGTGCGCCAGATCAGAAAATTCGGCGAAGCTGCGAAGCGTGCCGGAAAGTCGATAGGGCTTAGGGTTAATCCCGAGTTTTCCACTCAGGAGGGGCACGCTATATACGATCCCTGCGCTCCCGGCTCCCGCCTCGGCTGCACAAAGGCGGCATTTGACGAGAGTATTCTTCCGATGCTCGATGGATTGCATTTTCACACGCTCTGCGAGCAGGATTCCGATGACCTGAAAACAACGGCAGCGGCGTTCGAGGAGAAGTTCGGCGCATATCTTCACAATATGAAATGGGTCAACTTCGGTGGAGGGCACCACATAACCCGCAGCGGCTACGATATAAAAACGCTCAAAAGCGTGATCGTTCATTTCAGAGACACGTATGATGTCGAGGTGTATCTTGAACCGGGCGAAGCCGTTGTGTTGAATGCCGGATTCTTGAAGACAAGTGTTCTTGAGATCGTTCATAATGGCATGGATATTGCGATACTCGATACGTCTGCGGCGTGCCATATGCCCGACGTTATTGAGATGCCGTATACGCCCCCGCTGAGGGATGCAGGCAAGCCCGGCGAGAAGGCGCACGATTACCGCCTTGCAGGGCCTACATGCCTAGCCGGCGACGTGATAGGCGATTACTCGTTTGATGACGAGCTTCACGAGGGCGACGTGCTGACATTTGAGGACATGGCGCTCTATACAATGGTCAAGACGAACACCTTCAACGGTATGGCGCTGCCGTCCATCGCCTACAGAACGGCGGACGGCGGGATCGCTCTTGTGAGATCGTTCGGCTACGACGATTTCGTAAACAGACTATAAAAATATCCCCCGTTCATGGGGGATATTTTTATAATCCAATCAGGAGAAAAATACACATTATAATTTTCCGTTTTATGATTTTTTGTGTATACTTTGCTGTTTTTAAAAAACCTCTCAAAATCCGGTTGACAGCGGTCAAAAATTGTGATAATATAGATAAGCACTCTTCACGGAGCACCGATAAAACCAAGCGAAAAACATAGGTTTCAAGCCGTTTTCGGGCGCTTTTGAGGATGCGGAGATATCATCGGGAGACGCTCCTTTGAGAATGAAGAAATTTCATAAAATTTCAAAAAATTCTCAAAAAGGTATTGACAAAGCGAAGCCGAGATGATATAATAAACAAGTCGCTTGACGAAAGCTTTTCAATAGAAAAGCAAGAGAACAGCGGCATCCAAGGACTTTGAAAATTAAACAACACAATCAAAATGACCCGTAATTACTTTGAGAAAAACTCAAAGCTAAAT
>ONFG01000012.1 GCA_900317025.1 uncultured Eubacteriales bacterium | reverse complement strand
GAGGCTTTGGCTGGGGAATAGGGATTCGAACCCCAACAAACAGAGTCAGAGTCTGTCGTGCTACCGTTACACAATTCCCCAACGACAAGAGTTATTATAGCACGATTCTCTGCCTGTGTCAACACTTTTTTGAAAAAATTTTATTTTTTGCGAAATAGCGGCCGCCGTCACGCTTTGTCGGCAGATTTCGCGAGCAGCGATGCCAGGAACGAGAACACTAAAGCTGCGGTGATACCTGCGGCGGCGCTCGTTATCGCGCCCGTGAATACGCCGAGCCAGCCGTGAAGGTTTACGGCGCTTTTAACGCCCTGTGCGATCGTGTTGCCAAAGCCCGAGAGCGTTACGCTCGCGCCGGCACCCGCGAAATCGAGCAGAGGCTCGTAAAGCCCGAGCGCCCCGAGGATCACTCCCGCGACAACGTAAGACGTCAGTATCCTTGCCGGCGTAAGCTTAGTTTTGTCGATGAGCAGCTGCCCGACGACGCAGATAAGCCCGCCGACCCAGAACGCGTTGATGAATCGTAATAGCATTGTAAAAACTCCTTTTCCCGTTTTCGTTATTATGCCCGTCAAATAAGGCGAAATGCAGCGGGGGAAGACGAATTTTTTGAGAACGGCCGCGAAAAATGTGAATAAATTGTTGACGGGAATGTAATTTTGTAGTATTATAATGCTGATACGATTTTTTAGGAAATCGCACGAAAGCTTTATGTCAGACGGCATTGTAGCCCACCTCGGGCAGCGCTGCCTCACGGAGTGAAAACCGCTTCGGTTTTCGGTTATGGAGATATGAAATGAATATTGTTATTGTTGGCTGCGGCAAGGTCGGAAGGACTATTGCGGAACAGCTTGACGGAGAGGGTCATAGTATAACGGTAGTTGACAACAATCCCCGCTGTGTGAACAGGCTCACCGAGCACCTCGACATCATGGGCGTTGAGGGCGACGGCGCAAGCCGCGATATACTCAGAGAGGCGGGCGTCGAGAATGCCGATCTCGTTATTGCCGTTGCGGACGCCGACGAGCTTAATCTTTATATATGCCTTCTCGCTCACTGCTGCGGCGCAAAGAATACGATAGCCCGTGTAAGAAATCCGATCTATCACAAGAATATCAGCGAGAGTCAGGCGATGCGCCGCTCGATCGGGCTTTCGCTTATGATAAACCCCGAGAAGATATCGGCGCTCGAAATGAGCCGTCTTATTCGCTTCCCCGGCGCGATCGAGGTCGACTCCTTCGCAAGAGGAAACGTTGAGATGTATACGCTCAAGCTCACAAGCGACCACTTCCTCTCCGGCAAGAAGATTTCGGACATCAGCCTTTTCAAGGAGGAGTTCTTGAGAGGCGGCTCGAGGATCTGCCTTGTCGAGCGCAACGACGAGGTCATTATCCCCGGCGGCGATTTCGTTCTTGCTTCCGGCGATAAGGTGTCTATCATCTGTACGCCTGCAAGGGCGAGCTGGCTGTTCAAAAAGTTCAATAAGGCAGCCGCGGCAAAGGCGAAGAATGTTCTCATCATCGGCGGCAGCCGAACGGCTTATTACCTCGCGAACATCCTCATCGAGAGTAATATCAACGTCAAGATTATCGAAAAGAACCCGAAGCGCTGCGACGAGTTGTCGGAGCTGCTTCCCGAGGCTCTTATCGTTCGCGGCGACGCGCTCAACGAGGAGCTTCTTGACGCGGAAGGGCTTGACAAGATGGACGCGATAGTGACCTTGATGCACCTCGACGAGGAGAACATCATGCTCTCGCTCTACGCAAGGCAGAAGAGTGAGGCTAAGTGTATCACTAAGGTTGATAGGATCGTTTTCGACAAGATCGTCGACACGATGCCGCTTGACAGCGTTATCAGACCGAGGGAGCTAACCGCCGAGTCGATCGTCCGCTATGTCAGAGCCGTGAAGAACTCCGAGGGCAGCAACGTTGAGTCGCTTTACAAGCTCAACGACGGCAGAGCCGAGGCGCTCGAGTTCAAGGTTGTCTCGAAGGACAGCCCGGTCGTTTCAAAGCCGCTCAAAACGCTGAATTTCCGCAAGAATTTGCAGATCGCCTGCATAACGAGGCGCGGCAAGGTCATCATACCAAAGGGCGAAGACACGATCGAGCCGGACGATTTTGTGATCGTCGTTACAACACATAAGGGGCTTCGTTCGATAGACGACGTGCTTGCAGACTGATAATTTGCGCTGCACCGCCCGTTTTGAGCCTTGCGGCGTGTTGATAAAGAGGGGTCAATGTGAATAAAAATCTAGTGCGGTACGTGCTCGGCTGGGTGCTCATAGTTGTGGGCGCGATGCTGATGCTGCCGATCATAGTGGCATTTATCTACGGCGAGCGTGATTATATATACTTCGGGCTGCTTGCGGCTGTGTGCCTGGCGCTCGGGCTGATCTCGTCGAGATTCAAGCCGAAGAATACTCAGATGTACGTTAAAGAGGGCTACATCTCATGCGCCCTCACATGGATATTGATGTCGGTCATCGGCTGCCTGCCGTTTTACCTCAGCGGGCAGATCCCGAGCTTTACGAACGCCTTGTTCGAGTCGGTCTCGGGCTTTACGACGACAGGAGCGACTATACTCGGCGTAGACCGTCAGATCGAGGAGCTGAGCCACAGTATGCTCTTCTGGAGAAGCTTCAGCAACTGGGCGGGCGGCATGGGTATCCTCGTGTTTATGCTCGCGGTCATATCGCAGCTTTCCGGTCAGTCTAATATGTATCTGATGAAGGCGGAAAGCCCCGGTCCGGTCGTCTCAAAGCTTATCCCTAAGCTTCGCGGCACAGCCGGCGTGCTCTACGCGATCTACGGCGCGATGACGCTGATAGAGTTCGTTATGCTGGCGGTCGGCGGGATGCCGATCTTCGACGCCATAACGCTCTCGCTCTCTACGGCGGGAACGGGTGGCTTTTCGATCAAAAACGCCGGTCTTATGGCGTATGAGGGTCACTACTACTGGCAGGCTGTTGTAACGGCGTTCATGTTCCTGTTTGCCGTCAACTTCAGCGTTTATTATCTGCTTATCACGAGGAAGTTCAAGCAGGCGGTAACGAGCGAAGAGATCCGCTGGTACTTCATCATGTACGCGGTGGCAGTCGCCGTTATCGGTATTGACCTCACCGTAAATAAGGTGTATCCGTCGGCGCTTGACCGCTGGCACCATTCGGCGTTCCAGGTCGCGACGTTTGCTTCGTCAACGGGCTTTGCCTCGAAGGACTTTGACCTCTGGCCGTCGCTTTCAAAGGCGACGCTGATGCTGGTAGCTCTTGTCGGCGCCTGCGCCGGAAGTACGGGCGGCGGCTTCAAGGTAAGCCGTATCATCGTTCTGGTAAAGGGCGTGGTAAGAGATCTTCGCCATATGCTTCACCCGAACTCCGTTTTCACCGTCAAGATGGACGGCAAGACGGTCAAGGAGGAGACGGTGCGCTCGATCAACGTTTACCTTGCGATCTTCACGTTTCTTTTTGCGATGTCGGTGTTCGTGCTCTCGCTCGACGAGAAGATGGACTTCACGACGAACTTTACCGCGGTGATCGCGACGATAAACAACATGGGACCCGGTCTTTCGCAGGTTGGCCCTACGCAGAGCTTCTTCCATTATTCGATGCTCTCCAAGTATGTTCTGATCTTCGATATGCTTGCGGGACGTCTGGAGCTGCTTCCTATGCTTTTCCTTTTCAACAGGGATTGCTGGAGCTCCAAGCGATAAGATAACAATAAAACAAAAGCAGCGTACACGGTTTTCCGGTGCGCTGCTTTTTTGCGTCAAGGCATTATTAGCGGGGTTTCGTTTTCGTCGTAGACGAAGCCGTCGATCTCGCTGCTTTCACGCGTGCCGTTTTGCGTGGAGGGCTGCTCTATCTGCTGCGAAGTCTGAGGCTGTTCGTCAGCCGAGGAGCTTTCTTTGTACGGGAGGAACGGGAGGTGTATCTCGCCCGTCTCGGAGTCAATCTCGATTCCGCCCGAAGCCGACTCGGTGATTTCCTGCTCTGCGGCGCTTTCGGTCCGGGCTTCGCTCGATACCTCTGCCTTTGAGGAGGATGAAGCGGACTCCTTGGATGACGCGCTTTCACTCTTGGACGAGCCGCCGGACGAACTCTTGGACGAGCCGCTCTCTTCTTTTGAGGATGTCTTATCGGAGGCGCTGCTGCTCTCGGACGAATTCTCCGGAGAGCTTGCACTCGAGCTTGAAGCGGCGCTTTCGGTCTCTGTTTTACCCTTCGGAGAGCATGAGGAAAGCAGCGCGGCCGCGCACATCACGAGCGCTAAAGCCGCCGCGGCTTTGCGAAGTTTATTTGCCATGGGTATCATCCTTTCGTTTTAGTATTCGTTTGTGTGTATATCACTGCGCGACTGCATCGATCTGACTGTCTCCCGCACCGTCAGCTCCGCCGATCTTGATAACAAGCTCGTTCGGAAGGCAGACTATCGGGCGGTCGGCGTTGGTGATGGTGCCGGTCTTTACGCAGATCTGGTCGGGGCAGGTGGCGTGCTTTACCTCAATGCTGCCGGGCTTTACGGAGACGATATTGTAGTCGCCCTCCGATTCGCCGACCATGAAGTAATACGGCTGCTCGACTTTATCGAGGTCGATCGTCTCGACAAGCTGCCCGTGAGAATAGACATATGCGATATGCTGATCCTTTGCGATTATGTGCCTGCCGATCAGGAACGCTGCCGAAAGCAGCACGACACCCGCGATCGCGCCCGCGCAGATCAGATCCTTTTTTGACTTCATATTACCTCCCTGCTTACACAGCTCAAAAGTTTATAACAAGATTATACAACAAATCCCTTGGCAGGTCAAATCGTGGGTGGATAAGCGTTGTGCAAAAGTTACAAAAATGAAATCTTTGCAAAAATAATCGCCTTGGCGTATTGCTAAAAATTGGACGATATACTATAATATATTTGGTGAATTATGCGGTTTTATTTGAGAGAAAAGAGGTGAAGCCGGTTTGGATAATCCGTTTTTGAATAAGCCGAAATATCCGAACGGGTCGGAGTACCTGACCTCGGTGTGTTCGGTCAACAGGATACGCTTGGCGAAGCTCCCCGTTTACGGTGTCGACGACGAGATCGAGGGCAGAACGGTCAAGGAGTTTTTCAGCGCAAAGCTCGTTATCGAGGCGGTGAAGAACAACGCCGGCGGTCTTCACATCGCCCTTGAAGGCGTAAACGAGAAGAAGCTTCCGCTTCTGCTTGCAAGGAAAGCGGCGGACGACAGCGACAAAGAGGGTTCCGCTCTTGCAAGGCAGATGATAATGCGCTTTGGCGACAGACTCGGTCTGCTGCTGCTGGCGCTTCGCCTGGGAGAGCCTGAAAACAGAGCAGCCAGAGCCGACTGGGACGCCGCCCACTGGGAATATTGGGCGAAGGTCGAAGATATTATCCTGGTTGGGGGGCTTGCAAGCGGACTTTTCGGCGAGCTGATGCGCGAAAGGGTAAACGCGGTCTTTGAGAAAAGGGGCGCAAGACCATATAATATCCTTTTATACGACAACGCCGCTCAGGTCGGCGTGCTTGGTTGCGCGAGCTGCATAAAGCAGCGCGACGGAGTATTTGTCGTGATGGATTTCGGGCAGACAGTGATAAAGCGCAGCTTTGTCGTCAAGCGCGGCGGCGAGATAACCGAGGTGCATACGCTGGACTCGATCCCCTCAAAAAATATGGAGTGGGAGATGCCGAGCGAAGAGGAGAAGCTTCGCCAGGCAAAGGAGCTTAACGCCTACCTCGTTTCGGCGGTCGAGAAGACCTTCTGCGAGGCGAAGCGCCGCACGAACGAGCGCCCCGGCGTGGAGGTCGTTATCAGCATTGCAAGCTACACCGTAGACGGCACGCTCAACGACTCCCGCAGCGGCTACGCAAAGCTTTGCGCCCTCGGCAGCAACTATGCCGAGCTTCTCGCGTGGGAGCTTTCGGGGCGGCTTCGCTGCGATATCGATGTGCGCCTTATCCACGACGGCACGGCTGTGGCACTCAACTTCCGCAACAGGAAGAACACGGTCTGCCTTTCGGTCGGCTCATACTTCGGTATCGGCTTCCCCGAGACGAGGGTGGTCTGACGTTCGCAAAATACGACAGATTCTTTAAATATACAGTGATATAATGGTCAAGCCGACGTGGTTTGCGGCTATTTCCCGAAAGAGGTGTGGAACATGAATGTTATCGATCTGAGAGACGAGCTTTACAGGCGCAGGATTGAGATAATCGAGATAGACGGCGGCTGTATATATTACGCCGAGGAGCTGACCTCCGACGACGAGGCGCGTCTGTACATCTACCGGTACGACGCCGAGAGGGAGGAGGAGCGCGTGCTCTCGTTCTTCACTCTGGAAGACACCGACTGCATCGAGCATTTCTACTCCTGCGGCGGCAGCATAATGATACTTTTTGAAAGCAGAGACAGCAAGGCGTGGCTGATAAAGCTCGACAAGCGCAGCGGCGCGGAGCTTATCCGCAAAAAGATAGCGCTCATCGGGCGCTACTTCGACTGCGTGCCGATAAGCGAGAATGACCTTATCATCTACACGAAAGCGGACGACGAAAACCGTGAGCTTTTCAACCGCTGCCTGGAGACGACGAACAGCGATACAATCGCCAATCTCTACGACATGGAGAAGGGCTACCGCTACTTTATCAAGGACTTTAAGACTGCGGCGCTCATCGAAAACGCTATGCACTCCTTCAAGACGGCTAAGGGCGAGGAGAAGCTGCTGCTCTGCGACCCATACTGCGGCGAAACGGAGAAGCAGGAGATCGTGCGCGCGCTTGCGGGGCATTTCACGCTCGACGGCGACGAGCTTCGCGACAACATCTGGCTTATCTCGAAGAGCAAGCTCCTTTCGGCTCTCAAGAGCGGAGCGGAGAAGATACCACTCAGAAGGGCGGCAAGTGCCGGAGTGGAGGGTACGGTGCGCTTTGAGTGCATAAGCGGCGAGAACATAATCTTCCGCGCGAAGGTGTACAAAACGGGGCTGGAGCAGTTTTTCGCGATGTCCGCTGCCAACGGGAGCGTAAGCCCGGTCAAGACGGTACGAGAGCGCGGCGACGGCGAACGCTACTTCACCGACGTCTGCGGCGGCAGCATTTACTACATGACAGAACTCGACGGCAGAACGCGCCTCGAGGGAGAGGTTGGCAGCAGCGCAAGAATGACCTACCCAAACAAGGCGGGCAGAATGATAAGCTGTATAGACGACCGCTACATAGTCGCCGAGAAGGACTCCGACGAGCCGACGGCAGCCATCTACGACAGCCGCCTGCATATAACCGATACCTTTCAGGCTCGAGTCATGGTCAAGGGTGCCACGGTCGTGCTTTACTGACTCTCACAAATAAATTTTCCCGTCGCGAAAATTTAATATGGATTTTTCATAAGTAAAAATCGACAAATTTCCCGAGCTTAATTTGTGAAAATCTATCAAAAGAATGGAACAAAATTACAGACTTTTGAAAAATCGTGAATAATCACAAAATGAATTTACAAATTTTGTGGTGAATTTGTGTAAAATGGCTTGAAAAATTTCTCGCTTTTTGATATTATATTAATGTATAGTAATCGGCAAATAAGGAGATGATCTCTCCTTGAAAGCCTTTCAAAACCACTATAAAGGAGCGTGTTTTTATGCTAGACAGTATCGTCCAGAGTCTTCTTGATGATTTCCATGCGGGTACGAGCGCGAGAGCTTACGACCTTCTCGGGGCGCACCGTTCTTATATGTTCGGTCAGCTCGGTGTTGTTTTCCGTGTATGGGCGCCGAATGCCGCTGCGGTCTCGGTCGTCGGCGATTTCAACTACTGGAATCCCGAGGCTAACCCCATGGGCAAGATCAGCGAAGCCGGTGTCTGGGAGTGCTTTATCCCGAACGTCGTGACAGAATTTGCGAATTACAAATACTGCATCGACACGCAGTGGGGCGAGAGGCTTTACAAGTGTGACCCGTATGCTTTTCACTATGAGACGCGCCCGAACAATTCCTCGAAGTTTTACGATATCGAGGGCTTCGAGTGGGGCGACGACGAGTGGATCAAGGGCAAAAAGCCCAACACTCACGGGGAGGAGCCGATCAACGTATACGAGGTCCACGCCGGCTCATGGAAGAAGAGCGATCACGGCGAGTTCATCAGCTACCGCGAGCTTGCGGATGAGCTGATCCCCTATGCAGCCGAAATGGGCTACACTCACATCGAGTTTATGCCGCTTACGGAGTATCCGTTCGACGGCTCCTGGGGCTACCAGGTAACGGGCTACTATGCGCCCACCTCGCGTTACGGTACGCCGCACGACTTCATGTACCTTATCGACAAGGCGCATAAGGCGGGGCTTGGAGTAATCCTCGACTGGGTGCCTGCTCACTTTCCGAAGGACGGCTACGGTCTGGCGCGTTTCGACGGCACCTGCTGCTATGAATATGAAGACTGGCGCAAGGGCGAGCACAAGGAGTGGGGTACGCTCGTTTACAACTACAGCAGATACGAAGTTATCAGCTTCCTCATCTCGAGCGCAATGTTCTGGATGGAGAAGTACCATATAGACGGAATCAGAGTCGACGCGGTCGCTTCGATGCTTTACCTCGATTACAACCGCAAGGACGGTGAGTGGGAGCCGAACAAGTTCGGCGGCAAGGAGAATCTCGAGGCGATCGAGTTCCTGAAGAGGCTCAACGAAACTTGCACGAAGCTCTTCCCGGGCAACATGATGATCGCCGAGGAATCGACGGCTTTCCCGATGGTCTCCCGTCCGACGGACATGGGCGGCTTGGGCTTCAGCTACAAGTGGAACATGGGCTGGATGAACGATATGCTCCGCTACCTCGCTCTTGACCCGATCTATCGCCCGTATCACCATGACAACTTAACGTTCTCGCTCATCTACGCGTTCAGCGAAAACTTCATGCTGCCGATCAGCCACGACGAGGTGGTCTACGGCAAATGCTCGCTCATCAACAAGATGCCGGGCGACTACGAGATGAAGTTCGCCGGAGTAAAGACGTTCATCGCTTACATGATGTCTCACCCCGGCAAGAAGCTCACTTTCATGGGCTGCGAGATCGGTCAGTTCGACGAGTGGAACTATGAGGGCGAGCTTAACTGGGAGGTGCTCGATTACGACCGCCACCGTGAGCTTAAAACCTTCTTCAAGGAGATCAACAATTTCTACAAAACAAACCCGCCGCTTTATGAGGTGGATTCGTCGTGGCAGGGCTTCCAGTGGATATGCCACAGCGACTACCAGCAGTCGATCCTCGTCTTCAGACGCATTGCGAAGAACGGCGACGAGCTTATCAGCGTCTGCAACTTCCAGCCGATGCTCAGAGAGAACTACATCATAGGCGTTCCGTGCGCAGGAACGTATGCCGAGGTATTCTCAACCGATAAAGAGGAGTTCGGCGGCAGCGGCTTTACAAACGGCGCGCAGATCAAGTCGAAGAAAAAGGCCTGCCATGACCTGCCTGATTCGATCACGCTCACGATACCGCCGATGTCGGTGCTTTACCTTAAATGCGTGAAGAAGACGCAGCCGAGGAAGAAGGCAGACAAGCCTGCCGAGAAAAAGGCGGCCGCAAAGGCGACGGTAAAGACAGCCGAAAAGAGGCCAGCCGCAAGGACGACGGCGAAGACAGCCGAGAAAAAGTCCGCCGCAAAGACGACGGCTAAGGCAGCCGAAAAGCCCTCCGCGAAAAAGGATGCGGCAAAGAAGGACGAAAAGCCCGCTGCACCCCGAAAGGCGGTCAAGTCTAAGGCAAAGCCGGAGGGCAAGTCCGAAAAATGATTTATCCGGCATAAAGTGTCGGAGCGTAAACGGTTTATAGCATACCTCAGGCGCGGCGCGCCGAAGCTATGTTCATAAAATATAATTGTCCGGCGCTCAGAAGGTTTTGTACATATTATTCGGAAATTGATATGGGAAGAGCCGGACACGTAAACAAGAGATATACATCAAAATTCACTAAATGAAACGGAGGCTTTATTATGCTACCAAAGCAGGAGGTTGTAGCAATGCTTCTCGCAGGCGGCCAGGGCAGCAGACTTGGTGTGCTTACGAGAAAAGTGGCAAAGCCGGCCGTGCCGTTCGGCGGAAAGTATAGGATCATTGACTTCCCGCTCTCGAACTGCACCAATTCCGGCATCGAGGCTGTGGGCGTTCTTACGCAGTATCAGCCGCTCGTTCTGAACGATTATCTCGGCAACGGTCAGCCATGGGATCTTGACAACGACAACGCGGGCGTTCATATTCTCTCGCCGTATGAGCAGAAGGACGGGGCAAAGTGGTATTCCGGTACCGCCAACGCCATCTATCAGAACATCAACTTCATCGAAAGATATGACCCGGAGTACGTTCTTATCCTCTCGGGCGACCATATCTACAAGATGGATTACGCAGCGATGATCTCCTTCCACGAGGAGCACAACGCAGACTGCACGATCGCCGTTATCGACGTCCCGCTTGAAGAGGCTTCGAGATTTGGCATTATGAACACCAACCCCGACGGCTCGATCTACGAGTTCGAGGAAAAGCCGGCTCACCCGAAGAGCACGAACGCTTCGATGGGCATCTACGTATTCAGTTGGGACAAGCTGAGAAAGTACCTCATGCTCGACGCGGCAGACCCCAACAGCGCAAACGACTTCGGCAAGAACGTGCTTCCCGCAATGCTTGAAAACGGCGAGAGAATGTTCGCTTATCCGTTTGAGGGCTACTGGAAGGACGTTGGAACGATCGACAGCCTCTGGGAGGCTAATATGGATCTTCTCGACCCGAAGACTAAGCTTGACCTCACAGACAAGAAAAACAAGATCTACTCCAGAAACCCGATGTATCCGCCTCACTTTGTGAGCGATACGGCGGAGATACAGAATTCTATGATCGCCGATGGCTGCAACGTTTACGGCTCGCTCGAGTTCTCGATGCTCTTCCAGGGCGTTACGGTAAAGAAGGGCGCGGCCATCACCGACTCGATCCTCATGCCGGGCGTCGTTGTTGAAGAGGGCGCTCACGTAAGCTACGCCATCGTTGCGGAGAATTCCGTTATCGGCAAGAACGCCGTAGTCGGCTCAAAACCCGAAGACGTCGACAACCGTGACGACTGGGGCATCGCCGTTATCGGCGAGAACCTGACCATAGGCGAGGGCGCAGTAGTCGCTCCGAAGGCTATGATCGACGAAGATGTAAAGGGGGCAAATTGATATGGCAGGAAAAAAGATGTTAGGCTTGCTCCTTACGAACTTCCAGGATTCATATATCCCCGAGCTTACGACTCAGCGTACATTCAGCTCGATCCCGTTCGGCGCTAAGTACAGGCTGATCGACTTCTCGCTCTCCAATATGGTGAATTCCGGAGTCAGCAAGATCGGCGTCGTTACAAAGAACAACTACCTTTCCCTGATGGATCACATCGGCTCCGGCAAGGCATGGAACCTCTCCAGAAGAAGAGGCGGTCTTACGTTCCTCCCTCCGTTTGAGAACACGGGCGACAAGTACAATAAGTTCGTTACGACGATCGATGCCATCAGAGATTTCATCGAGCATTCATACGAGGATTATATGCTCATCTCAAGCTCGATGTCCGTCGTAAATATGGACTACCAGCAGATGATGAACGCTCACCTCAAGACGAACGCGGACGTTACCATTCTCTACAGAAACAGACCTTTGAGTAAGAACCCGAGCAGCGAGCAGATCGTCTTCTCGCTCGACAAGAACTCGAGGGTCAACGAGGTGCTTATAAACCCGAGAACGGTAGACGCAGCCGACTGCATGATAAACACCTGTATCATAAAGAAGGATTTTCTGCTCGAGGTCGTTTCCGACTGCGTGAGCCGCGGAAAGTTTGACTTTGCAAGAGACGTTATCCAGACAGCCGTAAAGCGCCACAACGTTTACGGCTACGAGGTAAAGGGCTACAGTGCCGAGATCGACTCGATCCAGTCTTACTTCAAGGCTAACATGGATCTTCTGAAGCCCGAGGTAAGAGAAGAGCTGTTCAATATGCGCAACCCGATCTACACGAAGGTTCGCGACGATATGCCTACAAAGTACGGTCTGAGCAGCTCCGTTAAAAACTCGCTCGTTAGCCCCGGCTGCATCATCGAGGGTGAGGTCGAAAACAGCATCATCTTCAAGGGCGTTCACATTGCCAAGGGTGCAAAGATAACGAACTGCATCGTTATGCAGGACTGCGCTATCGGCGCCGACACAACGCTCAATTACGTGATCTGCGACAAGGATGTTATCGTATCGCCGAAGCGTATGCTTTGCGGTATCGAATCATACCCTGTCTGCATTTCAAAGAAGAGCGTAGTCTGACTGCCTCGCGGCGGTGCTGCGTAAAATATAAAGCGATCAGCCCGTAAAAAGCGGCTGGCAGCTGAAAATGGAGGTATTAATTTATGAGAGTATTATTTTGCACAAGTGAAGCAAAGCCCTTTGCTGCATCGGGCGGACTGGGAGATGTTGCAGGCTCTTTGCCGCAGGCTCTCCGCCAGAGAATGATTGGCTGCCGCGTTGTAATGCCGCTTTACGGCGATATCCCGCAGAGCCTTCGCGACACGATGCACTACATAACGAGCTTTACCGTTCCGGTATCGTGGCGCCACCAGTACTGCGGCGTTTTCGAGGCTCGCTATAACGGCGTTCTCTACTATTTCATCGACAATGAATACTACTTCAAGCGTAACGGTCTTTATGGCTTCTATGATGACGCGGAGCGTTTTGCGTTCTTCTCGAGGGCTTGCCTTGAGATGCTGCCCTACGTCGACTTCAAGCCCGACATCATTCACTGCAACGACTGGCAGACCTCGCTTGTTCCCGTATACTACTATCTTTTCTATTCGCACAACGGCTGGTATCACGACATCAAGAGCCTGTTCACGATCCACAACATTCAGTACCAGGGCAAGTATGGCTGGGACCTCAACGAAGACGTTGTCGGTATTCCCGCACAGGACGGCGCTATCCTCGATCAGGACGGCAAGCTCAACATGATGAAGGGCGCTATCGTTTGCTCGACAAAGGTCAACACCGTATCGCCGAGCTATGCGCTTGAGATCAAAGATCCGTGGTTCAGCCACGGACTCGACCCGGCGCTCAACCTCTTCCACTACAAGCTTTGCGGTATCTTAAACGGTATCGACAACGCAAGCTACGACCCGGCTACCGACTATCACCTCTACTCCAACTACACCTGCGACAATCTCTACGGCAAGAACGAGTGTAAGCGCAGGCTCCAGGAGAGGCTCAACCTCGACAGGAGAGAGGATATCCCGATTATCACGATGGTTTCGAGAATGGTTTCCCACAAGGGGCTCGACCTCGTTCGTGATGGTATCGACAACATTCTTCAGAACAACGACTGCCAGTTCGTTATCCTCGGTTCGGGCGACGCTGAGTATGAAGACTTCTTCCGCAATCTCCAGTGGAGATATCCGGGCAGAGTTTGCTCCTGCTTCGGCTACGTAAACGAGCTTGCAAGAAAGATCTACTCCGGCGGCGACATCTTCCTGATGCCCTCGAAGAGCGAGCCTTGCGGTCTTTCTCAGATGATCGCGCTCCGCTACGGCAACGTGCCTGTTGTTCGTGAGGTCGGCGGTCTTAAAGACTCGATCCTCGACTCCGGCAACAACGGCGGCAACGGCTTCACGTTCCGTAACTACGACACATGGGATATGGTCAACGCCGTAAACCGTGCGATCCAGGGCTACTGGAACAGAGACGGCTGGATCCAGCTCGTATGGCGCTGCATGACCTCGAACTTCTCGTGGGATCGCTCCGCTTCCGACTACATCAACGTTTACAACGACGCTTTGTCGCAGCCGAATCCTTAAGCGTATGGAAGTTTGAGCTGACATCGCAGTTTAATGTAAAACAGAATTTTACCCGCGTCCTACTTTAGAGTAAGGCGCGGGTCTTGTATTTCGGATATATTCAATATTTCGTTCGCATATTGCCCGTCGGCGTATGCCGACGCCGCTCGGTTTTCCGGGCGGCGGTTTTTTGGTTATTCTATGTATGGTTTGTTGTATCGTTTAGCCTCGGGAAGATATAATCTTTCAACATCATCTATGAGCGCTTTAAGCTCGGTTCGGCGTTTTGCAAAATCCTCCTCGGTATCTTCATAAGGGCTCCACTTTACCCAATCCTCAAAGTATTCTTTGAAATCATGCAAAAGCATATTGATGATATCCATAAAATCAATGTCATCATAGGTAATGCATCTTGTGTCAGTCATATCGTCACCTCTCCCGATAATAATGTGAGTAAAATCGTAGTGAGAGACGATCATGCATTCGTCCGGTTCTTCGTTTATGTGAAGGGCTATCGGCAAATAATGATGAGTTTTGTAATCGTTGTTAAATGCATTTTTGCATGAGAGCAGCCAATCAAACGGAATGTCGTCAAGATATCCCGCTTCGGCAGTAAAATCTTTAATTGTTACGGTTGTCCAGCCGTGATGCGGTTTTGAAAGCATAGTCAGGCTCCTATCTTAAATCCTCCAAACTCCGTGTAATACTGCATCATCAGAAGCGTTACCTCGCTGTAGTTCGGCTTGTAATCGAAGGCGTCCATGTAGCTGTCCATGAGCGTGTCGCTGACATTTTCGGCGATCTCGGCGACCTTCGGCTGGTTTTCCTCGTCCCGCTTTTTCAGGTACTCCCACGTCTCGCTGTCGTAACAGTAGTTGTCAAAACGCACTAGGTCGGGTATCTGAGGCTGTGCATTATAACGGTCTTCCGGGACGGAATTTTTGTAGTCGCTGTCTATGTATGATAGCACGCAGAGATAGCCGGAGTATTTTACGGCGTCGTCGTTACTGTTTATGCAGGCGAGGTACGAAATAAAGTTTGCTTCACTCTCGTAGATGTACCCTTTGAGGTGGGCGTATTCGTGCGCCAGAACGTGCGGCATATACGAGTCGGAGACAAAGCGGCTGTAGTTTGCCTCCACCGAAAACGGGAAATACACGCCGATAATGCCGGACTTGTACATGAAGTACGACCCCATGATTTCCTTCGCCGGGGGATAATACCCCGCAAGCCTCGGAAACTTGCCAGAGATGTTCCTCATTGCGTCCGCGGCGGCGTTGTCAAAGCTTTCCGGGAAAACCATCGTGCCGTCGCCTTTGCGTTCCATTTTCGGCGAAAGCTCGGCGCACTGCGTCACGACGTAGTTTCGCACATTTTCAAATTCGTCGATATCAAATTCCCTCACGCCGCCCGCAAAGGAAAGCGGCGTCGAGCAGTAAAGAATGCTGCAGTTGAGCGTATACAGAAGCACGACCGAGAGGACGATAACGAGCATCGTTTTAAGATACCGGAGCGTAAAGCTCTTGTACTTTTGCTTCTTCCTCAGAAAAACAAGCAGAACGGAGAGCGCTATTGAGGCGAGCACAAGAACGATCGCAAGCGTTATCAGGACCTCGCCGAGCGAAAACGGGAAAAGCCCCGAAAAGCGCCCTGTCGTTTCCGCGGCAAAGCGGAAAATATGGTCGGCGTAGAAGTCGCTGAACGTTTTCCACATAAGGGCGGCACCGTTGAGGAAAACTAAAGATGCCGTGAAGATGATGACAAACCACCCATACTTCCCGATACGCTTTTTCTTTGGCACAGTCGTGCTTTCAGATTCGTTTCCTGTGGATACCTCCTGCGGCTTTGTTCTTTCTCTGACAGCCATGTTATGACATCTCCGTTGATATGTGATACCGCCGAAAAACTTCGTCAGGCGGTTTGTTTGTACATTTCGTATATTTTCAGCTCGTTGATATGGTCAATATCACGGTGTATCTGAGCGGCAAGCTCGCCGAGGTCGGCGAATTTTCTCTCGTCACGCTCGAACCAAAGCAGCTCGGTGAGCACCTCTTTGCCGTAAAGCTCGCCATCTATCGGCTCGAGGATGTGGGTTTCACAGTTGACTCCCTGCCCCGAAACGGTCGGGCGAACGCCAATGTTCGTTACGGCGCGGTAGCGCTTCCCTTCGATCACGGCGAACGACGCATAGGCGCCGAAGCGTGGCACGACGAATCCCTCGGGCAGCGGCTGATTGAGCGTAGGGATACCGACGGTACGCCCGTTTTCCTTGCCGTGAACGACGACTCCGCCGATCGAAAACGGCTTTGCGAGCAGCGAGTTTGCTTCAAAGACCTTGCCGCCCGCAATGAGCCGGCGTATCCTGCTGGAGCTTACCGTCTCGCCGCCCGAGCAGACGGGGTCGGTAACGAAGACCTCGGCACCGTATCTTGCGCAGCGCTCACGCAAAAGCGCGGTGTCGCCTGCGGCGTTTTTGCCGAAGCGGAAGTTAAAGCCGCAGAAAACGGCCTTCGCGCCGAGCTTGTCTATCAGGATATCGTCGATGAAGTCTTTGGCGGTTATCTCTCTGTATTTCACGAAGTCGACGGCGAAGCAAAGCTTTGCCCCGCTGTAGGCTTTGATTCCTTCTATACGCTGATCGAAGGTCTGGAGCGCGCGGCTTTCAGCCTTGCCTAGCGCAGCACACGGCGACGCCGAAAACGTAAAGACGCAGGGCAGAAGACCGTTTTTTTCGGCGTGCTCCTTCATTGAAAGCAGCAGCCGCCGGTGCCCCGTGTGGGTGCCGTCAAAAAAGCCGAGCGCCACGCAGCACGGCTCGTTTAGCTTATGTATGTCGTTGATGATCTGCATTGTTTTCCTCGTGATGTGAATTGATATACTAATTTTACAATATATTGTCGAAATGCGCAAGAGGGGAGCGCTATTCAAATTCTTCCATTACGACCGTACCGCCCGATGTCCCGTCGGAGAAGACAGCGACCGTTCCCGAAACGTCGGTGCGGTAGATCTCGCAGCTGCAGGCGGCAAGGCGGTCTATGGCATCGCCGTGGGGCAGATACAAGCTTTCTTCTACTTCGATCACGGTGTATTCCGGCGAGACGGCTTCGAGGAATTCCTCACTCGACGAGCCGCCGCTGCCGTGGTGAGCGGCGAGGAGCAGGTCGCAGTCGATGTTCCTGCCGCTTTCCAGAATGTCCTTCTCCACCTTCTTTGAGATGTCTCCGGTGAAGAGCGCCGAAAATTCGCCGTAGTCGAGGCGGATAACGACGGAGTTGTCGTTCGACGCTTTGTACGTCTTCAAAGGTGAGATCACCTCAAGCTTCGCGCCGCCGATCGAAAAGCTGTCGCCGGGAGAGGCGTATTCGATCGGGATATCATACAAACGAAGCGTTTCGGAAAGCTCGCCGTAAAGCGGGCTTTTGCAGCTTTCACTGTAAGCGCACGTTAAAAAGCGATCCGCGCCGTATTCTTCGATCACCTCGGAGAAATTGCCGATGTGGTCGCTGTCGGGGTGGGTCAGAACGGCAAGCTCAAGCGTGTTTGCGCCGAGAAACGAAAGTAGATCGCAGACGTTGTTCTGCGCCTTCTCGCGGCCGCTGTCGATGAGCACGTCGCCGCCGCTCGTATGGATCAGCGTGCATCCGGCGCTGCCTGAGTCGTAAAAATAGACGGCAAGAGGGTAACGGTCTGACGCCGAGTAGATCGATTCAAGCTTCGCGGCGGTGAAGAGGTCCCGCACCTGATTTTTGAAAAGAATACTCAACACCGCCACGACTGCAAATGCTGACGTGGCGGCGATTGTTCTTATTCTGCCTTTTGAGGAGGTCTTGCGGGCTTCTTCGTTTACGCCGGAGCTTTGAGCGAGGGTGTCGTTATCCTTCGGCCGCACCGGAGATCCTCCTTTCTATCCATTCCTGTTCTGTCATGAGGACCTTTCGTGATTTGCTGCCCTCGTGAGGTCCTACAATGCCCATCTGCTCCATCGTGTCGATGAGTCTGCCTGCGCGGGCGTAGCCTACGCGAAGCTTTCTTTGCAAAAGAGAGGTTGAAGCCTGTCCAAGCTCGACGACCGCTTTGATTGCGTCTTCGAGCATCGGGTCGGAATCGTCGATCTCGTCGGTGTCAGTCTCCTTGACAGACCCGCCCTTGGAGCCGACGCTCTCGCTGATCCTGTCGATCTCTTCGGAGATGTCCTCGTCGTAGTCGCTGGAGGTGTGGTTTTTAATGAAATCGGTAACGGCTTCGATATCCTCGTCGGAGGAGAAGCCTCCCTGAACGCGCACGGGCTTCGGGATCCCGACCGGGCTGTAGAGCATATCGCCCTTACCGATGAGCTTTTCGCCGCCCGCCGTGTCGAGTATCGTCTTCGAGTCGATGAACGACGCGACCTTTAGCGAGATACGACTCGGGATATTCGCCTTGATAACGCCCGTAATGACGTTTACTGAAGGTCTCTGCGTTGCGATAACGAGGTGCATACCTGCGGCTCTCGCCTTCTGGGCAAGGCGGCAGATGTAGTCCTCGACCTCGCCGGGCGCCGCCATCATGAGGTCGGCAAGCTCGTCGATAGCGATGACGATCTTCGGCATCTTCTTCTTCGCCTTAGGAGGGATAAATTCGCCGTTTACGACCTCGCCCTCGCCTGTGGCTTCAAGCTCCTCGGGCGTCATAGTTGCGAGGTTTTTCTCGACCATCTTGTTGTAGCTGTCGATGTCCTTTACGTTGTAGAGCGAAAGCTCCTTGTAGCGGTCTTCCATCTCGGCGACCGCCCAGCCGAGCGCGCCGGCGGCCTTCTTTACGTCCGAAACGACCGGAACGAGAAGGTGGGGAATACCCTTATACTTTGAAAACTCGACGAGCTTCGGGTCGACGAGGATCATCTTCACCTCGTCCGGGGTAGCGCGGAAAAGAATGCTCATGAGTATCGAGTTAACGCAGACCGACTTACCCGAGCCGGTCGTGCCGGCGATGAGCAGGTGAGGCATCTTCGCGAGATCCATCATCACGATCTTTCCGGCAACGTCTTTGCCGATAACACATTCAAGCTTCTTGTTCTTCTTGTTTTTGTTGAACTCCGCCGATTCGAGCAGCTCGCGCATAGTTACGGAGGTTACCGTTTTGTTCGGTATTTCCACGCCTATGGCGGGCTTTCCGGGGATAGGCGCTTCCATACGAACGCCGCCCTCTGCCGCGAGGTTCAGCGCGATGTCGTCCGCAAGACCGGTGATCTTCGAGATCTTCACGCCCGGCGCGGGCTGGATCTCGTACCTTGTGACGGACGGGCCGCGGCAGTAGCCGATGATCTTGGCGCCGACGGAGAAGCTGTCGAGTGTTTCGATGAGCTTGCGGGCGTTTTCCTTGAGCTCCCGCTCATAATTTACGTGAGCCGACTTGCCCTCGGCGAGCAGCTCTGTCGGCGGGTAGATGTACGCCTTAGCCTTTCGGCTGCGCTTTTTCTCCGCCTTTTTAACGCTCTTGCTTTCCTCTTCTTCCGTCTTGGGGAAGGCGTTTTCCTTGCCGAGCGTGATCTCCTTTGCAGCCTTTGAGACTTCGGGCTTGTAGCCCTGTTCGACGGTGTCGAGGAAGTCTTCGCCGAAGATATCGGAGAAAAGCTCGTCGTCGTCGCTTTGCGGCTCCTTTTTCTCGGTGAGCGGCTTTGCCGGCTCGTCGATGTCTATGTCTATGCTGTAGGCGTCGTCTTCGTTTTCGTTCTCCTCGGGCTCCTCGGGGAAATAGTCCTCGTCGTCGGAGAAGAGGTCTTCCGAAAGCACCGGCGAAGCGGGCATTTTGTTTTCGTCGCCGTAATCGTTATCTTCATCGTCAAGCTCGCCGCCGATGTTGAAGTCGTCGTAGCCATCGCTGTCGAAGAACTCATCGTCGGTTATCTTAGCCGGGCGGCGCTGCGAAAGCCTGCGCCTGACGAGCTTTACAAGGTCGCCGATCTTCTCGGAGAGCATGTCGAAAAGCGCGTTGTATATCTTCTTTACGGGTATCCCGAGCGCAAAAACGGCGAGCACGAGCAGCGCGAGAATGATGAGTATCTTCGCGGGGACGGTGCCGAACAGCTTTATGAACGGCGCGCCGAAGATGAAGCCTAAAGCGCCGCCGCCGCTGTACACGATGCCGTTTTGGAACGCGCCGCGTATGTCGAACACACCGTCATAGCCGAATATGTAGATGCAGGCGTTGAGAGCGACGACCAGCCCCGCGGCGAACGACGTGCGGAAAAGGAGCTTCGGTATCTCACGGTCGAGCATCAGTGCGACAGCCAGAAACAGCAGCAGCATCGGCCAGAACAGCGCAAGCATACTAAAAACGCCCCTCACGGCGTTGTGCAGCCAGAGCCAGACCATGTCGCCGGGAATGAAGATCACCGACGCCAGTACGACCGCCGCCACGAACATGATGAGCGACCGCCTCTGCTTTGCGGCTGTGGTGTCGGCGGGGGGCGCGGCTTTTTCGGGCGCGCCGGGAATTTTATCTTTTGTGCCGCTCTTTTTGAGAGTCGGTCTTTTTACGGGCTTTTTCTTCCCGTTTACTTCTTTCTTTTCTTCAGCCAACTTGCTTTCACCCCATCAGAAAATGAACGGTCACGCAAACGTCAGCGGCGCGCCGCTGAACAGGTTGTTGCCCGATTTAAGCTCGATGATCGAGACGATTATCACGGCGATACCGACGACCGCGGTGTAGATTACAAAGATGTTAGTTCTGTCCTTTTCGAGCATCCACTTGAACAGCATTATCGCGAAGAAGCCAACGACCATTGCGGCGATCATGCCGGCGATCATCGCGCCTGTGCCGACCTGCAGCGTGTCCTGCGTACCCTGAGCTTGAATAGCGTCAATACCCTCGAGAAGCGCCGCGGCGAGTATCGACGGGATACCCAGCACAAAGGCGTAGTCGAGCGCCACCTGCTTGTTTAACCCGCGAAGCTCACCCATGGCAAGCGTTGTTCCGGAACGCGAAAGTCCGGGGAAAATAGCCGCAAGGCACTGCCCGAGACCGATGCATACGGCGTCTACCGTCTTTAAGCGGCGTCTGCCGGGAGCGTCGCCCGAGGCGCGCGCGGCGTACTTTTTCTCGGTATTCTCCATAGCCTTCACGCCGACCCAGAGCATGACGCTCGTTGCAAGCAGCGCAAAGCCTGTGATAATGAAATAGCCGGTGTTGCCCTGCCAAAGCTCGGCGATGTCCTTGCCGTTTATGCCGCCCGCGCCCGGGATAGGCACGAAGAGCATGAACAGCGGCACAAGACCGATAACAAGCATGACGAGCAGGTTGGTGTCGCCGTTCATTTTGCTCCAGCGGAAATTACCGGTGAAGATGTCTTTAACGAGCTTGCCGAACGCCTTGATAAGGCGAAGGATCAGCTTGCGGTAAACGACGCAGACAGATACGAGCGTGCCTACGTGAAGCATTACGTTGAAGAATAGGTTGCCCTCCATGTTCACGCCCATGATATGCTGAAAAATGGTGAGATGACCACTGCTGCTCACGGGCAGGAATTCGGTCAGCCCTTGTACGATACCAAGTATGATCGCTTGTAAAATGTTCATAAGTATGTACTCCCTTAAAAAGATTTGTGTATGATAATAACAGCGAATAACGAATAGCGAATAATGAACAGCGACGGTCACTCTCCGAAACTGTTATTTATTCACTATTCATTATTATCCGAGCAAAGCGCTGCCGTCACTTTTCGCTTATCATGTCCTTGAGCTTTTCGAGCGCCTGCGAAAGTGTGCCGACGCTGTCGATAAGCCCGGCGTCGACGGCTTCGCGCCCTTCGAGCACCGTCCCAACGTCCATCGCAAGCTCGCCCGTCGTCATGACCAGCTTATTGTATCGGTCCGCCGAGATGCGCGAATTGTCGGCGACAAAGTTGTTTATACGCTGCTGCATCTTCCTGAAATACTCAAACGACTGCCGCACCCCAAGCGTCAGCCCCGTAGAGCGCACGGGGTGGATCGTCATGGAGGCGCTTTTGGCGATGAACGAATATTTCGCCGCCACAGCGAGCGGAACACCGATCGAGTGACCGCCGCCCAACACGAGCGACACAACGGGCTTTTTCATGCCTGCCATCAGCTCGGCGAGCGCAAGTCCCGCCTCGATATCGCCGCCGACGGTGTTGAGTATCACCAGAAGACCGTCGATCTGCTTATCCTCCTCGATCGTCACGAGCTGCGGGATAACGTGCTCGTACTTCGTCGTCTTGTTCTGAGGCGGCAGCTCGACGTGACCCTCGACCTCGCCGATTATCGTCAGGCAGCTTATCGAAACGTCGCCGCCTGAAAGTACGACCGCGCCGTCACAGATGCTTTCCTGCTCGTCTTCGGACTTTTTTGCCTTTGCTTTTTTCTTCTCCGATGTTTTTTCACCGTTTTTATTCATACACAATACACCTCGCCGTTATTATTCCCGAAAAAGGCGCGATAATCGACTCAGCGTATATTCATACAGACTACATTATACCATTAAATGAAAAAAGTAACAAGCAGATTTCGGAAATTTATTTCAAAATTTTTATTTTTGTTACATTTTGATAATATAATGCAGGCGATATGACGCGCAGTCTCAATACTTTTAAAAAAGTTAATACATTTCGGCGTGAGTGTGATATAATCTTATTTGGAGAAATTCATTTCTATGAATGCTTTGATAAAACTTTCAAAACGGAGTGGTAATTAAATGAAAAGAATGATTGCAGCGGCGCTTATCCCGGCACTGGCTTTTACGCTCATGCTTTCGGCGTGCGCGGGGAATGAGGGCGACGCCTCATCTTACGAGAGGCAGACCGTCAGCTCGAAACTCGAAAAGCCCTCGGCGCAGACGCTCAAAGAAGGGATTGTCGGTTACTGGGGAAGGCTTGGCGAGGTCATGCACGAATTTCACGTCGACGGCAGCGGCATAGTCGGCGGTATGCGCTGCACGTATGAGGTTGACGACGACTGTACGCTTGTCATAACGTCGCAGGGCGGCACGACGGTAAGCTACGTATGGGACGACATGACGCAGCAGAATTACTGGTCGCTCGATGGCGACCGCCTCGTCGTAAACGGGAACGAATTTGCGCGAATAACCGACACCCCGGACGAGGCGTGATCCGCGCGGAGACCAAATAAGCCTTACAAAAAGCAAAATCGGAACTGTGAGCGGCGACACGCCGCCGTAAGTGTATAATTTTAGTGGGCAGCCCTCGGCGCGGAGACCGGCTGTCCTTAATGATAAACTAAAATCGGAACTGTCAGCGGCGACACGCCGCCTGTTGCATTGACTTTATGGGGGATGTATGGTACAATTACTATGTTGTAAACAGTACGTTTGGCCGCATTTGGTGCGGTAATAATATAAAAGGAGATATGATGAATGGATTGTGTATTTTGTGAGATCATCAAGGGTAATATTCCGTCGACTAAGGTCTATGAGGACGACTTCGTCGTCGCGTTCAATGACCTTAACCCGCAAACGCCCGTACACGTTCTGATCGTGCCGAAAAAGCACATCGCAAGCGCCAATGACCTCGTCGAGGAAGACGCTGAGCTTGTAGGAAGAGTGTTCCTCGCGGCGAAGAAGATCGCTCGGCAGCTCGGGCTTGAAAGCGGTTACAGGATCATCAACAACTGCGGCAAAGACGCGGGTCAGACAGTAATGCACCTGCATTTCCATATGCTCGGCGGCAAAACGCTCGGCGAAAAGATCATCTGAAAAGCAAAGCGCCGCCTGACGCGCGCGTGCGAAAAAATATTTTGTTTTTTTAAGGAAGTAGTGAAAAATGGAAGCTTTTAAAATGAAGATCGCAGGGCTTGAGCGCGAGCTTCCGCTCTGCGAGGTAAGCGAGCATCTTGATATCGCGGCGTTCGTCATGTTCGGCGACGTGGAGATCACAAAAGCTGCTGCAGCGGCGCTCCTCGAAAAATGCCCGGAGCACGACGTCGTTGTAACTGCCGAGGCTAAGGGTATCCCCCTTTGTTACGAGATGGCCCGCATGGGCTGCGGCGATTACGAGATCGCGAGAAAGTCTATTAAGGTCTATGACGTAAACCCCATCTCCTATGAGGTGCATTCTATCACGACGAAGGCGGTGCAGAAGCTCTACCTTGCCGAGAACAGGGCGGAAAGACTCAGGGGCAAGCGCGTTCTCATCGTCGACGACGTTATCAGTACGGGCGCGTCTCTGGAGGTGCTCATTCACCTTGTTAAGGAGGCGGGCGGTATCATCGTAGGCAAGGCGGCAGTCCTCGCCGAGGGCAAAGCCGCAGACAGAGATGATATAATCTACCTCGAGAAGCTGCCTCTTTTTCCAAAATGATAGTTATTCACCGTGTGAGGTGATATTATGACAAGGCCGTTTGCCTGCATAGGGCTTGGTGCGCTTGCGGCTCTGGCGGCAGTGTCCGCTTTTGACTGTGCCGCCGTCTACATCGCGGCGGCGTGCATAGTTGCGTCCGCAGTGCTTTTTGCCCTGCGGATATTTTGTAAGCGCGAACAGGCGCTGACCGCGGGTGTTGTCTTTCTCAGTGCGGCGGCAGCGGTCACCTTTTACATTTGCGCCGTGAACTTTTACGAGAAGCCTATCGAAGACAAATACGACGGTCAGCTCGTCTCTTTCTCCGGCGTTATAACGTCGCAGCCGTATACGAACGGCAAAACGACAAGCTTTACCGTTCGCACAAACAGTGTAAACGGCGAGAGAGTGCGGCTCGATATAAGCGTCGGCACGAACGCTGTACCCGACGGCGGCGAGTATGATATCATCGCCGGCAGAGCCGTTCTGAATAAGCTCGACAACGACGAGATCGGGCTTGATTACGCCTCTTATAACAAGGCGAGGAACATTTTCCTCGGAACGTATATCAGCATATACGCAAAAACGGGCTTCAAGGTGACCAAAACCTGCTACCCGCCGCCGTGGATCGCATTTTTAAAGCTGCGGCAGAAAGCTGCGGCGTACTTTGCGACTTGTCTTCCCAAGGATGAAGCCTCGCTCTGCACCGCCATGCTGACCGGCAGCAAAAACGGCATGACGGACGGCGTTTTGTCGCGCTTCAGGCTGCTCGGGCTTTCGCATATGATCGTTGTTTCCGGGCTGCACCTTTCGATCGTCGCGGCGCTGATGTATGAGCTTTCAAGGCGGTTTATCAGGATAGGGTGGCTTGCTTGCCTTGTACAGCTTGGAGGCGTGTTTTCTTTTGCGGCGCTTACTGGCTTCGGCTGGTCGGTGCGCCGCGCGTTTCTGATGCTGACGGTGGTACTGCTTTCGCAGATCACCCATTCAAAGCCCGATACGCTCAATTCGCTGGGCTTTGCGGCGATCGTGATCTGCCTTGATCCGTTCGCTGCGGGAAACGTCGGGCTTTTGTGGTCGTTTGGCAGCACGCTTTCACTGATCCTGCTCCACAAGCCTTTTAGCGAGACGATAGTAAAGCGGCTGAGACTGAAAAGCGGTGCGGGCAGGGCGTTTGCCGCGCTTTTTGCGGCTTCTGCAGCGGCGGCAGTCGGCTCGGTACCTTTTATTGTGCTTGTGACGAAGGAAACGTCTGTGCTTTCGCTTGCTGCAAATCTGCTGACGGTGCCGTTTACCGGGCTTATCATTGTCGGAGGCGGCGCGGCCGTTCTGCTCTCGCTTTTCGGCGCGGGTGAGGTCGCTGCGGTCTTTGCCTTTGCGGCAGGGCTTACGGCGAAGTACGTTTTGTTTGTAACGGAGCATCTGGCGGCGGCGCCTTTTTCGAGGGTGTACCTCGGAAGCGGCGTGTTTGCCGTGTGGCTTTGCGCGTCAGTGATCGTGACGATCGCCGCGGCCTTCGATAAGCGAAAGAGCAGGGTAAGGCTTGCCGGCGCTGCCTCGGCGGCTTCGTTCGTGCTGATTGCCGGAGTGCAGGTGCTTGCGGGCAGCGGAGCCACGCTCTCACTGCTCGACGTTGGAAGCGGCATAACGGCGGTTTTGAAATACGACGGAGAAGCGGCGGTTGTCTCGTCGTTCGGCGAGCCGTATCAGTACCCGACTATAAAGCGGGAGCTTTCGGGATACGGGAGCCTTTCCTGCATCGTCGATATCCCGCCGCCGGACGCCGCTTACGACTACGGGCGGAAGCTTATCAAGGACTTTCCCGCCTCAACGGTTGTAATCCGCGACGAAGCGCTGCGCCGCCGCGATTATGCGTGGTACGAGTACTGCGGAGGGAACGTCGCTCAGGCGGGCGACGTTCACACGATCGAGCTTGCCGACAGCATTACGGCGAGGATTTATTGCGGCGAGGACATCATCTGCGAATATCTTGATATCTGCGGCAGCGAGGTGCTGATCGTCGAGGGCGGCGAAGGTGAGATACCGCCGGAATACCGCAGCCCCGACCTCGCGGTAGTGATAACGGACGAGCACATTGACGAGCTGTCGGAGGATACGTGCGTGATCGTCTCAAATACAGGCGTCGGATACGGCGACGAAAGAATAATAAACATGACCGCCGGAGAGGGCAGGGTAGACGTTGCTTTTACGCCGGACGGCATTTCGATAAATCAGGAATACACGGGAGGTGTGGTGACTTATGCCGACGATAACTGAGTCCGATTTCAAAAAGATATTGAGCCGCGGCGACTTCGGCACGCTCTACTACCTGTGCGGCGAGGAAAAAATGCTCGTCTCGCACTACACCGACCTGCTCATAGAGAAGACGGCGGGCAAGGAGCCGGGCGACTTCAATTTCCACGTTTTCACCGATGCGTTCAGCGTGGATGAGTTTGAGGCGGCGGCGCAGATGGTGCCGTTTACGAGCGACTACAACGTCGTTGTGGTGAAGGATCTCGATTTCTCGAACTTCAGCTCCGACGAGTCAAGCAAGATCCTCGACACCGTCTCTCACCTTGCGGGCGACACCGTGATGATACTCACCTTCCCCACAAAGACGGCGAAGGGCGACGACAAGGACTCAAAGCCCGCGGCAAACTCAAAGGACGCCAAGCTTAAAACGCTCGCCTCTAAAAAGGGTACGATCATCGAATTTAAAAAGCTCACGCCGTCGAACGTGAAGACGAAGCTCGTCTCGTGGGCTAGCAAGCGGGGCGTGGTGCTGACGCCGCAGCTTGCGGAGCTTCTGATCGAATACTGCGGCACCGACCTGAACAAGCTGAGAACGGAGCTTGAAAAGCTTTGCTCCTATACCGGCGAGGGCGGAGAGATAAAAAAAGACGACATCGACGCGCTCGTAACAAGAGACCTTGAGTCGAGGATCTTCGACTTGTCAAACGCCGTGATAAACCGCCGCGGGGCGGAGGCGTTCAAGGTTCTTGACCGCCTGCTTTACAACCGCGAGGACGAGCTTCGGATAATCTCTGTTCTCGCCTCGTCTTATGTGAACATCTACAGGGCGAGGATCGCGATAAAAAGCGGCGCGAGGACGACGGAGCTTAAAAAGTGGTTCAAATACAGCGACGCGCAGCTTCGCTACGCCGAGCGCGATTCGCGCAACACGACGACGGCGGCGCTGAGAAAGAGCATAAACGCCATCGCCGAGACCGACATGGCGCTCAAAAGCACAAGAGCCTCAAAGCGGTTGCTGCTCGAGCTTCTTGTAGAAAAACTGCTGATAATAGCAAGCGAGGAGCGGCGCAGATGATAAAGATAAAAGAGGCGGTCATCGTCGAGGGCAAGTACGACAGAATGCGCCTTGCAGCGCTCTTTGACACGGCGATAATCGAGACGGGCGGCTTTCGTGTTTTCAACGACGGTGAAAAGCGTGCCGTCATCCGCGAGCTTGCCCGGACGAGGGGGATAATCCTTCTGACCGACAGCGACGGCGCGGGGCTTCTGATACGCAGCTTCCTGAAGGGCGCGGTGCCGAAGGGCAGCGTAAAGCAGGCGTATGTCCCCGAGATAGAGGGCAAGGAGCGGCGCAAGGCCGCGCCCTCAAAGCAGGGCTTGCTCGGCGTTGAGGGCATGACCGACGAGATAATAATCAACGCGGTGCTCAGAAGCGGAGCTACCGTTTCGGGCGAGGGCGAACGCGCTCAGAGCGAGCTTACAAAAGCCGACCTCTACGAGCTGGGGCTTTCGGGGCGCGAAAACAGCGCCGAGCTGAGGCGCGCTCTCTTAAAGAGACTTGGCTTCCCGCAGTATATGACAGCCAACGCCCTTCTTTCGGCGCTTCGGCTGATCTACACGAGGGAGGAGCTTGAAACGCTCCTGCTCCCGATAAACAATAACAAATAAACGAGGTGTGAACATGAGAAAGTTAAAGGTCGACCGCTTTGACGGTACGATGGTGATATTCATTGACAAGGAGAAGAAGTTTTTTGCGATCGAAAAGTCGGAGATCCCCTTTGAACTGAAGAAGGGCGATTTCGTCGAGATCGACGGCGAGGGCAACCTCACGCTCGTCAAAAAGTAAGCTTGAAAAGAGTATTATTATGGAAAAGACTAACGTTATGCGCGTGCTCGACCAGAAAAAGGTGAAGTACACGCCCCACACGATCGGCGACAATACGACCATGACAGGAACCCAGGTCGCCGACGCGCTCGGTATGCCCGCCGACGTCGTTTTTAAAACGCTCGTTACGGTCGGCAAAAGCGGCGCAAACTACGTCTTCGTCGTGCCGATAGGCGGAGAGCTGGACCTTAAAAAGGCGGCGAAGGCGGTCGGCGAAAAGTCGATAGAGATGCTCAAAGCAAAAGAGCTTCTGCCGCTCACGGGCTACATTCACGGCGGCTGCTCGCCGATAGGCATGAAAAAGTTTTTCAAGACGACGGTCGACGCTTCCGCCAAGGACAAGGCGACCATCGCTTTCAGCGCCGGTAAGGTCGGCTATCAGGTAGAGCTTGCTCCCGGCGATCTTTCAAAGGTGATACGTTTTCAGTACGCCGATATCGCGGCAAGCAGCAAGTAAATGTGAATTCATTACCCAATTGTGGCACAAATATCCCGTATAATTAAAAATTCACAAAAACTCTATTGATTTATCGTACGCTTTAATGTATAATCAAACGTATGTGGTGCAAGAGACTTGCGCCCTTCGTACATATAAACAAAGGAAGTGTTAAAGCATGGCAGATGGGATCAGATTTATCGAGAAGAATTTTCTCCACACACTGCCCGATATAAAGAAATATGCGGACCGCTGCGTTGAGAATACGAACTTCGATCCTGCGCTTTATTATAAATACGACGTAAAGCGAGGTCTCAGAGATCTCGACGGTAAGGGCGTTCTTACGGGTCTGACGGAGATATCCGAGATCAGGCAGAACAAGATCGTCGACGGCAAGGCAGTGCCATGCGACGGCAAGCTTTTCTACAGAGGCTACAATGTTGAGGATATCATCGCGGGCTTCCCGCAGGACTCCAACTTCGGCTTTGAAGAGGTTACCTACCTGCTTCTTTTCGGTCAGCTCCCGAAAAGCGACGAGCTTGAGGAGTTCAAGTCGATTCTCGCGACGTACCGAGCTTTGCCCGATACGTTCGTAAGAGATGTTATCATGAAGGCGCCTAACTCCGACATGATGAACGCGATGGCAAAGAGCGTTCTCACGCTCCACTCCTACGACAACATGGCAAACGACGTCTCGATCGAGAATGTTATGCGCCAGTCGCTGCAGCTCATCGCCGAGTTCCCGATGATCGCCGTTTACGCTTACCACGCGTACAACTACGCGAAGAAGCACAGTCTGTTCGTGCATAACCCGAACCCGGCGAAGTCTACGGCTGAGAATATCCTCATGATGCTGCGCCCCGACAGAAAGTATACCGAGCTTGAAGCGAAGGTCCTCGACATCGCGCTCGTTCTCCACGCGGAGCACGGCGGCGGCAACAACTCGACCTTTACGACGAGAGTCGTTACAAGCTCCGGCACCGATACATACTCCGCGATCGCGGCTGCTCTCTGCTCGCTCAAAGGCCCGAAGCACGGCGGCGCGAACGTCAAGGTGTGCGGAATGTTCGACGAGATCAAGGAAAAGGTAAAGGACTGGACCGACGAAGACGAGGTAACGGCTTACCTCGAGAAGATACTCCACAAAGAGGCGTTCGACAAGTCAGGTCTTATCTACGGTATGGGTCACGCCGTTTACTCAATCTCCGACCCGAGAGCGAGAGTTTTCAGCGGCTTCGTTGAGAAGCTCGCCGAAGAGAAGAACATGATGAAGGAATACACGCTCTACGAGAATGTAAGAAAGCTTGCTCCCGTCGTTATCGGCAAGGAGAGGAAGATCTACAAGGGCGTTTCGG
Organism: uncultured Eubacteriales bacterium; assembly: GCA_900317025.1. Classification (GTDB taxonomy): domain Bacteria; phylum Bacillota; class Clostridia; order Oscillospirales; family Acutalibacteraceae; genus RUG592. The sequence continues at coordinate 47,719 of ONFG01000012.1, read as the reverse complement.
CTAACGTAGACTTCTACAGCGGCTTCGTTTATTCCATGCTCGGGCTGCCGATAGAGCTTTACACGCCGCTTTTCGCCATTGCGAGGATCTCCGGCTGGAGCGCTCACCGCATGGAGGAGCTTATCAATGCCGGAAAGATCATCCGTCCGGCTTACATGAGCATCGCCGAGGAGCGCAAATATGTCCCGATGGACGAAAGGTAAAAAGGATTGAATAATTTATTGCAGTATCTCTCCCGCATAAGGGCGGGTTACGAAAGACTTATGGAGGGCAGGCAAGGCTTCGATACGCTCAGCGGCGACCTTATTATCGTCTGGTGTATCACGGGCTTTATAAACGGCTTCGTAAGAAGTCGGATATTCTCCCTCGCAGCGCTCGTCTTCCCGATAATCGCGGTGCTGAGAATGCTCTCGACAAATTCGGTGAAGCGCTCTGCGGAAAACAGGAAGTACATGAAGCTTCGCTCGTCGTGCGCCGAGTTCTTTAAGATCACGTACAAGAGGATCAAGGAGCGCAAAACACATAAATACTACAAATGCTCAAATTGCAGCTCGTACCTTCGTGTGAAAAGAAAAAAGGGCGAACACACCGTTGTCTGCCCGAAGTGCGGCAAGGAGCTGCACGTTAAAATACGATGATCTGCGCAGCAGGCTGCTTGACGGCAGCTTGCTGTTTCTTGCTTTACCGGGCAATGCTCCGGCAAATTTCATCAAGGAGTGATAAGCTTGACAAGAACATACCACGTTTCGTTTCCCGGGCTGGGGCTTGACATGGAGCTTTCGCCGGTCGCCTTTTCGGTCGGCAGCTTTTCGGTCTACTGGTACGGGATAATAATAGCCACCGGTTTCATGCTCGCCGTGCTTTACTGCATGAAGACGGCAAAAAGGCGAAGGATCGACCCCGACAAGTTTTTGAACAGCGTTATCGTCGGTCTCATCACGGCGATAATCGGTGCAAGGGCGTACTACGTCGCGTTTTCGTGGAGCAGCTTCAGGGGCGATCTCCGCTCGATCATCAATATCCACGAGGGCGGGCTTGCGATCTATGGGGGAATAATAGGCGGTCTTATAGGCGGGCTTATTACGGCGAAGATACAAAAGGCAGAGCTGCTTCCGATGCTCGATGTCGCGGCGACGGGCTTCCTCATCGGGCAGGGAATAGGCCGTTGGGGCAACTTCGTAAACCAGGAGGCGTTTGGCACTCAGACCGACCTGCCGTGGCGCATGGTCTCGGAAAACACGGGCGGCGTCGGCGTTCACCCGTGCTTCTTGTATGAATCGCTCTGGTGTCTGCTCGGCTTTACGCTTATCCATTTTCTGCTGCTTAAAAGGCAGAGGTTCGAGGGCGAGATCTTCTTTGCCTACCTTGTGTGGTACGGCTTCGAGCGCACGCTGGTCGAGGGACTTCGTACTGACAGCCTTTATCTGCCGTTTGCCGACATACGCGTGTCGCAGCTTTTATCGGGCGTGCTGTTCGTGACGGGACTTGCGCTTCTGATCGTAAACCTCGTTAAGCATCGCGCCGACGTGCCATTTGCAGCGGAAACTGACAGCGGCAGCGGGGAAAAAACGGTCGAATAAAATAAAATTTCGTTACATTCGGGATAATTCAGAAAAATCTATTGAAAAATATATTGACTTGTTGTAAAATAGTAGGAGTGGATCGGGCGCTGACCCGAGCCGTCTTTCGGCAGAGTGCGGAAAATGCGCAAAAAGCGCGCAGCATTGGCGCTCGTGCCTCCCGGGCGGAGCTTATATCTGCCTGTTTTGGGGATAACATCAAGACGACAAAAGGAGAATTCATAAATGGCTAATCTTATAAACGGAAAAGAAATTGCCGCAAAGGTAAAGGAAGATATCGCCAAAGAGGCGGAGAACCTTGCCGAGTATGGCGTAACGCCCGGTCTTGCGGTAATTATCGTGGGAGACGACCCCGCTTCAAAGATTTATGTAAGAAACAAGAAGAAGGCTTGTGAAGAGGTAGGCTTCTACTCCGAGGAGTTCGCGCTTCCCGAGAAGACGTCGCAGAAGGAGCTTCTCGCTCTTATCGACACGCTCAACAAACGCTTTGACATCGACGGCATCCTTGTTCAGCTTCCGCTTCCGAAGCACCTCAACGAGAAGGCTGTTATCGGCGCTATCTCGCCGAAGAAGGACGTTGACGCGTTCAGCCCGTTCAACGTGGGCCGAGTTATGATCGGCGACTACCGCTTCCTTCCCTGCACACCCGCGGGCGTTATGGAGCTTATCCACTCAACGGGCGTTGAGGTCAGCGGCAAGAAGTGCGTCGTTATCGGCAGAAGCAATATCGTGGGCAAGCCCATGGCGATGATGCTTCTCAATGAGAGCGGCACCGTCGCGGTCTGCCACAGCAAGACGGAGAACCTCGCCGAGGTAACGTCTCAGGCTGATATCCTCGTTTCGGCAGTCGGCAAGGCTAAGTTCGTAACCGCCGACATGGTGAAGGAAGGCGCCGTAGTTATCGACGTAGGCATGAACCACGACGACGACGGCAAGCTTTGCGGCGACGTAGACTTTGACGCTGTAGAGCCTAAGGCAGGCTGGATCACACCCGTTCCGGGCGGCGTTGGCCCGATGACGATCGCAATGCTCATGAAGAACACGCTCACCGCGGCAAAGATCAACGCGGCGGCAGCGACGAAGAAGTCCGGAAAGAAATAATAAAAAGTACGACAACCGCACGCATACAACGCTGTGCGGTTGTTTTGATATTGGTGTAAACTACCTCCCGAAAGGAGATTTAAATGGAAAGATTAAACATAGTTATCCCCGACGCAAAAACGATCACGAACGGCGACCTTAGCTTTGACCGCTTTGAGGAGTTCGGCAGCGTTGCCGTATACCCTTTGAGCAAAGGAGAGGCGTTTTCCGAGCGCGTAAAGAACGCCGACGTCGTCCTCTGCAACAAAACGCCGATGAACGAGAAAACGATCGGCAGCGCGAAAAACTTAAAGTACATCGGACTTTTCGCAACGGGGTATAATAACATAGACCTCGACTACACGAAGAGCCGCGGCATCACCGTCTGCAATGCGGGCGGCTACTCGACCGATGCCGTGGCTCAGCACACCTTTGCGCTTATCCTTGACCACTGCTCGCGCGTCGCGGATTACAACAGCTTCGTGCAAAAAGGCGGCTGGAAAGAATCGGACATCTTCTCACCGTTCGTTATTCCCACGACGGAGCTTGCCGGGAAGACGCTCGGGATCGTAGGCTACGGCACTATCGGCAGAGCCGTTGCGAAGATCGCCCTCGCCTTCAACATGAACGTGCTGTTCTACTCCCGCTCGAAGAAGGAGGGGTTCGGCGCAGTTCAGACAAGTCTAGACGAGCTGCTTTCAAAAAGCGACTTTGTGACCGTTCACTGCCCGCTCAACAATGACTCCGAGCGAATGTTCAACAAGGAGCTTTTCTCGAAGTTCAAGGAGGGCGCATTTTTTATAAACACGTCGCGCGGCGGCACGGTCGACGAGACTTCGCTTAAATGGGCGGTCGAAAGCGGCGTGCTGTCGGGCGCGGCCGTCGACGTTATCGACAAGGAGCCTATGGCGCAGGACTGCCCGCTTTTCAACGTGAAGAACCTTACGATAACGCCCCACATCGCGTGGGGGCCTCTCGAGACGAGGGAACGCTGCGTCTCGATCGTATACGACAACCTTAAAGCCTACCTCGCCGGCAGCCCGGTGAACGTGGTGGGGTGAAGGGCAGAGGCGCAGATGCGCTGCACTGAATGAATATTGAATATCGAATAATGAATGATTCCGGAGTCGCCGCGCTCCTGTTTTATAGAATATAGAATTAAATCCGAAGACTTTCCGACATTTCTCATTTATAATCTTGTTAAATAAGGGGGACAGCTCAATGAACGCCTTAATAGTAAACTGCAGCCCGGTCAAAACGGGCGCGACCGCCGAGATCGTGAAGATCATCGCCGGCGAGCTGACAAGAAAGTATAAGACGAAAGCCGTCTGCATAGACGATTACGAGTTTTCGTTCTGCAAGGGCTGCCGCTCTTGCCACAAGACGGCGAGGTGCGTTATCGACGACGATGTTCCGCTTTTGCTTGACGAATTTGAAAGAGCTGACGTTATCGTCTGCGTTTCACCGTCTTATTGTGCGGACGTACCCGGGCAGTTCAAAGCGTTTATCGACCGCTGTACGCCATGGTGCAACACGAACGAGCCGCACGCAAGTATAAGCCGCGGCAAAAGGGGATACTCCGTTGCGCTTCGTACCGGTCCGAGCATGAGGGAGTGTGGCAGGATAATCGAGACGATCGAGCATTTTTACGGTCACCTCGAGATCGAGTGCTGCACAAGCCTCGGGCTTTGCTCGGTCGAATACAAAGAAAACGTCGCGCCGAAAAGAGCCGAGATAACGGAGTTTTGCGGCAAGATACTCGGAAAATAAGCCCTCAACACATCCTCCACAGACGTTTTTGGGGCTTGTATTTAATAAATATCGGCAGAAATTTTACAAATTTGAAATTTTTTCATTAAAAAAGGTTGACAAAACAGTTACAACAATGTTATAATTCCAATTAGTAAATGATAGGAGATCACTATGCGTGTTATTACCGGTTCCGCAAGGGGCAGAAAACTGGAGCAGCTTACGGGCAATGACGTTCGCCCGACCACGGAACGTGTGAAGGAAGCTGTTTTCAGCATCATTCAATTCAATATCGAGGGCAGGCGCTTTCTCGATCTCTTCGCAGGCTCCGGTCAGATGGGAATCGAGGCGCTCAGCAGAGGCGCCGCACGCGCTGTCTTTACCGACGCGTCGAGAGAGTCGATTGAGATCGTCAAGCGCAACCTGAAGACGACGAAGCTCGAGGAGTGCGCGCGCGTTTACAGAACGGATTCGATCGCGTTTCTCGGCTCGTGCCGCGAGACGTTCGACCTTGCGTTTATCGACCCGCCCTACGGCACCGGGCTTTTGCAGCAGGCGCTTGCGAATATCGAGCGAGTGATGAACAAGGGCGGCATAGTAATCTGCGAATCTCCCGTCACGGAGGAGCTTCCCGATTCTCTCGGGGAGTTTGTAAAACTGCGTGAATATCGTCACGGCAAGATCAAGATCACGACGTACTGCCACGGCGACTTTGCGGAATAAGGAGGTAATGCCGTGCGTACAGTTATTTGTCCCGGCAGCTTTGACCCGGTAACACGAGGTCACATCGACATTATCAAGCGGGCAGCGAAAACCTTTGAAAAGGTGATCGTGGCGGTGTTTGTCAACAAGGCCAAGATCCCGTGCTTCACGATCGAAGAGCGCATCCACTTTCTTGAAAAGGCGCTTGAGGGAATAGAGAATGTCGAGATAGTCGCCTGCGAGGGGCTTCTTGCAGATTATGCAAGGGAGCGCCATGCGACGGCGGTCGTTAAGGGGTTACGCGCCATGTCTGACTTTGAATATGAGTTTCAGATGGCGCTTACCAATAAAATGCTCAATCCCGAGCTTGAAACGCTGTTCTTCTCTTCGTCGGCGGAGAATATGTATGTAAGCTCAAGCATCGTAAAAAGTGTAGCAAGTTTTGGGGGCAACATCAGGGACTTCGTGCCCGAGTGTATTCACGATGAAATTCGTGACAGATTATGTGGAGGAGGAGTAGACTAATGAAAGTTGATGAATTACTTGAAGACCTGACTGACCTTTTGGAGGATTCAAAGGAGCTGCCTGTTGTAAACAAGGTAATGGTAGACAAGACGCAGATCACGGATATCATAGATGAAATCAAAGCGAATCTTCCCGCTGAAACACGTCAGGCAAAGCGTGTCGTTTCCGAGAGAAACAAGATTATCGAGGAGGCGAGAAAGCAGGCGGAGACCTTGATAAGCGCGGCGAACCAGCAGCGCACGACGATGCTCGAAAGCAGCGAGATTGTTATTCAGGCTCGTCAGGAGGCACAGAGGATCATCGCCGAGGCAAACAACACCTCGAAGAAGATCAAGAACGCCACCAACAACTACGTTGACACCGTGCTTCAGAAGACGGAAGAGGCTCTTTCCGTGAACCTCAACGATTTCCACCGCAAGAGGCAGAGCATTCTCAGCCTCAAGAACGCGCCGTCAACGCCCGCTCCCGCACCGGCAGCGCCGAGCGCACAGAGCATCGATATCGACGTTTCCGATAAAAGCACAGCCGACTAATAAAACACAAAAGCACAAAACCGCCTTTCCTTGATGGGAGGCGGCTTTTTATACGGGGTGAACAGTGTTCCCCGACAATACGCGCACAGAATCTATCGGCAGTACAAATCAATAATTATCGTTACAGTAAAGTAAAATCGGAACTGTTAGCGGTGACACGCCGCCCGCTTGACTTTTTGGGGATATGGTTGTACAATACTTCTTGTACGATAAGATTGGAGATGATCTTTTGAAGAAGTGTGATTACTGCGGTAAGGAGCTTGACAGCTACCATCTGATGTACTGCAAAGACAGCGACTGCGAGGAGCGCGCTATGCGCTTCTACGGCCGCCGTACCGCCACCGAGAATGTGTTTGGCATTATCAATATCGCCTGCGTAGTGCTTATCATGGTCGGGCTGATTGTAGCGGTGTTCTCGCCTGTAGTCGGCAATATCATGGTCGCCGTGACGCTTGTTGTCCTTGCGATAACGATACTCATAATGCCCTACGCCCCCGAGAGCTTTTATAAGAAGTGGCGCATAAAAAAGACGAGCCGTGTGGTAAGGATCGTAGGCGTCATTCTGATCGCTGCGGCGTTCGCATTCGCCGGCGCTGCTATCTATTACAGTACAAGATGATCGTGGATACCTTTGCACAAGAAAAGCCCGAAGGCAGCGTTTTGAACTGCTTTCGGGCTTAATTTTTTTGTTTGTTTGGGTCGGTCTTGTCGTCAGCGTGCGCCGTCCATCCAGGAACCGTACGCCTGCCGTTCTATTTCCTCTTTGGTAATTTTTTCAAGATCCGAGATCGTATCACACAGCTTCCTGCTGTAGTATATGCAGCACTTATATCTGTTTTTACCGATGCTCTTGAAATCGGTATTTACGTTCACGCTCTTGTTGTTATAATAGACAATATATTCGTGACCGTTTTTTTCAATGCCTCGGGAAAGAATATTTTGTTCCGATATTTGAAAATATGGACTAAACAAACTCACGCTCACAGCCCCCTTTGAATTGCGATCGATCAAACAGCTACAGCGGTGCAGGCATAGCTGAACTTACAGCCTGTGCGCACGCATTTCCTCGTGCAAAAGCTATACACTGAGCCATAGCCCCCCGGCTTTACCGCGGAAATGCTATGGCTCGATTATTATATCCTCATATTACTTCAGAACGAAGCCGACCTTCTTCATCGCCTTGTCGAGCGTTCTTTGAGAGAACTTCTGGGCGATCTCGGCGGACTTTGCGTAACAATCCTTCATGTATGCCTTGTCGGCGATGTAGCGCTCGAAGCGCTCTCTTACGGGTCGAAGCTCCTCGACTACCGCCTCGCCGACGGCTGTCTTGAAGTCGCCGTAGCCCTTGCCGTCGAACTCTTGCTCGATCTGCTCGAACGTCTTGCCGGTGATCGTGGAGTAGATGCTCATGAGGTTGTTTATGCCGTCTTTGCCCTCGCCGTAAGCAACTCTTGCTTCAGAGTCGGTAACGGCGCGCTTGAATTTTTTCATGATCTGCTCGGGCGTGTCCATGAGCGTGATGAAGGAGTTGACGTTTTCGTCGGACTTGCTCATCTTTTTCGTAGGATCCTGCAGGCTCATTACCCTTGCACCGTTCTTCGGGATATACGGATCCGGTACCTTGAAGGTGTTGCCGTAAAGACCGTTAAAGCGCTCGGCGATGTTTCTCGAAAGCTCAAGGTGCTGCTTCTGGTCTGCGCCTACAGGCACCATGTCCGCCTGATAGAGAAGGATATCAGCCGCCATCAGCGTGGGGTAGGTGAAGAGACCTGCGTTTACGTTGTCGGCGTGCTTTGCAGATTTATCCTTGAACTGCGTCATTCTCGAAAGCTCACCGAACTGCGTGTAGCAGTTGAGCACCCACGCAAGCTGCGCATGGGTCGTGACGTGGCTCTGAATGAAGAAAAGGCTCTTCTCTGGGTCGATGCCGCAGGCGAGAAGCGAAGCGTAAGCCTCGGCAACGTTCTTGCGGAATGCTGCCGGCTCCTGTCTTACGGTAATCGTGTGGAGATCGGCGAGAGCAAAGATGCAGTTAAAGTCGTCCTGCATCGTTACCCAGTTTTTCAGTGCGCCGAGGTAGTTGCCGAGCGTGATCGTGCCGGAGGGCTGGATCGCGCTGAATACGATTTTTTTCTTTTCCGTTTGCTGTTCCATTTTATTAAAGCTCCTTTGCCATTTTGCCGAGTATCTCGATGCCCTTTTTAAGCTGCTCGTTCGTCGGCGTTGAGTAATTTATGCGGAAAGAGTTCGTCTTGTCCTCGGGGTTTGCCATGAACGCCGTTCCGGGAACGACGCAGACCTTGTTTTTCACGGCGTCGAGGCAGAATTTCTGCATATCGACGTGATCCGGAAGGTCACACCAGAGGAAAAGCCCGCCGTCGATCTTTCTGTATGTGATGTTCGGCGAGAGGTGCTCGTCCATGAGGTCCATGGTGTAAGCCGCCTTTTTTCTGTATATCTCACGAAGCCTTGCGAGGTGTGTGTCAAAGTCATATTTCGTCAGGAATTCATGGCAGACGAGCTGCGACCAGATATTCGTGTGAACGTCCTGACCCTGCTTGCAGACGACCATCTTCTGAATGATTTCCTTCGGGGCGATCGTGTAGCCCACGCGCATACCGGGCGAGATAACCTTTGAAAAGCTTCCGGCGTAAATGACAAGACCTTCCGTATCGAAGCTCTTTATACACGGCAGGAATTCGCCGGCAAAGCGCAGGTCGCCGTAGGGGTTGTCTTCTATAATGAGAACGCCGTACTTTTTCGCAAGCTCATATACCGCGCGGCGCTTTGCTTCGCTCATCGTAACGCCCGACGGGTTCTGAAAATTGGGTATGGTATAGATGAACTTTGCGCGCTTTTCTTTTTCGAGGGCTTTCTCAAGCGCGGCAATGTTGATGCCGTCGCCCTCTATCTCAACGCCGACGAGGCGCGCGTTATATGAGCGAAACGTGTTGAGCGAGCCTATAAACGATGGGTTCTCACAGATGACAACGTCGCCCTCGTTGAGAAGCGCCTTCGACGCAAGATCCATGATCTGCTGTGCGCCCGAGGTGATGAGGATATCGTCGCTGCCGGAGCCGACGTTATGCTTTTCTTTCATATAGCCCGTGAGGAACTCGCGAAGCGGGGCATAACCCTCCGTAACGCTGTACTGCAATGCGGAGATCGGGTCGTCGCGGAAGATCCGCGCGGATATCTCTGCAATCTCGTCTGCGGGGAACGCCTCGGGCGAGGGATTCCCCGCGGAAAGCGAAACGACCGTAGGGTCGGCGGCGTATTTAAAGATCTCTCTGATAGCTGACGGCTTGAGTGTCTGCACTCTGTCGGAGAAGGTGTATTCCATATAAGATCAACTCCCGAAATATATTTCCTTTCAGATTTTACCACATTCACCGCCAATAATCAACTAAAAATGTGCGCCTTTCCAAGGCGCACGGAAAAGTTTCCGTTTTTAAGATCGATTCCGTGATGGTCTGCGGGTTTACGAAAAAATCGCTGTGTTCATGAGCACCTGCCCGTTTTGGATATCGATAAGCCCGTAGCTGCACTCAAAGCGCCTGAGCGACCCTGGGTTCATGATCCACATACCGCCGTCGTGCTCGATATTCGCAACGTGAGTATGACCGTATAGAACGATATCGGCTTCCTCCTTTGCGGCTAGGGCTTTAAGCGCCGAAAGCCCGTATTTGACATTTTCGGGGTGACCGTGGGTTATGTAAAACTTTTTGCCCTCGATCGTTCTGATCTCGCGAAGCGGCAGAGGGCAGCTCCAGTCGCAGTTGCCGCGCACCGCGATGAACATCTTCTCCGGGTAGTTCTTTTTCACTTCTTCAAGGTCGCGGAAGCCGTCGCCGCAGAAGATCACGACCTCGGCCTTCGGCTTGCTTCTTACCAGCTTATCAAACGTGACGTAATCACCGTGTGTATCTGATACAACAAGAATCTGCATATCGATCCTCCTTTCATTCTTTATTTATCATTATGATTCAAAATCTCCCAAATGTCAAGTTTTGGCAGAAAATGCCCCTAACTAACGATAAGCATAAACAATCCGCGCCGCTCCAAGGCGCCAAGGATACTTTAAATTTTTAAAAATTGATTTCCGTGCGACAGTCAAGCGCCTGCAAGCAGTACGCGAGCTTAGTTTAGTAAACTTATAGTTTTATGCCCGCGTCACTGCTTGATTTGTGGTGCAGGTTATTGGTTGGACGCAGGGGAAAAGTGTCAAATACTGAAAAAGTCGGAGTGCATACTGCCTGCGACCGCGTGACCGCGCGATATTGTCAACGGAGAGCTGCCGCCATAATATGTATTAAGGCGGAAAATTTTCCGCCGATTGTATAAAGTCTTTTTGTGAGGGCTAAAATACTATTAACGGAACGCTTCCCGGAGCGTGGGAATGCTCGTTAACGAGAAGAATGAATTTATGGAGATGAAAGATGTGAACGTCAAACGAGGAGAAATCTACTATGCAGACCTCAGCCCCGTTGTCGGCTCCGAGCAGGGCGGCGTGCGCCCTGTGCTGATAGTGCAGAACGACGTGGGCAATAAATACAGCCCGACCGTCATTGCGGCGGCGATCACGAGCCGCCAGGACAAAGCGGCGCTGCCTACCCATATAAGGGTAGAGGCGGTGTCTAACGGGCTTTCCCGTGACAGCGTGGTGCTGCTCGAGCAGATAAGGACGATCGACAAACGCCGCTTGAAGGAGCGTATGGGCTGTCTCGATACCGGCTCGATGGGGAAGGTCGACGAGGCGATCTCGATAAGCTTCGGTCTTACTTGACAAGGCAGCGGTGCGGCGCACAAAGCGGGAGCAGCAGCTTAAAGGCGCGATCTTCATATAACGACCTCGCTATTTTAACAAAAAAGTATAAAAAATAAAAATATTTAAAGATAATCTGTTGACTTTTTCGTAAGTTCACGGTAGAATAATAATATATGATCAGCGGCTGAATATTGCTGCTGTGAAAGTGGGGAACGCTATGAAAAAGATCGTAAGCTTACTTATTTCGGCTGCAACGGCTGCGGCGGTGATGTCGGTGGCTGTAATTCCCGTGGGTGCGACGCATCTGCTGATGGGCGACGTGAACAGGGACGGTATGGTCACACTGCGCGACGCGACCCTCGCGCAGAGGATCGAGCTTAGCCTTATCGCTGCCGACAACGACCAGAAATATGTTGCCGATATGGATAAATCGGGTACGGTCCAGCTTGCCGACGCATATCTTATCCAGAGAGTGGCGAGCCGTGAAAAGGCGCTTCTGGAGGATCACGACGGCGTTGAAAATAGCGGCTATTGCCCGAACAGAGCGCAGAGAACAGCTTTTTATGAGGCTGTAAACGCCGAGCGCAAGAGCAGAGGCTTGAAAGAGATCGACTACACCGACGCGATGATGGCGGCAGGGCAGGAGCTTTGTATCCAGTGGCAGCGCGAGCGCGAGGATCCATATAACAAGGACAACGAGTATTACACGGGTATACGCGCGGCTGATTACGCAGGTTCGGCGGGCAAGGGCTTCCCGACTGTTTTTGCCGATTACGGCATCAAATACGGAGCAGGAAATTCGGCGGAGATAAGCGCAAGCTATGCGCAGTATTATGACGGAGCCAGTTATTTTGGCAATATGCAGGACGATATAGAAGCCAACGGTTCCGAAAGCGCCTACTACAACGTTTACAACAATATGCTCATGAATCAGAACCTTTCGGTGCTGCTCGTCGGCGAGAAGAAGACGGGTAATACCGCAAGCTGGGTCATTGTATGTATGTACGGCGAGCTTTCTTCATAATAAAGCCGATACAAGGAGCGGGAGACCGCTCCTTTTTGTTTTGGGCGGCAAAGCAGAAGTCCCAAGCGGGGATATGACCCTGTTTTTTTGAAAAAAAGCGGTGCAAAAAGCGTTTCACCGCGGCTTTTATCTTGCAGTTTTGCGCCGTTTGTGTTAGAATAGAAACCAGTATGTTGATGGAGGTGAGACCGTGAGCTTTGCGAAGCTTCTTGGCGGCAGCGAGGTGTGCCGCCAGCTCGAGGCGCTCTCCGACAGCCGGCGCATACCCCATGCGGTCGTTTTCGAGAGCCGGGATATGCAGCTTGCGAAAAGCGCGGCGGCGGAGCTTGCGGCGGCGTTCCTTTGCGAGAGCGAGGGCAAGCGTCCGTGCGGCGTGTGCAAGGCGTGCCGGAAGGTGCGCGACGGCGTTCACCCTGACGTTTACAGCGTTGAAACGACAGGCGGCAAACAGGCGACGGGCGTGGGAGAGATCCGCGAAATGATCGCCGACTGCTACATAAAGCCGAACGAGGGTCAGGGCAAGGTCTACTTCATCTTCGACAAAATGACACCGGAGGCGCAGAACGCCCTGCTGAAAATACTCGAAGAGCCGCCGCAGAACGTCCAGTTCGTAATAACGACCGAGAAGTCGACGCTGCTTCTGAAGACGGTGCTTTCGCGTTCGGTGCTCTTCAAGCTTACGCAAAGCGGCGAAGACAAAACTTCGGACGAGGCGTTTGAGATCGCCGTCGAGATCGCGCGCGCGGTGCCGCAGAACATCGAGCTGCCGCTGCTGGGCGCGACGAGCAGGCTTTTGAAGAGCAGAGAGCTTACAAAGCAGGTGCTGGAGCAGCTTAGCGAGTTTTTCACGATGGCGCTCGAGGAGAAGTACCTCGGCGAGGGCGGCTATGAGGACTACATCACCGGAATGACGAGGATGCTCAAGCGCGGCTCTATCGTGAAGCTTTTCGACGTCGTGTCGAAGGCGCAGGAGATGCTTTCTCACAACTGCAATATGAATGTGCTTGTGACGTGGCTGTGCGCAAATATCCGCGAGAGCCGCCACTGATAACGATAATATACATCGCTCAAATGCGAAAGATGGAGGAAAAATATGGCTGAGATCATCGGCGTAAGATTTAAGGACGTCGGAAAGGTATACTATTTCGACCCTTCGGGAAATCACTTTGACCTCGACGACAAGGTCATCGTCGAAACGGCGCGCGGCGTTGAGTGCGGCAGCGTTGCGATAGAGAACAAGGAGGTCGCCGACAAGACGATCACCCACCCGCTCAAAAAGATAATAAGGCGCGCGAACGCCGCCGACCTGAAGCGCTGCGAAGACAACAAGCGCAAGGAGGAGCGCGCTTTCAAAATCTGTGTTAAAAAGATCGAGGAGCAAAAGCTCGACATGAAGCTTGTGAACGTGGAGTATACCTTCGACAACAAGAAGATACTCTTCTACTTCACCGCGGACGGCAGGGTCGATTTCAGGAACCTGGTAAAGGAGCTTGCCTCCGTGTTCCACACAAGGATCGAGCTTCGCCAGATCGGCGTAAGAGACGAGGCGAAGATGCTGGGCGGCATCGGCATTTGCGGCAGACCTTTCTGCTGCAGCTCCTACATGGGCGAGTTCCACCCCGTTTCGATCAAGATGGCGAAGGAGCAGGGGCTTTCGCTCAACCCGGTAAAGATCTCCGGTACGTGCGGTAGGCTCATGTGCTGCCTTAAATACGAGCAGGCTGCATACACCGATCTGCTCAAGACCGTCCCGAAGGAGGGTGCAACGGTAATGACGCCCGGAGGCGAGGGTACGGTCGTGGAATCGAATCTCATCAGCAAGGTGCTCAAGGTAAGGCTCAAAAAGTCGCCCGACGCCGCGCCCGCTACCTTCAAGGCGGGCGATGTAAAGGTGCTTCGCGACGCTCAGATCAAGGTCAATCGCAAGGAACTGGAAGAGCTTAAAGATCTTGAGTAACACAAGACAAACTCGCAGCAGCAGAAAATGCCGATAAAGCTTCCTTTTGAAAGTGAGTATCACGATTAGGATAATTAGTATAAACTAACTACACTTTTGAGCATCTTTTTTATGAAAAATCTCAAAAAAATACTTGATTTTCCCCGCAAAATGTGATACAATTATTGTAATCTAATATGGTCAAGGAGGCTGTTTATTATGGCATATAAGATTTCTGACGAATGCATCTCCTGCGGTGCTTGCGCTGCTGAATGTCCTGTTGAGGCTATCTCCGAGGGCGACGGCAAGTATGTTATCGACGCTGACGCTTGCATCTCCTGCGGCAACTGCGCTAACGTATGTCCCGTAGGCGCTCCGGCAGAGGAGTAATTTCTATTTGAAAAATGACGAGAGCCCGGTTATTGCCGGGCTCTTTTTATTTGCGTAAAAAGCCGATCATCCTGACCTCGTTTTCGCGTCGGTATAGAGATTGGGCGATGAGGCTTTGTATATTTATGCAGGATCATTCGGAAGAGGATGGGTCTCCGGCATTTTCTGCCGCGGGCTTGTCCTCTTTGTTTTGCACATTATTTGTGCTGATAAGCGTTAGCCCGCAGTACGGGCATTTGCGCCTGTGAGTGCGCAGAAACTCAACGCATTTCAGACATTCGATGACCTCGTCTTTAAATATCTTGTTCATTCCGGCAACCTTTTTTTGAAACGATCACCCCGAAGTCAAGCTCAGTCGTGAGGCTTGACCGCGACAAGAGCCGCTCCTGATCGGCGCGGGACGTTTTGTAATAGTACGGCGTCATCATAAACAGCGCTTCGATGTCTTCACGACATTCGAGCGTTATGTCGTATCGTATGTGCTTTATATCCACTAGCTCGAAGCCGTCTAGCTCGCCGCTGTCAAACGGGTTTTTGTACGCGTTTTTGTAGATTGCGCGCTTCAGCCCGAATAGATGGTCTTCAAGCGGGACGGCTCTTACAAGCACGCCGCCGGGCTTTAAAAGCCGGGAAAATTCCTTCGGAAAAACGGGCGCGAATATGCTCACCACGGCGTCTGCGCAGCCGCTCATAACGGGAATATCGGCGGCGCTTGCGGCGGCAAGCGTCAGCGATCGGTCACGCTTTGCGGCGTAGGCGAGCGCGTCCTTAGAGATGTCGATGCCGTAAATATCGGCGCCGCTTATCGCTTCGTGCAGCCTTGCGGTGTAGTAGCCCTCGCCGCAGCCCGCGTCGACAATAACGCCGCCGGTAACATAAGCCTTTGCGGCGTCGACAACAGCGTCCGCCAGAGAGGCGTAAAAGTCTCTGTCGAGGAAGTCGCGGCGCGCCGTTACCATGCGCTTGTCGTCGCCGTGGCGCTTTTTTGACGACTGCTGCGACAGCAGGAGATTGACGTAACCCTTTTTTGCGATGTCGAAGCTATGCCCCTCGGCACAGCGGTAAGCGGGACCGTCTTTGTAAAGAGCGGTTTCCGAGCCGCGCTTTTTGCAGATCGGGCAGATAAGGCGTTGATGCTCGTTCATTATTTGAAACCTCCGTCAACTCCGAGAACTTGTCCGGTAATAAATCCCGAGGCTTCGCCGGCGAGAAACGCGACGGCTTTTGCAACGTCCTCGGGCGTGCCGATGCGCCCGACGGGGCTGTCGGCTGCGAGCTGCTTTATCGTTTCCTCGTCGCAGTCTTCATGCAGCATATCGGTCATGATGCAGCCGGGGGCAACGGCGTTGACCGTTATCCCCGACGGGGCGACCTCCATCGCGAGAGCCTTTGTAAGCCCGATTATCCCTGCCTTGACTGCGGAGTAATGCACCTCGCACGATGCGCCGTAAACGCCCCAGACGGACGAGATATTGACGATCCTACCGTATTTGTTATGTATCATCGAGGGCAGCGCGCTCTGGCAGCAGTTGAAAACGCCGTCGAGATTCACGCTTACCATGCGCCGCCAATCATCAGGCGTTATGTCGGTAAAGAGCTTTATCTGAGACACGCCGGCATTATTGACGAGCGTATCGATACGGCCGTACTGCTTTAAGGCTTCGTTCATCATCGCGTCGACCTCGTCCCTTTTTGAGACGTCGGCTTTGAAGATGAAGCCGTCGCCGCCGTTTTCCTTTATCTTTTCGAGTGTATCGAGCGCGGCGCTCCCGCGGCTTGAGTAATTTACGACTACGGGCAGCCCCGTTTCCGCCAGCTTAAAAGCGCAGGCGGCGCCGATACCTCTCGACGCCCCCGTAACAACGGCGCAGCCCTTAATCATGGACAAGCACCCTTATCATTTCGGCAACGTAGACCCTGTGGTAGTCGTCGCCGTGGTAGTACTGTTTAAGATCCTCGTCAATGATCGAGCTTTCCTGCATATCCTGCGAGTAGAGCTTTCTGCAGATCACGACTGTATTTGCCTGTTCAAAGTACGGCGCTTTCTCGTCAAAGACAGGCACAAGCCCTGTGACCTTCGCCTTGTTGATGTCTCTGCCGGAGTTGGTGCCGCAGAATTTCAGAGCGCGCGCCCACTGCTTGCCGTAGAACGAAAGGGAGAAGTAGTCGTTATTTTCAAGGAACTCGAATGTATATCTCTGCGGGCGGACAAATGCAAAAACGACCGATTTGTTCCAGAGAATGCCCATGCCTCCCCAGCTTGCCGTCATGGTGTTGTACTTCTCCTTATTGCCCGCCGTGATGAGCATCCACTCGGTACCCAGCGAACGCATGATATTGCCTTCAAGCTCAAATGGTGATAGAATTTGCATAATGTTTGCGCAAAAGCGCTGCCTCCTTTATAATGAGAATCGTATAATATGCTTTCGCATTTTATTTAATTGTATTACAGATTTTCGGAAAAAATACATATTTTCAAGAAAATACGCATATTTTACTTGAAAAAATCCGCGAAATTCATTATACTATATTTGTATGTCCATGTCAAAACAAAATTGCCGGCAAGGGGCGTATGATCCGGTGAATACGGCAGGAAAGAGCGCGCGATGGCGCAAAAATGTACAACTTTCAGGCTGTATTGTGGATAAAGTACAAAACGATGCATAAAAATGAATAAATATGCACAAAGCTCTTGAATTTTTGCATAAATGGTGTATAATTATACCCATGACATAGAAATTTATTAACGGAGGTCATTAAAATGGCTAAGACAAAAAAAGATATCAAAAAAGTCGTTCTCGCTTATTCCGGCGGACTTGATACTTCAATCATCATTCCGTGGCTTAAGGAAAACTACAATAACTGCGAGGTCATCGCAGTCAGCGGCGACGTAGGTCAGGGTACCGAGCTTGAAGGCC
The DNA here is from genome assembly GCA_900317025.1 of uncultured Eubacteriales bacterium. GTDB lineage: Bacteria > Bacillota > Clostridia > Oscillospirales > Acutalibacteraceae > RUG592. The sequence continues at coordinate 30,514 of ONFG01000012.1, read as the reverse complement.
TTGAGGAAAAGGCTATCGCAACGGGCGCTTCCAAGCTCTACATCGAAGACCTCAACAAGGAATTCGTTGAAGACTTCATCTGGCCGACGCTCAAGGCAGACGCCGTTTACGAGGGCAAGTACCTTCTCGGCACATCGTTCGCAAGACCGATCATTGCAAAGAGGATCGTTGAGATCGCCAAGGCTGAGGGCGCCGACGCTATCTGCCACGGCTGCACCGGCAAGGGCAACGACCAGGTACGTTTCGAGCTGACGATCAAGGCGTTCGCTCCTGACATGGAGATCATCGCTCCGTGGAGAACATGGGAGTTCAAGTCGAGAGAGGAAGAGATCGCTTACGCCGAGGCTAAGAATATCCCCCTCAAGATCAACAGAGAGACAAACTACTCGAAGGACAAGAACCTCTGGCATCTTTCCCACGAGGGCCTCGATCTCGAGGATCCGGCTAACGAGCCGATGTACAACAAAGAGGGCTTCCTCGAGCTTGGCGTATCGCCCGAGCAGGCTCCCGACAAGCCGACATACGTAACTATCTCGTTCGAGAAGGGCGTTCCGGTAGCTATCGACGGCGAAAAGCTCGGCGCAGTTGAGATCGTCAAGAAGCTCAACAAGCTCGGCGGCGAAAACGGCATCGGCATCACCGACATGGTAGAGAACCGTCTCGTCGGCATGAAGGCAAGAGGCGTTTACGAGACTCCGGGCGGCACGATCCTTTACGCCGCTCACGCAAAGCTCGAAGAGATCTGCCTCGACAGAGATACTCTCCATTACAAGGAGCTTGTTGCGAATCGCTTTGCAGAGCTTGTTTACTTCGGTCAGTGGTACACACCGCTTCGCGAGGCTCTCTCCGCGTTTGTAGACAGCACACAGCAGACCGTAACAGGCGACGTTAAGTTCAAGCTTTACAAGGGCAATATCATCGACGCAGGCGTTACATCTCCGTATTCTCTCTATGATGAGGAGATCGCAACGTTTGACGAGGACGAGGTCTACGATCAGAACGATTCCGCAGGCTTCATCAACCTCTTCGGTCTCCCGATCAAGGTTCAGGCAAAGAAGAAGGGTTATTGATAAAAACATTGATACCAAGGCTTTTAGTGGGAGGGCATTTTCGCCCTCCCGTAAGCCGTTTTTACATGAAATAAAAAAGCTATAAAAAATGCAAGAGGTGAAGGAAAGTGCAGCTCTGGAAGGGCAGATTTCAGAAGGCTTTAAGCAAGACGACAAATGATTTTAACTCCTCGATCTCATTCGACAGCAGAATGTACCGCGAGGACATAGAGGGCAGCATCGCCCACTCGAAGATGCTCGGCGAATGCGGCATCATAACAAAGGAAGACGCCGAGAAGATAGGCGAAGGGCTTAGAGCCATTCTCGCCGACATCGAAAGCGGCAGGCTTGCGATCGACCCCGAGGCGGAGGATATCCACACATTCATCGAGGGCGAGCTTACAGCAAGGCTCGGCGACACAGGCAAGAGACTTCACACGGCGAGAAGCCGCAACGACCAGGTAGCCGTTGACATCAAGCTCTATCTCAAAAAGCAGTGCGACGAGGTATCAAAGCTCGTTGAGAAGCTTTTGCAGGTCATCTGCGTGCGCGCCGAGGAACACGCCGAAACGATCATGCCGGGATACACTCACCTTCAGAGAGCGCAGCCGATAACCTTCGGTCACCACCTTCTCGCATACGGCGAGATGTTCGCAAGAGACCTTCAGAGGCTTTCCGACTGCAAGAAGCGCATGGACGTTATGCCGCTCGGCAGCGGCGCTCTCGCCGGAACTACATACCCGATCGACAGAACGATAACCGCAAGCCTGCTCGACTTCGGCGGCATTACGGAAAACTCGCTCGACGGCGTTTCCGACAGAGACTACTGCATAGAGCTTGCAGGCGCGCTCTCGATCATCATGGTGCATCTTTCGAGATTCTCCGAGGAGATCATCATGTGGTGCAGCTGGGAGTTCAAGTTCGTCGAGCTTGACGACGCGTTCTCCACAGGGTCGAGCATCATGCCCCAGAAGAAGAACCCAGACATCGCAGAGCTTGTAAGAGGAAAGTCCGGCAGAGTTTTCGGCGACCTCATGGGTCTGCTCACCGTGATGAAGGGTATCCCGCTTGCATACAACAAGGATATGCAGGAGGACAAGGAGGCTGTCTTCGACGCCATAGATACGGTCAAGATGTGCCTTACGGCGTTTACCCCGATGCTCGACACGATGAAGGTTATCCCGCAGAATATGCGCAAGGCGGCTGCCGGCGGCTTTATCAATGCGACCGACTGCGCAGACTATCTTGTCAAGAAGGGCTTGCCGTTCCGTGACGCTTACAAGGCGACGGGCGAGCTTGTGGCGCTTTGTATTGAGAAGGGGCTGACACTCGAAACTCTTCCGCTAGAGGAGTACAAAAAGATATGCGATATCTTCGACGAGGGCGTTTATGAGGCGATCGGTCTTGAAAAGTGCGCTTACGAGAGGCGTTCTCAGGGCGGACCCTGCCCCGACAACGTCCGAAAAAACGCCGAGAGACTCAAAGCGTCACTCAATAAATAATTTTATATATCAAGGAAGTAAGAAACATGATAAAAGCAGGAATCGTCGGAGCGACGGGCTACGCAGGTGCAGAGCTTGTAAGGCTTTTGAACGCACACCCGCAGGCGGAAGTTGCGGCAGTAAGCTCCGTTTCATTTGAAGGCAAAAAATTAAGCGACGTTTACCCGGCTTACCTCGGCATAAACGATATGATCTGCGAAAACGCGGACGCAGTTGTCGAGAAGAGCGACGTTATCTTTGCGGCGCTCCCGCACGGCCTTTCGCAGGAGCTTGGGGCAAAGTGCGTTGAAGCGGGGAAGGCGTTCATCGACCTCGGCGCGGATTTCCGCCTCGAGAGCGAGGACGAGTACCATGAGTGGTACGGCGGAGAATTCCTCGACAAGGAGCTTCACAAAAAGGCGGTCTACGGTCTGCCGGAGTTTTTCAGAGACAAGATAAAAGGTACAAAGATCATCGCAAACCCCGGCTGCTACACAACGTGCGTTCCGCTTGCTCTCGCACCGGCGGTTGTAAACGGTCTGATCGAGATGACGGGCATCATCGCCGACTGCAAGAGCGGCGTAACGGGCGCCGGCAGAGGTCTTTCACAGGGTACGCATTACCCCGACCTCAACGAGGGCTTTCACCCCTACAAGGTAGCGGCTCACCGCCACACCCCCGAGATCGAGCAGACGCTCTCGAAGCTTTCCGGTCAGGACGGAGTGAAGATCACATTCGTGCCTCACCTTCTCCCCGTGAACAGAGGCATTCTCGCAACGTGTTACGCAAGGCTCAAGCCCGGCGTAACGAAGGCGCAGCTAAGAGCGGCTTATGAGGAGTATTACAAAGACGAGACGTTCGTTCGTCTGCTCCCCGACGGTCAGGCTGCCGATATCCACAACATCAAGTATTCAAACTACTGCGACGTTTCGATCTTCGTTGACGAGAGAACCGGCACATTCGTTGCCGCTTCCGCTATCGACAACATGGTCAAGGGCGCAGCGGGGCAGGCAATACAGAATATGAACATCATCTTCGGTCTCGACGAAACGACAGGCCTTATGATGACGCCCCCGGCGTTCTGATGGTATTACTCTGGCAACTAAATAGTCGTAAAAATAGAGCTTATTTATGGTTTTATGCAGGGGGCTTTCCGGTCGCCCCCTGCACCTCTTCGGATTTTAAAAAATATTGAATTAGTACTTTTTAATTGCTGCATTAATATAAAGGGAATGATAAAATGAAATTTATAGAAAACGGTACGGTCACATCGCCGAAGGGCTTTAAGGCGGCAGGCGTGATCGGCGGCATAAAGCCCTCCAACACGACGAAGCGTGACATCATGATGATCGCAAGCGATACTCCCTGCACGACGGCGGCGGTATTCACGAAGAATCTCGTGAAAAGCTCGGCGATCCTCGTTACCCAAAAGAACATAGAAAACGGAAAGGCTCAGGCGGTCATCGCTAACTCCGGCAACGCCAACACCTGCAACGCCGACGGCATTGAAAAGGCGGAGCGTATGTGCGCTCTTGCCGCCGAAAGCCTCGGCATCGACAAGAGCGACGTTATCGTAGCGTCTACGGGCGTTATCGGTCAGGTGCTCCCGATCGAGCCTTTTGAAAGGGCTGTTCCTGAGATCGCAAGGCTAATGAGTGAAAACGGCGGCAGCGACGCCGCAGAGGCGATCATGACAACCGATACCGTGAAGAAGGAAGCCGCTGTCGAGGTCGAGCTTTCCGGCAAAAAGGTCACGATTGGTGTGATAGCGAAGGGCAGCGGCATGATCCACATCAACATGGGAACGATGCTCAGTTTCGTAACGACCGACGCGGCTGTCTCGTCGGAAATGCTTCAGGCAGCACTTTCGGAGGCGGTCGAGGTAAGCTACAACATGGTAAGCGTTGACGGCGACACCTCAACGAACGACACGCTCGCTATCCTCGCAAACGGCATGGCGGGCAACGAAGAAATCACGACCCGCAGCGCCGACTTTATGGCGTTTACCGCGGCGCTCACGGAGCTTTGCAAAAAAATGGCGAAGAAGCTTGCCGGCGACGGCGAGGGCGCAACGAAGCTGATCGTCTGCACGGTGGACGGAGCAAAGACCGTTACCGACGCTAAGGGCGCGGCTAAGGCTGTTGTAAGCAGTTCACTTGTAAAGGCAGCAATGTTTGGCTCGGACGCAAACTGTGGACGTGTTCTCTGCGCTATCGGTTATTCGGGCTGTGATATAGATGTTTCAAAGGTAGACGTTTCTTTAGTTTCCAAAGCAGGCGAGATCGAAGTTTGTAAGGATGGTATAGGTCTTGCGTTTTCCGAAGAGCTTGCAAAGAAGATCCTGCTTGAAAACGAGATCACGATCAAGGTTTCTCTTAACGACGGCGAGGGCAGCGCCGAGGCTTACGGCTGCGACCTCACATACGACTACGTAAAGATAAACGGCGACTACAGAACGTGACCGCCGATATCCATAATATGAAAGTTTTCAATCAAACCTTCTTCAAAAGGTTTGCGGGTCGAGGGCGGAGCCCTCGCAGGCTTTAAGGGCAGCGCCCTTAACGATAAATTTCTCTTGATGAAAAAACGGGGCGGCGCCCCAAAAGGAGAGACAGCATGAATATTTCAAATGCGGAGAAGGCGCACGTACTCGTGCAGGCGCTTCCTTACATACAGAAATACTACGGAAGAACGGTCGTTGTAAAGTACGGCGGCAACGCCATGATAAATGAGGAGCTTAAAGAGGCAGTTATGAGCGACATCGCGCTGCTGAAGCTCGTCGGCATAAACGTTGTACTCGTTCACGGCGGCGGTCCGGAAATTACCGAGATGCTCAAAAAGGTCAACAAGGAGAGCCGCTTTGTAAACGGCCTTCGCGTTACCGACCAGGAGACGATCGACATCGTTCAGATGGTGCTTGCGGGCAAGGTGAACAAGAGCCTCGTTCAGCACCTTCAAAAGGCGGGAGCGGCGGCTGTAGGTCTTTGCGGACTTGACGGAAAGATGCTTATCGCAGAAAAGCTCATAACGAGCGAAGACATCGGCTTCGTCGGCGAGATCACAGAGGTAAACCCGAAGGTCATTTCCGACGTTATAAACAACGGCTTTGTGCCGATAATCTCGACCATCGCAAGCGGAAAGGGCGGCGAGGTGTACAACATCAACGCCGATATCGCAGCTTCAAGAATAGCCGCGGAGCTTGGCGCATGTAAGCTGATACTCATGACCGATATAAGAGGTCTGCTTCGCGACAAGAACGACGAAACGACGCTGATACCCAGCGTGAACGTCTCCGAGGTGCCTATGCTGAAGCGTGAGGGCATAATCAGCGGCGGCATGATCCCGAAGATCGACTGCTGCGTTGAGGCGGTAAGACGAGGCGTTTCGAGAGCATACATCATCGACGGCAGGATCCCGCACTCGATACTCATCGAAATGCTCACCGCCGAAGGCATCGGAACGATGTTCTATTAATTTCTATTAAACGGCACAAATGGTTTTCTCTAAAATGGAAGTCCGAAGGGGCGTGGGGCGATCGGAAAGCCCCCCGCAAATCGTTCTAATTAATTCCAATCATGCTACACGGATAAAGATTATCTATATTAATTGTCAAAGTAGCAATAAAGAAAAACCACGGCGGGCAAACGCTTTGCCGATAAGCATAAAGGAGAGAAGGCAATGGAAGAACCGAATATCGAGATACGCCCGATGGTGATCGAGGACTATGACGAGATCTTTGCAATGTGGCAGATAACGTCGAAGCGTGCGCTCTCGGATGCCGACAGAAGGGAGAACATAGCCTTCTACCTTGACCGCAACCCTGGAATGTCTCAGGTGGCGGTTGTCGGCGGCAGGATCGTCGGCACCGTTTTGTGCGGTCACGACGGGCGCAGGGGCTTTATCCACCACATGGCGGTTCATCCGGACTACCGCCGCCACAAAGCGGCAAAGAGAATGGCTGAAAAAGCGCTTGCGGCGCTTGCTTCGGCAGGCATCGCGAAGACCCACATCTTCTGCTACACCAACAATTCTCTGGGTCAGAGCTTCTGGACTGCCATGGGCTTCGAGAGGCGTGACGACGTTTACGTCTTCTCGTGCTTTAACGGTCAATAACGCCCGACGGGCGCATTTATTCTTCTACAGGAGTTGTTTTTATGAAAGAAAACGTCTTGAAGCCTCACGGGAAAAAGCGCGAGAGGTTTGCGCTGAAGGCTTTTCTGTGGGGCGCGGTAATAGCGGCTGTGTTCGTTATTCCGTCAATGATACTGGAAAAGGGAATGTTCCTTTACTACGGCGACTACAATTTCCAGGTCATCCCGTTCTATCAGCTCATGGTGGATGCTATCCACAAGGGCGAATGGGGCTGGAACTGGTACACCGACCTCGGCTCGTCGTTTGTGGGAAGTTATTCCTTCTATAACCTCGGCAGCCCGTTCTTCTGGGTGCTGCTCTTGTTCCCCTCGAAGGCTGTGCCTTACGTTATGGGGCCGCTCACGATAGTGAAGTTCGGTATTTCGTCGCTTTCGGCGTACCTGTTCTTAAAGCGCTACACCAAGAACAGGTACAACGCGCTCATCGGCGCTTTGCTCTACGCATTTTCCGGCGCGGCGATGTACAACCTGGTGTTCCACTTTATCGACGCTATGGCGATCTTCCCGCTTTTGCTCGTTGCCCTCGATATGTACATCTACGAGGACAAGCGGGGCTGGTTTGCGGCGGCCGTTGCGCTAAGCGCGCTCACAAATTACTACCTCTTTGCCGGTGAGGTCGTTTTCTGCCTGATCTACTGGCTTGTGAGAATGATAACGAAGTCTTACAAGATAGACGCACGCCGCGTCTTTTACCTCGGCTTTGAGGCGGTTCTCGGTACGGGCATCGCGGCACTGATACTTTTGCCGACAGTCTATCACCTTGTCGGGAATAACCGTGTATCGGCAAGCGGCCTTGGGGGCTGGGGCTTCTGGGTCTACAATACGGGCTACGTTTACATCAATACGATCATCTCGTTCTTTATGCCGCCGGAGTATGCAGACGCCAACACATACATCACCGACTATAACACGACATGGTGTTCCATTACGGCGTATCTGCCGGTGTTTGGAATGTCGGGCGTTTTCGCGGTGATACTCAACAAGCACAGGAACAAGTGGATCAGAGTGTTCTATGCTGTATGCGCCGTGTTTATGTTTATCCCCGGTCTTAACAGTACGTTCCAGTTCTTTACAGACGCGAAGTACCTGCGCTGGTTCTTCATGCTTCTCCTTATCATGGCGCTTGGCTCCGTGACGGCGCTTGAAGACCCGTCAACGAAGTGGAAAAAGTCGATCGTGCTCAATGGGGTCATAACGGCCGTCATCGTTCTTGTGATAGGGCTAACGCCTGTCAAGACCGTCAGTGACGACATTGAGACAACAAAGATCGGTCTTTCCGGCTCGTCGGGTGATTTCTGGATTTTTGCGGCAGTCGCATTCATCAATATAGCGATCTGTTTGCTGTTTTTGCGCCTTTACAAAGAAAAAAGAGAAGTATATAACCGTTTTGGCGCGCTGATAGTCTCCGCTGCTATCCTTACGACGCTCGCTTCTACTTATGTTAGCAGCAAGTATCAGGGCGCGGTGCCGCTCAGCCTCATAAACAACGGGTATATCACATATGAAGAGGATATGGGCATAGACGATATCCAGCAGTGGCGCTCAGATACCGTCACAAAATTCTCCTACAGCCACCTTGCCTACGACAAGGACAGCGTCGGTACGCTCGATTATGCGGCCATTGACAGCGACAACGATGAATTCGTCGACGCAAAGATGAGCGATCTTCACGCTCCCGGCGTTTACAACGAGGACGACAACCTCACGATGTTCTGGAAGATACCCGGCTTCGGATCGTTCCATAGCCTTGTAAATGGCTCTATCACAAAGTTTTATGAGGGTATCGGGTTTACCCGCGAAACGCTCTCAAACCTTCCGACCGGTATGTACGGTCTAAGGAGCATTTTCGCTGATAAGTATATGTTCAACCACAGCGACAACGTACTTACTCTCAAGGACGAGAACGGCGACGTTATCCTGCCCGGCTGGAAGCTGCTCAAAACGTGGAACGGCTTTGACATCTACGAAAACGAGTACGCTGTGCCGATCGCGACAACGTTTGACAAGTTCATGCTCTCGTCCGATTTCGAGAAGATACCGCCTCAGTTTTCTCATCTTGTTCTTTGCGATACGCTCGTTACGGAGTCTATCGACGATATGTTCAACATGACGGCGGCAAATATGAAGCAGGTGTTCCCCGAAGACTTCGATTATACGCAGGAAGAGTATTTTAAGGCGTGCGAGGCCAGGATCGCGGCAGGCTGCACCGACTTCTCACGCGACAAAAAAGGCTTTGAGTTCAAGATAACGGCGGGCGAGGACGAGGAGTACGTCTTTATCTCCGTGCCTTACGATAAGGGCTGGAGCGCGACCGTCAACGGCAGCAAGGCTGAGGTCCGTGTCATCGACTACGGCTTCATGACGGTCAAGATCCCCGCAGGTCAGGAGAGCACGGTCCGCTTCGATTACCACACCCAGGGTACGTTCTACGGAGCGTTTATCTCCGCGGTGTGCTTGCTTATGCTCATCATTTACCTTGCGGTCGTTAAGGTAAGAAGAAGGGGAGAGCAAGCCGAAGAGGCTGCAAAGCTCATCGAGGGCAGCGGCGAAAAGCAGGTCGATAAGAAGCCCGACGAAAAACCGGACGAAAAGACAGATGCCAAACCAGAAGAAAAAACGGACGGAAAGCCTGCTACCGAAAACGAGGAGGAAGACCTCGACGAAATGACGATCTTCGACATCGTCAAGCAGACCGAGGAGCAGACGATGATGCACGTTTACAAGCGTGTTCCCGTAGTCCTGGAAAGAGGTTTTGGTTCTGTTGCCTACGACATCAACAATAAGAAGTATATCGACTTCACTTCCGGCATCGGTGTAAACGCTCTCGGCTATGCCGACGGCAGATGGGGCGAGGCGGTGGAAAAGCAGATCTATAGTGTTCAGCATACGTCGAACCTCTACTACAACACGACCCAGATCTCCCTTGCGGAAATGCTCTGCATGAAGACGGGCTTCAGCAAGGTGTTCTTTGCAAACTCGGGCGCGGAGGCAAACGAGTGTGCGATCAAGATCGCCAGAAAGTACGGCAGCGACCGCTTCGGCGAGAAGCACACCCATATCATTACGCTTGAAAACTCCTTCCACGGCAGAACGATCACAACGCTCTCCGCAACGGGTCAGGACGTGTTCCACAAGTACTTCACGCCGTTTACCGAGGGCTTCAGCTTCGCTAAGGCAAACGACATGGAGAGCATCAAGGCCTGCACCACTGACGACACCTGCGCCGTTATGATCGAGCTTATCCAAGGCGAGGGCGGCGTAAATCCGCTCGACAAGAAGTTCGTTCAGGACCTCGCGGCTTACTGTAAGGAACGCGACCTTCTGCTCATCGTCGACGAGATCCAGACGGGCGTCGGCAGAACCGGCAAGCTCTACTGCTACGAAAACTTCGGCATCGAGCCGGACGTTATCACCTCGGCGAAGGCGCTCAGCGGCGGCTTACCGCTTTCTGCGTGCATGTGCAACGAAAAGCTTAAAGACGTTCTTTCCGCAGGTACCAACGGCACGACCTTCGGCGGCAACCCGATCGCCTGCGCCGGTGCGCTCAAGATCCTAGAGATCGTCTCCGACGAGGAGTTCCTCGCCGGCGTCAGAGAGAAGGGCGAGTATATGCGCACCCGCATAAAGGAGATGAAGGGCGTCAAGGAGGTAAGAGGTCTCGGTATGATGATTGGTATCGTGCTTGAGAAGGACAACGCCGGAGAAGTTCTCGGCAAGTGCGCCGAAAACGGACTTCTCGTCCTCACTGCGAAGAGCCTTGTAAGGCTTCTCCCGCCGCTCAACATCGAGTATGAAGACATCGACGAGGGCCTTGATATCCTCGAGCAGACGATCCTCGAAACACTCGACGACGAAGAAAACGACAAGAAATAAACAAAACGCCGGCCGCAAAAGGCTTGCGGTCGGCTGATATACAAATTCAGAAAGGATCACAGAAGATGAAACATTTATTAAAGCTTCTTGACTGGTCGGGCGAGGATATCATGAATGTTCTCAACCTTGCAGATCAGCTCAAATACGAGCAGAAGCACGGCATCTCCAAGAAGTACCTCGACGGCAAGAGCCTCGGCATGATCTTCGAAAAGGCAAGTACAAGAACGAGAGTAAGCTTTGAGGTCGGTATGTTCCAGCTCGGCGGAACGGCCCTCTTCCTCTCCAGCGACAAAACGCAGATCGGCAGAGGCGAACCTATCCAGGACACCGCAAGAGTTCTCTCCCGCTATCTCGACGGCATCATGATAAGAACGTTCGAGCAGAAGGAGGTAGAAGACCTCGCCGAGAACGGCACTATCCCGATCATCAACGGTCTTACCGATTTCTGCCACCCCTGTCAGGTGCTTGCGGACCTCATGACGATCAGAGAGTATAAGGGCAAGCTCGACGGACTTAAAATGACGTTTATCGGTGACGGAAACAACATGATGAATTCGCTCATCGTCGGCGCGCTCAAGACGGGTATGTCGATCTCCGTTGCCTGCCCCGAGGGCTACGAGCCTGACAGCAGGGTCCTCGATTTTGCCAAGGAGTACGGCGATAAGTTCGAGATGGTACGCAGCCCGAAGGATGCTGCAAAGGACGCCGACGTGGTTATCACCGACGTATGGGCCTCCATGGGCCAGGAGCAGGAGGCAAAGCTCAGAGCGCAGGCGTTCGATGGCTACCAGATCAACGCAGACGTTATGAGTAATGCAAAGCCCGACGCGATGGTGCTCCACTGCCTGCCCGCGCACAGGGAAGAGGAGATCACCTCTGAGGTCTTCGAGGCGCACGCCGACGAGATATTTGAAGAGGCAGAAAACAGGCTCCACGCTCAGAAGGCCGTAATGGTCTATTTGATGAAGTAAGAGCGGCTTTTCTGCAAGGAGTGTTTATTATGACGATAGATCAGCTTTACGAAGCACTGAAGTCGATCCCGGAGGCGGACGCTCTCGCGCTCGCAGGCTCAAGAGCCTCGGGTTACGACGACGAAAAGTCTGACTACGACCTTTACGTATATTCCGATACGCCCATCTCCGAGGAGAAGAGGAGTGAGATCCTGCTTCCGCTGTGTGAAAGAGCGGAAATAGGCAACGTCTACTTTGAAAGCGAAGACAACATCGTTGTAAAGGGCGGCATCAAAGCGGACATCATCTACCGCAGGCTTTCCGATATCGAAAAGGTGCTCGATTACACGCTTGAACGCCACATGGCGCGAAACGGCTACACTACCTGCTTCTGGCACAACGTCAGGACGAGCATGATCGTCTTCGACAAGAGCGGCAGATACACAAAGCTTCGTGAAAAGGCGCAGTGCAGCTACCCTAAGGAGCTGAAGGAAGCCATCATCAAGCGCAACATGGCACTGCTTACGGGCTTTTTGCCGTCATATGACGATCAGATCAAAAAGGCGTACAGCCGCCGTGACTACGTAAGTGTCAATCACCGAGTCTCGGCTTTTCTTGAAAGCTACTTCGACGTGATCTTCGCTGTGAACGAAATGACTCACCCGGGCGAGAAACGCCTCGTTCAGATATGCGAGAAGGAATGCAAAATACTCCCGGAGAATTTCAGCGAAAATCTCACGAAGCTTTTTGAGAATATGTTCCGCGGCGACGTGTCTGATATTATTGAAAGTATAGTTAAGGAAACGGAGAAGATCGTCTGATCTCTCCGCAGAAAGGAATTGATCAAAATGTACATTACTTGCTTAGACCTTGAAGGTGTTCTCGTTCCCGAGATCTGGATCGCATTCGCAGAGGCTACGGGTATCCCCGAGCTTAAAAGAACGACCCGTGACGAGCCGGATTACAACAAGCTCATGCAGTACAGGCTCGCTATCCTTAAGGAGCACGGTCTCGGCCTTAAAGAGATCCAGGACGTTATCGCAACGATCGATCCGATGCCGGGCGCAAAGGAGTTCCTCGACGAGCTGAGAACACTTTGTCAGGTAATCATCATCAGCGATACGTTCACGCAGTTCGCGGCTCCGCTCATGAAGAAGCTTGGTATGCCGACCATCTTCTGCAACACGCTTGAGGTAGCAGAGAGCGGCGAGGTAACAGGCTTTAAGATGCGCGTTGAGAACTCGAAGTACGCGACCGTTAAGGCTCTGCAGTCGATCGGCTTTGAAACGATCGCAAGCGGCGACAGCTACAACGACCTCGGCATGATAAAGGCAAGCAAGGCGGGCTTCCTCTTCAAGAGCACCGACAAGATCAAGGCGGATAACCCGGATCTCCCCGCATTTGAAACCTACGACGAGCTTATGGCAGCCATCAAGGCGGCTCTCGTCTGATAAACAAAAACGAAACCGGCTCAATCCCGAGCCGGTTTTTTGTGCATGTTTGATGTATCACACTGAATCGTAAATATCGGACAGGCGCTTTGCCGCAAGCTTTTCCTTGCCCTTTTCGATCGCGATGATGCCCTTTGAGGCGGTGTTGTTGTCGGCGACCATTACGTAATCGCCGAGCCGAACCGCAAGGTCGAGGTCTTTGGTGAAGACGAGCAGCGACAGCTTTGAGCCGCGGCAAAGCCCCTCGAGCCAGACAAGAGCATCCTCGCGCTCGCTTTCGGAAAGTGTGGAAAACGGCTCGTCGATCGTGATGAATTCGTGAGAGCACATATACGCCATGAAGATGTGTGCCTTTGCCGCTTCGATCGGCGAAAGCTCCGAAAACTGCTTCGCGCCAAGCTTTTCAAGCCCGATTGCTTTAAGCTCCTTTGCCGTCAGAACTCCTGCAAGCTCCCTTGAAAGCCCCCTCTTCACGACGGGAGCTGCAGCGGCGTCGGCGACCGTTTTGCGCTTGGGCGTGGTCGGGTCTTTCACGACTACGCCGAAAACATTTTTTACGCCTGTGATGTCGTCGCCCTTAAAGAAGACCTTGCCTTTTTTGGGCGGCACTCTGCCGCTTAATATCTCGAGAAGCAGGGAGATGTTGTCGTTGTTTTTGTAGAGCACCGCGAAGCTGTCGCCGCTCGGAACGGAGAGGTCTAGGCGCTCAACCGCAGACTTCTTGTCCGATCGGCAGACGCCGGAAAGCTCGAGGATAGGTTTTGCTATTTTTTTCAATATAATCACCCGTTACTTTAAACTTGTTGTTTATATGTCAGACCTTTATCTCGATGCGGCTGCCCTCGCCGCCGTTTTTCTTTACGACAAGCTGTTTGTCGATGCTGTCTTTGAGCGTCTCGACGTGGGAGATGATGCCGATGAGCCTGTCGTCGGCGGTTGAAAGCTCGTCGAGCACGCGCAGCGCGAGGTTGAGCGATTCGCCGTCGAGCGAACCGAAGCCCTCGTCCACAAAGAGCGTGTCAAAGCGGATCGCGCCGGCCCGGCGCATTATCTCGTCGGAAAGCCCGAGCGCCAGTGAAAGCGCGGCTTTGAATTTTTCGCCGCCCGAGATTGAGGTAACGTCTCTCGACTGCTTTTCCGGATCGGCACAGAAGTGGTCTACGATATCGAGGTCAAGCCCGAAGCTGTTTCTGAGATTGCCCGCCGCCCCTCTTCTGGTCAGCTCATACTGCCCGTTCGTCATGAATCTCAGGCGCTCGTTCGCGTGGCTTATCACCGTGTCGAAGTAGTGAAGCTGCACGAAAGTTTCGAGGTCGAGCTTTTCCTTGCCGCGGACGTTGCCCGAAACGGTGCGGTACAGCAGGTCGACCATGTCGGCGTTCTTCTGCGCCTTTGAGCGAAGCTCCCCGTCGAGGCGAAGCTTTTCGAGAAGATTTTCGTTTGTGCGAAGGCGCGTGTTAAGATCGGTCAATCTGTCGTTCATGATTTTTCGCGAGTTCTTCATCTCCTCAAGCTCGCGTTTGTGAGCATCAAAGTCGGCGCTTTGGACGGCGAAGCCTTCGAGCTGCTTTTCAAGCTCTGCTATGCGCCCGCCGAGAGTGCTGCGCTGCGTGCGGATATCTTCAAGAGCGGCTCTGGCGCCGTCGATGTTTTTTTGGAGCGTCTGCGCGTCTTGCAGGAGCTTTTCAATGTGCGTTGTGACCTGCGCTTCGCTTTCGTAGGAAAGTTCGCTTTCAAGCTGATTTATCGTCTCCCTGGAACCGAGAAGGCTTTCCTCAAGCCGCGAAATCTCGGCGTTGAGCCTGCCTATGCTCTCGGCGCAGGCTTTGCTCACGGCTTCGAGCTGCTTTTTGCCGGCGGCAGCGCGGTCGCGCTCGGCGGCTTTTTCCTTTACGCCGTCAAGCGTGTTCGACGCGCTTTTCAACGCGTCTGCCGAGGTCTGCGCCTCGGCGGCGATCTGTGGCTCTAGCTCGCGCGGAGAGCGCCCCGTGACGTCGACCGAGAAATGCATTTTATACTGCTCGCCGAAGCGGATACGCAGTTCGGAGTAAGCTTTAAGACTGCCTGCGGCAGCGCTCAGGGATGATTCACACTGAGAATAAAGCTCGACCGTGTTCGCTTTTTGCAATGTAAGCTCCTGGTCGCCGACATTCTCGTCGGTGTGTATATCGCTCGGGATATGCAGGTCAAGACGATCCTTGAAGCCGTCTATCCCTGCGCGCAGGCAGCGCTCTTCGGCAGCGCCGACCGCACGCTGAAGTTCCTCGAACGCGCTTTGTGAGAGCGTTCTTCTCTCCGCGAGCGACTTTGTGAGCGCCGATCCCTTCTGCGAAAGCTCGGTCTGCTTTGATCGAAGCGCGGCGGCGTTCTGCTCGGCAAGCCTTTTCTCCCTCGTGTTGTTTTCGGCAGCAAGGAGCGTTTTCTCGGCTGACGTTCGCTCGTTTGCCGCCGCTTCAAGGCTTTCGTTTATGAGCGCCTCGGCGTTCTCTTTGGTGACGCTGCCGCCGATGATCCGCTTTGCCTCGTCCATGATGACCGCCCGGGCGGTCTCGCACTTCTTGTCAAGTTCGATCTGCGCCTTGTCGAGTGCGTCAAGCTCCGTTTGCGCTTTCTCGTATTTGCTTCGCGCGTAGGCAAGCTCATCTTTATCGGGAGAGGCCGCGGGTTTCTCTGCTTTTTTCGGGTGATGCAGCGACCCGCAGACGGGGCATGGCTCGCCGTCTTCAAGCTCCGAGGCTATTTTCCAGACGGCGTTGAGGTGGTAGGCGTCGTTGAGCGCGTTAAAGCGCTCTCTGAGCGAATCGCACTGCGCTCTTTTGTCCACAAGCTGCGAATAGTGGGTTAGACGTTCGCTGTCGCTTCGGCGAAGCGCGGCGAGCGCGCTATAGGCAAGGCTTGAAAGGCGCTGCTCCTTTTCGCGGATCTCTTTGACGCGGCTCTCCCATCCGGCTTTTTCGCCGTCGGCGTTTGCAAGCTCCTTCACGCGGCTTTCGCAGGCGGCAAGCTCCGCTTCGCATTTTTTCGACTGCTCCGCGAGCTTTTCAAGCCCACGCTCGGCGCCTCGTGCTGCCGCCATACATTTTATAAGGTACAGCCTTCGCGATTCGATCGCTCTGTTCTCGGCGGTTATGTAGTCGTTCTGTGCGCCGATGAGCTCGCGCCGCCGACCCTTGATCTTCTGAAACGTTTCGGAAAGCTCCTGCGCGGCTTCGCTTCTTGCCGCCGCCTTCTCAAGCGCGGCTTCGGCTCTTCCAAGCTCTGCATCTACTCCGCTTAAACCGGAGAGAGTTTTGTCCGCTTCTTCCAAGGCAGCTTTTGTGCGTTCCAGCGCGTCGGTTTCGTTTTCCTGCGACCTCTTCGCAAGCTCCAGCTTTTCGGCGGTCTCGGCGCTCTCCTTTCTTTTTTGCGAGAGCACCTTGTATTTCGGCAGCGTGCGCTTCTCGATCGCCGCCGTCTCGCGAAATGCCTTGATGTCGCCCTCGTGCGCTTCGGCGTCGGCAAGTGCCGTTTTTGCTGTCTCATAGCGCAAGTCCAGCTCCTGTAGGAGCTCTTTGTTTTTTTCAAGATCGGCATTGACTGCCGCCGCCTTTTCCGCCTCCTTTATGAGTGCCTCTTTTTCTGCGATCTGCCGGTCGAGTGCGTCTCGTGCAGTCTGCGCCTGTTCGCGTTCAAGCTTGTCCTCGCTTATGATCTGATCTGCCGTGCCGATGGCTTTTTCAAGGCAAACGTCGGTAAGCGCGCCCTGTAAGGCTTCGGCCTTGATCGCGCCAAGCTCCTCGGCGCGGGTATCGTTTTCGACAAGTGCGTCGAGCGAGGCTCTGAGCGCCTCTGTCTTGCGGTTCACCTTTTCGGCAGCCGCCCTGTTGTCGTCTCTTATGGCGTTTTCTATTTCGGCGAATACGCTGGTGTCGAAGATCTTCGAGAAGACCGCGCGCCTGTCACTCGACTTCGTCTCGACTAGCTTGAAAAAGTCGCCCTGAGCGAGCATCGCGACCTGCTTGAACTGGTTGTAGTCTACGCCGAGGATATCGTTCACAAGCGCCTTGTTTTCCTTGACCTTGTAATTCAGATTGATGCAAGTTTCCACATTGTTCTCGTCAATCGTGTAAATGCTGAGGTCCTTGCCGCTGCCCGTCGAACGCCCGTCCTTTACCTTGGGCAGGTATCTCAGAAAGCGGTAATGAGTATCCTTGTGGTCGAAGTAGAGGTCGACGAACGTCTCCGTATCGGGAGAGGCGTACTGTGAGCGGAGAAGCTGCTTGTCCTTGCCGCCGCTCGCCATGTCGAAGAGGGCGAACGTGATGGCGTCGAAGATCGTAGATTTACCCGCGCCCGTTTCGCCGGTGATGAGGTAAACGCCGCGCCTGCCGAGCTTCTCCATGTCGATGACCGTTTTATTCGGGTACGACCCGAACGCCGAAATAATGACCTTAGTCGGAAGCATCTCCGCTCACCATCCTTTCTCCGTTCAGCCTGTCGCGCTGTATCCGCTCGATCAGTTTCGTCATATGGGCGGCCTCGTCGTCTGAAAGACCGCGCCCGTTTACAAGTGCGAAAAATTGGCTGAAGATCTCGAATTCGTCCTGCTCCGCCGTGATATCCGAGCCGATAAGTCTGCCCTCGCGGGAGACGCGCTCGCTGCTTGTGACGGTGGTCAGCAGATTGGGGTAAAGGCTTCGCAGCTCATGGTAGACGTGAGGAGGGAGCTGTTCGTCGTGAAGGACGACGCGGATATAATCGTCGCTGTGCTCGCTCTTTTCGCATATCTCCTCAAACGTACCCTCGACGGTGCGCATATCGCGAAGCGGCGAGAGCGGGCGCCGGCGCACCGAAACGCTGCCGCCGCCGTCGATCGTCACAACCGGGACGGATTTTTCGGTCGTCTCAGAAAAGGAGTATTTGAGGGGCGTTCCGCTGTAGCAGACAACGTTTCTGCTGCCGCCCCTTGTGGTGAGCGTTTGAGGCTTGTGAAGATGACCGAGCGCGACGTAATTGAACGGGGCATAGACGGAGATGTCGACCTCGTCAAGACCGCCGACTGAGCGCGTTTCGGAGTCGGAGCGGTCGCCGCCGATGACGAACTGATGGCTCAGCAGCACCTTCCTTTTTGTTTTATCGGGCTGCATAAGCTCGATCGCCTTTGCGACGGCGTCGGTATATGTGACGATCTTTTCGGCTTCCTCGTGCGACTCCTTCAGCACCTCGCGGACGTGGGCAGGCTTTATGAACGGCAGCATATAGACGAGTACCTCGCCGAACTCGTCAAAAAGCGAGATCGGCTCGACGCTGCCGTTATAGACGGGGGAGATGTACACGCCGCCGCCTGACATAAGCGAACTGCCGAACGCAAGGCGCTCGGGCGAATCGTGGTTGCCGCTTATGATGAAGGTTTTAAGGCGCTCGCCGCCCGGCAGCGTAATGCGCGAGAGACGGCAGACGAACTCATCCAGCATCGTGACCGCCTCGGACGGCGGGACGCCCCTGTCATAGACGTCGCCGGAGATAAGCACGGCGTCGGGAAGCTCGTCTTCAATGATATCGAGGATCCGGGCGAGGATATACTTCTGGTCCTCGAGCATCTTCATTCTGTCGACCGCTTTGCCGATATGCAGATCGGCCAAATGGATCAGCTTCATAAACTTTTCACCAAATTTCCATTTAATGTTATGCTACAATTATATAATACCCCCAAACAAAAGTCAACCTCAGCAGGCAATCGGATCTCGGCTGCCGCCTCGGTCGGTGCTGTTGTCTTCGACAACGTCTGCCACTGGCAGACCGCACCCTGCAGGCAGTTCCGATTTTACTTTTTTGTAAGGCTTAGCCATTCTCCGTGCCGAGGGCTGTCTGCGGATAAAATATGTATTATGCTGGTTTTTCGATATTGGAGCAGGAAAAGTGTCTTGGCGTTTGTCGAATTTGTCAAAAATTCAGAGAATTATTAGGCTGTTTGGACAAGCGACTTGGCGTTATTGATAAAATTTTAAAAATACCAATAATTTTATTGTTTTTTAGTGACATTTTCGATTTTATGTGTTATAATATATTCTAACGATTTATAACCATGGGGCAGTATCCCGTGCATGGTTAAATTCTCATGCAACGATAGATCGTGAAGGGAAAGATGTATGACGGAACAGACGATAAATATAGAGCGGCTTGAGCAGGCGGTGATGCTTTTCGGCAGCTTCGACGAGAACATCAAGCTCGTCGAGAAGGCTTACGGCGTAGACGTCGTCGTGAGAGGTTCGGAGCTTAAAGTCTGCGGCGAGCCCGAGGCGGTCTCGCTTGCGGCAAAGACAGTCGAGAGCCTGCTTATGCTGATTAACAAGGGCGAGACGCTCAACGAGCAGAACGTGCGCTACTGCATCTCGCTCGTGAACGAGGGCAGCGAGGATAAGCTTTCGGCACTCTCGGGCGACTGCATCTGCGTTACGGCGAAGGGCAAGCCCGTAAAGCCGAAAACGATAGGGCAGAAGCGCTACTGTGATGCTATCAAGAACAACACCATCACGATCGGGGTCGGTCCTGCCGGAACAGGCAAGACGTACCTTGCCGTGGCGCTCGCTGTGACTGCGTTCCGCGCCCACGAGGTCAACAGGATAATCCTCACCAGACCGGCGGTCGAGGCGGGCGAGAAGCTAGGCTTCCTTCCCGGCGACCTGCAAAGCAAGGTAGACCCATACCTGCGCCCGCTTTACGACGCATTATTCGATATGCTCGGCGCGGAGACTTACCAGAGGTATGTAGAGCGAGGCAACATCGAGGTCGCTCCGCTTGCATATATGAGAGGGCGTACCCTCGACGACAGCTTCATCATTCTCGACGAGGCGCAGAACACCACGGGCGAGCAGATGAAAATGTTCTTAACACGTCTCGGGTTCAACTCGAAGATGGTCATTACCGGAGATATCACTCAGATAGACCTGCCGAACGGCAGCAGAAGCGGGTTGAAGGAGTGTATGAAGGTTTTAAAAAATATCAATGACATCGCACAGGTGTCGTTCAGTGAAAAAGACGTTGTAAGGCATCGCCTTGTGCAGGACATCATCAAGGCGTATGCGAAATTAGAGGAGGTAAGAAGAAGCAAATGACGAACAAAATAAGGGTGGTTATCACCAATAAGCAGAAGAAAGTAAAGATCCCCACCGGTATGCGTATGCTCGTGCGCCGCTGCTGCAACGCCGTCCTGAAGCTCGAAAAGTTTGATGGCTCGGCGGAGGTCAGCGTTACATTTGTCGACAACGAGGAGATCCATAAGCTCAACAAGCAGTACAGGAACATCGACTCCGCGACCGACGTGCTCTCCTTCCCTCTGGGCGAGAACAACAATTACGACGTAGACCCCGAAACGGGCGCGAAGATGCTCGGCGACGTTGTTATCTCTATGGAAAAGGCCGAGGATCAAGCGAACCTCTACGGTCACTCGATCCAGCGCGAGGTAGCGTACCTTACGGCTCACTCCGTGCTCCACCTGCTCGGCTACGATCACGAAACGGGCATCGAGCGCGTTCATATGCGCGAAAAGGAAGAGCTTGTAATGGAGCAGCTCGGGCTTCCGGCTTCCTCGTCGTACGTTATAGAAGAAAACTAAGCGCGGTCTGATGAACGGCATGGATCAAAGCAGCGCTCCCCAACGGCAGCAGATCCCTCCTTATGGGATGCCGATGGAGCAATGGCCGCCGAACGAACCGAGGAAAAGTCCTCTCAGAGCGGTGAACGCGCAGTCGCGAGCGTGCTTATTGCGCTGCTCGTTGTTATGCTGTATGGCTCGTACCGTGAAGCGACCGTGCGATACGCTCTTGACGAAGCATATCTTATAAAAACGAGAAACGCCGTTACGGTGACGGCTCTCGTGACAAAGGAAAGCTCCGAAGAGAAGACAAGGGCTTCGTATGACGATGACGACCACGGCGAATACATAGATGTCGTCGAGTTGACAAGAACGCTCGAATACGAGGTCGACGGTGAGAAATACGAAAAGGAGACCAGCGGCTGCGTTAAGACGTACATGGGCGGCGACGGCAAAAAGTACGCCGACATATACGTCGACCGCGGCGCCCCCATGACTATATATGAAAAGCGTGAGACGAAAACGTAGAGAGAGCATTTCGCTCCTGTGGTGAAGGACGCCAAGGAAGACGCGCCCATCTTCGCCGTGCTTATTATCGTTATCGTACTGACGTTCATTGTCAAACCCAAAACAAAAACCAACTGAGTACAGCCCTGTTTCATTATTAAAAGAAACAGGGCGTTTTTGTTTTTTATCCTTTTTTTACTGTGGCCTTACTTTTCTATTGCCGCTGTTGGGATAAGCCCCGCCCGGAGCTTGAAAAGCTGATCCCAAGAGCTTCACACGCCCAAAAGACCCGACGCAGGCAGCAATCCATTAATGAAAGCAACCCTGGCGTGCGTACTGTGAGCTTCGACACGCCGCCTGTGAGTGGCGATACGCCGCCGTACTGAAAAAACGGCGAAAATCACAAAAGTGAGAATTTTTGGAATTTCGTTTTTGATTTTATTCATAAAAAGTGGAGGTCGGTTTGTAATCTTATTTTCTAAAAAGGAATTATAAATGTTAAAAGTATACAAAAATCTGATTTAAAATTTATCAAGATTTAATAAGTGAATATCCCCCTTGCACAAATAAATTTTCATGTTTTTGTTGACAATCACATAATTTGTGGTATAATAAAATCACAGGTTGAGGAACGCAAGACCTTGACCTGCAGTATTCCGAAATGAGAAGAAAATCAAAGTAGGCACGAAAGTTTTAAAGGAGGAATTGTTTATGTCACCTATTCTTGAACTACATGACGTTGACGTTGCTAAGTTCCTTGCCGTGCTTGACACTTGCGAGGGTAATGTATTCTTGGTAACAAAAGAGGGCGATCACCTCAACCTCAGAAGTAAGCTTTGCCAGCTCGTTGGCTTGACTCAGCTTATCGAGGGCGGCAAGATCGCAGAGGCTTACATCATTGCGGAGAACCCCGATGACGAGCGTAAGCTGTTCAGATTCAACCTGCTCGGCGACACAGGCGACGCAGTAGTTGAAAAGTAATTTAGCTGTTTCCTTGTAATTTTGATGTTAGATGTTAGACCCAAAAAGGGACCGCTTCGGCGGTCTCTTTTTGTTTTTTTCAGTACACACGCCGGGCGGTCGAGCGACCGCAGGCAATACCGACCTACTTTATATGTAGCTTAACTTTATTGCCGCATATTTTAATTTGTTCTTCCTGTAGCCAACTAACCGGGGTTTCTTTTATCAATGGTTTGCAGTCTGCGTCGGGAATTTTTGGTATATGCAGTGTATGAAACACGTTCTTTTATTGCCTATATTCATTAGTCATCGGGCAAGTAAGTGTATAGTTTTATACTAAACTCAATTAAAAAGCTTTAAAAGCTTTTTATAGCGCCGCAGGCGCGTTTGATGAGTTTGTATGAGACGGGATGACGCGCTTTGCGCGGCATCAGCGTGCGCAGCACGCGCATTTCAAATTAAAGCATTTAATTTGAAATTAGTATTAGTTAGCCGCTCTCCACGCGGAGAGCGGCTAAGCTTTACAAAAAAGTGAGATCGGAACTGTCTGCGGCGACGCGCCGCAAGGCATTTCTTGATTTACCGCAGGTTTTATGATACAATCAGTATATAACTACTCCTTGGAGGGATTTTATGAGCAAAAAGCAGTTTCTTGAGATCGGTCAGATCGTCAGTACTCACGGGCTGAAGGGGGACGTAAGAGTCGACCCTTGGTGCGACGGCCCGGAGTTTGTGTGCGAGTTCGATACGCTCTATCTGAAGGACGGCAGCACCGTCGAGGTCGAGCGCGCCCGAGTGCAGAAAAATGTAGCGGTATTGAAGCTGAAGGGCGTTGATTCCGTCGAGCAGGCGGACCTTATGCGCCGCACAGTGCTTTACATCAACAGAGACGATGTCGAGCTTGACGACGACGTGTTCTTCATTCAGGATATCCTCGGCTGCGAGGTCAGAGACGCCGACAGCGATACCGTTTACGGCAAGGTGACCGATGTAATCAAAACGGGCGCAAACGATGTTTACCAGGTAACCGACGAGGGCGGGAAAAACTATCTCGTTCCGGTAATCGACGACGTGGTGATCGCGACCGACATAAATGAGGGCGTTATCACTATCCGCCCGCTCAAGGGGATCTTTGACGATGAGGATTGACATAATAACTCTGTTCCCCGAGATGTGCGAGGCGGTCATGGGGGAGAGCATAATCGGAAGGGCAAGGAAGAGCGGCGCGCTGGAGGTCAACTGCCACCAGCTTCGCGACTACGCCTTCGACAAGCACAGGCGCGTCGACGATGCTCCCTACGGAGGCGGCATGGGTATGCTGATGATGGCGGAGCCGATCGCGCTCTGCTTCGAGGATATCTGCAAGAAAGCCGGTAAGCGCCCGCATTTCATTTATATGTCGCCGCAAGGCTCGGTGCTTAACCAAAACAAGCTCAAGGAGCTTGCTCAGTATGACAGCGTATGCCTGCTGTGCGGTCACTACGAGGGCGTTGACGAGCGGCTGATCGAGGAGTATATCGACGAGGAGATATCCATCGGAGACTACGTTCTGACGGGCGGCGAGCTGCCTGCCGTGGTGCTTGCCGACGCGCTCGCGCGAATGGTGCCGGGCGTGCTTTCTGCCGATGAATGCTTTGAACTTGAAAGCCACTACAACGGTCTTCTGGAGTACCCTCAGTATACCCGTCCGCAGAGTTGGCACGGCAGGGAGGTACCCGAGGTCCTGACGAGCGGACACCACAAAAACATCGAGGAATTCCGCCGCACTGAGGCGATAAAACGCACCGCAAAAAAGCGCCCGGATATGCTCGAAAAGGCAGATCTTACCGCAGAGGAACGCCGATTTGCCGCTGAGGTACTGTCCAATGAGTACAAATCGTAAAAAAAATTCTGTCTAACTTTCACAAAGAAAAATCTTTAAAAAATACTCGAATCGTTCATCACTCCAAACTTGCAAAAAGGTGGTTGACGAAGCGAAAGTATGTGATATAATAATGATATACAGTTAAGTTCGTAATCCGTACCATTGTATACTTTATGTGGAGAGAGGGTTAATTCAAATGTGTGTTAAGGAAGTTTTAGTTGAAAATCAGGTAGGTCTTCACGCTCGTCCCGCTACGTTTTTCATTCAGAAGGCAAACGAGTTCAAGTCTTCTATCTGGGTGGAGAAGGAAGAGCGCCGCGTAAACGCTAAGAGCCTTCTCGGTGTGCTTTCGCTTGGCATCGTTGGCGGCACGAACATCAAGATCCTTGCTGACGGCGCAGATGAAGAAGACGCAGTAGACGGCCTTGTACAGCTCGTAAAGTCCGGATTTGCTTCTTGATCTTTTAACGCTTATAATTGTGCAGTGAACGGCGCAGGTCAAAGAAAGACCTGCGCCGTTTTTTGTTTGTGTGAGTTTGAATTCATGCGTCATTTCCGGCGCTGTTTTACAGCTCGCAGACCGTGCCGATGAACACGGGGATATTGTTGTTCCTGTCGTAGATAACGAAGATGAACGGGCGGTCGAGGATGATGTCGGTGATCGGAGCGGGCATTTCGCTCTCAATGTCAAAGCCGATGTCGGTGACGGCGGCTGCCTTTGTGCCGTTTTCGTCAAGCTCGATGTGCGTTTTGTGGGTAACGCTGCTGATGTAGATGTTGCCGTCTTCATGTGTTGCAAGGTGCGAAAAATCAGCCTTGTGCATATCGAACGCCGTCTTCATGCCCATATCCTTGAGCACGTCGGCGAGGGCGTAGGTGGAGTCGAAGCTGAACTTCGGGATAGCTGTGTTGACTTGGCTGTATGTGGCGGAGGCTACAAGATCCTTTATCGTGGTGTCGTTCATCTGCTCGATGTAACCGTCAACGCCGACGTTTTCATTCGGTAGGATCGCTAGGAAGCAGTAGCGCTCGGGGGAATCGAATTTATCGGTTTCCGCGTTATATAACCGCGGAGTGCTGTAGTCTTTCATGAAGCCGACCGCCTTGTCGTCGCTCAGGTAGCGGTCTTCAATGCCGCAGAGGAAGTCGACCTGAGCAGTCGAGCCGCCGTAATTGTTGAACGTTCTGCGTTTTATGTCATACTCTGTGTACTGATCCTCCCACTGTGCCTCGAACGAGACGGCGTTGAGCAGGTGGGCGGCAGTGTATTGATTGAGCGAGTCGTATTCGAGTATCTTGTCAATCATGCCCTTTGTGTTTTCGCCGACCCACGCGTTGATCTTGTCGACTGTGTCGTTGTTTGCAGGCTCATAGAATACCTCGGCGAAGTAGTCCTTCCGGATTAAGTCGACAAAGCCGGGGTCTACCACGACGCCGTTGTCCTCCATGACGAAGAGAGAGTTCGCCGTGCGCAGGATATCGCCATTGTTGATGTTGGTTATGTAGTTGTTCAGATACTCGTTGATCTCTTCGGTCGTACACTCATTTCCGAGGATCGCGTTCATTTCCTCCTTTGTCTTGCCGCCGGCGCCGTTTGCCGCCATGGAAAGTGCCGTGTAGATTGAAAGCGGCGAGATCATCGAGTTTTCGCCGCTGTTGCAGCAGCGCTTGAAGATCTCGGACGAGAGGTCGTTTACACCGTCGTTTACGGTGTAGGGCTCTTCGGGAGCCGCGCCGAGAACAGCCGTCACGCCAATGCTCTCGCGCAGGATCATCAGGGCGTCGCCTGAGTTTACAACGCCGTCGCCGTCAACGTCGCCGTAGAGCTTCGAGACATTGTCTAGAGGTCTTATACCGAGCGATAAGCGCAGCACCGTGAGGGCGTCGTTAGATGTAAGGAACGTGTCTTTGTCGAGGTCGCCGGGCGAGATGAGCGTGCGTGCGCCCGCCGGAACAGAGGCACACGATGCCGCAAGGACTGCGCAGAGCGAAGCTGCCGCCAGCTTTTTCATTGTATGGTTTATCTTCATAAAAACTCCTCCTTTATTATGTGTTTGCGTGTGATTTTACTAATTAGACGAAGCCGCGCCGCAAATCTCTCACAATGAAACTAAAAAAACTGCTGCGCACACCAAAAAAATGTGCGCAGCGTTTCCGCAATTATGCCATATTAATTATCACCCAAGCGAAGCGTTCCCTCCGTCCAGCTTGCATACCGTGCCGAGGAATACGGGGACGTCGTTCTTAGTGTCGTAGATCGCGTAGATGAACGGGCGGTCAAGGCGGATCGTTATTTCATCGCCTGAGGGCGTATCTATTGCCGAATCGTCTTTCATGCCGATCAGCGTTACAGCGGCGGCTTCGGTGCCGTTTTCGTCGAGTGAGATGTGCGCCTTGTGGAGAACGTCGCTTATGTATACGTTGCCGTTCCTGCTTTTTGCAAGGTTGGAGAAATCTGCCGTAAGCGGGTTGAAGGCGTCGTACATACCGAGGCTAATGAGCTTATCAATGATATCAAGAATCGATTCGTCGGTGTCGATCGTGAACTTCGGCAGGACCGTCGTAACGCTTGCCGGGTAGATCGAATGGAGGAGCCTTTGAAGAGTTACGCTGTCCATTTCATTTATGTATTCGTCGATCGTTACGCCATCTTTCGGGAGAATCGCCATGAAGATGTATTCTTCCGTGACGCCTTCGCCCGTTTCCTCGTAAAGCTTTTTGTCCCAGCGCACATTATAGGGCTTTGCAAAGGCGAGCGCCTTGTCGTCCTCCATGTAGCCCGACTGAAAGCCCACGAGGTAATCGGCGGTCGACTTTGTGCCGTCGTAGTTTGTGAATTCGTCCTGCATGATCTGCCAATCCTCATACGGCTCGACCCATTCGCCCTTGAACGAGATGGCGTTGAGGAGAATTGCGACCGATTCGTCCGTCAGAGAACCTTCCGGAAGAATGGAGTCTATCATCCCGTCAGTGTTCTTTTTGACCCATCCGTTTATCTTGCCGACCGTCTCGTCGTTTGCCGGCTCGTTGAAGACCTCGCCAAAGTAGCTTTTCTGTATCGTTTCGGCGAAGGCGGGGTTCATGTCGACTGCGTCGTTTTCAATGATGAAGTAGGAATTTGACATTCTCATGATATGGCCGGAGTTGATGTTAGTCATGTAGCGCTCGAAGTAAGCGTTCATGTCGTCGACGCTTGCCCAGCCGGAGGGGACGAGCATATCGGTTATCTGTTTTTCGGTGTCGCCCGCCGCGCCGTTATCGGACATCGCAAGCGCCGTAAAGATCGAGAGAGGGGAGAGAACCGTGTTCATGCCCTCTCGGTAGTATTTTTTGAAAAAGCGCGCGGAAAAGTCTTGTATTCCGCCGGAGACAGCCTCCTCGACGGTTGGCTTGCGGTCCGGCTCGGCAATCGGGTGAGTGGGCGGATCGTCGGAGATCGGGTAGCGGCAGACCTCCTCCGGCGTGTCGATCGTTTCGCGGCTTTCCGGGTCGATGTAGCCGGGAGCGAAGCGGTCGAGCGTGTCAAGTTCTATGCTTGCGCGAAGGATAAGCAGAGCATCGTTCGAGGTGACCGAGCCGTCGCCGTCTATGTCTGCGCCGAGGTTCGCGCTTTGAGATTTTTCGCCGGCGGGCGCAAGCTCGGCTTTCAGTCCGAGCGAGATGCGAAGCGCCGCGAGCGCGTCGTTGGAGGTAACGTGACCGTCGCCGTCTACGTCGCCGAAAACGGGCTTATCCGCGCTTGCAGGCACCGCGCCCGAGCAGACGAGTATTGCAGCGGAGAGCACCGCCGCAGTGAGTTTCTTGGCATTTGTGTTTTTGATATCCATAGTGATTCTCCTTTCGGGACATATTTCTATCTGTTAGACGACGAAGATATCTTAAACTCTCAGCATATTTTGAAAATATTTTAAAAGATCCGGCTTCGCTATATCAAAGCCGGATCTTTATGCAGTATACAGACCGTATGATCGTTTTCTTCACGCAGAAAAAACACTTGTGGTTCTCTGCGTATTGACCGGTATCATTGAAGTGTGCGCACAGCGCCGAGGAATACCGGCGTGGACTCGTCAAGATCGTATATCGCGAAGACGAACGGTCTGTCGAGGACGACGTCTCTGAACTCTACGACCTCCATTTCGTCGTTTTTTTCAATGATTATTGCAGTTGCGGCGGCAGCACGGGTGCCTTTTTCGTCAAGCTCAATATGCGTTTTGTGGACGATGTCGGAGACGAAAAGCGTCTCGCCCGCCCATGGCTTGGCAATGCCCGTGAGGTCGGAAAGGTACTTGTCGAAAACGGTCTTCGCGCCCATCTGTTTTATCGCGTCGGGCAGGTGGTATTCGTTGTCAAAGGTGAATTTCGGCATCTCGGTGTGAACGTCATAGCCTTCGGCGTTTTCGATCATTTCGGTGATCTCGCCGGGAGTGAGCGCAGCTATGTACTCGTCGACCGTGATGTCCTCGTTCGGGAGAAGGGCGGCGAAGGCGAAGTGCCTGCCGTTTTTGTCCTCCTTGTACTGCTTGATAAAGCCCGTGGCGGTCTCGCTCTCGAGGTATTCGCCTTCCGTGCCGTGGAGGAATTCGACGGTGCTTTTCGAGCCGTCGAGGTTTGTAAAATCCTGCTCGTAAACGTCGGCGTCTTCGTACTCCTGCGCCCACTTGCCCTCAAACGCCGCGGCGTTTAGCAGGACGGAAACGGTCTTGACGTTGAGCGCTTCCGGCGAGAGCATCTCCGGGATCATGTTGTGGGTGTTCTTTTTGACCCATGAATTAATATTCCCGACCGTATTGTCGCTGTACACCTCTTCAAATATTTCGGCGAAGTACATTTTTTCAAGAGTGGCCTGAAAATCCTTTTGCATGACGAGGTCTTCCCGCTTCATGATGAACATACCGTTTGCGACAGAGAGAACGTCGCTGCCGTTTATATCTTTCAGGCGGCGGTTCATCTCGGCGTTTATCGCGTCCGGGGTTATGGGCGTGTGGTCTGCATAATCGACCTCGGCGCCGCTCTGCCTTATGTAACCGCTTAGAATGTCGAGAAGCTCGTCCTGGGTCTGCCCCTTAGCGCCGTTTTGAAGCATCGCGAGCGCCATATATACGGAGTAGGGGGACACGAGCGTGTTGTCACCGGTGTTTTCGGCGGCGCATAGCCTGAAAAGCTCGTTTGAAAAAGCTTCGATCGCGGCGGATTTTTCGTTTTTTTCCGCGGGTACATCCTCGCTGCCCTTGGGGGCGGCAGAGGAGGGCGTGACCTCCGGCTCGGACCCGAGCGGAGCCGAAGGCTCGGGCGCACTCGTCCCGCAGGAGCAGAACGCAGCCGTACATAAAGCGGCGGCGAGAGCCGCGGATATCTTTCTTTTTAACATTTTTATCACTTTCCTATAAATAAGAGTGCTGTTTTAAAATTTCACAGGGAAATACTTTGAGAGAACTGCCTTGGTGCTGTCGTCGAGGGTGAAGCTGCCTTTGAATTCTCCGTTTTCGGTCTTGCCTACGTGGTCGGTGTAGATGCGGTAATCGGTGCTTTGACCGTCTGCTTTGACCGTTACCGTGCCGAGGTAGCCCTTGTCTTCGCTGTTTACGGGCGTGCTTTCGTCGGCGAGGGCTTCGGCGGCGTCGAGCGCTTCGCTGCCGGTGAGGGTGATGGCGTCGTTCGCCGTGAAGGTCACGGTCACATCGCCGGGAGCGGCGTTTACGGGCGCTTCGTTTGCTGCCATGCCGTCGTATTCGTAGTCTTCGTATGCGGCGTCATCTGTCTGATCTTCGGCTTCGGCGCTTTTTATCGTCTGCCGGGCGGTGGAGGCTTCGCTTGTTTCGCTGTTCTCGGGCGCATAGGCGGCTGAGGCTTCAAAAGCCGGCGCGTTGTCTGCCTGCGCAGACATATTCGCGGGAGTGACGGCAAAGCGGTGGATACCGACCGCCGTGAGGATGACGAACGCCGCCGCGATCGGGGTCACGGTCATGCGTATCAGCTTCATGGTTTTGTCGTGCTCTTTGATCTTTTCGGCGCGCTCAAAGATGAGCTGCTCGAAGTCTCTGTTATTCCTCATAGACCGATCCCTCCTCCGTAAGAATTTTTTTCAGCGCCGCCTTGCCGCGCGTGACGAAGTTGTCGACCTGCTTTACGGTCTTGTGCATCGCTTTTGCGGCGTCGGCGTATGACATCTTCTCGAAATAGACGAGGTGCAGCGCCGTGCGGTAATTGTCGTTGAGCTTAGGCAGCGCCACATGAAGACGCCGCGCTCGCTCGTCTGTTATCATTTTTGCTTCAAGCCTTGCGTAGTCGTCGTCTGCGGCAAGGTTGGTGTTATCGCCGAGCAGCGTCAGTCTGGCGTGCTTTCTGATATGCCCCACCGCCTTGTTGTGCGCTATGGAAAAGAGGTAGGATTTCAGCGTTGATCGAAACGCAAAGCGATTCGGCCGGGCGACAAGCTCCGCGAAGCAGTCCGCGGCGATGTCCTCGGCGGTATCGGGGTTTTTAACGAACCCGTTTATAAAGAAAATAAGCGGGTCGTGGAATTCGTCGACGATAACGGAAAAAGCGTTTTTATCGCCCTCAAGAAATCTCTTGAAGGCTTCCTCTGCAGAAGGCACGGCTGTTCCCCCTCTCTGATTATTAGTCGCATAACCGGCGGGATCTCCTCACCGGAAAT
>ONFG01000026.1 GCA_900317025.1 uncultured Eubacteriales bacterium | reverse complement strand
TCCCTTGAAATACGCCAGTATTCCTGCGGTCGTTTCGTGCAATCTGCCTGAAAATCTGACGGCGCAATATGAGCACTCGCTTTAATCAGTGTCTCCTTAATCAACACAAAACGGCTCGCCGGACAATTGTTCCGATGAGCCGTTTTTTTACATTTTTATTTACGGTGTGTTAACACCGGATTCAGAAGCAATGTACTGCTAAATTAAAAAGCTTTTTATAGCGCCTCAGGCGCATTTGAGTTTGTATAAGACGTGATGACGCGCTTTGCGCGGCATAAGCGTGTGCAGCACGCGCATTTCAAATTAATGCATTTAATTTGAAATTAGTATTAGCAGGCAGCCTTCGGTGCGGAGAGCGGCTAAACATTACAAAAAGCAAAATCGAAACTGCCTGTCGTCGCTTGCCGACCCGCAAGCTCTTATTTTGCAGTTTTCTTTTTCGCTTTGGGCTTTCTGATGCCCATTATCAAATACCTCACGACAGGAATCCGTCCGAACACCTCGGGGAAAGCAAAGCCGACCGCAAGACCGTTGAGCGTTACGATGAGATATTTCATAAAAAGCGGCATGGGCAGATACAGCTCGATGAGCAGCGCCGCCGCGGAGATACCGAAGTAGTGGAACATATAAAACCCGAAGCTTTTCTTCGTCATGAAACGCGAAAACGGAGTCTCCTTATCGAACCACGCCTTGAAGCAGGCGAAGAACGCGAGAACCGCCGTCCACGCAAATGCTACCGCAGGGATCGAGTTGATGACATCAAGATGAGCCGATGCGTCGGCGTAGTTCTTACCGTAGTAGAAAACGGTGTACAGCACTCCGAGCGCGGCGGCAAGCGGAGCCAGAACAAAGCGGAGCTTTGTCAGCCTCTCGATGACCTCGTCGTGAGCGAAAACGAAGTAACCGAGCAGAAAACCGAAGCCGTAGAAGCCAAAGCGGTAAACCGTTATCATCGGCGTGTTGAGCACAAGCCCCGACAGGAAAACCGGGATAGCGAGCAGCACCATGACGAGCGGGTTCGCCTTGCCGCAAAGCGCGTAAAGCTTGCCCTTTTCAAGCTTTCTGATAAGCACGAGTACGATCGAGAAAACCCACAAAAGTTGTATAAACCACAGTACGCTCACACCGGACAGGCACATGATGAGGTACATTATCGGAGCAGGAGCACCTGGCACGTCGATACTCGAGCCGGAAAGCTCCGAAAGCTTCATCGACACCCAGCCCTGCGCCCAGCACCATACAAACAATCCGAGCGTAGAAGGGACGAGCAGCTTGTCGGTGCGAGAACGGAAAAACTCCTTTACCGTGTGCTTTTCAAGGTATAGCCTCGACGAAACTCCCGCCACGACAAAAAGCAGCAGCATGAACCACGGGTAAAACAGATAAAGCAGAGCGTCCCAGTAATGCGCACCCGTCGAGCAGACCTGCCCGACCTTTATCCCGACGCTGTTGTACATAAACAGCACATGATAAACGAAAACGCAAAGCACCGTGACCCACCTTATGTTATCAAGATAATGTCTCCTCATTTTAATACCTCCTGCTCAGAGAGCGTTACTTGCTGAATATCTGACCGAACAGCTCGGAAAACTTGTTCTTCGGCGGGATCGCCAGCCCCTTCGTCTCGTCGCCTAAGATAATGAGCGTGTCGCCCGGCTCGATCCCGAAGACCTCGCGCGCTTCCTTCGGCAGAACAATCTGCCCCTTCGTGCCGACCGTCACTGTCCATGCATATTTACCCTCGGGCTTTTTCATAATGCATCGTCCTTTCTGTTTTGTATTCTTTGTCATACTTTTCATACTTATTATACTCGTTATACACTCCGCCGTCAAGATGTTTTTTAAAAAAACTGCAAAAAGTGGGCTGCACGGAAAACCGTACAGCCCGAAAAGTTTTGTTCTGTCAATTAGCCAATGTCTACGCCAAAGTTAGCGCAAAGTGCTGCAAGACCGCCCTGGAAGCCTGCGCCGATAGCGTTGAACTTCCACTCGCCGCCGTGCCTGTAAAGCTCGCCGACTACAACCGCTGTTTCAACGGAGAAATCCTCGCCGAGGTCATAGCGGATAAACTCGGTGCCGGAAACTGCGTCGCAAACTCTGATATAGGAGTTCTCTACCATGCCAAAGTTCTGGTGCTTAGCTTCTGCCTGGTCGATAGTAACGGTGAAGCTGATCTTCTCGACATCAGCGGGAACCTGCGAAAGGTCTACGTTGATGACCTCGTCGTCGCCTTCGCCCTCGCCCGTTCTGTTGTCTCCCATGTGCTCAACGCCGGGGCCTACCTTCTGATTGTAGAAGATGAAGTCGTCGCTGCTTCTTACCTTGCCTGTGCCTGCCAGCATGAATGCTGCTGCGTCGAGATCGAAATCAGCGCCGCCGTCGTAACGGTTAACGTCCCAGCCGAGACCTACCATCAGCTTTGAAAGCGCCGCTGCGTTAGCGATGCCTGAGTCTGCTGCTGCCTTAACGAGCGAAACCTTGCCGCCCTTGCTCAAACTTACTGCCATTTTCAATTACCTGCCTTTTCTGTAATATTAGATTTATTTGATGTTGATAACTTACAGACCGAGAAGTCCGCCGAGACCGCCAAGAGCGCCGCCAACGCCGCCCATGCCGGTGTTGCCCATCGTGTTGCCGCCGGGGCCGCCCATCGGCATACCGCCGCCTGTTACGCCGCCAACCATGCCGCCGAGCTGACCGAGAGTACCCTGTACGCTCTGAACAGCGCCGCCGAGCGTCTGGTTCTGCTGAACCGTCGGCCTGGAACCCTTGCTGCCGCCGTCCATACCGATATTAACGCCGGACTCGCGCTCCATCGGCTGAATGATAACTGTAGCTCTCTTGTTGCCTGACCACTCGAACATATAGGACTCGCCGGAAGCCTGACCGATGAGGTTCTTCCACGAAAGATCCATCTTGAAGCCCGGATCCTGACCCACCCAGCATACAACTGCGTCGGGGTCGACCTCGAGAGTCGAGCCGTTCTGAACGTTGCTGAGAACAATCGGGTTGCCGTCTACGAGAACCGCTACCTGAGAGTTGGGCCCCTGACCTGTAATAGTCGACGTTGCGAGACCCTTCTGGGAAATAACGCCCTGTGCGAGGAAGCGAACGCCATACTTACAGTCAGATGTGAATGCGAGGATGTTCTCAGACTCAACAGAGATCGTCTCGCCCGGCTTGAGGTTGTAAACAACTACGTGCTGAGCCTCGTTGCAGTAGTATGTAACGCTGTCGCCTCTTGTCATTACCTTCATGAGCGGGAGATTCTCGCCTGTGAAGCGTCTTGTGAGCTGACCGAGAGCAGCCTGCATCGGGTTGCCCTGGGGGCCGAGAAGAACCTTCTCAAACTGATAATTCTTCTGACCGTAGTTCTCGCCGCAGATGAAAGCGCCTGCCTTTGTAAAGAACTGATCGCCGCCGCCCTGGCAAGTTACTTTGAGCGTAAGCTCGTTGATGGTTTCAAACTTGATCATTGTCTTCGTACTCCTTTGTAAAAAATACCTTTATATACCTTACCCGAATGTGATGTACATTCGATTTATCAATCGGCTACATTTACGCCGTAAACGCCGCAAAGACCGGCGAGATCATGAGCAAAGCCGTTGCCTACAGGGTTGAATCTCCACTGACCGCCCTTGTTGTATACCTCGCCTACTACCATAGAGGTGACGTTTGCAAAGTAATCTGTGAGCATGAACTTCACAAGCTCCTTGCCCGTCGTCTTGTCGACAACTCTGACGTAAGCGTTCTGGACCATGCTGAAGTTTTGCCCCCTCTCCTTAGCCTCGTTGATCGTAACGACGAACGTGACCTTCTGAACTCTCTGGTCGAGCTTGTTAAGGCTGATGTTGATGATCTCATCGTCGCCTGCTGCCGAGCCGTCGCCGTCGCCCATGTGAACGATCGCGCCGTCGGGGCTTGTCGGCTGACCGTAGAAGACAAACCAGTCGTCGCCTACTACCTTATCGCCCGCGCCGAGCATAAACGCCGAAGCGTCGAGGTCGCACGCCTGGTTCACAAGATCCCAGCCAAGGCAGACCTGAATCTCGGAAAGATTCGGGTTGATCTGCGAAAGCGACATCTTCTGACCCTTCTTGAGCCTTACGCCGCCGCCATCCGGTCTCTGACGCGGAGCCGCCGGAGCCTGTGCAGGCTGATTGAAATTCTGCTGCGTATTCATCGGCTGATTGAAGTTCTGCTGCGTATTCATCGGCTGATTGAAGCTCTGCTGCGTATTCATCGGCTGATTGAAGTTCTGCTGTGTGTTCATCGGCTGATTGAAGTTCTGCTGTGTGTTCATCGGCTGATTGAAATTCTGCTGCGTGTTCATCGGCTGATTGAAATTCTGCTGTGTGTTCATCGGCTGATTGAAATTCTGCTGCGTGTTCATCGGGGCAGGAGCCGCCGCGTTATTCGTCGGCAGACCGCCGCCCGTCGGCTGACCATTGAGCGACAGAAGGCTGTCCGAAGACAAAGCACCCTTCGTGTTCATTGGTATGTTGAACATTTGGTAAATACCTTCCTTTCTTGTCTGATATTCATTATGAGCGCATTTCACGCTCCATACGATTGGCTGTATAAAAACACAAACCTCACCATGGCTATCATACCACATTCAATCTTAAATGTCAAAGGTAATCTGACAGAATTATATAAAATTTCTGTGAAGTATCTTCATTTTGTAAAAAAATCGCCCAATAGCGGGCAAAAAAAGCCGCCTCCAAGCGGAGACGGCAGCTTTTGCTATTCATTTCGCGTTCTTGATGAAGCCGAAGTTGTCTTTGATGTAGATAACGCCGGAGATAACGGTCAGGACTGCCGATATCCACAAAAGCGACGTGTTGATGATAGTGATGATACCCTCCGCGCCCGGGATATTCAGAACGCCCATGGAGGAAAGCTCAAGCAGGTAGCCGTTTAAAAGCACCACGATTATGGCGATCATCTGGCTTACCGTCTTCGCCTTGCCCCACATATTCGCCGCTACGACCTTGCCGTTTTCGGCGGCGATGAGCCTTATCGAGGTCACGGAGAATTCGCGGAACAGCACCAGGATAATGAACGCGGCGCCGACAAGGTCAAGCTCGATAAAGCAGGCAAACGCCGAGATGACGAGGATCTTGTCCGCGAGTGGATCGGCGAACTTGCCGAAGTCGGTGACCATGTTGTGCTTTCTTGCGATCTTGCCGTCGAGCATATCGGTTATCGACGCAGCGCAGAAGATCAGCAGCGCGATCAGGTAGTGGTGCGGGATCTTATCTATAAGCAGCGCCGCCGCAAAGAACGGCACGAGGATGATACGCAGAAGCGTAAGCTTGTTTGGTAAATTCACGAAACGTCCCCCTTTGGAGAATGGAAAAGTATTTTACGAAAGCTCGAGCACCAGCTCGCCGAGCGGGTCAACGTCGAGGCTGTCAAAGATGCGCACCTTGACGATCTCGCCGGGCTGCGGCTTTCTGCCGCCGCTCGTAAAGAAGACCTTACCGTCAACGTCGGGCGCGTCAGCGCGGCTCCTGCCGAAGAAGCATTCGGCGTAGCGGTCGAAGCCCTCAACGAGCACGTCAATCACGGTGCCGATAAGCTTTTCGTTGTAGCGCTCCATCGTAAGCTGCTGCTGCTCCATCAGTATCTCCGCGCGGCGCTCCTTTACGTCGTCGTCGATCTGGTCGGGCATACGTGCGGCGGGCGTATCCTCCTCGCAGGAATACGGGAAGCAGCCCATGCGCTCAAAGCCGATCTCCTTAGAGAATTCGGCAAGCTCTTCAAACTGCTCCTCAGTCTCGCCGGGGAAGCCCGTGATGAACGTCGTTCGCAGCACCATTCCTGGAATGCGCTCTCTGAGCTTCGCTACAAGCTCCGTAAGCTGCTGCCGGCTGCCGCCTCTGCCCATGCGCTTCAAGACCTTTTCGTCGCAGTGCTGCAGCGGAATATCCATATATTTCACGAGCTTTTCTTCGCTTGCGAAAACGTCGATCAGCTCGTCGGTGATCGCCTCGGGGTAGCAGTAGAGTACGCGCACCCACTCAAGCCCTTCGACCGCGCAGAGCTTTTTTAGCAGCTCGGCAAGCTTGTATTCGCCGTAGAGGTCAACGCCGTATTTCGTCGTATCCTGAGCGATAACGATAAGCTCCTTTACGCCGTTTTTGGCAAGCTCCTCTGCCTCGCTTACGAGCGCCTCCATCTTACGGCTGCGGTAGCCGCCCCTTATCATCGGGATCGCGCAGTAGGTGCAGTGGTTGTCGCAGCCCTCGGCGATCTTTAAGTAAGCGTAGTAATACTCGGTGCTTTGGATACGCCCGCCCTCAAGAGGGAGCTGCCTCTTGTCGGGAAACAGCTCGACCTTCCGGTTCTCGAGCACGCGTGAGACGACCTTTGAGATGTCGCCGTTGCCTCCAATGCCGACTACAGCGTCAAGCTCGGGCAGCTCCTTCATCATCTGCTCGCGGTAGCGCTCCGCCATGCAGCCGGTCGCAATGAGTGCCTTTATTCTGCCCTCTTCCTTGAGCTTTGCAAGCTCGAGTATCTCGTCGATGCTCTCCTGCTTTGCGCTCTCGATAAAGCCGCAGGTGTTGATGATTGCAACGTCGGCAAGCGCCGGGTCATCTATGATCTTATAGCCCGCCTTGCGCAGCGTATCGAGCATCATCTCCGCATCGACGCGGTTCTTGGCGCAGCCAAGGCTTATTATCCCAACGGTATTTTCCATGTTATTTCCCCCATGTATCGGCTGCCGGGAGTAACCGGCCCCGGCATGATATTTTACGGGAGCTTTCCGATCGCCCCCGTACCCCTTCGTCAGCAAATTAAATTATGTTATTGACACATTAATAATACAGGAGCACCGGTCCGAATTCACTCTTCAAACTCTTCCAGAGCCGCCCTGATGTCGCCCCATGAATAGCCGAGCCGCTGCAGGGCGGCTACGGTGCGGCGGCGATCCTTTTCGTCTTCGAGCTTATTTTTGTACTTTCGTTCGATAAGCTCGACAAGCTGCTCGACAGGGTCAAGCTCAAACTCGTCGAGGATCTCCTCGGCAAGCCCCTTGTCGATGCCCTTTTCCATCAGCTTGTAAAGCGCGCCGCGCTTCGAGAGCTTTTTTATATAAAGCAGGTCATGAGCGAGGCGGCGGGCGTAGCTTTCGTCGTCTACAAGCCCCAGCTCCTCCATGCGCTCGATGACCTCCTCGGTCGTCTCGTCGGACGCTTCACGGCGCAGCTTGTCGTAAAGCCCGCTGCGCGAATAATCCCTGCCGGAGAGGAGCCACAGCGCGCGCTCCTTCGAGCGCCTGTACTCCGATTCCTTCACAAGCTTGTGAAGGCGCTCGTCGTCGAGCCGGACGCCCGGCTTTATGCAGTTCTCTTCAAGCACGGCTGCGTCGAGCTTCATCGCGTATTCGCCGTCGATGTAAACGCTGCACAGCTTCTTTCTCGCCGGGCGTATGTCGGTTACGGTCATCATCAGTCAACCTGAATGTCAAGCTTGCTCTCGTCTGACTTTGCGGGCTTCTCGTCCTTGGGAGCTTCCGTCTCGATAACGTCGGCATCAATCGGAGCTTCTTCCTTTTTTCCCTTGCCGCCCGCCTTTAAGGTCTTGCTGCCCTTTGCGAGCGGCTTCGTCGCGATCTCGTCGGCCTTCTCCATGATCTGCTTCTCGATCTCGGCGGCAAGCTCCTTGTCTTCAACGAGAAGCTGCTTTACCTTGTCTCGACCTTGCGCGAGCCTCTTCTCGCCGTAGCTGAACCACGAGCCGGATTTCTGGATAATGTCCGCTCTGAGAGCCAGATCGACGATCTCGCCCTCCTTGGAAATGCCCTTGCCGTACATGATGTCGAACTCTGCCTCACGGAACGGCGGAGCGACCTTGTTTTTAACGACCTTTACCTTCGTATGAGAGCCGACCATCTCGCCGCCGACCTTGAGCGTCTCGACCTTTCTGATGTCGAGGCGGACGGACGAGTAGAATTTCAGCGCTCTGCCGCCCGGGGTGACCTCGGGGCTGCCGAACATTACGCCGACCTTCTCACGAAGCTGGTTGATGAATATTGCGACGCAGTTGCTCTTTGAGATAGCGCCCGTAAGCTTTCTGAGCGCCTGCGACATGAGCCTTGCCTGAAGACCGACGTGGGAATCGCCCATCTCGCCCTCGATCTCCGCCTTCGGAACGAGCGCCGCTACGGAGTCGACAACGATAACGTCGATAGCGCCGGAGCGAACGAGCGCTTCGGTGATCTCGAGCGCCTGCTCGCCGGTATCGGGCTGAGAAACGAGCAGCGAATCAACGTCAACACCGAGAGCCGCCGCGTAAACGGGGTCGAGAGCGTGCTCAACGTCGATAAATGCGACGGTGCCACCCTGCTTCTGACCCTCTGCGATGCAGTGGAGCGCAAGCGTCGTTTTACCGGAGCTTTCCGGACCGTACATCTCGATTATTCTTCCTCTCGGAAGACCGCCGATACCGAGCGCGATATCAAGCGAAAGAGAGCCTGTCGAGATAGCGTCGACCTTCAATATCTCCTTCTGCCCCAGGCGCATTACGGCGCCCTTTCCAAACTGTTTTTCTATCTGTGAAAGCGCCGTATCGAGCGCCTTGTTCTTATCGACTGCCATTTATCTCATATCCTTTCTTGCGGTACCGCCGCCATGATGCAATAGATGTATAAATTATAAAACAAATTTTCGGATTTTTCAAGAGCTGCACATATTAAAGTTTTGAGCAGCTTTTTGTGGGGCTTTCCGATCGCAGTCTCGGCTGCCGCCTCGGTCGGTGCTTCTGCTGCGTAGAGGTCTCCACCGGAGACCCGCACCCCCGCACCCCTTCGGAATCCAAATTCAGGCAAAATGTTTTTGTCGTTTGCTATATAACACAAATCTACAAGCTGCACATACTAAAGCTTTCGCCAAGCCTTTGCCAAAAGGCTTGCGGTTTTTTAAGGGCAGCGCCCTTAACGGTAAATTGCTTTACACCCTGAATCCGAACGTCGCGCGCTTGAAACCCTGCAAGTCAAGCTCGAAGCCGATGCGCTCAAAGCCGTTTTCAGCCATGCACGCCGCCACAGGTTCGTGTTCGTCTTCGCCCGTTTCGTAAACGAGAGCGCCGCCGTGCCTTAGCTTTGTCTTCCACTTTTTCGTGATCTCACGGTAGAAGAAAAGCCCGTCTTCGCCGCCGTCGAGCGCCATTCTAGGCTCAAAAGCAAGCTCCCGCTGCAGCGTGTCGATCTGCTTCGTGATTATGTACGGCGGGTTTGAGACGATAAGGTCGAAGCTTTCGTCTTCAAAGCTGTCAAAGTCCTTCGTAACGTCGCCCTTTATCACCGTGACGTTTGCGGCATCATTGAGCTTTACGTTCTTTTCAAGAAAGGCGAGCGCCTTGTCGGAAAGTTCGAGCGCCGTAACGTCCGACTCCGGCAAAAGCCTTGCAAGCGTTACTGCTATCGCGCCGCTGCCCGAGCAGAGGTCGAGCACCCTTGGGCGCGCCGCCGCCTTTGCAAGCTCTATCGCTTTTTCAGCGGCTATCTCCGTATCGTCTCTTGGGATAAGCACACCCTCGCCTACGTAAAAGTCAAACCCCATGAAGTTCCATTTTCCTATTATATATTGCAGGGGTCTGCCCGTTTTGCGCTCGTCGACCGCCGAAAAGAAACGGCGACAAAGAGCGCTGTCTGCGAGCCTGTCGCCGTGAAGTATCAAAGCTGTTCTGTCGGCGCCGAAGATGTGCTCCAGCAGGCAGAGGGAATCGACGTCGGCGTCGGGAACGCCGGCCGCTTCAAGCTCCGCTTTGCCGCTGCGGTAGACCTCGGTCAAAGTCATTTCAGCCATATTATATCCTGTCTTCTCCGTTTTCGGGGATCACCGGCTTGATCGCCGCGATCGCTACCTCGATCATGCTGTCGTCCGGCTCGATCGTCGTGATCCTCTGCGCCGCAAGTCCGGGCGCCGCGATGATCCTTGTAAATACGTTGTCATATTTTGCGCAGAGCTTGATAAGCTCGTAGCCAACGCCGCACGAAACGGGCAGCAGCAGCAGCTTGATCGCCGTGCGCAGGAGCGGGTTTTTCGCCGTGATGAAAAGCCCGACGATTATGCCCACAAGCAGCATAATTATCATGAAGCTCGTACCGCACCTCGGGTGGAAGCGCTTGTACTTCCTCACATTTTCGACGGTCAGCTCCTCGAGGTTCTCGTAGCAGAAGATCGTCTTGTGCTCAGCGCCGTGGTACATGAACGTCCGCTTCATATCGGGCGTTCTTGAAATTATTATGATGTAAACGAGGAAGATGGCGATTTTTAAAATGCCCTCGAAGACGCTTCGCCAGATCGTTCCCTTGTCGAGCGCGGGCGCTACCTTTGCAAGGCTGTTGAAGATGAATGTCGGAACGGCGAAGAACAGCAGCACCGCAAGCGCAACTCCGAGGATCGACGCCAGCGTCATGATAACGCCGAAGAGCTTGTCGCCGAGCTTGTCTTCAAGCCACTTCTCAAACTTTGAAGGCTCTTCCGTCTCCTCCTCCGTACCCTCGACCGACTTCTCCGCCGAAAGCATGAGGCACTTCATGCTAAGGCGCATCGAGTCTATGAGCGTAACGAAGCCCCTTATCAGCGGCAGGCGGAAAAACTTGCTCTTGCTGCCGATATACTTAAACTGGATATCCTCGGTGTAGATGGACTTGTCGTTCATTCTGACAGCCACGGTCGTTCTTTTCGGACCTCGCATCATTATGCCCTCGATAAGCGCCGAACCGCCGATCGAGGTCTTGATCTTTGTCTTCTCGGGCATACGCTCATTTCCTTTCGTTTCTTTTCTTTAATAAACTTTATATAACTATTCAGCTACCCTCAGCTTTTCGGTCGATCTTGTCTGCCGGATCCCTCTCCGAAAAAATATATAGCCGAGATCAGCTTTTTAGTATCTCCTCGTCGTCTCTGTCGAGTACGGGAATGCTGATCGTTACGGTCGTGCCGACGTCCTCTTTGCTCTCGATCTCGAGGCTGCCCTTGTGCAGCGTCATGATCTCGTCGGCTACGGCAAGCCCTATACCGCTTCCTCTGACCGTCTTGTTCGCCTTGTAGAACTTTTCCTTTATGCGCGGCAGATCCTTCTCGTTTATGCCGCAGCCCGTGTCGCTTATGACGACCTTTATCATGTCGTCTTCGCGGCGCACGTCGATACCGATCACGCCGCCCACGGGCGTATATTTAAGAGCGTTGTCGATGATGTTGATGAACACCTGCCTGAGCCTGTTCTTGTCGGCAAGAACGGGCGGCATCGACTCCGGCTCGTCGTAAACAAAATGCTTATTTTCCTTGGCGGCCCTCTCTCTGAGCATATAGACCGCCTCGCCAAGCTCTGCGAGAAGGTCGGTCTTGTCCATCGCAAGGATCATTCGTCCGCTCTGGATCCTCGAGAAGTCGAGCAGCTCCTCGACCATTCCGGTGAGCCTTTCGGACTCGTTTATGATTATCCCGAGGCCCTTGCTCATCGTTGCGCTGTCCGGCTCGCCGAGCGACATCGTCTCCGCCCAGCCCTTGATCGCCGTCAGCGGCGTGCGCAGCTCATGGGAAACGGACGAGATGAAGTCGTTTTTCATGCTGTCGGAGGCTTTGATCTCCTCCGCCATATGGTTGATACTGTCGGCAAGCTCGCCTATCTCGTCGTCATACATCCTGTCGACTCTCGTTTCGTAGTCGCCCTGCGCGATGCGGTGAGCCGTTGCGCGAAGCTCTCTGACGGGCTTTACGATCGTGCGCATGAACAACAGGCACGGAATAACGAACGACGCCAGCAGCAGCACCGCCGCCGCTACCAGTACGATTATCGCGATCATCACCTTGCTGTCGGCCTGAGTCAAAAGCTCGCTGAAAACAAGCTGAGTAACGAATTTCCCGTTTCCGTCTCTGATGACGACGCTGTAGCTCATCACCCGTTCGCCGGTAGAGAGTGTGTCGGTGCGGAAGGTGCCTTCGTCGGCGCTTTCTATCCTGTAGCCCGGGATAGATATCTTCTCTTCATAGGAGCGAGTCGAGCCGATAACGCTGCCGCTCTCATCCGCCGCCGCAACATCGACCGACTCCTTTTTGCCGACCGAAACGAGGTAGTCGCTTAACCAGAGCGCCTTTGAGACCTCGTAGTCTGAGATATTCTCACTTTCAGAGTAGGAGCTTAGCGCCTCGTCGCCGAGCGACTGCAAATGACGCCTGACCCCGTCGTAGTAATACATACGAACGGCATAAGCCGCCGCGAATATGATAAGTACAAGAAAAAGAACGGTTATGCTAAGATAATTGAACACCCATCTTTTTACGATACCCTTTCCCAATCCGGTTACCCCCGATAGCGGCGTTTACCGTCTGCCGCTTTTTACTTATGAGCGCTTACGCGTCCCACTTATAGCCGAGACCCCATACGGTCACGATGTACTTCGGGTTGGACGGCTCGTCCTCTACCTTCATGCGCAGACGTCTGATGTTTACGTCGACGATCTTTTCCTCGCCTACGTAAGCCACACCCCAAACATGGTTGAGGATGTTCACTCTGTCAAGCGCCTTGCCGGGATTCGAGAAGAAGTATTCCATAATTTGGAACTCGACCTGCGTAAGCTCGATCGTCTTGCCGTTTTTGAGCAGCGTTCTGTTGCGCAGGTTGAGAACGAAGTCGCCCGACTTGATCTCTTCCTTGAAATTGCTCTCGATGTTTGCCTTTGCAAGCGAAACCCTTCTGTAGAGCGCGTCTACTCTTGCGACAAGCTCCGACGGCGAGAAGGGCTTTGTAACGTAATCGTCGGCGCCGAGCATAAGCCCAGTCACCTTGTCCATCTCCTGCGTTCTCGCGGTGAGCATGATAATGCCGATGCCGCCGTTTCTCGCGCGCAGTTCCTTGCATACGGCAAAGCCGTCGCGGCTGCCGGGCATCATAACGTCAAGGATAGCAACGTCCAGATCGCCGTTGTTTTCGTCGTACTTTGCGATCGCTTCGTCGCCGTTCTCCGCTTCGATCACGTCGTAGCCTGCTCTTGTGAGGTTTATAACGACAAAGTCACGGATCGCCGCTTCGTCCTCGCATACTAAAATCTTTTTCATTGCGGTTGTCTCCTTTTTGGAAATTTGCTTACGCTTTATATGAATTCTGTTTTGCGTTTTAATTTGATGTACCGGCCTTTTTTACCGCCGTAAGATA
Organism: uncultured Eubacteriales bacterium; assembly: GCA_900317025.1. Taxonomy (GTDB): domain Bacteria; phylum Bacillota; class Clostridia; order Oscillospirales; family Acutalibacteraceae; genus RUG592. The sequence goes on along the minus strand of ONFG01000026.1, from coordinate 4,175 downwards.
GTTGATCTTTATCCCCTGATTGCTGAACATGACCTCGTGCTCGGTGAGGATATTGTCGGTGATCGAGGGTTCGCTGTGAAGGTCGTTCGTTTTGAACGTCACCTCAAAGCCCGACTGAGCGAAATACTCTAAGCTGTCTTCAAAAAGCGGGAGGTCGTCCGTCTTGAATCGGATCTCGCCGCCATCGGGCAGCAGCTGTCTGTATTTCTCCAGCTTGTTCGGGAAGGTGAGCCTTCGCTTTTTGTGCTTCGCCTTCGGCCACGGGTTGCAGAAGTTAATGTAGATCCTCGAAACGCCGTCTTCCTTCGAGACGATCTTTTCGAGCTGCTCGACGTTGTAAGCCGTCAGCATGACGTTGTCCGGCTCTCTGCCGTTTTCTTCAAAGAGCTTCACGATGTTGCGCCGCGCAGTGCCGAGCATATCGCTCTTGATGTCGACGGCGAGAATGTTCACCTCAGGCTCTCTGAGTGCAAGAGCCGCCGCAAACGTACCCTTCCCGCAGCCAAGCTCGAGGTGGAGCGGCTGCTTTCGCTTGAAGCACTTTTCCCACTCGCCCCGGCGCTCCTCAGGCGCACTCTCAAAGAACGGGCAGACGGCAAGCTCCGGTCTCGCCCACTTTTTTCTTCTTATTCTCAAATGTGTTCCCCTCACTTGCAATAAACATCGGTTACCGATAGGGCGCAAAGTTTATTACATTATGTTTTAAAATATCTGCTTAAAAGCAGACCTAATTACACTTATAGCCTATTATATCAAATTTTTCTAACATTATATTTCGTTATAAGAATTATAGTTAATCATTTGTAATATTTTCGTAAAAGAATTGAGATTTTAGCGTCGCTTTTCTGTTTAAAGCTGTATGAAAACAGCGGATTTAATACCGATGGAGAAAAATCTGAGTTTCATTTCCCGGATAAGTGTGTAACTGCACCGGAAGATATATCGAAGTTGCGGCAGAATTCACAAAAATTTTGACAAATTACGTCGATTTGGCGTATTGACATCGAATTTTTCTTGTATTATTATATACTATGTGTAATAATGCGGTAATGGTTGCTATTATCAGGGAACGCACCCTCCGCATGGATAAAGCCTCACTTGCGCGTCATTTTTGAATACTATGTAATAACATGACCGTGAAGTGACAAAAACGCAAAGGATTGATTATATGGATCAGATATTCAACTCAAGAAGTCCCTACTACCGCAGCCCCTTGGGCGCCGTTGAAGAAGGCACCTCGGTTCATTTCAGGATCAAGGTCCCGCTTTCGCTCAAGTGCAGCAAGGCGCACCTTATCGTTATCAACGAGAACAACAACAGCAAGCGTGACAACTACACCATGCTGTGGGACGGCATGGCTGACGAATGCGAGATCTGGGAATGCGACTTCATACCGAAGAAGTGCGGTCTTTACTGGTATTCCTTCCAGCTCGACACGCCCGACGGTCTGCGCTTCCTTGTCAGAGATTTCGGCTCCGTTGCCCGCATCGACTACAACATCATCTACTCCTGGCAGCTCACCTGCTACAAGAAAGGCTTTAAGACCCCCGACTGGCCCGCAGGCGGCGTTATGTATCAGATCTTCCCCGACCGCTTCAACTTCTCCGGCGAGAGCAAGCGCGCAGGCAGAGAAGACAGAGAGTACCACCAAAGCTGGGACGAGATGCCCGAGTGGCGTCCGAACAAAGATGGCGTTATCACCAACACCGACTTCTTTGAGGGCGACCTCAAGGGCATAACTCAGAAGCTCGACTACCTCGAAGAGCTTGGCGTAACGTGCATATACCTCAACCCGATCTTCGAGGCTTACTCAAACCACCGCTACGACACGGCGAGTTACGAAGACATCGATCCGCTCCTCGGCAATGAAGAGGACTTCAAAACGCTTTGCTCCGAGGCAAAGAAGCGCGGCATACGCATAATAAACGACGGCGTATTCTCCCACACGGGAAGCGACAGCAAATACTTCAACCGCCAAGGCCGCTACAAGACGCTCGGCGCTTACAACTCGAAGGAGTCGCCCTACTTCAGTTGGTACGACTTCAACAACTGGCCCAACGGCTACAACTCCTGGTGGGGCTTCGACACGCTCCCCAACACGAGAGAGGACGACCCCGGCTTTAACGAATACATCAACGGGGAAAACGGAATTATCCGCAAGTGGATAAAGGCAGGCAACAGCGGCTGGCGTCTTGATGTTGCCGACGAGCTGCCTGACGTCTTCATCAAGAACCTGCGCGCCGCCGTAAAAGCCGAAGACGAAGACGCTATCGTCATCGGCGAGGTCTGGGAGGACGCGTCGAACAAAGAGAGCTACGGCTCCAGGCGTAAGTTCTTGCTCGGCGAGCAGCTTGACACCGTAATGAACTACCCGTTCCGCAGCGCTATACTCGAGTATCTCCACGGCGTTGACGCGTTCCACATCATGGAGGGCATTCTCTGCATCATGGAGAACTACCCCCGCCCCGTCATCAAGAATCTGATGAACTTCGTAACGACTCACGACACCGAGAGGACGATCACCGTTCTTGCAGGCGAACCGCTCAACAACCGCAACCGTGAGTTTCAGGCGAACACGAAGCTTTCGCCCGAGCAGAGAGAGTTCGGTCTTAAAATGATGCGCCTCGCTTCCGGAATGCAGTTCACGCTGCCGGGCTTCCCCTGCGTTTACTACGGTGACGAAGCGGGCGTTGAGGGCTACAAAGACCCGTTCAACCGCTCCACCTTCCCGTGGGGCAAGGAAGACAAGGGGCTGCTTGAGTGGCACAAAAGCCTGGCGAAATTCCGCAAGGCGTTCACCTGCTTCAACGACGGCGAGTTCAAAGACATCTACTGCCGCGAGCGTGTAATGTCTTACGAGCGCTACGACGAGAACGGACGAATTCTCTGCGTATTCAACGCCGGCAGCGGCAGCGCCGAAATACCGCTCCCTAGGGGCTACAGCGAATGCAGCATAGAGCTTACGACGAGCGACGCCTGTAAGATAAGAGACGACGGCTGCGTCGAGCTTCCCGAGTTTAGCTGCGTCTTCATCAAGGCCAAGTCAAAGACGAGAGAAAAGCTGCAAACGGTCGGCAATCTTTAATAAAACAACAGCGCAGACGCCAAAAAGCGTCTGCGTTTTTTTCAGCCCCAAAAAAAGACCTGCTAAAGCCGTATGCTTTCACAGGTCCGGAAACACCGTCGTATAAACTTGAAATAAACCGTCCGCAGCCTTCCGGGCGCAAAAAAAATTCGTGTCGTCCCACTGCCCTCTCCGCTTGAAGAGATATCGACAAAAAGCAATGGGACTCACTATTCCCTAAGTACAAAGCGTTGATTTTCCAAAGACCGAGCTACGTTGAAAAGCGCCCTGCCGTTCCGTTGTTGTACTTATTCCACTTACTCTGCGGCGCAGCCTGATCGGGCTGCGGCTTATTTGCATTGAGAGAGGCTATCAGAACGTTCTTGATGTCCTGCACCATCGTAATGAGGAACACGTAATCATAAGGGAACAGATTCGTGGAACTGAGCGCCTTTAAAAGAAAAACACACTCTACCGATGACTTCAACGCGTCCTGAAGACAAGCATTGAAGGCTGCTTTGTCGCTGCCGTAAACTGACTTATTGATATTGGTACCCATTTCGGCAGCAGCCAGCACCAGCCGGCTGGTGATCGTCCGATCGAGTCCGGATTTAGAATATGCTTCGTTAAAAAGGGCAATTTGCGCCAGAAATTCAACAGACTTGTCAAATATAGCTGTACTCACGCCTACCACCTCTTGTCTCCTATTATATCAAATCAGCAGAGAAAAAGCAATAAATATTTCCAATTATTTATTGGATTTTTGGTTAAATAATCCCTGAATTTTGTGTGAAAACTCTCAAATTGACCTATAAGCAATATATATTTATGCGATCTTATGTATCATAATCGCCAAAAAAGCAAGACTGATTTATCGCATAATATCAAAGCAAAGCAAGATTCCCTTTTCGCCCTCCATCGTCTTTTGATCTCTGCTATAAAGTACACTTTACCTTGTTTATTTATATTGTCTTTTATAAATTATGAAAGCTTTGAATACACGATCATTATTGGTAGCTCACGCCGGGGCGTTCGCCGCTTTTTGCTAAAAATGCTCCACCGGAGCATTTTCTTAACGCAAAAACCCTCGCGGGTTCGAATCCTTTTCTCG
>ONFG01000021.1 GCA_900317025.1 uncultured Eubacteriales bacterium | reverse complement strand
CACCACAAAAGTCAACGGCAAAAGAACTGTACACACACGAAAATGTTACACAGCTCACTATAATAATACCACAATCGTGAGCCGTGTACAAGAGGCAAAATAAAGGAGCGTGAATTTATGACACAGCAAACATATCTTTCAAGGAAACGCACGCTTGACGAGGCGTACAACGAATTAAAACAGCTCGACCCGAACACGGCATTCAGCAAGTATTACATTCGCCGCCTTGCTGTATCGGGAACTGTCCCAACGATCATGTGCGGGCGTAAGCGCCTGATCGACCTCGACGCACTTATCGAGTATCTCAATGAGCCGCACGACGTTGAGCTTACCGCAAGCAATACCGCTGCCGAGCCGCTGCCCGATAGGCGTGTAACAGGTATCCGCAGGGTAGTGTAAAGGCGGTGAGCAAGCATTATCAGATTTCCTATTCAAGTAGACACTCAGGGCTACAATAAAAAACCAACAAAAAACGATATCTCCGGCATAAAATCACGCCTTGCCGCTGCCGCACCTCAAAGCATAAGCATAAAAGAGCTTGAGGCAGCGGTATTGTGCGGTAAGTCATTCAGCCCCGGAATATTAAAGGGCGGCAAAAAAGCCGAAAATTGGACGCAGCAACAGCTTTTCTGCCTTGATATTGACAATGAGGAAAAGGACACTCCTAAAGGAGAACCAAAGGTACAAAGACACGATCCTGTCACCGTGCCGGAGGTACTGCGCCGCTGTAAGGAGTGGGATATTGCCCCTGCTCTGATCTATGAAACATTTTCGAGCAGCGAGCAATGGCAGAAATTTCGTATTGCCTTTGTCTGTGACAGGCTCATTACAGACAGCAAGGAACGGGCAATAATTCAGCTTGCTTTAATGGAACTGTTCCCCGAATGTGACGGGAGCTGTAAAAACCTTGACAGGCTTTTCTTCGGCGGCAAAAGCACTCTTTACATTAACGAGGCAGCGGTTTTTGATCCGGTAAGTATAAATGTGATAGGCAAGGCGGCTATTACGCCGCCTGAGTTTAGAATACGCCCTGTTTCATCTTCCGATACACGCCTTGACGAGTTAAAACGAGGCTTTGATTTCCTTTCATATATACGCAGCTTTGGCGGCAGCGAGCGCAAAGCGGGCAAGGTCACGGTGTTTAATCCCTGCCCTATATGCGGTCATAATGATGATTTCTGCTATTATCACGAAACGAATACCTTCTTTTGCTTCGGGTCAAGCGGCCGTGTGGGCGGCTCGGTAATAGATTTCATCATACACAATAAAAGGATAGACAAAGCCGCTGCAATAGACTATTTTAAATATGAACTTTGCGGCTTATCACGAGCCGAGGAAAAAAGAGAACGCCGTACAAGCATAATGCTTAATAATGCGAAAGCTTCTCTGTTAGATATTCCCGATGGAGCTTTACCTCCGTATATATACGAGGATATCGACGGACGGACCGGAGAAATCAAGCTAAAGGTGAGCTGTCCGCTGCTTGCAAAGTACATTCGTGAGCACAGCCACTATATCCAGATTGAAGACCGACTGGCTAAAAGCTGTCGTATGTTTTGGTACGAGGACGGCATGTATAAGCCCATCAATGACGAAATGCTTCAAGGGTACATCAAGATGTACATTACGGCCTATGATGAAACGCTGCTGAAAATGGGTCAGGTCAGAGAGGTTATGCAGATTCTGAAAACCGATCTGACATTTGTAAAAGAGGAACTGCTCAACGCAGACGAGAATATCATCAATTTCAAAAATGGTCTTTACTCCATCAGGGAGCGCAAGCTGTACCCGCATTCTCCCGATGTTTTCAGTACAATTCAGATACCCTGCAACTATTCACCACACAGCCGAAATGCACCTGTGTTTACAGGTTATCTTAAAGAGCTCACCGGCGGCGACAACGAAAAGCTGGAGCTGTTGCTTGAATATATGGGCGTATGTATTTCAAATCTTCCCGGCTACCGAATGAAAAAAGCGCTCTTTATGTACGGTGACGGCGACACAGGCAAATCACAGCTTTTGTCTCTGACTGAGAAATTGCTCGGCAACGATAACTTTTCCGTTTGTGATCTCTCTCAGCTCGAAGATCGCTTCGGCACAAGTCAGCTCTATATGAAAAGGCTTGTCGGTCACGGTGATATGTCATTTGTCAGCGTGAACGAGCTGGAGCTGTTCAAGTGTATTACCGGCGGTGATCCTGTCTTTGTTGAGTTTAAACACGTCAACGGATTCAGGTATAAATACACCGGGCTGCTTTGGTTCTGCACAAACGAGCTGCCGAGGTTTGGAGGCGACCGCGGGGATTGGGTATACAACCGCATTATAGCAGTAGATTGCCCGAATGTTATACCGCAGCAACGGCAGGACAAGCTCCTTCTGGAGAAGATGTGGAGCGAACGAGAGGCTATTATAAATCTGCTTATTCCGGCTCTCGAGCGCGTAATAGACAGCGGTTATCGTTTCGCTGTTCCGCAGGCTTGTATGAAGAATAATGAGGTCTACAAGGAGCAAAACAGCCCGGTAATAACATTCTTCAATGAATGCTGCGTTATGTTTCCTACAGAAAGAATAAGCAGCCGATGCACTACAAGTATGATACACAAGATTTTCAAGCTATGGTACAAAGATAACTATCCGAATCCGTACCGCTGCCCTTCTCCTCAGCAAATGAAAAAGGAGTTTGCACAGATATTAGGCGTTTTACCAAAGGATCTGGTGACACATACCCGCAGCGGCACATTTTACCCTTTTTCACTCTCTCGAGAAATAAAAGAGGAGTATAAGAGGGAATACGGGGAATACGGATATGACAATTCGAACGATTCAGCCATAGGTGCATAAGGAGATGATTTGTTATGACAGATACACAAAAGATACATGAGCTGCGGCAGCTCATAATTGAGGGCAACAGAAAGACCGACGAACTGCGGATGCCGAGCGCAAGCGCAGAAATGTACGAATACTACTGGAAGGCGCTTATTGATAAGGTAGAGGAAATCACAGGCGTTGATATTGATTTCTGTTATTACACATTTTAACGGGGGCTTACCGAATGACCGACACAGGCATAAAAGACAAGATCCTGACCTATAAACAAGAAAAGCCCGGCACGAGCTACGCGGAGATCGAGCGCCGGGCAAGCGCCCGGAGGCAGTAACGCGCCGTAGTTTTTATTTACCGCAAGATTATCGCCGCGGAGCTAAACCATGATAATATGAAGCTATCAGCGCGTAATTGATAGCGGGTTCTACCCGCCAGCGTGTGCCGTGCGATCTGCTCGTATACCTGATAGACGGCAAAACGCTCGGCTTCCCTTTGCAAAAGGACAGCAATAATCATAAGCGCCCGCACTGGCTGCCCTGCGTATTCACAGCTAAAGCAGCTTTGCCGCTGCCGTAAACAAAAAAAGACCGCCCCACCGAGGCGGAGCGATCACCGAGCGGCGGGTATACACCCGCCGGCAATAACGCGACGCAGCTTTGAACTAACGTAAAGTTATCGCCGCGGGCGGCAAGCTCATTGTAATCAAAAACTATAATCGCGTATTGTGAGCGGCGACTCGCCGCAGGTGGTGCGGTCAATGGATAATGAAGAAATAGTTATCAGGATAAAGCAGGGAGAGAAGGAGCTTTGCTCCGAGCTTTGGGAGAACGTCGGCAGGCTTATCGCTTTGGGAGAACGTCGGCAGGCTTATCGGCGGGCTGATACTCCGCTATTCACATAATCGCACGCTCCCAAACGACATTGACACGGAGGATCTTCTGCAAACAGGGTATTTTATTATGTTGGCCGCGGTCAAGGCCTACGACCCCACAAGGGAGTATAAATTCAATACCTATCTGCGTTTTCACGTTCGGCACTATGTGAACACCACGATCAACCACGGCAGGCGCAGCGGCAGCGGTATCAAGGAATGCTCATACAACCGCACCGTTGCCGGAGACGACGGCGAAGAAACAGAAATGCTTGAATTAATGCAGGACGAAAGCACGCTCTACGAGTATGAGCATTTAGAAGCGACCGACCTGCAGCACCACCTTTGGCGAGCTGTTGCCGAGCTTTCGGAGCGGCTGCGGTTCGTGATCGTGCGCTATTACTTTAAAGGTGAGAGCCTGGGCGACATTGCAAAGACAGAGGGGGTGTCGGTATCGAACATTCAGCAGCGAAAGAACGAGGCCTTGAAACAGCTTCGCCGCTGCCGTGAGCTGCGCAGCTTCTACCGTGAGTATATACGAGAGCCGAGCGTAAATGAACCGCTCTATACTTCGTATTGGAAAGGAAGTCCGGAACGGTACGCAATAATGCATGATATGTACGAGCGACGGCAGGCAGGCGAATATATCAGCTACCGTGAAGAGCGGCAGACGCTCGACCGAGCAGAGGGAGAATACCAACAAAAGCAGCTCGACGTTTGGGAAAGTATCAGGAATAAGAAAAATTAATCGCAGGCAGCGGCAAGGGGGGTATTACGGAAACTTTTCCGTTCTCTTATCCTGACCGCTGCCATAACGCAGCGCGCGCATAATTCTAAATATTATTTTTCAAACGGCCTCGATCAGACCGAGGCGGCAGCGCTCGACCGCTTCACGACCGCTTTACGGCTGCCGCTCGACCTGTTCCCGACCTGTTCACAAGCTCGTTGACGGTTAACGAATCGTTCACCGTATGGAAATAATAAAAATGCCCAATCGATGGGACAAATGTGTCATCGATGGCACAAAATCAATTTAGTAAAATGTCCAATCGATCGCACAAAATGAAAAACCGTGCATCGATGCACAGTTTTAGAGAAATCTAACGAATTGCGTACGAAATTCGCACGAAGCCCGGAGCAGGCAAGAATATTTTGTGTGTCCGAATTTCGGACACACAAGTAAAACATTAACGAAGCGACGAGGAAGCGACGAAAACCGTATAGCAAGCATTGCGACTTATGGCCACAACCCGCATTTTTGACTTGTTAGGGCATACCCTAAGGCCCCCGAAAAAACAGCGAGGGAACAGCGAGCAAGAGAACGCAACGGGGAGTAAATAAACCGGAAAACGTTTTCCGGTTTTTAGGGAGGGGGCATAACTATAACGCCCGATAAAAAGGAGCTCCTTCCACCGGTACCGCTGCCGTTGTGATCTGCTGCGGCATAGTGGGGGGTAATGAATCACGACAAGGTCAGCGGCTTTAAATGTTGAGAAATGCTGAGATTATAGCACGATTTAGTGAAATCGACTTCACTATATGCCGCTGCCGGTGAAGATCAAGAGGAGCAATAGCTCATCTTTGAACAAAAGTCCGAAAAAACGACATTTGAACGCCCTTACAACTCCAAAAAAACTAACATTTCTTAGCTATAGCGTTAGATAATTACTCTTTTTTTGTTGAATCGATTCAACATTTACGGCTGAAATTCTATTTAAATACTCCTAAAAATGTCTCATCGATGAGACAAAATTCGCCGCTGCGAGGTGATTTTTAATCCCGTAAACATCAAATAAACATCAAAACACCCGTTTTGTCATTATGCACATAAAAATAAAAACGGCTCAAACCTACTGTTCAAGCCGTTTGCATTTTTACCCAAAGCCCGCATAAAACCTGCGGCGTGCGGCGCTTGCCGTTGGTTGCGGAGGCAGGATTTGAACCTACGACCTTCGGGTTATGAGCCCGACGAGCTACCAAACTGCTCCACTCCGCGATATTTATTTCGTCGGTGTTTGCTCCCGACATTTATAGATTATATCATTTTGACAGGCGATTGTCAACCTTTTTTTTCAGGAATCAGCAATTCCGTGATATTGCAACAATTTCTTTCTCGCTCCAAGGCGATTTTTAGATCTTATGAGCGACCAAGCGCCCAATAGTCAAGCATCAATAAGTACATATAGCTTTTTGTGAACCGTAGTTTTCAGCGTGCGCCGCACGCGCATTTTAAATTAAAGCATTTAATTTAAAAATAGTATTACATTTAACGTCGTTCTGCCCAAACAATACGTACACAGACCAAAATGTCGAGGCAGGTTTTGTGGCGGCGAAGCAGGTTCGTTAAGCGTTCTCTTGCAGCATCGACCAGTTACTTTATTATATGCGGAAAGCCCGGGGTTTATTCCGGGCTTTTGCTTTGATTTTTTTATGCTTATTTCAGCTTGCTTACGGCCTCGTCGATGGCGTCGCTGATGAAAAGCTCCGCCTTTCCCTCGTCGGAGAGCTTTGCGAAGTCCGGCTCGATCGGCAGCTTTGCAAGCACCGGCGCGCCGAAACGGTTCGCTACCTCGTCGATGCGGCTCTCGCCGAAGATCTTGTGGTCTCTGCCGCATTCGGGACACTTGAAGTAGCTCATGTTCTCTACAATGCCGAGAAGCGGGATATTCATCATGTCGGCCATCTTTACCGCCTTTTCGACGATCATCGAAACAAGCTCCTGCGGTGACGTCACGATCACGATGCCGTCAACGGGAAGAGACTGATATACCGTCAGCGCTACGTCGCCCGTTCCCGGGGGCATATCGACGAACATATAGTCAACGTCGCCCCAGATCACGTCGGACCAGAACTGAGTGACCGTGCCGGAGATGACCGGGCCTCTCCATACAACGGGGTCGGTGTCGTTTTCAAGAAGGAGATTTACCGACATCACCTTGATGCCCATCTCCGTTACAGCCGGTATTATGCCGTCTTCGCTGCCCATCGCGCGTTCGTGAAGACCGAACATCTTCGGTATCGACGGACCCGTTATGTCCGCGTCGAGAACGGCTGTCTTAAAGCCCTCTCTGTTCATCGCCGAGGCAAGCATCGCCGTTACGGTCGATTTGCCTACGCCGCCCTTGCCGCTCATTACGGCGATGACCTTCTTTACGCTGCTCTTGTCGTTAAGCGGCGTCTTCATGCTCTGCTTTTCTTCGCTGCCGCTCTTGCAGTCGGACGAGCAGCTGCTGCAGTCGTGTGTGCAACCCATGTGTGTATTCCTCCGTCAGATGTTATTTTGTTTAGAGTATTTCCCGAGACAGCCGTATTATTTCTCGCTGTCCTTGTTTCCATCTTCAAAATGCTCCGGAAAATATACGTCCTCCGCCGCGACCATCTCAAAGCCGCTCGTGAACGTGTAGGGAACGCCATAGCCCAGCGATACAGCCGCAAGGTACATTACGACGCTGCTGTTGCGGAGCATCTCATGAAGCGGGAGCCCTACGGCATAGTAGGCGCTTATCACATAAACTGCCGGAAGCACGATGAGAATAAGCACCGACGGGCTGAAACGGACGACCTGTTTGCCGTCGCCGACTCTCGTTGCGTAAAACAGCAGCGTGCCGAAGAGCGTTACGATGCCGAAAAGTATCGCACTGTAGGCGTTCTGGTTCGTTACCGAAGACGCAAGATTCGTGATGAAGTAGCTGCAAATTACGTATGCTATCACGAGAAATGCCGAAAAGAACATATTCATAGCTTCTCTTTTTCTTTTTTTCATAATATAATATCCTCCTTTTATTGCAAGAGTTATGTGCCTCTTTCTATTTTACCATAAATTTCAAATAGGTCAATACCCTTTTAACAGGCAGGCGGACGGTGTCCTCTGACAGTACGCGCACCGTCCGATTTTTAATCGGGAGCAGCAAGTCCCCGTGACCGGCCAAGAGCTTTCACTGCCGACTAAACAGGCGTGCCGGGCGCTGACCCGCGCGGGATGGAGGAAGAGGTAAAGATAGGGTGAAAACGCGAACCGCCCGCAGGCGCACGCCTTCCGACCTGTAATTTAGTCTTGCAAATGCGGGCGAAGTATGGTAAAATTGACGTAACAATAAATCTTTCGGAGAGGACGATTACAATGTACAGTGAATACCTTGATACAATAAGCTTTGTAGCAAAATTTGACCCCGATGTTGCCGACGGAATGAAGCAGGAACTTCACAGACAGAGAAGAAACCTCGAGCTGATCGCTTCGGAGAATCTCGTTTCACCCGCCGTTATGGCTGCAATGGGCAGTGTGCTTACGAATAAGTACGCCGAGGGCTACCCGGGAAAGAGATACTACGGCGGCTGCCAGTGCGTAGATATCGTTGAGGATATCGCAAGAAAAAGAGCGTGTGAGCTTTTCGGCGCAGAGCACGCAAACGTTCAGCCGCACTCCGGCGCACAGGCTAATATGGCAGTTTACTTCGCTCTTCTCAATACGGGCGATACGGTAATGGGCATGAACCTCGCAGAGGGCGGTCATCTCTCTCACGGCTCGCCGGTTAATATGTCGGGTAAATACTACAACTTCGTAAGCTATGGCGTTGACCCTGTTACTCACCGCATTGACTACGATAAGGTAATGGAGATCGCTATGGAGTGCAAGCCGAAGCTCATCGTTGCGGGCGCAAGCGCTTATCCGAGAGTTATCGACTTCGCTAAGTTCAGAGAGATCGCAGACGCGTGCGGCGCTCTGCTCATGGTAGATATGGCTCATATCGCAGGTCTCGTTGCGGCAGGTGTTCACCCGAACCCCGTTCCGTACGCCGATATCGTTACAACAACGACCCACAAAACGCTCAGAGGTCCGAGAGGCGGTCTTATTCTCTGCAAGGAGGAGTACGCCAAGGCTATCGACAAGGCAGTATTCCCCGGCTCGCAGGGTGGTCCTCTCATGCACATCATCGCGGCTAAGGCAGTTTGCCTCGGCGAGGCTCTCAAGCCCGAGTTCAAGGCTTACGGTGAGCAGATTGTAAAGAACGCTCAGGCTCTCGCAAACGGGCTCACCTCCAGAGGTCACAAGCTCGTTTCCGGCGGCACGGATAACCACGTTATGCTTCTCGACCTCTCCGGTACAGAGCTTACCGGCAAGGAGCTTGAGCACAACCTCGACGAGGTATACATCACGGCAAACAAGAACACGATCCCGAACGAGCAGAGAAGCCCGTTCGTAACGAGCGGCGTTCGTCTCGGTACGGCAGCAGTTACCTCAAGAGGTCTCGTTGAGGAGGATATGGACAAGATAGCAGAGTTCATTCATCTCGTTATCGAAGACTTTGAGGGCAACAAGGAAAAGGTACAGGCAGGCGTCGAGGAGCTTCTTAAAAAGTACCCGCTCTACGAGTAATACAGCCGCATTTCTGCGAAAGGGATCTCCTTTATGCAAAGCAAAGAAAGCAAGCTTGACGTTGTAAGCAGCTTTGCCGTATATTTCATGCTTTACTCTGTCATCGGTTGGTGCTACGAGGTGTTTCTGGAGGTAGTAGTCTACCGTTGGGGATTCACCAACAGGGGAGTTCTGTTCGGTCCGTACACTCCCGTTTACGGAGTCGGAGCGCTGGCATTCCTCCTTCTTGTGTATCCGATCATTCGCAAGCGCAAGGCGAAGGAAAAGCTGATGTTTATCCCCTTGGTTTTTCTTTTGTGTATGTTGATAGCTACCTCTATAGAGCTTGCAGCATCGTACATATTGGAAGCTGTAACGGGAAGCTGGCCGTGGCAGACTTACGCAGACTACAAGGTGAACTTCCAAGCGAGGATCGCGCTGTCGCCGTCGATCCGTTTCGGGCTGGGCGGCATACTGTTCCTTTATGTGCTGCAGCCTTTGTTTGAGAAGATGTGCGGCGCACTTGGCAGCAAAAAAGTAAGGCTTTTGGCGCTTTTGTTCATCATCGTTTTTGCGGCCGACGCTCTGCTGACTGTCATCTTAAAATAATGCGGCTTCGCTGTTAAAAAACAATTATATAAGCGAACATAAACAGGGGGGATTCCGATCAGGAACCCCCTTGAAAAATAATTTTGCGAAAGCAAAGGATCATTGTTATTACAAATCACAGGAAAGAGTGATACTTATGCCGCCGCTTGCGGATAAAATACGCCCGAGGTCGCTTGACGACGTCGTCGGGCAGCAGCACCTCATCGGCAAAAACAAGCCGTTGAGAAGGATCATCGAGTCGGGCGAGATACCGAACATGGTCTTCTACGGGCCGTCCGGTGTGGGGAAGACGACGATCGCCTCCATCATCGCAAGCTCCACCAATAAGGAGCTGCGAAAGCTCAATGCAACGACGGCTTCGACCGCCGACATAAAGGAGATCGTCTCGCAGATCAACACATTCTCAGGCGTGAACGGGATATTGCTGTATCTCGACGAGATACAGTACTTCAACAAGAAGCAGCAGCAGACGCTGCTTGAGTTCATAGAAAACGGCAGCATAACGCTTATCGCCTCGACAACGGAAAACCCGTATTTCTACGTGTATAACGCGATACTTTCCCGAAGCACCGTATTTGAGTTCAAAACGATAGAAGCGGGCGAGGTCGAGCGTGCCGTGATAAGGGGCTTTGAGATCGCGGGTGAAGAGCGCGGCGAGCGCTACACCCTCGAAGACGGCGCCGCGCGGTATATCGCGAACGCCTGCGGGGGCGACGTGAGAAAAGCGCTCAACGCCGTTGAGCTTACGGCGCTGACAGCCGAGGAGGCGGAAAGAGGCGAAAAGCTCGTAACTCTCGAGAGCGCGCAGGCGTTGACGCAAAAATCGGCGCTTCGCTACGATAAAGACGGCGACTCTCATTACGACATACTCTCCGGGTATCAGAAGTCTATGCGCGGCTCGGATCCGAATGCGGCGCTTTATTACCTGGCGCGGCTGCTAGAGGCGGGCGATCTTCCGAGCGCGTGCAGGCGGCTCATGGTTTGCGCCTGCGAAGACGTGGGTCTTGCTTACCCGCAGCTGTTGCCGATAGTGAAGGCGTGCGTCGATATGGCAAACGCCGTGGGGCTTCCCGAAGCGAAAATACCGCTTGCCGACGCCGTTGTAATGGTGTGCAATGCGCCGAAGTCGAATTCGGCATATATGGCTTATGCTGCAGCGGAGGCCGATCTTCGCGCCGGCAAGGTCGGAGAGATACCCCGCCGGCTTCAGAACAAGCATTACGACGGCGCGGAGCGCGAGGTCAAGGGGCAGCATTACCTATATCCCCACGACTACCCGAACCACTGGGTCGAACAGCAGTATCTTCCCGACATTCTCAAAAACGCCCGATACTACGAGTTCGGTGACAACAAGAACGAGCAGGCGTTTCGCGAGTATTGGGAGCGCGTCAAGGGGCGGCACACGAAATAGAGTGACTTCCGCCGGGAATACGGGAAATTTTTTCTTCGATTTTTGCGAAACGCCTATTGACTTTTTAGCTTGAAAGTGCTAAAATAAACTCACAATTGAATCAAACCGATGAGGCGAGAGTAAAAATAAGAAAAGAGCGCACAGAGAGCCCGGGAGGCTGAGAGCCGGGCCGTAACTGCTTATTATAATGGTTCGCTGAGGGCGCGGTGAACGGCGCGAGAGCGCTCATTATCCCGTGACGTGAGGGCTTACGTCAGTAGCCGGGAGTATGCAGGTACTCCGCAGAGCGCACGGGTCAAACCGTGAATCAAGGTGGCACCACGGGTGAAGCTTTATCCGTCCTTGACAGATCTCAGAGTCTGTCGGGGGCGGTTTTTTGTTGCCCGGCAGGGTCGGAATTTATAAGGAGATGGTTTTATGTTAAAGGGAAGATTCGGCGTACACGGCGGGCAGTATATCCCCGAAACACTCATGAACGCCGTAAACGAGCTTGAGCAGGCGTACAACAGGTACAAGGACGACCCGGAATTCAACAGGGAGCTTACCGAGCTTCTAAACGAGTATGCCGGCAGACCGTCGCGCCTTTACTTTGCCGAGAAGATGACGAAGGATCTCGGCGGCGCAAAGATCTACTTAAAGCGCGAAGACCTCAACCATACTGGCGCTCACAAGATCAACAACGTGCTGGGGCAGGTGCTGCTTGCAAAGAAAATGGGAAAGACGAGAGTTATCGCCGAGACGGGCGCAGGTCAGCACGGCGTTGCAACGGCTACGGCGGCGGCTCTTTTCGGCATGGAGTGCGAGATCTTCATGGGCAAAGAGGACACCGAGCGTCAGGCGCTCAACGTGTATAAAATGAGGCTTCTCGGCGCAAAGGTAAACGCCGTTGAATCCGGTACGGCTACTCTTAAAGACGCCGTAAACGAGGCAATGAGAGAGTGGACTAAGAGGATATACGACACGCACTACGTTCTCGGCTCGGTAATGGGACCTCACCCGTTCCCCGTTATCGTAAGAGATTTCCAGGCGGTCATCTCGAAGGAAATCAAAGAGCAGATACTTGAAAAAGAGGGAAGGCTCCCCGACGCGGTTGTTGCGTGCGTGGGCGGCGGCTCTAACGCCATCGGCGCATTCTACAACTTTATCGGCGACGAATCCGTAAGGCTTATAGGCTGCGAGGCGGCAGGCAGAGGCGTAGATACATTTGAGACGGCGGCAACGATCGCCACGGGCAAGCTCGGCATCTTCCACGGAATGAAGAGCTACTTCTGCCAGGACGAGTACGGTCAGATCGCACCGGTATATTCGATTTCGGCAGGGCTTGATTACCCCGGCATCGGACCGGAGCACGCAAATCTTCACGACACAGGCAGAGCGGAGTACGTTCCCGTTACGGACGACGAAGCGGTAGAGGCGTTCGAGTATCTTTCGAGGACGGAGGGCATCATTCCCGCAATCGAAAGCTCTCACGCGCTCGCTCATGTTATGAAGATAGCGCCGACAATGGACAAGGACAAGATCATAGTAGTAAACATTTCGGGCAGAGGCGACAAGGACTGCGCTGCCATCGCAAGATACAGAGGGGAGGACATTTCGGAATGAAGATCGCAGACGCATTCAAAAACAGAAAAGCATTTATCTCGTTCATAACCTGCGGCGACCCGAGTCTTGACGCAACCCAGAGACTGCTCGTCGAAATGGAAAGGGGCGGAGTCGACCTCATCGAGCTTGGCATACCGTTCTCAGACCCAACGGCAGAGGGCCCTGTTATCCAGGGAGCAAATATCCGCGCGCTCAGCGGCGGCGTTACGACCGACAAGATTTTCGATATGGTGCGCAGGGTGCGCCCGAAGCTTAACGTCCCGCTCGTGTTCATGACTTACGCGAACGTCGTTTTCTCCTACGGGGTGGAACGCTTCGCGAAGACGTGCGCCGAGATTGGCATCAGCGGCATTATCCTCCCGGACGTGCCGTTTGAAGAGAAGCACGAGTTTTCCGACGTGTTCGAGAGCTTCGGCGTGGAGTTCATCTCGCTCATCGCCCCGACCTCGGAAGACAGGATCTCGCTCGTAGCGGGCGAGGCGAAGGGCTTCGTCTACTGCGTTTCGTCGCTCGGCGTTACCGGCACACGCAGCACTATTACGACCGACATCGGCGCGATGATAGAGAAGGTAAAAGAGGCTACCAACACGCCGGCAGCAGTCGGCTTCGGCATCTCGACGCCCGAGCAGGCGGCAGACATCGCCCGCTTTGCCGACGGCATAATTATCGGCTCGGCGATCGTAAAGCTCATCGGAAAGTACGGCGAGGAAGCCGACAAGCCCGTTTACGAATTTGTAAAGAGCGTGAGAGAAGCGCTTGATAAATAACATACATGGATACCGGCCTCCAAAATTTTGCGGGGTCGGTTTTTGCTTTCCCTATGCGCAGGTTTGCTTGTCAAGTGATTACACTTTTGTCAATTTTTCCCTTAAATATGGTATAAAATGAAATTTTATTTACAAATTCCCTATTGTATGAGACTATGTTTTATGATATAATTCAAGGTGGTTGATTATATATTTACGGCGTTTGTATTTGTGATAATAAAAGCTTTGAGGATAACACGATCGAAGAATAACAGCAAAAAGATCTGTGTCGATAACATTGAGATAGGGAAGGGGGAAGAACGATGAGATGCTTTTACTGCATGGAGGAGTACGATGAAGACCTTGACGTTATCTGCCCGTACTGCGGGAACGACGTCGTAGCCCCCAACAGCGACAGCTACTGCCTTGCGGCGGGTACGGTGCTGGGGCAGCGCTATGTTCTCGGAAGAGTTCTCGGCGACGGCGGCTTCGGCATCACTTACATCGGCTACGACAAGGCGTTAAAGCGCAAGGTCGCAGTCAAGGAGTATTTCCCGAACGAGTGCGTTACGCGCCAGAAGGGTGAAACTCAGGTAAGCCCATTCAGCGGCGAGAGGGGAGAGCGCTACGAGCGCGGTCTTAAAAACTTCCAGACCGAAGCGCAGAGGCTTGCAAAGCTTGGCTCGATAGAGGGTGTTGTCAACGTTTACGACGTATTTGCCGAGAACGGTACGGCGTACATCGTTATGGAGTATTTAAGCGGCGAAACGGTCGCTCAGATGGTCGAGGGGCATAAGTTCCTTGGCTTCGGCAAGACGATGAACATCATCGTCTCGGTGCTCAAAAGCCTTAAAAAAGTTCACAACGCGGGCGTTATCCACAGGGATATATCGCCCAAGAATATCATAAAGACGAAGGAGGGCAAGATAGTCCTCATCGACTTTGGCGCGGCAAAGCCCAACACGATAGCTATGTCGAGAACGGCGTCGGTCGTTCTTACACAGGGCTATGCGCCGATAGAGCAGTACGACAACAACCTCACGCAGGGAACGTGGACCGACGTCTACGCTGTTGCCGCTACGATGTATTATATGCTCACGGGAGTTACGCCCGATTCGGCGAATTCGCGCCTTGTCTCGGATACGCTCATGCCCCCGTCGGAGCTTCACCCGGGGCTTCCCGATAAGCTCGACGACATAATCAAAAAAGCGCTTGAGGTGCGCCCGGAGGACCGTACTCAGACAGCCGGCGAGCTTCTGGAGCAGATCTGTACGCTCAGAAACCCTCAGAACACGACCCGCCGCCCGAAGCAGAAGAAGGCTTCGGACAAGGCGACGACGGTAAATGTGCCGCCGACTCCGCTGTTTAAGGTAAAGCAGCAGAAGCATGCGCCGAAAACGCAATCCAGAACTCAGTGGAAGCAGTACGCCGGAGGCTCGTCAAGTCCGACGGAGGAGCTTGTGCAGCCGCCTGCGCCGAAGTCAAAGATCATTACGATCTCGAAGTCTCAGCACATAGAGGAGCCTGTCGGCGAAGAAGAGCTGCTCGTTTCCAAGAAGCCCGAAAAGAAGATCTCAGTGCCGCTTATTACGGCGGTCGCGGCTTTAGTGGTGGTGCTCGGCGTGCTTGCTGCGGTCGGCTACCACGACAGAGCAAATAATATGCAGGTCCCCGACTTTACGGGGCAGAAGCTCGAGGATATCCTTTCCGACGAGCAGTATCAGTTCGATTTTGAAACGGTCTATACTTACGACCCCGATACCGAGCTTGATATCGTTGTAGGGCAGTCGCCCACAGCGAGCGCGATACACGTTCGCAAGGACTCGCAGATCCGCCTTACCGTCAACAGCAAGGAGACAGAGGTGGTCCTCCCCGTGCTGACGAAGATGTCCGAGACGGTAGCGACGAATACCCTAAAATCGCTTTATCTCGAGTCAAACGTCGTTTTCGTAAACAACGACGAGTTTGCCGACGGTACGGTCGTATCCAGCGAACCGTCAAACGGCGCTAAGGTAAAGGTAGGCTCGGTCGTTACGATATACGTCGCGCAGAACAGCGTTTCCGTTCCCGAGCTTCGCGGCAAGTCGCTCCAGCAGGCGACCGACGAGCTTGCAGAGCTGGGGCTTTCGGTAGGCGAGACTACCTATGACTACAGCGACGAATATGAAACAGGCTGCGTTATCTCGCAGGGCATCGAGACGGGAACAAAGGTCGTAAAGGGTACGGCTGTGACGGTCGTGCTCAGCAGCGGCAAGCCCGTTCCCGTAACGCTTGAAACGACGGTTGACCTCGGCGGTATGGGTACGCCGTTTACCGTTAAGGTAGTGTGCGACGGCACGACCGAGTATGAGCGCAAGCGCTACTCGCTCGTCTTTGACGACTCCGAGACGATCAGCGTTACCCGCAACATCAACGAGGGTACAAAGACGGTAGAGGTCTATATCGACGACGAGCTTTACCAGACGTATTCCTTCGATTTTGAGAACGCGACAGTAAACCTCGACGAGCAGCTTGAAGTCAGCGCCCAGAAGCGCAGAAGCGAGAGCAGCAAGAGCGATGAAAGCTCCAAGACCTCGTCAAGAGCTTCCTCAAGAGAGGAATCGAGAGCCGCCGAGCCGGATACTCCTTCCTCACGCAGTGAAAGCTCCGCTCCCTCGGAAGAGACGACGAGCAGCGAGACTACCTCGTCCGGCGCGATCTTTCCGCTCCCGACCTTCGGCAGCGACGATTAAAAAAGAGCCCCCGCTTGTGTTCAAAACGCAGGCGGGGGAGCATTATTTGTGTGCAGGGGTCATCACGCCAGCGATTCTGTCAGTATTGCAGCGTTGACGCAGATGTAATACTAAACTCAAACGCGCTTTGCGCAGCACGCGCATTTCAAATTAAAGCATTTAATTTGAAATTAGTATAAAGAGTCCGATCATAATTTGCTTTGCGTGCGAGATGCCATCAGGCGCCCGACAATTTTTTCTTGACATTTCCATTCAAATGGTGTATCATAAGCTAAAACCTAGTAAACGAATAGATTAGATAAGAAATAAACGTGCGGCGGTGGTATATATGAAATTTGATCCGAAGGATAACGCTCTCAGAGCAATAATTGAAAAGGGCGAGTTCGGCATGGAGCTGGAGTCGCTGCGTATAAACGCCGACGGAAGCCTTGCGCAGACGCCCCACCCGTTCGACGGCGATAAAAATATAACAAGAGATTTCTGTGAAAACCAGACCGAGATGATAACCGACGTTTTCGATAATATCGGCGGTGTGCTTGAGCACCTTAAATCGCTCAGAGGCAGGATCACGGATACGATCTCGGAAAACGGCGAGACGCTGTGGCCCTTTTCAAACCCGCCTGCCTTTTCCGACCCCGACGATATCCCGATAGCCGATTTCAAGGGCAGCGTTTACCGCGATTACCTTGCGGAAAAGTACGGCAAGGTAAAAATGCTGCTCTCGGGCATACACCTTAATTTCTCGCTGCCGCAGAGCTCGGTCGAAGCGCTTGCAAAAAGCGCCGGGCAGAACGTTCGCGCGTTTAAAGATGCGCTCTACCTAGGCCTTGCGGCAGATCTGCTCTCATATAGCTGGCTTATCGTCTTCCTTACCGCCGCAAGCCCTGTGCTCGACGAGTCGTTTTTTAGGTTCGGCGGCGCCGACGAGAGCCTTAAAATGAAGCTTTCATCGGTCAGGTGCAGCGAGGCGGGCTATTGGAACTTCTTCACGCCTGTGTTCGACTATTCGTCGCTTTTCGCTTATGCAGACAGCATTGAAAGCTACGTCAAAAGCGGCGATATCATCTCGCCATCCGAGCTTTATTACCCGATAAGAGTGAAGCCCCGGGGCAAGTACGGCTTAGACGAGCTGAGAAGCCTCGGCATAAATCATATCGAGCTTAGAATGCTCGACATCAATCCGCTTTCGCCTATTGGAGTTTTCGAGCGCGACCTCGAGTTTACCCACCTGCTGATACTTTATCTGCTCTTTAATGGCTCCCGTTCTCTGAGCCGGGCGCAGCAGCTCGACGCCGTGCATAATATGAAACAGGCGGCGCATCTTTCGAGCGATACGAAGCTTGTTTTCGGCGGCAGTGAGATCCCGGTAAAGCGGGCGGCAGAGGCGGAGCTTCTAAAGCTTCTGGATTTTGCCGGATCGTATTTCCCGCAGTATAGGCAGGCTGTAGATTATCAGTTTGAAAAGCTCGGCGGCAAATGTTACGCCGACGTGATCTTGGAGCTTTTCGGAGATGACTACGTCAATAAAGGACTGCGCCTTGCCGAAAAGTACGGAAGGAGTGAGAACCATGTGCATGCTTTTTGCCGTAAATGCGGCTCAGAGCTTTGAAGCAAACGCTTACCTTGACGCTTTTTTTGCAAATAGCCCGAAGCATCCCCATGGCTGGGGTCTTGCCCAGATGAGAGGCGGCGGCATGGTGATAAAAAAGGAATGCGTCGAGGCTAGGAAAAGCGCCGCGCTCGCTCAGCTTCTCAAAAAGCCGATACGCTCGAGACTTATGCTAGCTCACATCAGATACGCGACGATAGGCAACGTCGACCCCGCCAACTGCCACCCTTTTTCGGGCTTTGATAAGCGCCGCACGCGCTGGACGCTTATCCACAATGGAACGATCTTTGACTACCGTCCCATTTCACCTTATATGAAAAAGCAGAAGGGCGAGACCGACAGCGAAAGGGTCTTTCTTTACCTTATCGACGAGCTAGACAGGCTCGGCAGCTCGGATCCTGACGAACGCTTTGAACTGCTTGAGCGCATCGTTGCCGACATGGCGAAGGGCAACAAGCTCAATCTGGTGTTTACCGACGGCGAATACCTCTATGTTCATACAAATTGCCGGGAGACTCTCTTTTACCTCGAAAAGGACGGCGCCGCAGTCTTTGCGACAGCGCCCCTTACGGGCGAGAGGTGGCGCGCTGTACCGTTCTGCACGCTTGTGGCATTCAAAGACGGCGCGCAGGTCCGTGCAGGTTCTCCGCATGATAACGAATACATCGAAAACGCCGAGAACGTCAGAATGCTTTACCGAATATTCTCCAATCTGTGACAGTAATGCAGCATAAATGAAGGATCAATTGTGATGGTGATATATATGGAAAGAAATGTGATACTTGCGGAGCTTTACAAAAAATATATTGAGCCTACAAAGGCTCAAAGACCGCGCTGTATCGGCGTGGAGCTTGAAATGCCGATCGTGAACCTCGGCGGCGGGGCAGTCGACTTCGCCGTCGTTCATTCTCTGACGAAGCGCTTTCTCGATAAGTTCTCGTTCGAGGTCATCGGCATAGATGACGGCGGCGATGTGTATGCCGCACAAAAAAAGGAAAACGGCGATATCCTCTCATACGACTGTTCGTACAATAACCTAGAGCTTTCGTTTGGCAAGGAGAGCGATCTTCAGACGATCTGCGCCCGTTTCACGGACTATTACGAGTTCATCACCGCCGTTCTCGGCGAGAGCGGATACACGCTCACCGGAATGGGCGTCAATCCGAACTGGCGTGTCAACAGAAATATCCCAATCGAGAACGGGCGCTACCGTATGCTTTTCCATCATCTGCACAGCTACACGAAGTACAAGCTGCCGATGTATTTCCACGAATACCCTCAGTACGGTACGTTCTCAAGCGCTTCGCAGGTGCAGCTCGACGTTGAGTTTGACAAGCTCCCGCTTGTGCTCAATACCTTCTCGAAGCTCGAGCCGATCAAGGCACTGCTCTTTTCAAATTCGGTGCTGCTCGGGGAGGACAACGGTCTTATCTGTTGCCGCGATATGTTCTGGGAGAACAGCCCCCACGGCATCAATCCGCACAATATCGGAATGTACGACTGCGAGTTTACGTCGAGCGACGATATCCTCAGCTACATCGCCTCGACCTCGATCTACTGCGTCGAGCGGGACGGAAAATACATCAATTTCGAGCCGGTCAATATAGTCGACTACTTCTCCCGCAGCGAGATAACGGGCGAATATTTCGACCACGACAAGGGCGAGTACAGGGAGCTTTCGTTCAAGCCTGAACTTGGCGATCTGAGCTACCTGCGCACATTTAAGTTTGAAGACCTGACATACAGGGGTACGGTAGAGTTCCGCAGCGTTTGCTGTCAGCCTATCGGCGAATGTATGACGACGGCGGCGTACCACCTCGGGCTTCTCGAAAACGTGGAGGAGCTTTCGCAGCTTCTTGAAAGCGACACAGTTCTCTACCACAACGGCTACACGGCGAGTGAGCTGCGCAGGTTCTTCGTCAAAGATACGCTGCCGCAGTTTGTCAATGAGGACAAGCTCTGGGAGCTTGCAAAAAAGACGGTCGACATCTCAAAACGTGCACTTGAAAAAAGAGGACTTGGCGAGGAGCGTTTTTTATCGCCGCTGTATGAGAGAGTAGAGCAGCGCAGAAGCCCAGCGAAGAAGATGCTCGATATGCTTTCGCAGGGCAAGGAAATGAATGAGATAATCAAGCTTTACGGAAAGCTGTAAAAGAGAATATAACAAAGCAGCGAACAGCAAGGCGAGGCGATCAAGAACAG
The DNA here is from genome assembly GCA_900317025.1 of uncultured Eubacteriales bacterium. Classification (GTDB taxonomy): domain Bacteria; phylum Bacillota; class Clostridia; order Oscillospirales; family Acutalibacteraceae; genus RUG592. The sequence goes on along the minus strand of ONFG01000021.1, from coordinate 11,142 downwards.
TTTTCACGCCCGTAAGCGAGCTGCCCATACATAAAACAAGTGAGCCTGGCACAAACGCTCTATCGGCCGGGCTCATTTGCTATACTTGCCTCACCACGTCTTATGATGGGATATTTTTATCTCAATACCTATTGACATAGTAGGTAAGTGGGTATATACTATATAGTAATGATTCTTATACTAAACTCAATTAAAAAGCTTTAAAAGCTTTTTATAGTGCCGCAGGCGCGTTTGAGTTTGTATGAGAAGTGATGACGCGCTTTGCGCGGCATCAGCGTGCGCAGCAGCGCATTTCAAATTAAAGTATTTAATTTGAAATTAGTATTAAAACCGTTCTCCAAAAAGCGCAGCGGACGCTGTTTCGCAGACGCACGGAAACGGGTACATCGGAGGAAAATAATGGAAAATGTATTAACGGTCGAAAAGCTGAACGTCAGCGTAAACGGCAAACAGATACTTCACGATATCGACCTCACCGTAAACAATGGCGAGGTTCACGTTCTGATGGGACCTAACGGCGCAGGGAAATCCACGCTCGGCAACGCCGTCGTAGGCAATCCCGCATATACCGTTGAGTCGGGGCACATCTTTTTTGAGGGCAGCGATATAACGAACGATTCGCCCGACAAAAGGGCAAGAGCCGGAGTGTTCCTTTCGTTCCAGAACCCACCGGAGATCGGCGGAGTAACGCTCTCGTCGTTCCTCAGAACGGCGCTGGAGCAGAGAAGAGGCGAGAGGGTAAAGCTCTGGGAATTCAAAAAGGAGCTTAAAGCAGCAATGGAGGTGCTGGAGATGGACCCTTCCTATGCCGAAAGAGAGCTGAACGTCGGCTTCTCAGGCGGCGAGAAGAAGAAGTCCGAGATACTCCAGCTTCTGCTTCTGAAGCCGTCGCTCGCTGTTCTCGACGAAACCGACTCCGGGCTTGACGTCGACGCGGTGCGCCTTGTTTCAAAGGGCATAAAGGAATATATGGAAAGCTGCGGCGGCAGTCTTCTCGTCATCACCCACAGCACAAGGATACTTGAAGCCATAAACGTCGACCGCACTCACGTTATCGTCGGCGGAAAAATCGTTACATCGGGCGGCGCAGAGCTTGTTGCCCGCATCAATGAAAACGGCTTTAACGAGTTTGAATAAGGGGCAGTTAAATTGAACAATACTAAAACGGTCACGGATATCGACCGCAGCATTTACGATATCCGCGACGAGGAAAAAAACGACTACCGAATGAAGTCCGGGCTGACACCCGAGATCGTCGAAAAGCTTTCCAAGGAAAAGAACGACCCCGACTGGATGAGGGAGTTCCGCTTGAAGTCGCTCGAAGTTTACAACAGCCTCGATATTCCCGATTGGGGACCGCCGCTCGACGCACTCGACATCGACAACATCTCTACCTACGTGCGCCCGAAAACCGACATGAAGCAGAGCTGGGAGGACGTCCCCGACGATATCAAGGATACGTTCGAGCGCCTAGGCATCCCGCAGGCTGAGCGCAAGTCGCTCGCAGGCGTGGGCGCACAGTACGACTCCGAGCTTGTCTACCACAACGTAAAAGACAGCGTTGCAAAGCAGGGCGTAGTTTATACCGACCTTGAAAGTGCGCTCAGAGGCGAATACGCCAAGCTTATTCGTGAGAAATTCATGCACCTTGTGCCGCCGACAGACCACAAGTTCGCAGCGCTCCACGGCGCGGTATGGTCGGGCGGAAGCTTTGTATTTGTGCCGAAGGGCGTTCACCTCGATATACCCTTGCAGTCATATTTCAGGCTCAACGCAAAGGGCGCGGGGCAGTTCGAGCACACGCTCATTATCGTCGAGGACGACGCATACCTCCACTTCATCGAGGGCTGCTCCGCTCCGAAGTACAACGTCGCAAACCTGCACGCGGGCTGCGTCGAGCTGTACGTCGGAAAGAATTCCACGCTGCGTTACTCGACTATTGAAAACTGGTCGAAGAATATGTTCAACCTCAACACGAAGCGCGCAATTGTCGCAGAGGGCGGCAGGGTAGAGTGGGTGTCCGGGTCGTTCGGCTCACACACGTCGTACCTTTACCCGATGACGATATTGAACGGCAAAGGCTCGGCGATGGAGTTCACGGGTATCACCTTCGCCGGCGAGGGTCAGAACCTCGATACGGGCGCGAAGGTCGTACACAACGCACCCGACACAAGCTCCGTCATCAGCACACGCTCCATCTCGAAGGACGGCGGCATCAGCACGTACCGCAGCGCCGTTGTAATAAATAAAAACGCAAAGGGCGCAAGGTCGTCGGTGTCGTGCGATTCGCTGATGCTCGATTCGATCTCACGCTCCGACACGATCCCCGCAACGGATGTCAGAACGAGCGACTGCGCTGTCGGTCATGAGGCAAGGATAGGCAGGATAAGCGACGACGAGGTGTTTTACCTCATGTCACGGGGCATGAGCGAGGAGGACGCAAGAGCGCTGATCGTCAGCGGCTTTGCCGACAGCGTTTCAAAGGAGCTTCCGCTTGAATATGCCGTTGAGATGAATAATCTGATAAGGCTCGAGATGAAGTCGGGCAGCAAATGAGGATACCGAAATGTGTGAAATAAAGATAAACAACGTACCCTCCCCGACGTGGCGCTTCCTTGATATGAACGGCGCACACACAAGGTGGGAGTTACCCAATAAACCGCCGAAAATAAGCGCGCTTGCAGCGGACGACAGCTTTGCTGCCGGAGATCTGAGCGTCTTCCCGGCGGACGATATACAAACGCTGATAAAAAGCGAAGGCTGCGCAAGACTCTCGGTCTCGGCAAAGGAAGGCGAAGAGAGAACGGCGCGCATAAACCTTGACGACGAGGGCGAAAGCTGCGCCGCGGAGGTTCGGATAAACGCCGCTGAGAAAAGCCGCCTGACTGTCTTCATAACGGTGCAGGGCAGCGGATATTTCGCGCTTCGTGTGAGCGCAAACGTCTGTAAACAGGCAAGCGTTCGGCTCGTCTTCTCTCAGCTTACATCGGAGAAAGGGGAGCTTATCGCCGACTTTGAGTCAAGGCTTGGAGACAGCAGCGAGCTTTCGCAGCTCAGCTTTTTTCCTGGAACGAGCGCGGCGTTCATACAGTCAAGAACGCTCCTTTCGGGCGACAACAGCCGCCTTTCTTCCCGTACCTTTTACCTCGGCGAAAACGACGACAGGCTCGACTTAAACTACGTCTCGGCTCACGAGGGAAAAAGCACGCAGTGCCACATAAAGGCGGACGGCGCGCTCGGCGGCAGCGCATCGAAGCTTTTTAGAGGAACTATAGATTTTCGCAGCGGCTGCACAGGCTCGCAGGGCAGCGAAACGGAGAATGTTATGCTGCTGGACGACGGCGCGAGGAACCAGACGCTCCCCATAATACTCTGTTCGGAGGAGGACGTAAACGGCGCTCACGGCGCAACGATAGGTAACCTTTCCGACGAAACGCTGTTCTACTTTGCGTCGAGAGGCATCTCGAAGGAAGACGCCGAGAGGCTTTTGAAGATCTTGCTTGCTGAATCCTTCTGCCGCATAGCTGACGATGAGGAAACGGCAGCCGGGGTGCGCCTTAGAATGGGAGGCGGCTATGAATAACATCATCTCAAGCCACAGAGAAGATTTCCCGCTTCTTTGCGGCACTGATATAGCCTATCTCGACAGTGCGGCGACATCGCAGAAGCCGCAGTGCGTGATAAACGCCGAGCGCGAGTTTTACGAGCAGCTCAACAGCAACCCCCTTCGGGGCTTTTACGACCTTAGCATGGCGGCAACGAGCGCTTACGAGAGCGCAAGGGAGGCTGTGGCACGGTTCATCAACGCAAAAAGCACGAAGGAGATCATCTTCACGAATAACGCCACATCGGCGATAAACCTCGCAGCCTACAGCTACGGGCTGAGCTTCGTTACACGCTGCGACAGGATCGTTGTATCCATAGCGGAGCACCACAGCAATATGCTCCCGTGGCGCATGGTCGCCGAGAAAACTGGCGCGGAGCTTGTATATATGCGCTGCGAAAAGGACGGCTCGTTTTCGGACGAGGAGATCGAGCGCTGCATAACGCGCAGCGCAAAGCTCGTGGCGATCGGCGCAGTATCGAACGTTACGGGCGCACGTGTGCCTCTTGAAAGGATCATAGAGTCGGCTCACGCAGTCGGCGCTGCCGTTATGGCCGACGGTGCACAGTCGGTGCCGCACATGAAGACGGACGTGCAGGCGCTTGACGCTGACTTCCTTGTATTTTCGGCTCACAAGATGCTTGCGCCCATGGGTGTAGGCGTGCTGTACGGCAAGCGTGAGCTTTTAGAAAAAATGCCGCCGTTTCTGACAGGCGGCGAGATGATCGACTCCGTCACGACCGACGAGGTCGTTTACGCGCCGCTGCCCCAGAAGTTTGAGGCGGGCACGGTCAACGGTGCGGGCGCTTACGGTCTGAAGGCGGCTGTCGAATACTACGAAAAGATCGGGATCGACAAAATGGAGCAGCGGGAGCGGTATCTTACGGGGTACGCCTACGATCGGCTGTCTGCGCTGCCTCATGTGAATATCATAGGCTCATCTGACCCGGACAACCACGCCGGCATACTCTCGTTTACCGTAGACGGCGTTCACCCGCACGACGTAAGCGAGATACTCAACGGCGACGGCGTATGCATTCGCGCGGGACATCACTGCGCACAGCCGCTGCTTGCGCACCTCGGCGTTTACTCGTCATCGAGGGCGAGCCTTATGTTTTACAATACGACCGACGAGATCGACCGCTTTGTCGAAAGCGTATCGACGATTAGAGAAAGAATGGGGTACGGCAAATGACAGGCAACAGCTTTTACAGCGAGGTGCTTCTTGACCACAACATGAACCCGCTGCACAAACACGACCTTCCCGGCGCTTCGTGCCGCCTTGACGGCGTAAACCCGAGCTGCGGCGACAGCATGACGCTTCAATTGCAGATCGAGGACGGCGTTATTGAAAACGGCAGCTTTTCGGGTGTCGGCTGCGCCGTTTCGCAGGCGTCTGCCGACATCATGCTCGACCTCATAATCGGCAAGAGCTTGGACGAGGCGAAGCGCTTATCCGAGCTTTTCCTCCGAATGATCGCAGGCGATGCTTCGGAGGACGAGATAGATGAGCTTGAAGAGGCGGGCGCTCTGCGCGACATCTCTCATATGCCCGCAAGAGTAAAATGCGCCGTGCTCTCATGGCGAACGCTTGACGCGCTGCTTCGTGAGCAGGAGGATAAGCAATAAAATAAGTACAGCCCAAAGGCAGTTTATGCTCACCTTTGGGCTGTGTTTTTTACTCTGCTTGTTTCAGCACCCCCTGCTTGCCTGATCGTTCGGGCAAGATATTCGTGCTCTGGGTTATTGCAGGATCTTGTGAATCGCTCACACTCTGCCTGTATAGTCAGCTTGTTTTAAGCTGACTTTGACATCCAAGCCGCAAAAGCTAAAAACAGGATATTAAACAGAATGATGACCGTTATTATTATAGCGTTTCTCGCGGCATCGCTTATCGTCTTTTTCTTTTTTGCCATTATTGACCCTCCTGTTATGCTGCTTGAGCGTATGGAAATATATATTGAGCCATAGCACTCCTATTCGGGAGAACAGAAGTGCTATGGCTTACGCTTTATTTATTCACCGATGATCGCAGCGTAGTCATCATTCATACTTTTTAAGCGAGACTTCCACGATCTTGTCGCACAGCTCTTCGTAGCTTACGCCTGCCGCCGCAGCCTCCTGAGGGATAAGGCTCATCTTGGTCATGCCGGGGAGCGTGTTTGCCTCGAGCGCGTAGATGCCGCCGTCTTTGTCGAGCAGGAAGTCTACTCTGCCGTAGCCTTCAAGACCGAGAGCTTCATAAGCCTTCTCGGCTTCGCGCTGCATTCTCAGAGTCGTTTCCTCGTCAAGCTTGGCGGGGCAGATCTCTTCGGTGCGGCCGCTCTGATACTTGTTTACATAGTCATAGAAACCGCTCTTCGGAATGATCTCGATGATGGGAAGAGCCTTGCCGTCGAGAACGCCGACGGAGAATTCTCTGCCCTTGACGTACTCCTCAACGAGCACGTTCGACTCGAAGCGGAACGCCTCGTCCATAGCCTTGCGGAAATCGGCCTTACTCTCGACGATCGAAACGCCGACGCTGCTGCCGCCCGAGCAGGGCTTTACAACGCAGGGGAAAACGTCGTATGCGTCGATGCTGCCGTCTTCCTTGCTTTTGAGCTTGAAAAGCCTGCCCGCGGGCGTGTTCACGCCGTGATCGAGGAAGATGCTTTTCGTTATGCCCTTGTCCATGGCTGCAGCGCTTGCGAGGTATCCGCTGCCCGTGTACTTTATGCCGAGCAGGTCAAAGGCTGCCTGTAATCTTCCGTTTTCTCCGTCGCCGCCGTGAAGCGCAAGGAAGCATATGTCGGCGCAGCGGCAGATCTCTTCGACGTGCTCGCCGAAAAAGCGAGCGGAGCTGTCTCTGCGTGCCGAGCGTACCTTATCTAGGTCGGGGATGATCTCGCCGACCGCCGTGTCCTTCGTGAAGTCGTAGCCCTCTTCAAAGAGCTTCTTTACGTCGCATTCGTCCTGCTCGTAGCCCATGAAAACGTCGAGAAGAACGACGCTGTGACCTCTTTTTCTCAGTGCTTTTGCGACCATGCCGCCCGATGTAATCGAAACGTCGCGCTCGGTGCTGAGGCCGCCTGCCAGTACAACTATATTCATGATTATCTTACCTTTCAGTTGATTTGCGCTTGGAGCGAAGCGTGCCAAACGAAAGCGGAAAGCCTTGCGCTTTCCGCGATATCCCGTTTGCCATATTGTATTTTACCGCAATTCTTCCAGCGTTACAATACCAAATTTAATATTTGTTTCCATTGTATAATGGAAGGAGCTGTTTGCTGCTTCATTTTGTGCATGGTTTGTTTTGTTGGTGAGAATACCGTACTCCTCGCTGTGGCGAAGCTCGATCGGCGCGTCCTTCGGCAGTTTTACAACGGCGCTGCCCGCGGTAGTGTCGAGCGAAATATTTCCCGTCACCTCGGTGAATGAAAGCTCCAGCGTCGACATTCTGCATTCACACGAAAAGCCGCAGGAAAGCGAGGGGAGAGTGACTGTGGAGTTGTCGGCTTCAAGCGCAGTGTATTTTGAAGAGAGGCTCTGCGTTTTCAGCTCGGACGCGCAGGCAAAAAGCTTTAAGCTGTCGGAGGCGATCATCGAGTCCGCGCCGATCGTCGACGCATTGAGCATCACCGTTATGTTGTCGGCTTTTAACTCGCCTGCCTCGAGCGACGAAGCGTCAAGAGAAAAGATCATGTCCATGGCGCTCTCGATGCTGCCAAGGTCCAGAGCCGACGCCGCGGCGTTTATGACGCAGGCGCCCTTGTAGATCTCGGGTATCTCAACGGTGAGCTGCCCGTCGGAGCTTTCCTCGCAGACCGCCTGAATGTAGAGCGTGCCTTCCTTTATGGCGGTAGTGAGCGAGCCGTTATCGAGCGACACCCTGATCGTCTCGTTATCGGTTCCGGCGAATCTGACATCGGCGTTTTCCGCGTAAAGCTCGAGCGTGTTGAATTCATTGAGACCGTAGGTGGCGTTCTTGAGGCTGTTGCGCGTCACGCTGCTGAGTTCGGCTGCTTTGGGCGCTTCAAGCTCGACGATGCTCTCGCTTATTTTCAGATTGCTTTCGACGATTGCATAGATGCTGCCGGGGTTCACGTCGTCCCGGCGTGCGATGAAAACGCCGACAAGCGAGAGGATCACACCGACGGCAAGCGTTACCGCGGATATCTTCAGAAGTTTTTTCATGCCGCACCACCTCTCGTCAGCTTTAGGACGCGCCCCATCATCTTAGGGAACCACACAAAGCCCTCGGCGATGGCGCGAAACGCCGCAACGCTGAACAGTACCAGCGCCACAGTGATGAAGATACCACCGATACCGAGAAGGATAAAGCCGCGGCTGAGCGCCGTCACGCCGAAGCAGGCTACACTCACGAACGCCGCCGCCACGCAGAGCGCAAGAAGAAGCACCGCCGCCGTGACGCCTGCCGCGAGGGCAAGCACCTCGTAGACGATGCATACCGGTATGAGCAAAATAAACAGAAAAACGCCTAGAGCCGTCACCCGGGACGCCTCCCGGCGGCTCTCCTCAAAGCTTTCGCCGGGGAGAAGAGGCTCTCCCGAGGCGTAGGCTTCGGCTATTGACTTTGGCGAGGGAAGCTGAGAGATGATCTCGCTCTCGCTCTGCCCCGCTTCCAGCCTTTCATGAAAGAAGCGGGTGTAATCGTTCATGATGTTGTACTTCACGTCGTCGGGAAAGCTCTCCGACGCCACCATGAGCTCATACATAAACTGTGTCTGCGTCATATAAGGTGGTCCTTCATTCTGGTAGTATCGCCGTTCGCGATAAAGTATGTGCAGCCCGTGTTAAGGTTGATAGCGGGCGAAATGTTGGTGTGTATATAGAGCGTATCGAAGCCGGCGTTTTTTCCACCTCCGATGTCCGTTACGGGGTCGTTGCCGACCATGACCGTTTTTGCCGGGTCAAGCCCGAAGCGCTTGATGAGCGCCTTGTAGAAATGGATATCGGGTTTGCAGCACTCCTCATCAGAGGATATGATGATCCCGTCAAAAATATCCCTGATGCCGAGGATCCCCAGCTCGTCCCATGTAAAAGAGCGCTGAGCGTTCGTGAGCAGGTAGACCTTGCCGTACTTTTTGAGAGACTGCAAAAGATCCATGATACCGTCGTAAAGGCGGATATAGTCTCTCGAGGTGCGGCGGAAGAGAAGCCCTGCCTCATCTATGAGCTGATCTGAGGGAGAGACGCCCTTTTCCTCAAAGAGCTTGCGGAACACCTTCTCGATCCGGATATCGATGTGCTCAAACTCCGGGTGACGCTTATGAACATCGGCTTTTTCATATTCGACAAGCTCGTCGTACCTGCGGTGAAATTCCTCGGGTGAATACGCCGCGCCGTTTTCGCGATAGAACGCAGACGACACCTGCCAAAGCTCGTCCTTGAATTCGTCGGTGTGGATATCGGCGAGTGTGCCGTAAAGGTCAAAAACATAATTATCGTACATAAATATGATTCCTCTCAAATAGATTTCTGCTTTGTATATCGCAAATGTGACGTCCTGCGTGGGGAGCTTTCGTCGAACGAGAGTGTGAGGGCGCCCTCGACCTCGAGTCCGGCCATGCCCTTTTTTCTCGTCGCGCACCAAATCCTCCGAGAGGAGTATCTCGGTGTTCTCTCTGCTTGTGACATAGGTCACGATTCTCATTGCCGAAAGCGCCAGCGCGAACGTTCCCGCAGCGGCCAGCGCGATTACGCAGATCGTTTTATGCCTGCCAAAAAAACTCTGCGATATCCATAAATACCTCCAAACAAGGCTGATACAGCCTTCTGTGAATAGTTTAACATAAAGTAAAACAAAGTACAATAGTAAAATCCAAAAAACACGCCATAAAATCGATAAACAAGCGGCCGGCAGCTCTTGCGGCGGCTAACGATCTCAAAAATTAATGAAAAAGGCGTTGACAAATCGCCATTTTTATGATATCATGAAAAAGCGGTCAAGTTGGCCGCGCAAATGTGGCCCGGTAGTTCAGTTGGTTAGAACGCCAGCCTGTCACGCTGGAGGTCGACGGTTCGAGCCCGTTCCGGGTCGCCACATTACGCTGATATAGCTCAGTCGGCAGAGCGCGTCCTTGGTAAGGACGAGGTCGTCGGTTCAAGTCCGATTATCAGCTCTTAAAAAACGCATAGGCAAGCCGTTTTTGAGGAAACGGCTTGCTTTTTCTTTACCCTAAAATACCCCGTGGCGACTGCTTGGCGACTACTGATCGAAAAATTTTGTCCAACATTTTCTCTTGACTGTCCGCAGCGACTACACGGCGGCGACTGCGGCTTTGATGAATTGCCGAAGCATAGATTTATTTATCGAAATATCGGGAAACACATATTACAAATAATTACAATCGCCCTACAAAAAGCAGCACCCTGTACCGCCGATCTGGTGATACAAGGTGCTGTTTGCTTATGCTCTGCTGTCAACGAGCTTGGTATCGTTGTTCTGGAGCGACTGAAACAGATCGCCGAGCTTGTCTGCGGCGCGTCTGTTCGTTTCTTCGAGTGCGTGAACGTACCTGTTTGTCGTTTTCATCTGCGAATGCCCCAAACGCTCGCCTACGGTCTTAATGTCAACGCCGATCAGCAGCGACATTGTAGCCGAAGTGTGACGAAGTGCGTGGAATTTCTTATGCGGCAGACCTTTTCTCTTCAAAAACTTGCTGAATATCATCGTCGGAGAGGTCGGGTACATAATCGAGCCGTTAGCCTGTGTGAAAAGCCAGTCCTCGCCTTGCCAAGCCGTACCGAGTTTTAGACGGCGGTCAAGTTGATCTTTCTGATGACGCTTAAGCATATCAACAAGGTAATCGGGAATGTCGATAGTGTGCGAACGGTGCGTTTTCGTATCCTTGATCGTGATCGGCTTATTTTTCGGCTTGCACGCCGACTTGTGAACATAGACTTTCATATTCTCAAAATCAATGTCAGACCATTCGAGAGCGACAAGCTCTCCACGTCTGCACCCCGTGTTTATCGCAAGGTGTATCAACACCTGAAACTGCAAAGGCTCGTCTTTGAGAGCTTCGAGAAGCTGTGCAAGCTCTTGTTTGTCGTAAATCTCCGTGACCGTCTCGCCGATCGTTGGGAGTTTTATACGCCCGCCGTCGCAGGGGTTAGAGGATATAAGCTCCAGCCTATATGCGTCGTGCATTATCGAGCGCAGACAAGTGTAATAGCGATTGACGGAGCTCGGCGCAAGCGTCTTGCCGTCCTCGCCCTGCCCTTGCTTGTCCGCACGCTTTGTTTTGGAAAGCGTGTTGACGAACTTCTGAATATGTGCAGGCTTGATGTCCTTTAACTTCATATGCCCAAGTGCCGGAATGATGATCGTGTCGCAGATGTACTGATACTTCTCGACGGTCGTTTCTGTCGCCGATACCGAAATATTTTCTATCCATTGCGGAATAAAATCGACGAGCTTGATACCGCCGCCTTGTGTTATCTGCCCTGTCTTGCAGGCTTCCTCAAAGAGTGTCGCCTGTCTGTTGACCTCTTTTTCGAGCTGACGGGGAGTGTACTCTTTATCGGGCACC
>ONFG01000014.1 GCA_900317025.1 uncultured Eubacteriales bacterium | reverse complement strand
GAGAAGACCGAACTTGGAAACGTCGATCGGCTCGGACATGATGCAGGAGGAGATATCAGCTACGAGCGGGATATCGCCTGTATCGGGAAGCTCGTGGTAAACCGTTCCGTAGATCGTGTTGTTCATGCAGATGTAAACGTAGTCTGCGTCATCGCGGAAGTCGGCTCTCGTCGTCTTCGGGATGTAAGAGAACACCTTATCCTCGGAGGAAGCAACAGCCTTAGCGTCGCCGTAACGGGCAGCTTCTTTCCAAGCCTTCTTAGCCCACTGACCGGTGATGATGTAGTCGGCCTTGTTGTTCTTGTTCATAAGGTTCTGAGCTACCATTGTGAACTGCGAGGAGCCGCCGCCCTGAAGGAAGAGCACCTTGTAGTTGTCCGGCACGTTCATAAGCTCTCTTACGAGCTGCTCTGCGTCCTTGATGATCTTATCGAACACCTTGGAGCGGTGGGACATTTCCATTACGGACTGACCGCAGCCCTCGTAGTCGAGCATTTCCTCTGCGGCCTTCTTCAAAACAGCCTCAGGAAGCATAGACGGACCTGCTGAAAAATTATAAACTCTGCTCATTTTATAAAGCCTCCAAAAAATTAATTTTATCGACACGACAGCCGGATATCATAAGCAAATAGCCGGCGGTCTCCGGATATGCTCCCGTACCGCACAAGCTTTAGCGGTCAATAAAAGCACACAATTTATTATATTACAATATCAAATCATAGTCAAATGTTTTTGAGAAAAAAAGGCTCGATAAACGGTAATTTTATAAATTTTCGGTGAATTTTTTTAAAAAATTGCGTTATGACTCCCGAACGACCTGTTTTTCGATACATTTGAGGGACGATTTTGCAGGATTTTGTTTTTAAAAATTCAAAATCCGCAAAACCGCCCCTCATATATCACTTGCTGAAATTCTTTACCGCTTCGGCAGCCTTTTCCTTCTGTTCACTTACGCCGTCGCTCTCCGAGGCGTCGGTGTAGAGCATGAGGAAGCGTCCGTCTTCGCTTACAACGGCAAGCGTGTTCTTCGTCATTGTCTCGGTGCTGTCGAACAGGTGGAACGAGCCGTCGGCTCTCGCATTCGAGATCGTCTTCTCCGCCATGCTCGACGTCTGATCCTTGTATTCATACAGCTCTACCGTGTGCTTCGATACGGCGGAGGAAACCGTGAAGCGCTTTCCTGTCTCGGCGCCGATAGCTGCTGCCGTGAGATCGACGCCCTCGCCGCTGATAAAGCCGTTGTCGGTCATGTACTGAACGAAGCCGTCGAAGTCCTTGCTATAGCTGTCGGGGGACTTCGTGCCGTCACCCGTCATAGTCTCGCCGCTCGATGTGGCAGACGCGTCGGACGCCGCGGAGGAAGCCGCCGTCGTGTCGGACGTACAGCCCGCAAGCATTACGGCTGCGATCGACGTCGCTGCAATTATTGAAATTATTTTATTCATTTTTGTTTCTCCTTACCCTTGACCGAGGTCAAGCGTCCTTCTGATAAAACATCTTGTACACCTTGATAACGCCCGCATCAATATCTACCCTGCCGAGCGCGATAAACTCGCCGCTTCTCGCGCAAACTCTGACGATCTGGCCGTCCTGCGCCGAGCCTTTGAGGCTTGTCTTTGCGGCGTCGAGCGGGTTTCCGTTTGAAAAGCGAGCCGCCTGCTTCTCGCTGACGATAAGCTTTTCGTAAACGTCAAAAAGACTGTCTACGCTGCGCAAAAGGCTCCGGGTGTTTTCCGGCTCTTCGCCCTGCTTTGAAAGCTCTCTGATCTCGTCGAGCGTTTTTGCGTCTTCGAGAGTGAAGCCGCACGCCCTTGTGCGCATGAGCGACGTCATAACGCCGCCCACGCCGAGCCTCGCGCCGATGTCGTCTATGAGAGAGCGGATATATGTACCCTTTGAGCAGAGCACACGAAGCTGCCCCGTCTGCGAAGCCTCGTCGAAGTCTAGCAGCACAAGCTCCGAGATCGTGACCACCCTCGGCTCACGCTCGACCACAGCCCCCTGCCTTGCGAGGTCATAAAGGCGCACGCCGTTTTTCTTGACGGCGGAATACATCGGCGGAAGCTGCGATATCTCGCCCGTGAAGCCGGGCAGCAGCGAGAGTATATCCTCCCTTTTTGCGGAAGACTCGCACTGCGTTTTCACCTCGCCCCAGATGTCGAGCGTGTCGGTCGTCATGCCGAGGCGAAAGCCGGCAGTGTATTCCTTGTCGCTGTCGGGCAGAATGTCCTGCGCCCTCGTCGCCGTACCGAGCAGCAGAGGGAGCACGCCCTCCGCCATCGGGTCAAGCGTGCCGGTGTGACCGATCTTTCGCTGACCGCAAAGTCTGCGCATTACGGCGACCACGTCAAACGACGTGAACTCCTGCGGCTTGTTGACAACTATTACGCCGTTCATAGCTCACCCGCACGGCGAAGCTCCGCCTCCGCCGCCTCGACGATGCGGCTCTTTACGTCGTACAAGCTGCCCGTAATCGAACAGCCCGCCGCCGCGTGGTGACCGCCTCCGCCGAACTCCGCACCGATCCTCGACGCGTCGCAGCAGCCGAGAGTACGTATGCTTATGCGGTACTTGCCGCCGTCCTTTTCCTTTATCGTTATGCCTATGATAACGCCCTCAATCTGCCTCGGGATAGAAGCGATTCCGTCCATATCGGTGTCGCCTACGCCCGTTTCATGCTCCAGCTCTATCGTCGTGTTGACTACGGCGATCTTGCCGTCGGCGTGGAGCGTGAGCGAATCGAGAACAGCCTTTTCCATGCGTATCCTCGCCATTGATTTGAGGTCGAACATCACACGGTTGATCTCCGTGCTGTCGCAGCCGAGATCCATCATCTCGGCCGCCGCACGCATCGTCGCTGATGTAACGTTTGAAAACTTGAAGCAGCCCGTGTCGGTGCATATACCAGTATAGATGGCGTTTGCCATGTCCTTGTCTATCTCTGTGCCGAGCAGTTTTATAAGCTCGAGCACGTTTTCCGTATTAGCCGCCTTGGGGTCAACGTATGAAAGCTTTGCGAAGTGGTCGTTCGATACGTGGTGGTCGACGCTGATGTCGACCTTGCCGCCGAACTCCTCCTGAAGATCGCCGAGAAGCTGCTTTGCAGCGATGTCAACGGTAACAACCGTTTTGTATTCAAAGTCCTGCTCCTCGTAGTTGTTCTGAAGGAAATTGAACTTCTTGTCGAGCTTGCCGTTTATAATAACACGAGAACGCTTCCCCATTTTGCGCAGTGCTCTGCAAAGCGCATACGCCGAGCCGACCGTGTCGCCGTCAGGGTATTGGTGAGTCAGGATAACGAAATCGTCTCGCTCCCGCAGCGCCTGCGCTATATCATTCAGATTCGTCGTCTGCGGCATTGTCTTCACCGTCCTTAATGTTAAGCTCGCTTAAAATATGCGAGATGTTTGCGCTGTATTCGATAGAGTCTGTCGCCTCAAACGTCATTGCAGGCACATGGCGCAGCGAAAGTCGTGAACCGACCTCTCTGCGGATATAGCCCGAAGCGGAGGTAAGCCCCTTCACCGCCTGCTTTGCGGCATCAAGCCCCTCCATGGCGCTTACATAGACCTTGCAGTAGCTCAAGTCTCTCGAAACGTCGACCCTTACGATACTGAGCATTATATTTGCCACCCGAGGGTCTTTCAGCTCACGGAGCACAGCCGTAAGCTCACGCTTGATGTCCTCAGTGTTCCTTCCCAGCTTGTGACTTGCCATATATATTATATTCTCCTAATTTTTTGTTGTATCAGTGTTAAGCTATCCCACACGCCTGTTATCTGCTTGAGCATCATTTTGCACCGCAAAACGATTGGAATAAGTATATCGTTAAGGGCGCCGCCCTTAAACCCCGCAAGGGCGCTGCCCTCGACCCGCAAGCCTTTTGAAAAAGGCTTTACCTAAAACCTTCATTCCAAATTCTTACTTCGGCAATTAAATAATCGTAATAGAGGATCGTTTATCTATCAAGGAGACTATGCGGGAGCTTTCCGATCGCAGGCTCAAAACCTGCGCCCACTCAAAGCTTGGCGTGCGTACTGCCTGCGGCCGCTTAGCCGCCTGCCCGCGGTCGCCTTAGTCTTCGCGATATTCTTCGATGCCGAAGCTCTCGATGATGTCGCCCTCCTTGAGGTCGGCGAACTTTTCAAGACCGATACCGCACTCGTAACCGGCGCTTACTTCCTTGACTGCGTCCTTGAAGCGCTGCAGTGAGCTGATGGCGTCTTCAAAAATAACGATGCCGTCACGAACGACTCTCGCCTGAGAGTTTCTCATGATCTTGCCGCTGAGCACGTAAGAGCCTGCGATGAAGCCGATGCTCTTGATCTTGATAACATTTCGGCACTCCGCCTTGCCATAAACGACCTCTCTCGTCTTCGGAGCGAGCATACCCTTCATGGCGCTCTCAATCTCCTCGAGACAGTCGTAAATAATGCGGTAGCAGCGCAGGTCTACGCCGTCACGCTTTGCGTTCTCTTCCGCAACGGAGTCGGGGCGAACGTTGAAGCCAACGATGATAGCACCCGAAGCCGACGCAAGCATTACATCGGATTCGTTGATAGCGCCTACTGCGCCGTGGATAACATTGATCCTTACCTCATCGTTTGAAAGCTTGAGAAGCGACTGCGTTACAGCCTCGACAGAGCCCTGAACGTCTGCCTTGACGATGATCTGAAGCTCCTTCATCTCACCCTGCTGCATCTGATCGAAGAGGTTTTCAAGCGTTACCGCCTTCGGGCGCATGGAGTTGAACAGCTCTTCCTTTGCCTTCGACTTTCTCTGCTCTACAAGCTCCCTTGCAAGGCGCTCGTCCGTTACGGCGTTGAAGGTGTCGCCGCCCGTGGGAACGTCGTCAAGACCTGTGATCTCAACCGGATAGGACGGGCCTGCCGTCTGTACACGCTTGCCCTTATAGTCGGTCATAGCTCTTACTCTGCCGACTGTCGTTCCTGCAACCACGATGTCGCCGACGTTGAGCGTACCGTTCTGAACGAGGACAGTAGCGACCGGACCTCTGCCCTTGTCGAGCTTTGCCTCGATAACGGTACCCTTTGCCGCTCTGTCGGGGTTTGCTTTAAGCTCCTTCATGTCGGCAACGAGCAGGATCATCTCGAGAAGATCCTCGATACCCTGACGCTTCTTAGCCGAAACGGGAATGCACGGAACGTCGCCGCCCCACTCCTCGGGAACGATGTTGTACTCGGTGAGCTGAGTCTTTACACGGTCGATATCTGCGCCTTCCTTGTCGATCTTGTTGATGGCAACGATGATCGAAACGTCGGCAGCCTTTGCGTGGTTGATAGCCTCGATCGTCTGCGGCATGATACCGTCGTCGGCTGCAACAACGAGAACCGCTATATCTGTGACCTGTGCGCCTCTTGCACGCATCGTCGTGAACGCCTCGTGACCCGGGGTGTCGAGGAAGGTGATCTCCCTGTCGTTGATGCGTGCTCTGTAAGCGCCGATGTGCTGCGTGATGCCGCCTGCCTCGGTAGCCGTTACGTTCTCCTCACGGATGGCGTCGAGAAGCGAGGTCTTGCCGTGGTCGACGTGACCCATAACTACTACTACCGGAGCGCGCTCCTGGAGATTCTCGTCGGTATCTTCACTGTCGTCGATGATCTGCTCCTCGATCGGCACCTCTACCTCGTGCTCCACCTTTGCGTGAAGCTCCATCGCCGCGAGCGAAGCCGTATCGAAGTCGATAACGTCGTTTACCGTCGCCATCTGACCCATAAGGAACAGCGTTTTAACAAGCTCGTTTGCCGTAACTCTCAGCCTGCTTGCAAGCTCGGAGACTACGATCTCGTCGGGGATAGCTACGGTGATCTGCTTGCTCTTTCTTTCGGCAGCGATCCTCTTAAGGCGCTCCGCCTCGGTCTCCTTGCGGGAGTTTCTCGGCTTGCCTCTGCGCTGCGACTTCTGGTTTATCTTCTGCTTGCTTACGGTGGAATCGCTGCGCTTCATCTTCTCGCTTGCAAGGTTGTCGTACTTTTCATTGTAGCGCTCAACGTCGACAACTGCCGCTCTCGTGTCGATAACACGGCGCCTGTCTTTGCCACCCTCTTCGTTTGTGCCTGCGGGCTTTGCGCTCTCCTTTGCGGGCGCAGCAGGCTTCTGCTGCTGAGACTGCTGCTTTGCGGGGCGGTCGTTTTTGCCGCGGTTCTTGTCCTGCCTTGCAGGCTCATTTTTGCCCTTGGGAGCTTCCTTAGCAGGCTTCTCCTGCTTTGCGGGCTTTTCCTCAGCTTTTTTCTCCTGAGCGGGCTTTGCGCTCTCATCTGCGGGAGCCTCAGGCTCTGCCTTTGCCGCACTGCTTGCAAGATATGCCTCAACATCGTCGATCTTACTCTTCTGCGTGAAGCACTCAAAGATCACGTTGAGTTCGTCCTCCGTAAGGGTAGACTGTGCGTTTTTTCTCTTCGCCTTTGCACCGGAGTGCTCGAAAAGAGCCGCCGCAACGTCCTTCGGAGCGACGCCGAGGTCCTTTGCGACCTCGCTGAGCTTATATTTTATCATCATAGTGACATTCCTCCTTATCATCGGCGAGCTTTTTCTCGACGCTTAAAGCCGCCTTTTCATCGTCAACGGAAATGACCGCTGCCTGCTTTCCCAATGCGTGACTAAGCTCTTCCTTCGAGCATTTTATTAAATAGGTATGCAGGGAATATGCCTTTGTACGCTTAAGTACCGTTTTCTTCGTGTTTGACGAAATATCCTCCGCCATCAGCACGAGCTGCGCTTTGCCCTGTGAAACGCTGTCGCACACCGGGTCGCAGCCGATAGTTATTTTCCCGGCTCTTCTGAGAAGCCCCAGAAAGCCGAGCGTGTTACCGTTCACTTTCCTTCAGCTCCTCCTCCATTGCGTCGTAAACACTGTCGGGGATCCGGCAGGAGAACGACCGTTCAAACCGTTTTGCCTTTCGTGCAAGCCTCAGGCACTCGGCGCTTTTGCAAACGTAAGCCCCTCGCCCCGGCTTTTTGCCCGTAAGGTCGAGAGAGATACCGCCCGCTTCGATCACAGCGCCGCTGTCGTCGGTCTTGTCGGGAGCTTTTACAACTCTGATAAGCTCCCGCTTCGGCTTCATCTCCGAGCAGCCGCTGCATTTTCTCAAAGGCACCTTTTTCTTAACCAATGTCATTCCGCCCTTCTTGAAGATTATTCGTCGCTGCCGCTTGCAGCCTCGTCTTCAAGCGCGTCGATATTCTCGGTGAGGTCGTCTGCGATGATCTGCTCGTCATCGTCAGCAACAACGCTCTCGTCGTCTTCGCCGTCGCCGTAGAAGCCGCTTTCGGGGCGAATGTCGATCTTGCAGCCCGTCAGCCTTGCCGCAAGCCTTGCGTTCTGCCCCCTGTTGCCAATGGCGAGCGAAAGCTGACCGTCAGGCACCGTTACACGCCACTCGTTCGTCTCTTCGTCGTTGAGCACAACGCTTACTACCGTCGCCGGAGAGAGCGCCGCCGCGATGAACTGTGCGGGATCCTCTTTATATTCAACGATATCGATCTTCTCGCCGCCAAGCTCCTCGACGATCTTCGCCACACGGATACCTCTCGTACCGATGCAGGCGCCGACGGAATCGACATTCGGGTTTTTGCTCTGTACCGCAAGCTTAGTTCTCGAGCCTGCCTCTCTTGCTACTGCCATGATCTCGACTGTGCCGTCGTAGATTTCAGGCACCTCAAGCTCAAACAGACGCCTTACAAAGTCGTTGCTCGTTCTGCTGATAACGGCTCTGGGGCCTCTGGGTTTCTTCTTCGTCGGGTCGTTCTCGCGTACCTCTGCGATGTAGACCTTTACGCTGTCGCCCTCTTTAAGTTCCTCAATGCCGACCTGCTCCGACTTCGGGAGAGTTGCGATCGATTTGCCGATGCGGATCGTTGCGTTGCCCGTTTCGGGGTCGATGTTCTCAACGAGAGCCGTAACGATCTCCTTGCTCTTCTTTCTGAACTCGTCGAGCGTGATCTCGCGCTCCTTGTCTCTTATCCCCTGGCGGATGACGCTCCTTGCGTTCTGAACGGAAATCCTGCCGAGCTTCTTTGTGTCGATCTGGATTCTTACCTTCTCTCCGATGCCAACGTTGGGGTCGATCTCAAGCGCCTCATGCTGCTCGATCTCGCGGTTGGGGTCTGTGACCTCTTCGACTACCGTCTTTCTGATAAAAGCCTCAAAAACTCCGTTGTCAAGGTCAACGTTGAAAACGACGTCGTCGTTGTTGTAGTTGCTTTTGCACGCCTTCTCGATGGAGCGCTCCACGTTTTCGAGAAGCATATCGACCGGGATACCCTTGGTCTTTTCCAGCTCGTGCATGGCGGCGAACATATCCTTAATATCGTCCTGCTTATCTGAGATCTTTTTCTTAGCCATTTTGTTGATCTGTCCTTTCGCAAAATATATATAGTGAAAATGGTTTTGAAGCGATCAATCGAAGTCGTCGAGCTTTACGTAAACGGCTTCCTTCCTGGCGAAGGTCACCTCGTTTTCGCCGCTGTGGTCTTCGATCGTTATGTCGGGCTTGCTGTAAGCCTTGAGCTTGCCGCAGAATTCTCTGCCTATGCCATCGATCGGGCGGATCATCTTTACCATTACATCGGCGCCAATGAACTGCTCGAAGTGCTCGTCTTTTATAAGCTCGCGCTCGATGCCGGGCGAGCACACCTCAAGCGTATATTCGCCGTCGACGGGGTCAAGCTCGTCGAGCGGACCGTCTATCGCGCGGCTCACCGCTTCACAGTCGTCGATCATTACGCCATCGTCCTTGTCGATAAAGACACGCAGGTAAAGCGACGCACCCTCTTTAACGAGGCGAACGTCCCAAAGCCGCAGCCCGAGGCCCTCGACGATCGGCTCAACGACCGCCGTTACGGCTTCGACCGTTGTACCGCCCTTCTTCTTTGCCATAAAATCCCTCCGATAAATACAAAGGAGCGGGCTTTGTGAACCCACTCCTTACATTAAAAATCTTTACTATATTATTCTATCACTTTTTCCTTAAAATATCAAGTTTAATTTTTGTACAACGATTATACAGATTTAAAGAAATAATTGCTCAACATTAACGAAAATCCACAACAGATGCATATTATCAATATACGAACACCGGCATACCATCGTAGATAAGCCCATAAAGCTCGCCTGCCTTGCCCAGCGGCATATTAACGCAGCCGTGAGAGCCGTTTGAAAGGTAGAGCGAACCGCCGAAATACGGCTGCCATGTTGCGTCGTGGAAGCCTACGTCGTCGGCAAAGACCATCCAGTAGGCAACTTCTGTCACATATCCGGGGCCGCGAAGCGTAGCGGGCGCCTGGTGATAACGGATACGGAACGCGCCCTGCGGCGTTGAGTTGCCGAGGTTGGGGTTTCCGGTCACGACGTCGGTCTCCAGCGTTACTACGCCGTTCTGATAGAGCCACATATGCTGCTCGGCAATGCTTACCTCTGCGTATGTATTGCCGTAGTATCCGCTGCCCTCGGTGTCGTAGGCTACAGCCTTCCTGTACCACCACTTGTTGCTCTCCTCGCTGCCGTCAGTGAGGTCGATCGTGACCGACTGCTTCTTTAAAACGAGGGCATGGAGCTGCTCGACAACGTACTCCTGGTCGAGCATCCAGCCGTAGTCGCCCGTCGTTATCTCGATGACGTTGCCGGCGTGAGAGTTAAAGAACTTCGTTTTATCGTAGGTATCGTAGGTATTCGCAAGGTTTTTGACGTACTCCTGTATCTTCTTGTCGTTTACGCCAAGCTGGTAGCTGCCGTCGCTCTGCTTGTCGGACTTTATCCAGCTGCTCGTCGTTTTAACGCCTATCGGAACATTCTTGGAACCGAACTTCAGCGTGATGACCATGTCGTTAATCTCGTCGTAAAGAGCCTTCTGAGAGAGAAGATCCGGGTCGTCGGAGTAGATCTCGGGCATATCGTAGATCCCCTCGGCTTCGAGGTCTATAGATTCCGTCTGAGAAACTATAGCCGCTTTTATAGCCTTGTCAAGCTCGTCTCTGTGAGCCACATTGCCGACGCTTTCGGGAGAGATAACGAATTTGCCGTCGGAAAGGACGATCTCTGCGTTTTTGACCTGAATCGGGTACTGCGGATCGACACATTCAAGCTCGTCGATAACTCCCTCAAGAAGCTCATCGTCATAATTATAGGTGATAACTCCCTCGTCCAGAGTAATGTCGTTATTTTCGAGAATATTAAGCGCCCACATAAGGCCGGACTGGATATCAAGAAGATCATCGAAGCTGTCGGAAACAACCGCATTTATGCCGACGTCGCTGCCGTTGATAACCTCCTTGTTGAAATCCTGCTCAACGAGCGTCAGCTTGTAGTTCTTGGAGGAATCGATGAGAACGCCCTTCGCCTGATCAAGAGACATCAGCGAAACGTCGGTGTTGTTGATCGTTGTTCCGGGCAGGAAGTGCTGCGAAAAGTAGAAGCCTGCGGCGCCGTATGCCGCGACAAGCAGCACAAGTATAACGATGAACGCGATAAGCCCGCCGTAGCTGTGCTGCGAAGCATGCTTCGGCTTTGACCTCGCCTTTGTTTTCGTTTTTGCTTTAGTTTTTGTTTTGGGTCTTGATTTCGGCATACTCCTCGTCTTATATGTGCTCATGCTCGCGCTTTCCTCCCATATATCTCATACATATATTAATTTCTTTAATTCATTTTAAGCAGTTTTTAATGCTATTTAGCACCTATGTACTATCATATCACAAAACGGTTTCAAATTCAACGGAAATTGAAACTTTTTTGTAAATTTTGTCACTCTTTTGCCGCCAAAATTTTGCGCCGTTTTATCGCGGATTATGTGACCATAAAACAAAAGAGCGGCAAGCCGAGCCTGCCGCCTGATTTTGCTATTTTTCGGAGTTTTCTCCATCGCTTTCCGTCTCGCGGATTATGAAGATCGGGCGGTGCTTCGTCTCGAGGTATGTCTTTGAGAGGTACATTCCGAGAACGCCGATGCCAATAAGCTGGATGCCGCCCA
Source organism: uncultured Eubacteriales bacterium (assembly GCA_900317025.1). Classification (GTDB taxonomy): domain Bacteria; phylum Bacillota; class Clostridia; order Oscillospirales; family Acutalibacteraceae; genus RUG592. Next base: position 22,391 of record ONFG01000014.1, on the reverse strand, counting down.
GAAAAAGCATGATACAAACCATCGTAGGGAAGCCCGCGGCAGGATCACCGAAGATAAGCGCCTTGATCCCGTAGAAGCACGCCATGATGAACGCCACGATGCAGACGATAAAACCCATGACAGACGATATGTACAGCGGCGTTGTCGAGAAAGCGACGATACCCTCGACGGAATACTTGAACAGCTTCCAGAACGACCACTTCGTCTCGCCGGCAACGCGCTCAACGTTGACGTATTCTATCCACTTTGTCTTAAAGCCGACCCAACCGAAAATGCCCTTTGAGAAGCGGTTGTACTCCTCCATCGAAAGCACTGCGTCGACCATCTTTCTTTTCATAAGGCGGTAATCCCTTGCGCCGTCAACGATGTTGGCGTCACTGATCCTGTTTATGATCCTGTAGAACATACGCGCGAAAAACGAGCGTATCGGCGGCTCGCCCTTTCGAGTGGTGCGGCGCGTTGCGGCGCAGTCGAAGCCGCCCGTCGTGACCGCCTCATACATCTCCGGAAGCAGCGAGGGAGGGTCCTGAAGGTCGGCGTCCATCACAGCTACAAAGTCGCCCTTGGCAGCCTTCAGCCCCGCCAGCATACCCGCCTCTTTGCCGAAATTCCGGGAAAAGGAGATGTACCTCACTCTTTTGTCAAGCTCGTGAAGCTTGCGCGCAACGGCCAGCGTTCTGTCCTTCGAGCCGTCGTCAACAAAGATGATCTCCATCTCGACGTTCATAGTATCAACGACTTTCGTCACCTCCCTGTAAAACTGGGGCATAGACTCCTCTTCGTTGTAACACGGCACAACTATAGATATAAGATCCATTCCTTTCCCTCCTTTGTAAATGATATAAATCTATAATATACCTTGCCGCGCAATGAAACCGTGCGGCAGTAGATCCGTTAAGATCTTTTCCTTAAAAGCCCTCGATTGGAGCAATAAGCTTTTCTCTTTTTAAGTCTCGCTCGGCGCGTCATACAGACTGACGCTGACGATAGGTCTGCCCTTTTTGGCAAGCGCTTCGTTTACACAAAGGAAAACGAAAACAAGTAGCGCAGCTATCGATCCCGCAAGGCCCGGTACAAAGCCCTCGGGCATATAGGTGAGCGTTATCGTGTGGTCGCCCTTGGCGAGGTCGGCGCAGATGAAAGCCCCCATCGCAGCCCTGGTCTCGGTCTTTTGACCGTCGACAAGGAGAGTCCATCCCTTTTCATACGGGATAGACGTCATGAACACGCCATCCTCTTTGGCGCTGATCGTCCCCTCGACCTTTGTACTGCTGTACTTTACGGACGAAAGCATCTCGTCGGCAAGCTTTGCGTAGCCCTCGTCGAGAACATCGCTGTTGAGAGCAGCCACAGCGATCTTATTCGTCGCGCTCTTTTCGGCGTCGACGCTGAGGATAACGGCATCGCCCTTTTTATAATAGCCGATCGGGAAAACGTAGCGCTGCGCCTCGATAACGTAGTCGTGGCTGATGTCAGTGCTCTGGATGTGTACTTTTTCGCTCGACTTGACATTTGCCCACGCGTAGAGCATACCGTCCTGCGGAGCTGTATAGGTAACGTTGATCTCGCCCGTAGTCTGACCTGCCGGCAGAGTGTAAGAATAAAAGCCGTCGGAGAGCTTTTCATGACCGAAATTCAAGCAGTCGAATGACGACGGCTCAAGCATTGTATAAACGTCCTTGTTTACGCCTGTCGCGCCGGAGAACGCAGCGTTCTGTGCCTCAAAGACAGTATCCTTTGAAAGATCGGGGGAAACTATTCCGCTTTCAGCCATATAGCCGATCGGCAGATAGTATTTATTTTCGTACATCGTAACCAATCCGTTGGTCGACTTTTTGTACTCCTCGAGGGAGCTTTCGCCGCCGATGTAGCCATCGCGCGCAATGATATACTTTTCATTCAGGAACATTGATACGACGGGCGACGTCAGCAGATATTGGAAGCTTGAACGCTTTGAAACAAGACCGAAATCGCTCGTAAAGTCGATCAGCGTCTTATAGGACGTCGACGAGAACTGCCCCGCACTGTTGTAGCCGTAGATCATGCCATCGTTTTTCGTGGAGTAATACGTCTGATCTATGCGGAAAAGGTCGCCGCCGTTTTGCTCGTTGGCGTAGTCCACAAGCTCCTCTACCGCCTCTTCGTTTGCGGGGTAATCCTTCCATGAGGTCGTGCCTACGGTGCTTACGCCGACGCTTGCCTCAAAGCACATCTCCGCGATGATCGCAAGGCTTACCGCCATAACAAGCAGCCGCCTGTCGATCAGGTCAAGCTCATAGAGCGTCATAAAGATGATGTAGAGTGCCGCTGCTATAAGGCTGCCGATGATAGCCTTTTTATCTAGGTAGAAGACGCTTATGCAGACCATCACGATCGTCACAATGCACATACCGATGATGTCTGTTTTGTCAAGCTCGACAAATACCGTGAACGCCCTGTAGGCGATAACGATGAATACAAAGCTGAACAGGAACGCAAAGCGGTATGGGATAAGGTTCGGGAAATGGAAGCCGTGCCAGATGTAGTCGAGCGCGTTGATGTTGAGGCTGACAAATAGCAGCACCAGCAGGGAGAGCAGGGAGATCTTCTCGCCCTTCTGAATGTCCTTCGAGCGGACGAAGATGACGAGCATAAGAATACAGATCACGCCCGTTCCGATATTCGGCAGACCCTCCATCGTTGTAGGCTCATGGAAGCTGAGCAGATTTGCCAAAAGCTTCATGAAGTTATTGTAGACCTCAAGCTTTTCGGGGAAGGTGTCGTCCGCGCTGACCGTGTTTTGCAGCTGCAAATAAGATGCGAGCGTTACCGGCAGCGTCATCGCAAGCGCGATGAGCGAATAGCACGCCATTCTAAGGATATCCTTCAGGAACGTCTCAAGCTTGAACTTCTTGATAAAGCTCTGAACGATGAACCACAATACCACAAAAACGCAGATCATGTATCCGATATAGTAGCTCGAAAGGAACGCAAACGCAAGCGAGATAACGTAGATCTTGAATTTGCCCTCGCGCACAACGCAGTAAACACCGAGCGCAACGAGCGGCAGCAGCGCCACGCTGTCGAGCCAGATCGTGTTCCAGTAGTAGCCCATGATGAAATCGCAGAAGGCGTAGCAGCAGCCGAATGCAACGAGCGAAAGGTCGTTGCGGCGGTAAACGTGCTTCAGGAACATCGCCGTAAAGAGGCTGGCGCAGCCGACCCTTATCATTATAAAGACAGCCAACGCCTCTCTTATATACTTGACAGGTACAAAAATGCTGAGAAAGTTCAGCGGGCTTGAAATGTAGTAGCCGATCATGGAAAGGAAGTTTGTTCCCATGCCGCTGTGCCAACTGTAAAACAGCGATTCGCCGCTTTTAAGCTTGCGCTGGAACTCCTTCAAAAACGGCAGATACTGCTGCTTGCAGTCGGAATAAAGCACCTGCCGGTCGCCGAAGGGATATATCTTCGCTCTCGCGAAAACAACGCCCAGAACAAGAAAAGGCACAAGGAAGGAAAGCAGAAGGAATATCTTTGTATTGCCGACTTCCGGCTCCTCCCTCACGTTCTTTACAGTTCTTGCGGGTTTGTCTTTCTTGCTCTTCTCGGGTTCGACGGCTTTTTCCGGCTCCGCCTTCGGGGCGCTCTGCGTTTCGGCTTTTACAGGCTCGAGTGCCTCGGCGGCGCTTTGATCTTCTGCCTTATTCGGCTCTTTGCCGGCAGTTTTAGCCTTTTCCGCCGCGCGCTTTTCGCTCCTTCTCTTCTTCTTCGACAATTTTCTTTCCCCCTTGCCGTTTTTATTTTGCGATCATTTCTTTTCAAACGAGCAGCGCTCCGGCAACAGCTTTTGAAGCGCCTCCCTTACGCCCTCCTTCTTCGTCTCAAAGTCGAGCGTATCCGCAGTGTCATTTATGCATATCATCCTGTGCCTCATAGAGGGGATATCCTCTAAAAGCGCAGCGTAATTGTCTTCTTTTATATGGTAGCAATAGGCAAAGCTGTCGCGCCTTACCTCGAAATTTCCTTCCGCAAGCTGCCAGAACTTCATCAGCCACTGGTTGACGTTGCCTATCTGACGGAATTTATCGCAGCACGTCCTGTCAAGGACTTCGCCCTCCTTCTTCCAGACCGTTTCAAACGTCTTTTTCAGAAAGCTGTTGGGCGTATGCTGATAATAAAAGCCGGGGAAGTAGCCCCACGGCGTCAGCAGAACGGTGCGCAGAACGTTCCTTGCTCCGTTTTTGAGGCTCAGCCACTTGCCCCGGTTCTTTTTTATCGTTTCTTTTTTATTGAAGTGGTCGTTGATGACGTTTACGTCGGCTCCGTTGAAAAAGCCGGCGCTGTCGTGCTGAAAGCAGATGCAGTCAAGCGCCGCCGTGTCGCATGGAACGCCGTTCTTGAAGAAGTCCTCGGAGGTGGTGGGAGCCGTGATGAATGTGTCGTCGTTAAAATAGACAAAGCGTTCGGCAAGCCCCTCTATCCTGTGAAGGTTCAGCTCGATCGTATGCGACGAGAACGTTGGCAGATATTTTTCGGGTATATAGTCGCGGTGGTTGACGATGTGGAGCTTCGGATTCGACGTGTCGAGCCACTTCGGCAGATGCCCCCACGTTACAAAGTGGATCTTGTTGACCCACGGGGCGAATTTCTCGACTCCCCTGAACCAATACTGCAAATTGTCCCAGTCGCGAAAACGCACTTCGCTGTCGGACGTCTCCGGGCCGCTGCCGTCGTAGCGCGATTTTTCCGCTCTCCACGCTTTATCGCTGCCGTCGACCCATATCATAACAAAATCAATAGGCTTGCTTTCTGCTTCGCTCATAACCGATACCTGCCCCGGATCTATTTTGAATAGCGTTCTTTTATCGCCTCGTAGTTTCTTTTGCAATTCTCGGCGTCGTAAAGCGTAAAGAACGCCTTGTGCCTTGCAAGGTACTTTTCGTCGTTTATAAAGCCGCCGCGCGCCGCCTGCTCAACGTAGCCGAGAAGCGAGTTTTCGTCCTCAAAAACAGGGCCGAAGCCATCGTTTTCGTAGTTGTAGTAGCCCATGTGGTAGTGGCGTTCGGTGTAGTCCTTATAATCAAAATGAAAATATGCCAGCGGCTTCTTCATATACGCAAAGTCGATCTGCACGCTGGAATAGTCTGTTATCATAAATGCTGAGCTTTTCATAAGCTCCTGCACATTGTAGTGGTCGTAGTCGCATACCGTGAGGTACGGGTTATCCGTCTTAAAGCAGCCGATAAAGCGCTGCGTGTCTCTGTGAGGGCAAAACATCACGGTGCAGCCGTACTTGCGGCAGATCTCTTTAAGGCGTTCGCTTCCGATAACGGCGCTCCACCGCTTGAAATACTCGCTGGAAGTGAAGTTCGCTTTGTCCTTTTCAGGATCCTTCGCGAGAGCGTTCGTCCCGAGCCAGTCCCGCCACGTCGGCATAATAAGTATCTGATTCGGCACGGTCTCGAATTCGTGGAGCCTGTCGAAACGGGCAAGCCCGAGAAGCTGTACAACGCCCTCGGGATAGCCGTAGCGGGAATTTACATACTCCCACTCGCGGTATGTGCTCGTAACGAACATATCCATTTTCGTGTTTTCATAATAAAGGAACTCTATGTCGGTAAGGATCACGCCGTGCTGCAAAAAGACACGGCAGTTTTTAAGTAGCCCGTAGACCTCGAGAAGGTAGCAGACGGCAAAGTTCGGCTTTCCTCCCTTTTGCGAGCTGATGTTCACCCTTGCAGCGAGGTAAAGAATCCAGTGGGAAAACGTGCCGTAGGCGACCGTTTTCCCGAGGCGCTCGACCTTCGCACGGTCGCGGCTGTCTTTATTGACGGCGTAGACGCAGTCCTGCTCGGGGTGCTCGCGGCAGATATACTCAAACAGCCAGTAGCCGTTGTCTGAGGCTTCGACGCCGTTGTCGCAGATGAGCCAGAGGTCACGGCGAAACAGCCGGTAGACCATAGCTATCGGGAACGCGAGCAAAAACAGCAGGATATGGAAATAGTCCCGCGGCTTTACCTGCTTTAGCTTTTCTTTGAATCTCTGCATAAAAAGCTCCGATTAAGACATGAACTCTTCGTACTTCGGAAGCACCTCATCGCACGAGCCCTGCATCTTGATCTCGCCCTCATGGAGCCAGAGGATAGTATCGCAGAGCTGGCTCAGAGTCTCCGAGCTGTGAGATACTATCACGACCGTTCTGTCAGCGTTCGTGATAAGACTTCTCATCTTCTCGTAGCTCTTCTTTTTGAACTTTGCGTCGCCTACGGAAAGCACCTCGTCGATGAGCATGATCTCGGTCTCGAGGATAGCCGTAATTGAGAACGCAAGCTTCGAGTACATACCGCTCGAGTAAGTCTTTACAGGGCGGTCGATAAAATCGCCAAGCTCTGAGAACTCGATTATCTCGTCAAGCTTTTCGTTGATCTGATCCCTGTTGAAGCCGAGGAGCAGACCGGAGAGGTAAATATTCTCTCTGCCGCTGAGCTTGGGCTGGAAGCCTACGCCGATAGAAAGCAGCGAAACGGAGTGACCGTGAAGGTCGATCTTACCCTCGTCGGGCGAGAAGATTCCGGCGATCGCCTTCAAAAGCGTAGACTTGCCGCTGCCGTTCTTGCCGACGATACCGAGGATCTGCCCCTTCGGCACTTCGAAGCTTACGCCCTTTACAGCCTCAAAAAGCTCAGTCTTTTTGTACTTGTACGGCGCAAGGAGCGTTTTCAGCAGCGATATCTTTTTAAACATTCTGTATCTGATCTTTACATCAGACACCGTAATAGCATTATCCATAACATCTGACATGATCAAATCACCTTTACATAGCTGTTTTCAAATTTATAAATGATCTGCACTCCTACGAACGACATCAGAAGCCCTGCAACGAACCACGCGATAAGCATTACCCAGTGAGGATTCTCGCCGTAGAGAAGCACTCTTCTGAGATCGGTTATCAACAAAGCCATCGGATTCAGCTTCACAAGAAGGGTGCCGTAAGGATCGGGAACTCGTCCCTTGATATTCTTACCGATCGACTCGATCGAGTAGAAGATACCGGAAAGGTAGAAACCAAGCTGAAGAACGACCGTTATAACATTAAGCAGGTCTTCTACAAATACACCGAAGTGCATGATTATCGTACTGATGCCAAACGTTACAACAACGAGAACTATCGTAATCGGGATGATCCACAGAACGCGCCATGTGAGCGGCACCTTGTAGCCGATCATCGTAATAACCACAAGCAGATTCGAGATTATCATCTTGAAGCCGTAAACGCCTATCTTCTCGAAGACGAACATAAACTTCGGAACATAAACCTTTGTAACGATATTTTTCTTCGCCGAAACGAGCTTGACGCTCGACTTGACGGTCTTAGAGAAGAAGGTCCACGTATTCAGTCCGAGGAATACAAAAACAGGGAAATACTGAACGCCGCTCTTAAATACGACGACAGCAATAAACGAATAAACAAGCATATAAAGCAGCGGATCGAGGAACCACCAAAGCCAACTCAAAAACGAATCGGCGACCTCCGAATTAAGCTCTGCTTTTGATGCGAAGACTACGTAATTGAAAAATCTTTTGAAATCTTTAAAGAATCTCATCTTCGTCAAAAATAACCACATCCTTCTTTCTTTAAAATCAGACCTTTTCCGCGCCTGATCCGGCTCTCGCTCTGCGGCGTCTGACCAAGCCGCTGTCCGAGCCTGCGCGGATTTTCACTTATACAATTAAATATAATCATAAGCGATTTGATTATATCATTATGCGGCAATTTTTTCAATAGGCATTTTCACTTATACTTCGGTAAATTAACCGGCGATAGTGTTTATTTTTTTATACGAAAAAGCTTACGAAAAAAGCTCCGGTCGGTGCAGGGCTGCGTCCGACCGGAAGCTGTCATTTCATTTTGTATACACCGCTCGGCTTCTCGGCGAAAAAGCCGGTCATCTCGGAAAGCTGGTTTTTAGCCTCTTCCTTCGACTTGTAGACGCCAAGCGTGAGCTTCGAGCCGGAAAACATTCCGTGACCGGCGCACGTTCCGAAGATGTAGTAGTCGCTTGAACCGACCATCTCAGAAAGGTAAACATGAACGACCTCTGCGAGAGCCTCGCCCGACTGCGTCAAAACCAGCATCTTACTCCACCGTTACCGACTTTGCAAGGTTTCTCGGCTGGTCAACGTCGTTGCCCCTCTGTACCGCCGTATAATATGCGATAAGCTGGAGAGGTACGCAAACGAGCATCGGGAGCAGGATCTCCTCGAAGGTCGGGACCTTGAGCACAAAGTCGGCTACATCTGCGGGGATATCGTCGCCCTCCTTGCAGATCATGATGACCTTTGCTCCTCTAGCCTTTACCTCCTTGATGTTGCTGACGGTCTTTTCAAAGAGCCTCGACTGCGTAGCTACGGCGATAACGGGCATATCCTTCGTGATGAGCGAGATCGTGCCATGCTTAAGCTCGCCTGCTGCGTAGCTTTCGGAGTGGATATACGAGATCTCTTTGAGCTTTAAACTGCCCTCCATGCTGAGAGCGTAGTCAAGACCTCTGCCGATGTAGAGCAGGCTGTCTGCGGTGATGAGCTGAGTCGAGATCTTCTGCGCGATCTCTGTCGAGGATTCGATCACCTTTGCGACCATATCGGGCGTTTCAAGCAGCTTCGAGGTGTAGTATTTGTATTTCTCCTCGTCGATCATGCCCTTTGCGAAAGCAAGCTCGAAAGCGAAGAGATACATAACGGAAAGCTGCACCATATATGCCTTTGTCGAAGCGACCGAGATCTCGGGGCCTGCGTGGGTGTAGATGAGCATATCGGCCTCGCGCGCGATCGTGCTGCCCATTGCGTTTACGATGGCAAGCGTTTTTGCGCCCTTTTCCTTTGCAAGGCGCATCGCAGCAAGGCTGTCGGCAGTCTCGCCGCTCTGGGAAACGATTATGATAAGATCGCCCTCGCCGATGATCGGGTTCCTGTAGCGGAACTCGCTGGCAATATCGACCGTTACGTGCGTGCGCGCGATCTCCTCCATGACGTACTTGCCGACCATGCCGGAATGCATAGCCGTTCCGCAGGCAACGATGAAGATATTTCTTATTTTTCTGAGCGCCTCGGGGTTGATGTTGCACTCCTCAAGGTTCGGCATACCGTCGGTAACTCTCGGCGTTACCGTGTTTTTGATAGCCGTCGGCTGCTCGTTGATCTCTTTTATCATGTAGTGCGGGTAGCCGCCCTTGCCGACTGCGTCAACGTCCCAGTCGGCGGTTTTGAGAGTCTTCACGATCGGGCGGTAGTGCGTATCGTAAACCTTTATGCCGTCGTGGCTGAGAACTGCGACCTCGTCGTGCTCGAGAAGGTAGTAATCCTTCGTGTACTCGATGATAGCGGGAACATCTGAGGCAATGAAGCTCTCGTCCTTGCCGACGCCGATAACGAGCGGGCTTTCTCGCCTTACGGCGAAAACGGTATCGGGGTAATCCTCAAAGACGATGCCAAGGGCAAAGCTTCCGCTAAGGTCCTGAGTTGTTCTGATGATCGCCTTTATCGGGTCGCTGATATATGTATAGTAATGGTCGAGAAGCTGCGCCACGACCTCGGTGTCAGTATCGCTCAAAAACGTTCTGCCATCCTGGATAAGGAAGTTTTTAAGCTCCTTGTAGTTCTCGATAATGCCGTTGTGAACAAGCGTAACCTTTGCGCCGCTGTGGGGGTGGGAGTTTACGTCGGAGGGCTCGCCGTGAGTCGCCCAACGTGTATGTCCTATGCCGGCGCAGCCCTTAGGCTTGCCTTCATTGGCCATTTTGTCGATAAGGTCCTTAAGCTTTCCCTTCGACTTTGCAACGTTTATCTTGCCGTCTTCAAAAACTGCGATCCCCGCAGAGTCATAGCCTCTGTATTCGAGGCGTGTGAGGGCGCTTACAAGCACGTCGGAAGCATCTCTGTGTCCGACATAACCTACTATTCCGCACATAACTGATTTCCTCCGGTTTCTGATCGGTAAATTTACCGTTATTTATTCTTTTTGGCACGAGCCTTTTTCTTCTTTGAGCCTTGCGGCGTTTTCTGAGCCAGACTTACCTCGGCTGCCGGCTTTTCTATGCTTTTTTCCTTTTGGTTTTTGGCTTCTTCCTCCGCCTGATGCTCCTTCTCTTGCTCTTCGGCGCTGCCGCCCTCGTTGAGCTTGTGGTGGAAGGTCGGCACGATCTGCGAGAGCAGCTTTACGGTGAGGTCGCTGTCGTTGCCGTTTGCAGCCTCTTTAAGCTCCTGAAGTTCGCCGAGGAAGACCTCGGGCTTTATCTCGATCTGGGTGCCGATAAAGATCTTTTTGTTTTCCGTCTCTGTCAGACCCTCTTCGTTCATAAGAAGCTCTTCATAGAGTTTTTCTCCGGGACGAAGACCTGTGAACTTGATCTCAACGTCCTGATACGGCACCTTGCCATACATTCTGATAAGGTTTTCCGCAAGCGTAACTATCTTGACAGGCTCGCCCATATCGAGCACGAAGATCTCGCCGCCGTGAGCCATTGCGCCCGCCTGAAGCACGAGCGATACCGCCTCCGGGATCGTCATGAAGTAACGGATGATATCGGGGTGGGTTACAGTAACAGGCTTGCCCGTCTCGATCTCACGCCTGAAAAGCGGGATGACCGAGCCGTTGCTGCCGAGAACATTGCCGAAGCGCGTCGTTACGAACTCCGTCTTCGTGTAGTTCTGCGCCATGTATTGGATTATCATTTCGCAGCAGCGCTTTGTGGCGCCCATGACGTTCGTCGGGTTTACCGCCTTGTCGGTCGAGATCATCACGAACTTCTCAACGTCGTAGTACTCCGCAAGCGTTGCGCAGTTGAACGTACCGAAGATATTGTTCTTTACAGCCTCCTCAGGCACCGTCTCCATAAGCGGAACGTGCTTGTGAGCAGCTGCGTGGAATACGATGTTCGGTCGGTACGTCTTGAAGATGAGGTTCATCTTGTCGTAATCGCGAACGGAAGCTATGAGCGTTACAAGGTTGACCTTATCCTTGCCGTAGTCCATGTAAAGCTCCTGCTGGATCTCGTAAGCGTTATTTTCATATATATCGACGATAATGATCTGCTTCGGGTCATACTTGCAGATCTGGCGAACAAGCTCCGAGCCGATCGAGCCGCCGCCGCCCGTTACCATGCAGACCTTGCCGGAGATAAAACGCTTTACGTCCTGGCTGTCGAATCTTACCGGCTCTCTGCCGAGAAGGTCTTCGATCTTGATATCCTGTGCCTTCGACATGATCTGCGTGTTGCCGTTGTCGTCGGCGAGCATCTGCGTGAGGTAAGGGATTATCTTTATCTTGCAGCTCGTTTCGCTGGCAATGTCGAGAATGCGCTTGCGGTCCTTCTCGTCGAGCGACGGGATCGCAAGGATAATGAGGTCAACAGCCTCTTTTCTGCACCACTTTGCGATGTCCTTCGTAGTACCTCTTACGGGGATCCCCATAATGCTCGTACCCTGCTTGTCAGGGTCGTCGTCTACAATACAGACAGGCTCGTATTTGTGGGCTGGGTTTTTCGGATCGTTTACGGAATTTTTGATCTCCTTCAGGATCATCTGGCAGGCCTTGCCCGCGCCGATTATCATCGTGCGCTGCTTCTGGTACTTCTTGCCGTCAACGGCGATCGTTAAGAACGTCTGGCGGAATATGAAGCGGAAAAGAATGATGCCGACCGTACCGATAGCGTATGAAATAAGGATATATTGCCATTTTGGCTGAGCGTTGAACGCGTTTGCCAGCAAAACAGTGATACCGTTGCCCACTAACATTCCGGCGATGCAGGAGAGATAGTCTTTAGCGTCAAAATACCGCCAAAGCTTATTATATGCTCCGAACACGTAAAGAGAGAAGAAGCACATCAATACGTTGATAAGCATATATATGATAAGGCTTTGACGGGAATAACCGAGCATCGGGTTCGTCCAGAAATAAAAGAACGAAAGTATAAAGCTTGTGAGTACGCCGCTCAAAAGCACGATAAAGGCGTCCGCAAACATAAGGACGATTTTGCGTACATTCATCTTTTCCATAAAACTACTTCCTCAAACAATCAATTGGGTAACATATTAAATTTGAACTAAGTTATATTAAATTACGGTAAAAGTATCTTTTGTATAAGCAATATGATTATATCATAATATAAAGACTGCTGTCAATCGAAAAATGACGATTTGTAACTTTTATTTGAGCTGTGTGTCCGAAACGGCGATATGCTCTCCGGTTTGAGTGCGCCTTTCAAAAAACAAACTCCCACTGTCAAAGCTTCCGGGAAGCGCCATTTTTTCGGCAGTTTGGCGTTTGTGAGCAGATCTTGTAAAAACACGTCCCCGCTGACGGTCGATATGCTCTGACAGAAGCCTTTGAGCGTTGGACCTGTACGTTTTGTTTCCAAAAGGTTACAAAAATTTTACATTTGAGCGTTTTAAAGGACCTTTTTGCCAGCCTTTTCCATTTTTTATTAGCCAATTTAACTAAAATTTATTCGACAAATTTGTCACTCAGCCAATTTTAACTTTAAAATACATAATTCCGCAAGGGAAACGCCGCCACAAAGGTTACAAACCTTTGTGAATTTCAACTATAAGTTTTCAACTGATACATCGTAATATTAGAACGACTCGATTTTTGTTCTGCAAATCGTCCTGATTTATGAATAAATCGTAAATAATTCTTTGAAAATAATCGAGCTTACTTTGAACAAAGTGTGAGGAAATTTAAAATTTCAGACCTTTTTTTGCTTCCCGAAAGGAATTTAAAACGCCAAAAACGCAGATTTGATGCGGGTTTGCTGGCTTTTCAAAGACCGAAGAGAGACGAAACTGTAACACTTTTTGTGCAGAAAAACCGTTTCTATTTTTTCGGAAATATGGTAGAATAATACATGAAAACACGGAAAGTCTGCCCTTTGCGGGGGCATACTTCCGGGAAAGACGGTGGATACCAATGGTAAAAAACAGTAAAACACTTAAATTAGTGGTATGTATGTCTTTGATCGTTGCATTGGCAATCTCCGCATTGGGCCTTTCGGTTCGTGCTATCTATGAGAACTCACACAACAACTCGGGCAATCAGGCTTCCGATATCGTTGGCGTAGCTTCTACACAGGTAGGCTACGGCGAGGGCGGCGACGGCTACACTAAGTATGGCGACTGGTACGGTCTGCCCTACTCCGACTGGTGTGCAATGTTCGTGTCCTGGTGTGCTAACCAGGCAGGCGTAAGCACCGATGTCTTCCCAAGCTTCGCTCTTTGCTCCGCAGGCGCCGACTGGTTCATCTCTCAGGGCAGGTTCCATTATGCCGGCAGCTATGCTCCGCAGGCAGGTGACCTGATCTTCTATTCATCTTACGGCAACATCTATCATGTGGGTCTTGTAACAGGCTCCGACGACAGCAACGTTTACTCTATCGAGGGTAACTACAACGAGGCTGTTTACAACGTAAGCTACCCCCTCAGCTACGGCGATATCCTTGGCTACGCTACTCCGGCTTATAACAGCACGGCTTCCGTAGCGGCTGACCCCGAGCCTGTACAGGAGCTTGTACAGCCGGCCGTACAGGAGGAAGAGGAAGACAGCGAGATCATTGAGGATACAGAGGAAGTCGTTATCGAGGAAGAGCCTACTGTTGAAGAAGAAACAGTAAGCGAAGCCGCTGACGACGAGACAGACGAAGACGTCAAGGCTGAGCCCGAAGAGGCAAAGACAGACGACGACAAGAAGTCCGAGTCCGAGTCCGAGTCCGAGTCCGAGTCCGAGTCCGAGTCCGAGTCCGAGTCCGAGTCCGAGTCCGAGTCCGAGAAAAGCTCCGACAAAACAGAGTCTGAAGACGTTAAGATCGTTACAGGCGATGTAAACGGTGACGGCGTTACTGATTCGGCAGACGCTCTTGCGATCCAGCGCTATCTTGCGCAGAAGCTCGGCGACAGCGAGAATTTCAATTTCCTCGCAGCAGACGTTGACGGTTCCGGCGAGATCGACATCGCAGACGCTCTTACAGCACTCGAAATGTCGATCGCAGCTTAAGGGTACGAAATATCTGAAAAAACAATGTGCGGCAAGCACAATGCAATGACAGACATACACTGCTAAGAAAAGCCCCCGGTGCTTAAGCATCGGGGGCTTTTCATTACCTTGTTATTCCACGCCGTAGAAGCGGCAGGCGTTCTCCTTCGTATATTTCAGAACATCCTCGGCGGTCATGCCTCTTATCTCGGCTATTCGCTGTGCTGTGTGGGCTATGAGTGAGCTGTCACAGCGCTTGCCGCGAAACGGTACGGGCGCAAGGTACGGCGCGTCGGTCTCGAGCAGCAGCCTGTCAAGCGGCACCTCTCGCGCTACCTCGACCGGCACTCTAGCGTTTTTAAACGTAACGGTGCCGCCGAGCGAGATCATCATATCGCCATAGCGAAACACCTCTTTAAGCATTTCGACCGAGCCGCTGTAGCAGTGCAAAAGCCCGAACGGGCGGTACTTTTTGAGATATTCGAGCATATCGCCGTGAGCCTCTCTGTCGTGAATTATGATCGGCTTTTTTACGTCGGCGGCAAGCCGAAGCTGCCTGTCAAAAATGATGTGCTGCTCCTCTTTGGGTATATCCCAGTAGTAATCAAGCCCGACCTCGCCGAGCGCGACCGCCTTTTTACGAGTGAGAAGCTCGGCTATAGTCTCGATGTACTCGTCTATGCGTAACATTTTGGTATCCTCGGCACTCTCGGGGTGAATACCAACGGCGGCATAGACAAACGGATATTTCTCCGCAAGCGCAAGCGAGGTCTTTGACGTTGCTATATCAGTACCGTTCGTTACGACGGCGTAAACACCCTTTTCGGGCAGCGATGAAAGCAGCTCGTCTCTGTCCTCGTCAAACTTATCATCGTCGTAGTGGCAGTGTGCGTCAAATATAAGTCTATCCATATTTATCTCCTATCAAAACAGCGACCCCGGCATGGGAGTCGCTGCTGTTATCATAATATCTGTTTTTATTTGGCGGCTTACCAATCCTCGTCTTCGTTGTAATCGTAATCGTAGCCGTCGTCGTAATCCTCGTCGTAGTAGTTCTCGTCGTCATCGTTGCTCCTGCGGCCGGACTGGCTCTCCCAGTACTCGTCGTCGTCCCAGTGAGCATCAAGACCGAGGTCTGAATCAGAGTCGGAGTCGAGCTTGTCGGAGTCGGAATCGGACGAGCGGTTTCTCGACTCTGTATCGGAATCAGAGGAATCGCTGTCGGACGACTTCTTGTCGCTGTCGCTGCTCTTCTTGTCGGAATCGGTCGAGATGCCTGCCGGCATGATAACATCGTTCACGCCGAGTCCCTTAACTGCCGCGAGGAACTGCGGGTCGGACGCGAGATCGAGCATGCCTGAGTCGTAGGACTTCTGGTCGGATGCGCTGAGCTCTACAACGTTTGTCGGAACGACGCCCGTTGTGGAATAAGTCTGCTGACCCTTTGTCACGTAATAAAGATTGGGGATAAGAACATAGTCGCCTGTAGAGAGCTGAACTGCGTCTGTCTGAGCGCAGTCGCCGGCCGTGGTTGTACCGACGATGATCGCCTTGCCGTAAGCGTTGAGCGTAGAAGCGAAAATCTCCGCAACGCCCGAGGTGTTGCCGTTTACGAGAACGGCGATATCGTAGCTGATCTCGCTCTGGTCGGACGTATAGAGGACTGTCCTCTTGCCATTCTTGTCGACGCCGGCGATGGTCTCACCCTCGGGTAGAAGCATATCAAGGATCTGAGCCGCTACCTCGATGTTGCCGGAGGAGCAGTTTCTCAGGTCGAATACGAGCATATCCACCTTGGAGATGGACGCGCCGCTGAAATCGTTGAGTGCGTCGGAGAAGGACTTCTTCGTAGACTCCTCAAAGCCGAAGAACTGCATATAGCCGATGCCCTTGCCGAAGTTCTTGTAGATGATCGTCTCGCCTACGGCAGACTTGTTGTAGTCTGCGTACTCGGCAGCCGTAAGGTACTTAACGGAGCTGTCGCCGAGACCGTCAACGTAGCCCTTGCACATACCCGTAACAAGGTCTGTCTCGTTTATCGTTCCGAGATAATTATCATGAACCACCTTTTCAACCTCGCTCACGCGGTCGTTTACGCTGCCCGCAGAGCCAGTTTCCGTGATCTTCTTAACCTTATTGCCCGCGATAAGATAGCCCACTGCAAAGGCAATAGCCGCCGCAACGAGCACACACGCAAGCGCGAAGCCAAACGTCGTCTTTTTCTTCATCATCTTGACAAATCACTCCTCAATCTTTTCTTCATCTTAAAAATTCGCGTAATATCAGAATTGCATACCGAGTATATTTTATACCATCAGCCCCGACATTGTCAACAGAAAAATCCTATATTTACCCTCCGTTCAACATTTTTGTATAAAATGAAGCATTCGGGCGCGATTCTCCGTTATATGTTCGGATACTCGTTCATAGGATTGTACTTTTCGCCGTTGAGTCTCGTTTCAAAATGGAGATGAGGACCGGTCGACCAGCCTGTCGTTCCGACGTAGCCCACAAGCTGCCCCTTCTGGACGTAGTCGCCCGAAGATACGGCTAGCGAAGTCATATGTGCATAAACGGTAGCCTTGCCGTTGCCGTGGTCGATCATTATATAGTTTCCGTAGCCGCCGCCGCAGCCGCAGCTTCCGTCCTTGCCGTAGTTGTGCGTGCAGTCGTCATTCGACATTACAACGACGCCGGAATCGGCCGCAACTACCTGCGCGTTCATGATCGAGCCGTCGGAAATGTCGATAGCCCCGTGGTTATACGTCGTTCTGTCTTCGTTCCAGACGGACGAGAGCGTATAGTGACCGGGAACAGGCCACACGTAGCCGTCGGAGGGATCCGTCACCACCTGAGTGGGCTGCTGAGAAGACTCTGCCTGAGAGCTGCTCTCGGCACGGCTGCTTTCCGGTTCGCTGCTCGGCTGCTCGGGTTCGTCGTCCTCGTAAGGATCGTAGTAATCCTCCTCGGTGTCCTCTTCGATCTGCGACGATGTGCCGGCGCTCGATGTGTCGCTTCTTGCTGACGCCGCGTTTGAGGGGGAACTTGTGTACGTTGTGATCCTCATGCTTACGGTACTCGAAGCCTTCGCTTCGGCGAGCTTCTTCTGCGCCTCGCTCGCGATGCGCGCCGTCTCTTCCTGCGCCTGCTTATTCTTGAAATAGGCCTGGATCTGATCCTCAATCTTCTTCTTCTCCTCGTTCGTCTCGTCGAGGTGATCCTGCGCGCCGGAATTCTCTTCGTAAAGGTTGTCGAGAAGCTTCTCGTTCTGCGCGATCAGCGTCTGCATTTCCTTCTGGCGGAGGTCAAGATTCTTCTGTTCGTTTGAAAGCTCCGTTTTCATTTCCTTGAGCGTATCGCGCTTTTTGTTGATGACCTCGATATCCTCCTGGAGGCTGTCTATCAGCGTCTGATCGGAACGGGAGATATAAGTTAGTATCTCCACCTTATCAAGAAAATCTCCAAAATCCTTTGCGCCGAGAATGACCTCGAGCGAGGTCGTATCACCCGAAAGGTAAAGCGCTCTGACGCGCTGCTTCAGCTTATCTATCCTGCCGGAGATCTGCCCCCTCGATTCGTCGATGTCGGCCTGCATCCCGGCAATCTCGATGTCAAGCGCTTCGATCTGCGCTCTGCCGTTTGATATTTGTTCGTTCAGTACGGTGATCTTGCTCTGGAGCGCCTTTTTGTACTCCTCGCGCTGAGCAATGTCGCTTGCTGTGCTGTCGATCTTCGCCTGATACTGCGCCGCCGCTTCATCAAGCTCCTGCTGGCGCTTCTGGTAGTCTGAGAGCGTATCGGCGGAGGTCATTACAGCCGTACCCGCTGCAATCATGCAGAGTGAGAGCGCTCCCGCCGCGATTTTAAGCATTAGCTTACCAGCCAAGGATCTCTCCTCCCTCCATGTTAAGATACCTTCCGATCGAGATGAGCGCGCCTGTCGCGCCGACGACCATGCCGAAGAGGATAAAGCCTATCGTCATCTGAGTCGAAAGCTCGGAATACGGTATCTCGTTTATAGGAACGATGTACTTCACTGCCGAGATCATCGCCTCATATAGGAAAGCAATGATGACCGACGCGATAACACCAGAGAGGATACCGAGCACGATACCCTCGATGACGAACGGCGTGCGGACAAAATGGTTCGTCGCGCCGACCGATTTCATGATGCTTATCTCGAAACGGCGTGAATACATCGTCATTCTTACCGAGTTGCTTATAATGAAAAGCGAGATTATGGCAAGCGCCGCCACGAGCCACAGACCGACCTGCGTTACGAGGCGGTCGAGGTCCGTAAGCCTTTTTGCAACGTCGCTGCGGTCGCTGATG
The DNA here is from genome assembly GCA_900317025.1 of uncultured Eubacteriales bacterium. Taxonomy (GTDB): domain Bacteria; phylum Bacillota; class Clostridia; order Oscillospirales; family Acutalibacteraceae; genus RUG592. The sequence goes on along the minus strand of ONFG01000014.1, from coordinate 4,051 downwards.
ATGTCAACGCCCTCTACACCCTTGATATTTGCGACCGTATCGGCATACTGCGAAAGGTCAACCATCGTTACGTGAAACGCGTTTGGAAGCGGGTTCTCCTCGCCCTGAAGCTCGCCGAAAAGCGGGCCAAGCTCGTTCTGCCACTCGACGATCGCCTCGTCCTTAGAGTAGAACTCGCAGGCGGAGATGTTGTCGAGCCTTCTGATCTCGGGTCCAACCTTTTGGATCGCCGTAAGCTCGTCCACGTCCTCCGTAAGGAAGACCGTGATCTGGTTGTCTTTGCCGACCTGCTCGACAACGCTGCGCACGTTGAGCGAAACGAGCATTGCCGCGCCCGTTATGAGAAGGCACGAAACAAGCACGCCGATAGACGCCGCCGACATCATTCTATTGTTCCAGACGCTTTTAACGCCCTCTTTTATCAAATAGCCGAAGCCTCTCATTCCTCTGCCGCCTCCCCGTCAACAATGGCTTGAAGCGCCTCTTTGTTAAGCTCCTCCGACGAAACGTCCGGGATCTCTTCGGCGATCTCCTCGGGTATCTGAGCAAGCGCATCCTCTGAGATCTCTATCGGCACGTCTGCCTTCTCGGTTGCGGCTCCCGTATCTGAGATGACCTCGCCGTCCTGTATCTCGATGACTCTGTTTTTAAATTTCTGCACAAGCTCATGTTCATGCGTTACGACGATGATCGTCGTACCCTGCTTGTTGATCTCGTTGAGAAGCTCGATGATCTCAAACGACATCTCGGGGTCGATGTTGCCCGTAGGCTCGTCCGCTATGATGAGCGTCGGGTTATTCACGAGCGCGCGGGCAAGGCTCACGCGCTGCTGCTCGCCGCCGGAAAGCTCGGCAGGGCGGCTCTTTGCCTTGTCTTTAAGTCCGACAAGGCCGAGAATATAGTGAACTCTCTTCTTAACGGCTCTCGGACGCGCGCCGATAACTCTCATCGCAAACGCTACGTTATCGAAGACCGTCATTTTATCTATAAGGCGGAAATCCTGGAACACGATACCCATCGTCCTGCGAAGGTACGGCACCTTCCGCCGCTTCATTTCCGTAGTATTTATGCCGTTAATGAAGATCGTTCCGGAGCTTGGCTGCTCCTCCTTCATTATCAGCTTCAAAAAGGTGCTCTTCCCTGCGCCCGACGCCCCCACTATAAAGACAAACTCGCCCTTCTCGATGCTGATGTTCACCTTATTGAGCGCACGCGTGCCGTTGGGGTACACCTTAGAAACGTTCTTGAATTGGATCATAAAACAAATAGCCGCCTCTCTTCAAAGCGGGCGCAGTTTTGCGCTGTTCGCCCGCTCTTAAAATAAAGAACGCAAATGGGAATGTAATGTGAAAGCCCCAATTACATTCCCGTTCCAAAAAATCTTAATACTTAACCAAATATTAATACTTAACCGGATTTGCGGTAAGATACTTCTTGACCATGAGCGCTACCTTGAATACGATAGCGTCTTCAAACTCACGAAGGTCAAGTCCCGTGAGCTTCTTGATCTTCTCAAGCCTGTATACGAGCGTATTTCTGTGGACGAAAAGCTTTCTCGACGTCTCCGACACATTGAGGTTGTTCTCGAAGAACTTCTGGATCGTAAAGAGCGTCTCCTGATCGAGCGAATCGATTGAGCCCTTCTTGAAGACCTCGTTTAAGAACATCTCGCAGAGCGTTGTTGGGAGCTGGTAAACGAGTCTTGCGATGCCGAGGTTATCGTAGCTTGCGATCGTGCGCTCGGTATCGAACACCTTGCTGACTTCAAGCGCTACCTGAGCTTCCTTGAAGGAATGTGCAAGCTCCTTTACGCCTACAACAGCGGTACCAATACCGATGATGCAGTGGGTATAGAACTCGCTCGAGAGCGTATCGACGATCGAGCTTGCGAGCTTCTCAAGATCTCTGGAGTCAATGCCCGACTTTACCTCCTTAACAAGCGCGATATCCGTCTCGTTGATGTTGATAACGAAATCCTTCGACTTGTCCGGGAAGAGGTTCTGGATCACGTCGTAAGCGGAGATGTCCGTCTTGGAGGTGATCTTGATGAGCATACATACTCTCGTTACCTCGTTGTTAAAGCGAAGCTCTCTTGCCTTTATGTAGATGTCGCCGGGGAGTATGTTGTCGAGGATAACGTTCTTGATGAAGTTGCCTCTGTCATACTTCTCGTCATAGTACTGCTTGATGCTGCTGAGCGAAACCGCAAGAAGCTGAGCGTACTTCTGAGCTGCGTCGTCGCTGCCCTGAACGAACACCGCGTACTCGGATCTTGAGTTGCAGCTGAACGACTTGAACGTCTGGCCGTTGATAACGAACGGAGCCGACGAACTGAGCGTTTCGGAGGTGATGCTGTCGTTCACCTCGCCGATCCTGCCAAGCTCGCTGCAGGCGATGACGACCGACGTTTCGTCAATGACGCCGATCGTTCTGTCGATCGCGTCTCTCATCTGGTGAATGACGCCCTGAAACAATCTGTTGGACATAGTAATGATCCCTCTCTTTTATTTGAATTTAGTTTGTTCATTAAGTCCTTTGGCATTTGTTTCAATATTGTAACCAACATTGTGCAAAAAAGCCTATTATCATATATAATAATACACAATTTTCAAACAAAAAGCAACCATTTCACGGCAAAAATATTAAAAAAACTAAAAAAATTTCTGCCAAAAAGCTAAAAACGCCGAAAAAACGCTCAAACAAACATAAATGACCATCAATTTTTGCCCCGTCGGATCATCATTTTCCCTATGATACATCAAAAATATTATCAGAATTTGAATTTTTGTAATAACTTTTAAGAACACCGGTGGGCAGCACGCCGCCGCTTTTGAGAGATCATTAATATCTTATCTGTTTATTGAAATCTGTAATCAAATAAGGTATAATGTTGGTAAACAATCAACAGAACAAGAGGTGAGTTTGCTTGACAGATCTGAATAAGGATAATGTGAACAGCGTGTCGCTTGAAAAAACTCCGGAGAACGCTGTGCCGGGAGCGAATAACGGCGGAGGGGCGAAATTCGCCAAAGGCTGCCTGATAACCGTCACCGTGGCGATTATCCTTGCTATCGCCTTGATAATTGCGGCAGTCGTGCTCGTATTCAAGGGCGGCGTCGCAGCGATAGAGTTCTTCCGCAAGGTCGAAGAGGAGGAAAACCGCGTTGAACAGGTCGTCACTCCTGACGGCAGATACGACCTTGAAGAAGGCGCGCTCGAAGAATTCTATTCCTCGATGTTCAAAAAGGACGCAGATGAGATGAGCCGTGTTCTTGATACATACCCATATCTCGTCTACTACATAAAGGACGGCGGCAGCCCTCTGCTTGACGAGGTCGCAAAGGAAGACGTCGCTGCGCTTACGCAGACGATGCTTGACCACGGCGCAAAATTCGATGATGCTCTGACCCACCGCAATTACTATACTACATACTCGCTCGAATCGTTCCTGTCTTACCACGCCGACAAGACGGTTACGATCTCGTCGTCACGCGATGTAAACGGTTCTGTGGCACTCATGACGGAAAACGGTGCTGCAGTCGAGTTCGGGACCACAAACGATAAAGACGTTTCCTACGATCCGAATTCGATCACAAGAAAGCCCGGTCAGCCAAACGCGCTTTTCGATGTGTCGGTATGGATATGCCGCGACGAAACGCTCGACGAAAAAGACGTTGAGCTTATGAAAATGCTGGTAGACGCCGGAGCGGATATCTCCAAGAAAAACTACGAGGGCAAGACGCCTCTCGAATACTTCGAGGAAACCGCAGAGTGGTACGAGCTTGACAGTGAAAACGAATACTACACCCGACTCACCGACCTTTTGAAATAACAGCACGCGCACCGACCTATCTACGATCGACAGCATTCCCTAACCGCGTCAAACCAACGATTTACACAGCAAAAAGGGCCGGCGTATCGCGCGGGACGCAGTTTGTGGAAAAGATAACCTATAATACTAATTTCAAATTAAATGCTTTAATTTGAAATTCGCGTGCTGCGCACGCTGATGCCGCGCAAGGCGCGTCATCCCGTCTCATACAAACTCAAA
>ONFG01000020.1 GCA_900317025.1 uncultured Eubacteriales bacterium | reverse complement strand
GACAAAAGAGCAGCTTGAAGACTTGACGGAGAGTTTTCTCTCACGCATTCCGGTCTATTTGCGTAATTCTTTGACTATTACGGTTAAGTGAGCTTTTTTTGGCGGCATTTGTTAAGATATAATGAGGCTTTTTGGGATGTTTCGATGTGGGAAGTTTGAGTATATTATATATAAATAATCATAAACTATTATTATATAGATAATCCGGGGTGACGCAAGCTTTAAAATCTGCGTCACCCTTCCCGGCGCGCAGAGATATATTTATCTCTAATATTATATTTAAAGCTCGGAAGAATTCCCGCGTTATATCTTATTACTCCGGAAAATAAATAATTGCAAACCGGTGAACTGCCTCTTTAGCAGAGATACCATGTGGGGGCTTTCCGGTCGCCCCCCCACGTCCCTTCGGCAACAATTCTAAAATACAAAATTTGTAGTATTTAATTGCCGGATTAATAGCTATGGAGTATTTAGCTGTTAATTGGTAATTGCAGCCCGCGCCGCAATTCAATTCACTTCAAACTCCTTCACCTTCGCATACAGCTTATCATCGGTGAGCGCGTCAAGCTCTACGCCCTGCGCTGTGTACTCCTCGGAGAAAAGTGTGCCGCTCTTGCGTATTTCCGCGGCAAGCCCCGCCTTGTCAAACGGCAGCAGAAGCTTTACCCTGTGCATTCTCACGGGCAGATTGTCCTCGATCGCAGTAAGCAACGCGTCTATCCCCGTGCCCTTTTTCGCGCTGATGTGAACGCCGCCGGAAATGCCCGTAATTACGGCGCTTGAGTCCAGCAGGTCGCTCTTGTTGTAGACGGTTATCATCGGAGTATCGGCGCAGCCCAGCTCTTCAAGCAGCTTTTTTGTCACGTCAAGGTGAAGCAGCGCCTCCTCGCTCGACGCGTCGCAAACGTTTATGATGATGTCGGCGGTCGCCGCTTCCTCGAGCGTTGAGCGGAACGCCTTGACAAGCTGGTGCGGCAGTCTGCGTACAAAGCCTACCGTGTCGATGAGCATAACGCTGACGCCGTTCGGCAGCTTCAATGCGCGTGAGGTCGGGTCGAGCGTTGCGAAAAGCTGATCCTTCTCGATCACTCCCGCGTCCGTGAGGAAGTTCATCAGAGTTGATTTTCCGGCGTTCGTATAGCCGACGATCGCCGCGGTGATAACGCCCTCTTTTTTCCTGCGGCGGCGGAGCTGCTCGCGCCGCTTCTCGATCTCGTCGAGCTTTTCCTCGAGCGATTCGAGCTTGCGCCTGATATGACGGCGGTCTGTTTCGAGCTTGCTCTCGCCGGGACCTCTCGTGCCGATACCGCCGCCCTGACGCGACATCTGTATGCCCTTTCCGGTAAGCCTCGGCAGCATATAGCGAAGCTGTGCCGCCTCGACCTGGAGCTTGCCCTCCTTTGAATTGGCGCGCAGCGCGAAAATATCGAGTATCAGCATTGTGCGGTCGATAACTCTGACGTCGGTGGCGTCCTCGATGGTGCGTATCTGCACGGGAGTAAGCTCGTCGTCGGCGATAATGAGGTCAATCTCCTGCGCTTTGCACATCTCGACAAGCTCCTCGAGCCTGCCGCTGCCGACGTAGCTTGCGCCGATCGGCTTATCGAGCTTTTGTATCATCGAGCCGACAACCTCCGCGCCCGCGCTCTCAGCCAGCGCGTACAGCTCCTCCATAGAAGCCTGCGCGTCAAACGCGCCGTAATCCACGCTGATAAGCAGCGCCCTTGTTGCCTTTTGTTCGTTATCGTGAAGTTCCATATTTACCTCCCGGTTTTTAGTTTCTATATTACTGCGTAATGCGTGATTATAGTGTGGAGTGTGTATAAAGTGTGGAGTGTGGAGTTTGAAATGTGAAAAGTGGAATGTGGAATGTGGAAAGTGGAAAGTGGAACGACGTGCTTGAAATGTGGAATGTGGAATGACGTGCTTGAAATGTGGGATGTGGAATGACGTGCTTGAAATGTGGAATGTGGAATGACGAATGACGAATGTCGGAGTCGCTTACGCTCCTGTTTTATATTATTATAGGAAACGCGTAAGTTCAAGATGCGGCGCAAGCTTTTGCATATCGTGAACTATTATCGCGTTATAATGAAAACGCGCAGCGTTTCCGATACTATTCACTCTTCACTTTTCACTATTCACTACGCGCCTTCGGCGCGGAACTCCACACTCCACACTCCAAAAAGTGCTCTCACCCAAAAAGGGCAAGAGCACCGTTATGTTTGTATAAATGGCGCGGTCATTCGAGCTGGTCGAATTCGGCGCAGTTTACTATCGTGTCGAGAACGTGGCTGTCCTCGGAGCCGCCTATGCAGTACACCTTTATCCCCAGCTCGTCGCGTTTGCCGCAGAAGCCCGAAAGCATTGAGGGCGAAAGTGATACTCCGTCCGTTATCATAATCACGTTCAGATTTATCTTGAGGTCGATGTTGTACAGGTCGGTGAAGTGGCGCACCTCTTCAAAAAGCGGCAGTATCGGCTTGAACGGGTTGCGCTGCGCCGTGCTGATCCCCTGGTGTATGGTGGAGATCACCTGCTCTACGGGTGTCCGCGAGTTTGTGATGAATCTGTCGCCCAGGCGCTCGAGCTTTTCGCTGTCGGTTCCGAACGTCACCACGGAAAAGAACTGATCTACGCCGCCGTTGTCGCGGTGAACAAAATACCGCTCCATCAGGCGCGATCTGCCCCTCTGAAAATCCTTCGGATTCGACATGCTCGTGTCGAGCATCAAGCAGTTCCACGAGATCGTTTCGCTGATATCCGCGAAGCAGTTCGCGTAGATATTGCTTATCTGCGACATCGTGTCGCGCGTCTGCTCTATCGGCTCTATCGACATCATGCTGTCGTCAAGCGGCTCCTTTTCGGTCAGGAAGCTCTTCGTCAGCTTGAGCGTCACGCTGCGCCTTTTCTTGCCTCGGTGCTCGTGCACGCTCCCCTCGAAGCTCATCTTCAAAACGGTGAAATGCCCGTGGAAAATGTACGGATTTCTGAGACTCAGGACAAGAAGCTGCCTGCTGCCGTCGGTGCTCTGCACCACAAAGTAAAGCTTGAACTCCCTCTCCGAGCGGTTCGCGTTCAGTATGATAGCCTTTTCCGCTGTACGGGGCGAGAACGCGCCGCCGCGAACGGTCATGATCCTTTCCTCGCGGAGACCGTCATCGTACAGCCGTATCAGACTGAGCGACTTGAACTGCTCCTCGTTATTTACAATAATCAAAACAAGCACTCCCAATCATCATAAAAGGTCATCTGCTCTGCGCGATCCTGAAAAGCTCTTCAAGCTTCTCGTACATCTTTTTCTTCTGCCCGTCTATCAGGAACACAAGCACCGCGAGCGCCGCCACCAGGAAAAGCGACATACCACCCAGGAATTTGAACACATTCATCGGCACGGTATCCGTCTTCTTGTCAGCGTTTTTCTCATCGTCGCTGAGATCAAGAAGAGCCTTGGGCGCTTCCTTAGTCACCTTGATCGTGCCGCTCTTAGCGTCAAACACCGCTGCGCTGCCGTCGGGCGCTTCAAGGCTTACGTCTTCGAACTGCACATTGTACGTGTCGCCCTCCTTGGCGTCCTCGGGAACTGTAAAGTATACGGTGAAAAACTCATCGGTATCCTTATTGAAATTGTAAACGCCGCCCTCGGAGAGATCGTCGGTGAGCTTCTCATTTCCGAGACCCGAGCCCCATACAATGAGGACGGAATCATCGCCGTAGCTGCAAAGAACGTCGTCGCCTTTTTTGGTGATCTCGCCGCCTATCGGCTGATCCTTGTCAGGCTCGAGACCGTCGCACTTTACCCTAAGGCGAAACTGCGACACACCCGTTTCGTTGCCCTTAAGCTCGATCTTCACCGCAACCGGCTCACCCGCCTCGGCCTCGGCGTCGCAAAGGTGAATAAAGCTCTCGCCGTCGGCATAAGCCGTTATCGGAGCTGCAAGCGCTGCCGCGGTGATAATTGCGGCGAATGCTTTTTTTATCGAAAATTTTTTCATATAGATCCCCTTTCACATATTACTAGGGAGGGTTTATTTAAAGCTGCACCTTATGGTAGCGGTCGCTTAAGAGTCTGTCGGCAAGCAGCATATTGAGCACCGGCTTTACAAGCTCGGAGTACAGCTCGCAGCCCTCGGGGAGAAGCCCCTGCGTGGTCTGCTCGCCGCCGTCCTCGGCGAGAACGCTGCTTACAAGCTTCTTCATTGTATCGTCTGCGGATAACTCGTCGGCAACCTCCAGGCAAGCCGTCTTAAGCTCGTCGAAGGCGACATTGCCGCCGGGGGCATCGGTGATAAGACCGTCGCGTGAAAGCTTGTCCGCGATAGTCGCGCTGCTGTTGTACAGCTTGCTGCCCATCGTTTTTATCTGAGAAAGACTCTCAACAAGATCACCGTCGCCGCCGAAGCTGTATATCATCTTGACTCCGGGGAATTGGCCGTTGAAGTACTGCCTGATCTTGTCCGTAAAGGCGCTTTCACTCCCTAAGTACGAATCGCATTCACTAAAGCCCTTCGCTGCCCCGCCTGTGAAGCAAAGCTTTATCGTCGAGGATGTGCCGCAGATGTCAACGGTCTTTTTCACAAAGGCGAGCAACGTCGGCATAAGCATCGCGTATCGGAACATAAGCCCGCTGCGAAAGGCCTCCATAACGGGGCGGTCGCTGCTCTTTCCCGCAAGCACGCATTCGCTGTTAAGCTTTCCGAGTGCGCTTTGCCACTTGTCGTCCCTCGGGCGTCCTCTGCGCTTTCTGTTCGGGTAGAATCTGCGGATAAGCTCCTTTGAGTCGGCTTCGAGCGCCGGTAAATTGCTCTCCTCATCGGAGGTGAAGATCGTGTCGTAGCCGGTCTGACTGTAGAGCACCTTCTGTGCAAGCTGCCTTGATCCGGCGTTTTTTAGCGTATCATAGACGCTCTTTTGCAGAAGCTCGCGTCCTCCGAAGGGCAGCAGCGAGTATGTCCGCAGTGAAAGCCTGCCCGCCTCGTCGCAGTAAACGCCGCAAAGCTTCGTAAACGAGTGACCTATCTCAACATTTATCGTCATAGTGCGCTGATTTTTCAGAAGCTGAGGAACAGCGAGAACAAGCCCGTCGTAGAGAAGGTACGAGTCCTGATTCTCCGCCATATTCGCGACAGTCAGGTCGAAGCTTTGCTTCAAGCCCTCGACGCACGATGTTACAAGGCCCTTTACAGCGTCGCCAAGCCCCTCGCCCGAAACTGCCGGGTAGATGCACAGTCTGTCGCAGCCCTTGTTGACCGCGTGGGCTGCCGCCCAGTAGCACAGATTGTAAATGACTCCCTGCGCGCAGCGAAGCGAGCTTAAATCGCCCGACTTGCTTGCGGAGGACGTGCGCCGCTGCTTTTCAAGCTTGCGCTTGTCCATCGTGTAATATTTAAGTCCTGCGCCAACGTACTTGCCCACATCCGAGCTAAACGGCAGAAACGCGCTGCTGTACGGCGTGAGATCCTCTATTCCCGAGATATGGTTGATATAGCTTGCAAGCTCGGGAGTCATAAATCCGGAGGAGCTCGTCTCCGAATCCGCGATATTGAGAAGCGCGTCGTAATTTTCGATATCATACTGCGCGAGCAGCGGTCTTACCGTCGGGGTGCCGCCGGATACTCCCTTGAAGTACGGCTTGCCCTCGTCTATCCTGTACCCAACGCTGCAATTGAGCGCGCCGAGGTCGATAAACGCCGACATCTCGCCCGAGCGCTCGGCAGTCTTCTTCGTGCAGTCGATATTCGCGGTCTCATCAAGCCGCAGCATAGCGCCGCAGCGCCCGCCGCTTTGCCTTTTCAGATTTACCACAACGCCGAGGTACTGCTTGCCCTTCGAGACCCTTATCAGGTGTGAAGGCTTGCTCGTCTTCGCTGTTTTCAGCTTGATCGCGCTCTGCTCGAAAATCTCCTCCGGGTCGTCCTCGCGGGAAACGTCGGGGATCTGCGAAGCGTTTTTGAAAAGGTCGCCGAACGCGTCAAGACCGCACGGCGCCATATCGATAACCGCGCTTCGCCGCTCAGCGCTCTCCTCTGATAATGCGCTGCTGCAAAGCTGTGAGTTTACATTTGAAAAATATGTATAAGACCTGCACGCGTCCTCATATTCAAAGTCGATATCGGGATACATGCAGAAGGTCGAAAGATTCGAAAGACAGTTTATCGCGCGCGAGGTGAAGTTGTGGGTCTCGCTGAACTTAAACGGCACAGTCACCTTGCGGCGGTTGAGCCCCTCGAACGTAAGCTTCCATATAAACGTCGCCGTAACGGTCGCGTAGTCGATGCGCGCGGCGTAAGTGCCCCTTTTGTGGATCACCGCCGATTCTCTCACCGTCATTGTCATATTGCTGACGATGCAGTCGCCCGCGTCGATCCTGTCGACGATGCTGCTTTCAAACGGATAGAGCGCGGCGAGGCAGTCCTCGGAGTAGATGAAGCTTATCTTGTCGCTGTACATCGACGTCGGAACAACGCCGTTGTTTACCTTGTATATGAGCATATCCCCGACCTTGATCGCGGGCAGCTCGCCGAGGTCGTCCGCAAGCGGCGCGGAGTACGTGTAGATGATGTCCTTTATCATCTTAAGCGGCGAGTTGTCGGGCAGCGACTTCGAGGACAGCGTCAGAAGAAGCCTCTGCAGAAGCGAAGTTCTGACGAAGAGATTCTTGAGAGTATCGTCGGGGAATGAGGTCAGTTTTATGAACAGCTCCTTCCACGGGCAGCTCTCGCCCTCGGAAAGCTTTATCTCCCTCGACGGGATTATGAAGTATCTGCGCGAGCAGCAGCCGGCGATCGAGTAGCCCTGCTTGCCGTCGAAGCTGTATACATTGAGGATATTCTCCTCGTACTCCTCGCCCTCGAGCGTGTTGTCAAGGCGGTCAGTCGTCTCGATCTTGTTCTTCCAGACCCTCAGAAACGGCAGACTGTCGTTTACCTCTACCTTGACGGGCGCGATAAGATCATCGTTCGACGCGCCGTATATCATAATGACAGCCGTCATCGAAAACCACGAAAGCAGTGAGGGCGTCCTTTTGATAGTCTCAAAGGCGTTGTCTATTCCTATGTATTCATATTTCTTCCACAGAGCGTCGACCGAGCGAATGACGCTCATAAAATGGTCGCTGCCGCCCTTGCCGTCGGAATTGCGGCACAGCGGATCCATAAGCTCCGCGTAATCCTTGATGCTGTCGGCGACCTTGAAGAAGCTGCCCCGCGTCTGCGGCACGACTCTGTCGCCGACAATATTACCTGTGATCAATTCTCGTCACCCTTTACCTTTTCGGCTCTCAGCGATTTTTGCAGTTGGCTATCACTGTATATGCATAATACTCTGCGCTGTTTTCATTGAAAGGCGCACAAGCTTGTCGCCGTAAAGCTCGCCCTTGCCGACATAACCGCTGATCGACGGAAGCGACTCCTTCATACCCTGAAGGCACGACTTTACGAAATCCATATTATTAATATTCGAAGGAATGCTGCTCTGCGCTTTCATAAAATTCAGTATCTCATTCACGGTGCTGTCGAGCAGACCCGCATCACCTGCGCCCTGAGCGGACTGCTCGCCCATCGTCGGTATCTGTGATACCAGAAGCTTCGTCATATCGGATACCGAATCTATCTCTTCGAGCATATATAAGCATTTTATAAGATATTTTGAATAGAAAGACTTTACCGAAGCAAGCGCCGCCTGACACGCATTTGTCTCATCGGTAGTCATTTCCTTCGCCCCGCCCGAGAATAAGAAAAAGCTCTTTTTCTGCTTCGTCTGACCGAAGGGGATAAGCTTGTTGGAAAGCACTCCGTTGACATAGTGCGTCAGTATTATCGTCGTTATGATAAACGCGCTGTACGCGCCCGCGACCGCCTCGTTAAACAGCGTGTCGGGCGAGAAGGTATCGCCGCGGCCGTCGTAGCCGAAAGCGTATACGCCGCCGTCGGTGTAATTCTTGTGATTTGCGATCAGCTCCCTTACGGACAGCCCGTTGATAAAGCTCGAGATATGCATCTTGTGAGTCTGGATCTTCGGCTGATACGTATCCGACGTAACGTCGTAATCGAGCAGATTCTTTCCGTCCGTTTTCAGGTTGACAAACGTCGCCGAGACCTGCGAAATATCGGTGTACAGCCTGTCGAGAAAGCGCGGCGCGTAGTACGCCGGGTCGAGGTTTTCGAGATTCTTCTCGTCGTCAACGACTGCCTGCCACTGATCGTCGAGCATTCTCAGATTATCCTGATGAAGATTGAAATGCTCAAAGTCGGGCGAATATGTGAGCATCTTCTCCCTGATCTCGGGGATATCAAATATATCGTAGCCGTTGGCGAGATTTTCAAGCCCCGGAATACCGGCGTACATACGTGCCATTTCCGGGCTTCTCAGCTTCAGCCTCAGCTTAAAGCGAGTGGACGGCCCCGATACCACCATATACCTTGTTAGCTTGTGGTTCTCGGGATTGTACGCGTTTTCCATAGGAACGAACGTCGCCGCCGTTCCGCCGCCGCGATAGCCGCCGCAGTTGATCGCGACAAGCTCATAATTGTCGATGTCCTTGTAAAGCTTGTCAAACGACGTGTCGTCTCTGCCGCAGTAGAACACCTCTCCGAGCCACGGCTTGCCGTAAATTCCCTTGCTGATCTCAAGGTCGATATCGTCTCTCGTGCAGCCAAGGGACAAAAGCGGATTTACGCCGTATTTCATAGATACGGACGTGCCGTTTTTAAGGTCTGCCACGTCGTATATGCTGATATCATCGTATACAAGCTCCGGCTCGCCGCCGTAGAGCTTTCTGTAGCATTCTTCATACAGCTTCGCGAAATCACAGGCGCGCTTATAGTCGGTCATTTCTGGCGCGTCCTCAGGTCTTTCGAGGTCAAGTATCCTGACGTGAATACGCTCCCCTGCGCTTACGGTGCCTCTGAACATACCGAGCGCGCCCATCAAAAATACCGCCGTAGCGGTGAGCACGCCTTCGCCGCCCCATGCGTTTACAACCGATTCCATTCTTTTCACTTCCGTTATATTTAAAATTGCAGATAATTTATAAAATCAAAAGATACTTTAAGAAAGGCGCAGCTGTGTGTGCGTTTCTTAAAATGCCTTTATACGGTGAGCCGCGCGGCGGTGAAGGCCTTGAAGACCCTCATCGCCGTGAAGCGGCTTTTGGTTATTTGATAGATCCCTTCTTCGTGATGCGGCAGTTAGAGTCGATCTCACACGGAATGATCCTGTTAAGATTTGAAACATGCGTGCCCGTCCAGTCATAGACCTTATCGTTGAGGAATCGGGTCGGGAAGCGGGTCGGCTTGTTCGGGAGAACCTTGTTGCCGTCGTAGAGAATGTATGGAAGCTCCGGTTCATCTCTGAAATCGAAGCTGTCTGTCATAACGTTGAAGCGCAGATAGCGCACAGTCGGGCTTTCTCTCTCCTTCTTGACGAAGGCGAATACCTCATCCATCGACATAGAACCGTCGTTGAATACCTCCTCAACAGGCTCCGGCTCGGGTTCGCTTACCGGTGCCTCTGCGGGCGCTTGTGCGGGCGTCGGTTCGGGTATCTCGGCAGGGATATCCACCGGGGTTCTGACCGTTGCCGGTGCGCTCGAAGCCTGCGGAACGGGCGGCGGAGTTACAGGCTGCACCTGCGCTCCGTTGTTGTCACCGTAGGACGGCTGGTTCGGCGAGTCGTAGCCAAACGGGTCGGACGCGGCGCTCTCAGACGCGTAAGGCCCCTTGTAATTCCCCGGGTTGGGGTAATTCTGAGGTGACTGCGCAGGAATGCCGTAACCGGGCTGGTACCCGCCCGACTGCACCGGATTCGGTACACCGTAGGAAGCCGGATTCTGATTCTGATTCGCATACCGGTCGGCGCCCTGATTCAAGTGCCGCCCCTCGTAGTCGTTGTTTGATCTGGCAGACGCGTGCTTATTGTAGCTTCCTGCTGCGCTCTGACCGCCGACGTCGATTCTGGGCTTGTCGTAGCTTGTCTGTTGACCGGACTTCGAATTCTTTTTCTGCTTCGTCTCGACGCGTTCGCGATCACGGCTGTCATTCTCCGTCTCTTCGTCCTCGCGTTTATACTTATCGAGCATCGCCTGCGCCTTGGGAGTCGATCCCTTGGCAAACTTTTCTGTGGAAGGCATCGTGCCGCCGGACGGTCTGCTCGACGGCTTGCTGCCCGAGGATTTCGACGAGAGCGCGCTTCTCACAAAATCGGCGCGCTGATCGTAGCTTGAGCAGCCGCGAAGCCCTGTTATACCCTTAATCGCCGCGGCCGCGACGATTAAAAGCATAAGGATCGTATAACCTATTACCATCAAGTAGGGCATAGATCTCATCCTCCGAACGAGTAATTTCCTGCTGTTGCTGCGTTCTTGATCCTTGTTTCCGGTATCTCACCGTGATGCTTCGAGAGCATATCGGAGGCCGTGAACATAAATATTGCGTTCTTGACCATCTCGGGATAGATCGACGAGCTGAGTACGGCACGGTTGTAAGCGTCGCCGTTTACCGCGTCGGCCTTGATATCGTCAAGCAGGCTCTCGTTTACGTCCTTTACGAAGCCCTTGAAAAGCTCCTCGATCGGGTCTCTTCTGACGTCGCCGTTGTCGATCATACCGTCGTAGATCTCCTTCTTGAAGAATTCAAGGAACTCCTCGCAGGCGATGTCGTTCATCGTCTTCGTACCCTCCATATCCTCGGGTACTGCGAAGTACGAAGCGGGATCCTCGAAGATGTTTCTGTTGTTCGTCTGATCGGACGACGTATCCTCCGTGCGCTCGAACTGTCTGTAAAGCGCGTCCTTGTGAACGCTTGCGCCGAACTCCTCGAACTGACGCGGGTTGACCTTCTCCCAGGAAACGTTGTTTACCGCTGCCGGAGCCTTTACAATAAAGCTGTTGCTCTGTACCGAGAACGAAGTATCGAGCGTTGCGAGACCGTCTACGAGGCTGTCCTTGCTGCTGCCCTTAACGTCCATCTGAACCGTGAGTCCGGTGAAGGCGTTCTTGAAGTAATTCTCGATATGCTTGTAGATGTTGTTCGGGCGTCTGTCAAGCGCGTTGATAAGCTCGAGACCGCTGCTGCCGCCGCCGTAGAAGTTGATGTAGATAGTCTTGATCTTGTAGGTGCTTTCACCGATATCCTCGGCAAGCTTCATAGAGGTCTTGATAAAGTCAACGATAACGGGGAGCAGGAACAGGTAGCGCGCGATAAAGTTCGCGATGATCTTCTGATCCGCGTCGGCTCTCATCTTACTGATCCCGAGAACCTCGACTACGTTGTTCTCCCAGAAATCCTGAGGCTTCGTCTTAAGTCTGTTGCCGTCGTAGAAGTTGTTGATAAGACCGTCCATAAGGCTGTTGTAGAGGTTTTCCTTGCCCGGGTCGCACGCAAAGAGCGGCTCGCCGTAGCCCGGCACCTGACCCTTGAGGACATGTCTTAAATGATCGGGGTTGAGCGTATTGCAGACAACGTCTCTGATCGTCGACTTTATCATCTGCTTGCCGGCGTAGTTGAGCGAGGAGTAACCGCAGATATTTCTGTTGCTCTGGCTGTCGATGTAGATCGCCGTCATATCTGTCGTACTGTCGCCAATATCGACGTTGATGCTCAGAGTATTCTGTCCCGGAGGAGGTCCGCCCAGGGAGATCGCGACGCTCTCGAAGAGGAAGTGTCTGCCCTCCGCGTCGAGCACCGTATCGAACGTATTGAACTTGAATCTTGATTTGATAACCTGAATCGCAGACGCCCATACCTGCTTGAGCGAATCGGCAAATTCCTCGCTGGGCAGCGACGGTACTATCGTAACCGCGGAGCAGTCGTTGACAATAGCGTTGCAGGCAACCATATAAACGATGTTCGTGATGATCGTGTTCGGCTCGTTTGCGGCCGCGCCGTTTCTCACGCCGTCGATAAGAGCTACCTTGTTGCTCGTTGCGAGATGTACGCCGATCGACTCATAGTCGCTGGCGCTGTTTGCGAGAGGCATCCAGTGGTGTCTGTACGGATAATAATCGGGAACCGTATTCTCCGCGTCGTAGTTTACGGCTACCGACGGGAAGGTCGACTTCGTGTAGTCGGAGGGGATGTTGATAATGTACTTGTAGTCCGTCTTCGGAGCGTACTGCGCGAGCACCATTCTCATCGTGCTGCTCTTTTCTACAACGCCCTGACCCTCGTGCAAAGCACCGGCATTAACCTGATACTTGATGCAGCTCGAGCTGCTTCCGAAGTCGACATAAGCGAAGAACTCGCCGTTCGGACTATAATCCTCGGGAGATACGAAGGAGAACTTCATAGTGTCGCCGCTCTTCATCAGCGCGGGAAGCTGAATGCCTTCGGCGTCCGTAAAGTTGACGATGATTCCGCAGTAGGTGTTGTTCTGATCGTAGAGACCTACGAAGTGGCTGCACTTTGTGCCCTCTCTCGTAAGGATATCGATCTTTTTGCCGTCGATAAGCGTAGACTTCTTGTTAGCGCCGTCGAAGATCTTCTTTTGACCCGAGCCGTCGAAATCGGCGTGGAAGTAAGCGTTGCTCGAAAGATCGAGAGTTCTGTCGCTCGATACGCCGTTAAGATCCTCGGAATCGAGGATAAACGAGCTTGTGTTCGTCAGGTAGGTGTAGGCTGTACACCTGTCCTCCTTGTGAACGGGAAGATTCGGGTATACGCAGAACGTCGGAATGTTTCTGATGATCTTCATATTCGAAGAAGAGTATTCCTTTGTGAACGCGTCCGCATACGGATAGATCTGATCGTTGTTGCCGGCGTCCTCAAATACGAAGCGAGCCGTGGACAGACCGGAAATGGTCGCCTTGTCGATGTAGGTCGAACCGTCGGGACCGGAGTGAGTAGCCGTCACGAGCTTCAGATCTGTGATCTCGAGGCTCTTCTGCTCGAGCATCTCGATCATACCCGCTGTAAACGGATAAGTAGCGTAGATAGTACCCTCGTCGTTCATACCAACGGCGATCTCATCATCGAAGAACGCCTCTGTATATCTTTTCTTGAGTCTGTAAAGCTTGAAGAGAGCAACATCTGTCTGGAACTGCTTTCTGAAGCCGATCTTTACGCCCGCGGGGAACGTGATCTTGTTTGCGATGTACTTCTCGATAAGCTTTGCGGCAAGTCTGAGCGCGTCGGGAGCTGCCGTATTTGCAAGGATAGAATCAGCTGTGAGTCGGAGAATGACTCTGTGCGCTCTGTTGATGAGCGTGCCGCCCTCGCCGAGGCCCTCGAAGAGTCTGCTGCCGTACTTTTCAAGCACGTTGAACTTCTTTCTCCACTCCACCGTCTCGTTGCCTGTGATGTTATACTCCTTGAGCGGGAGCAGGAAATACTTCTTTGAGTAGCAGCCGAGCCAATCGGTGTACGCGTTCGCGTTGCCGAAGGTTACGAGCACGAAGTTGTCAACGCCGAAATGGAACGCTTCGCAGTCGTTGTCGTTCTCTGCTCCGATGAGGAACTTTTCCTTCCAGCGCTTGAGGAAAATGGGCGCTGAGGTAATGTCGATAGAATGCAGCTGAAGGACGTTCGTGTCGTCGCAGCCGTATATGAAGGCGCAGAGAAGGCCGATAAACCAGCGCTGCAGCGCCTGAGACTGCTCTATCATCTGCTTGACCTGGTCAAGATTGTTGTCCGGGCTTGCGGGATCCCACAGCTTCATCATATTGTCGAGCGCGTTGTAGCTGCTGACAAAGTGGTCGCTTCCTGTGTTGTTTGTGGCATTCGGGAACTTCTCCAGGAGTGCGTCAGCGTAGGAATCCTTGTCGTCATATATCGGAGCAAATCTGCCGTTGACCTGTACCGATCTTGTATTAATATTAGAAATTGGCATTATATCACCCCTTCGTCATTACTTCGTATTGATAGCGAGTCTGTCCGTGCCTCTCGGCATATTATATGCAAAGCCGATAAGCTCTTTTGCATATCTCTCAGCGTCATCCTTTACCTTCTGGTGCAGCTCGGCGTTGTACGTTCTTGCGTCTACAGCGGGCATTTCGTTTGTGAAGATACCCGTAACGGACGGACGCAGAAGCCCCTTGCCAAGCTCCTTCTTCTCGTTTGCAAACTGAGCCGGCTGATTTTTCTTTGCTATTGTGAGAACTGCCGCGAGCATATCTACCATCTCGCTTTCGAGCGTTACCATACTCTCCTGCGGCATACCTCTGCTGATATTGGTGATCTCGGTCAGGAGCTTTACCACTACCTCATAAAGACCGCCTGTGTAGTTGCCGAGCGTAACTCTGTCGAAGATCTCAACGTCCTCGGAGCAGCTCTGGATACCCATAAACGCGTCAAGCGCCGGGAACGCGTAGCTTACGAGGAAGTCTCTGATCGTTGCCGCAACGCCGCTTGCGAAATCCTTGTTGTAGTTGTATTCGGAGGCGCTCTTGCCGTTGCCGGAGCCTATAGCGTAGTTTCTGCCTACCTTGATCGCCCATTTCTTCCAGAAAACATCTGCGCCCGGACGCTCGAACTCGTTGAAGTTCGGGTAAACGTACTTTACAAGGAAAATAACGAATTCAAGGAAGTAATAGAGGTTCTTGGCGTCCTCCGGCTCGAACATATCGTGTGTTCTGAAAACGTTGCCGGGAGTCTGGAACGTGTAGATCTTATGATTCTTGTAGGCCGCGCCGTTTTTCATAAGCTCCTTGACCGTTATCGCGTTGATAAGGTTCGTGATGTGGAGGATATGCTCCTGCTTGTCGGGCTTGTACTCAGCCGCCGTGCAGTCGTAGTTGCACGACTTGCCTACGGGCTTGAGGTTTGCCTTGAGGTTTACGAACGTAGCGTCTACGGAGTTGATCGAGTCGTCGGAACGGATCTTGTCTATAAAACGTCCCATATAGAAATCGGGGTTGAGGTTTCTGTAATCCTTCGGCGGACTGTAGACCTCTTTCCAGGCGTTTTCGAGCTTGGACTTGTTAGCCTTGTGGTTCTGCTTGCTTACAGCGTCCGGCTTTACATCATTTTCAAGCTCCGCCTTCTTCTCCTCGATCTCGAAGCGGTCGACTCTTTCTACCCTTGTGTTGTAAGCGTCGGGGTGATCGAGCGGAACCTCGCGGTTAAATTGAGTCGACGGGCCTGCTACGACGTTGAAGCGCGTAACGTTCGTCGTGCCGGTGACGGAGTGAGTAGCCTCCAGCGGGATAAACGTTGCCGCCGTACCGCCGCCCTTGTAGCCGCCGCAGTTGATGACAGTGATCGGCGCGCCGTCGAGCGACCTCGGGTAAAGAGCGTCGAAGTGCGAGTCTGCGTGGTACGCCTCGCCTACCCACGGCTTACCGTAGATACCCTCTTTGATATCAAGCTTTACGTCGTCTCTCGAGCAGCCGATATAAAGCAGCTCATTGTTGTTATACTTAGCGCTGAGCGTCATCTCCGAGGCGGGATTGGAAACGACCTTCGAGATAGTGCTCTTGAAGTGTCCGCCTTCATTCGTGTCGCCGCAGACGACGCTTTCATTTTTATCTCCGAAAA
This sequence comes from uncultured Eubacteriales bacterium, assembly GCA_900317025.1. Classification (GTDB taxonomy): domain Bacteria; phylum Bacillota; class Clostridia; order Oscillospirales; family Acutalibacteraceae; genus RUG592. The sequence continues at coordinate 10,668 of ONFG01000020.1, read as the reverse complement.
GTGCTCTGTGATATCTGTCGAACGCAATCGCCATACTCTCCCAGCGCGTATTGTCGGCAGAATCTCCCGCAAAGTCAAGGCACTTGAAATTCAGACGGGCGTTGCCGATATTATCGAACATACCCATCATCGCCATGGCGTGAACGGAAGCACAGGTGAGGTAGCCTTCGCCGCCCCATAAATATAAGAATACATCCATTTATGCGATCTTCCTTTCCTTATAATATTATTATCCCGGTATTGCAATTATGCAATTATTCGATGAAGTTATCAGTTAGCCTTTACGGGCATGAACAGGTAAGCCAGTACGGTTGCGGCACCCTGGATCAGCCAGATGTAGAGCAGGAAGCAGGTAACGAGGTCGCCTCTGAACTCGCCGAAGCTGATAACAAAGATGACAGTAGAGCAAGCTACCGTAGCAAGGCACGAAACCGCCGCCATGATCCACCAGCCCTTGAGAACGAAGGGAAGGCCGTCGTTGCCTGTCTTTTTGCTGAAGCAAGCGTTTGTGTATGTCTTCGAACCGACGAGCAGGAACTTGATAACATAAACGATGATGCCTGCAAGCACGCCGAATGCCTGAGCGATGTAGGACGCGCCGAACATCTTGTAGGTGATCACAAGCTTCGTACTCTGCTTAAAGCCGTCGCTTGTTGCGATCGACCAGCCGATAACATAGGTAATAGCGGTGACTGCGAGAACGAGCAGAATGCCCAGTGCCATGCTTATTGCTTTCTGTGTTGAGTCCTTCGGTGAATAACTTGATGCCATTTTCATTTCCTCCTAAAGAAAGTTAATTATTTATATCAGGGATTGCTGTTTTCCGCAAACACCATAATATTCATTCTTGTAACTGTTGCCTCGCCTTCAACGGTCGAGTTCTCATCGGACTCCTCGATGACCTCCTTGCGCTCGAGTCCCGCGTCCGCGATAGACTCATAGTCAACGAGCGTCTTGATGAACTCGTCGAAGCCTCTCGTCTTGGTGAACTTCTCCGTATCGTTGCCGGTGCTCTTTACGGGAGCGGTATACTTGTCGGCAAACTCCTTAAGGCCGCCGATCTCGGTGACGGTCTTCTTCGCGGTAAGCTGCGTGTAGGGAAGCTTAACGGGAATGCTGACGATAACGCCGGGAACCTCGCCCGCGTCCTGACTCAGGTACTTGCTGAGCGATACTGTAGCCGTGTCGTCCGCGATGCTGATCGAAATGTTGTCCGCGGGCGCGGAGTTTGACGGAGGCTCTATCCAGAGGCGCTCGTCGGTATGGTCGGCGAATTTGTCCGCCATAGAGTTGTTGTAGATGTAGACGGATGCGTCTTCCACGTCAAGGTAGTACATATCGCTCGACGCAAGCTTTATGGAGACGTCGCCGGGGTTGTCGTCCATCTTTACAACGCAGCTTTCAAACGCGAACACATCTCCCGTGGGAGTGCCGTCCGTGAAATCGCTGAGGTTCTTGATCGGGAAGATACTCTCCTCGGCCTCTTCGCCCTCCTCGGGCTTCTCTGTCGTATGAGGCGAAAGCACCTCAAACTTAGCGGGATCGTTCTTGAGCGTCTCCGCCGTTACCTTTGTGCCGTTCTTTGCGGTCGTCTCCGCGGAAACCTCTGTGAAGCAGTAGTCTCTGTAGAGGAACTTGTCCGCTTTGAGGTCTACCTTCGAGAACTCCTGGCTGACTACCTTGTAGAACGCCGAGATAACGTCTCTGTCGCCGATAGCGAGCGCGTAGTAATTTCTGTCGACCTCCTTGTTGAAGACCTTCTCGGTCGTCGTGTCGGAGAGGTCGCCCTCGTTGTCAACGGTGATAACGGAGATCTTGCCCTTGAACGAAAGCACGTAAGGCATGATCATGAAATCCTTGTCGGAGCTATTTCTGAGGATATCCTGGATCTCCTTCGCGGACGTCGTGAGAAGTCCGCTCTGCTCATTCAGGTCGCTTATATAAATGAAGGTCGACTTGCTGCCGTCGGAGATCTCCTTCTTGACCTGTTCTGTCCACAGCGTGATGGGCGCCTGGCGCGTGCCGAACGTGCCGCCCGTGTGCTGCGTGTACATATTCACATCGGAGAAGTTTGCGAATACGTTGGGACCGTACTCCTGCCAGGAAAGCAGCCCCGAGGAATTCGGCTGGAGCGTGTACGTCTTGTAGCTTTTCGAAACGTCCAGGGTGTATCTGTACGATACCATGCTCTGTCTGAACGTCTCGTATGCAGGACCGTTTTTATCCGTCTTGTACAGATCGGTGTAGCCCATAAAGCAGCCGATCGTGTTGTCGTAGTAGACCTTGAAGTCGTGCTCTCTGAGTATGGAGTTAGGATCTACATCGGCGTCGGAATGTACGCCGTTGTCCTTCTCCTGCGAATCCGCGACGTCAAGCTGAGTAGTAAAGCTTTCCTGAAGCTCCTGTGGCAGCTCTGCGATCGGGTAGACTTCATATTTGTCTCCGCCGCAGCCGGAAAGTCCCGCCGTCATCAGCATACAAGCTGCGAGCACGGCGGCCGTTTTTGTTTTGAATGATACTCCGATTTTTCTCACTCTGAAATCCTCCCTTTGATCTGTCCGCGCCCGTACCTTGCCGATCAAGCGACCCCTTCGCCCCTCGGCGCCGAAAGCTTATATATACGACACACGCAGACAATCTCTATTTATCATACTTCATTATTATACAATATTCATCATTTTTTGTAAACACCTTTTTGTCTTTTTTTATTTGTTGCGCTGCACTTTTAAAGCGATTTTTGGTTGTTTGTTACAATGCAATTTAAAAATTATTGTAGTTAGTGTCAAAACAAAAGGATTACAAATGTGTTTCAACTGTGTAATTTCCCACACGATATATTACTGTGGTGTAAAAAAAGAGCAAAGCCGTGAAGCCTTGCTCTCTGTATTGCGGTATATACCGAACCGCTCTGATTTAAGCTACCTGCCGATCCCCGGCAAAAGCGATGTGCCGAGGTTTAACAGGTCATACGTGTGCGTGTATACAAGAATTTTCAGGAATTTGCCGATAAAGCACGCGGCGTAGAATTTCAGAAGATTCATCTTCGTGCCGCCGGAGTAGATCCCCACTATGTCAAACAGCGGGAGCGGCAGCAGCGCCAGAATGAAAACTATCAGCACATCCTTGTGGATCTTCTTCGTCATGCTGTCAAGCAGCTTTTTGAATTTCGGCGAGAGATCCTGCCCGACCTGCCCGCAGGCGTAGCCCACAAGCTCGCCGAGCGATGAGCCTGCCGCTGCCGTCAGCGCTACAAGCACCGGATTCATAATCAGCGCGGCGCTCGCGGCGATCATCAGGCTCGGCGACGGCAGAAGCACCGTTGCGTTGGCAAGAAAGCACAGAAGAAACAGACCGAGGTAACCGACTCCGCTCACGCTGCCGATCTTATCTCTGTAAATGAACACCACGATCGACAGCGCCGCCGCCAGTACGACGAAGGCGATCTCCGCCGCGGTGCGCAGGGGGCTTCTGTGCTTTTCGGGCTTTGCTTCGCCAGTGCTTACGGTCTCCTGCTCCGTCTGATCTATGTTTGCGTTATCCGACATACGCAGTTATCCTCCGCAGCAGCACGACAGCGCTATCGCAATGGCTGCCAGACCGATAAGAATCATCAGCAGATGTACCAAAATAGCAAACACAACCACCAGAAGCGCAAAGAACAGCGGTCCGGCGATCGTATAGAAAAGTGAAACTCCGTTGATATCATCGGATATCTCGAACATCATCGACACAAACAGCTGACCGATGACGGCAATGATCCCCAGAATTACGCTCCATACCATACCCGTTGTTTCGGACGAGTATCCTCCGAACGCACTCTCGATGGCTGAGCAGATTGCGCTGCCTGAGATACTTATAAGACAGCTCACGCTGAAAAGCGTAAACGCGATGCAGCAGGCATTGAAGAAAAAGCGCTGCGGCCCGTCTATCGAGGAGAGGTAGGTGGGAATGCTTTCGAGTCTGCCGCCGATCGATCTCGCGTCATCTATCGAAACGGGCGAAATGCGTGTGATCGGCTTTGACCAGGTACCGCCGGCGTCTCTGACTGTCTTTTCCGCGTCCTTGAAAGCGGTCATATTTGTGTTGAGCCTGTTGGTAACTTCATTGAGCTCGACGCGCAGACCGCCGACCTTTGCGGCTCTTTTCGACGAATCGGTGATCTCAATGACCCTTATAATTATCGTTGCCAGGGCGCATACAATAGCGGCTATTGTGAAGATAACCAGCGCACCTGTGCTCTCCTCGGCTATTCCGCAGCCGAATATAATAAGAACTATATATACGATCGCTAGGACTACCGTGCTCGTTGTTGCCGTAGCAGGATTGCACGAAGACCTGATAGCGTCGTACTTCTCGTCGACCTTTTTGCCTATATCGCTGCACTCGCTGCTGAGCTGATCGAGCTCGCCCTTCGTCTCGGCCTTCATTGAACCGAGTATGAGCTGATTGTTAAAATTCATCATATTACTGAACACCTCCGTTTGCTTGCTCCAGCAGGGCACAGAAGCCCAGCGGCGCTCTCCTGCCTAAGAAATCGAACGCGCACACGCCCTCCATATTCTTGCACATAATGCCCGAATAAGCATACGCGCCGGAAAGCAGGCGGTACGGGTTGTCAGTCAGATGCCTCTGCATCTGCAGAACGAAGGTCTCCAGCGAGGCGTATGACGGTATCAATTCGCCTATGGAAACGCCCGAGGCTGGCTTGAAGCTTGCCACCTTTTCGAGCGCGGCCTTGCCCGTTGAGTCGACCGACTCGTATATCGCTCCGTTTCTGTTGGTAAGCTCGTGTAAATACAGAACGTAGCCGTAGGGACCGTACTGCGTGAAGAAGCTGCGCAGAAGCTCGGTCGATACGCCCACCTTGTCCGCGATCTGATCGAGTATGTCCATATATACGCAGATCTTGTCAAAATCGGCGTAGTTCGCATATGTTTTCTCGGCGTGCTCCATAGTGTCGCCGAAGCCGAGGCTGTAGAGAAGCCCGTAGAACTGCTGACCCTGTGCTCTGTCGGTCAGCGTCTCATATCCGCCGTGCTCGTAGAATACCGAGGGGGTTTCAAAGATATTATTAAGAGCTTCGCCAAGGTCGGACGCGCCCTTGCCGTTGATCGTTGAGGTGTGCTTTTGCGAGAAGGCGAAGCCGAACCAGTAAACGGCGGTCTCCGGGTAAGAGCCTGCCTTATCCTCGATGTGAGACACAAGCTCCTTCTGCTCATTTGTGACATCGATACCGGAGGTATTCGCAAGCCAGTCGCTGACGACCTTCTCCGTCAGAAGCTCGGCGTAGGCGCTCGGCGTCTTGGTGTTGACCATTCTGTCGGCAAGCTCCCGAATACTTTCGTAGGTGTAGCCTCTCCATACTATCGGGCCGGGCTTGTAGAGCTGCTTCAAAAACTCCGCAAGTCCCTTGTCAAGACGGTCGCTGCCGCGGTACTTATCGACGCTGCGTCCCGCGATTCTTGCGAGGTCTGTCTTGAAGCTCTGGAAGAAGTTCTCAAAATAGTTTTTATAATGAAGAACCTTTGCCTCCTCCCAGTGCTCCTGATCCTGAGTTATACCGAAGAAAAGGCTTGCGGCGTCGGAGTAGTTCTTTCCGAGAAGATTAAACGACTTCGGCCACGCCGCGGCTCCCGTACCGCCCGTGTAGTCGTGATCGGCGAGCCAGCGGTTTACATCCGCGTATCCAAAGCGCATCTTAGCCGAAAACTGGCACAAGCCGCCGAGAAGATTCTCAAGGCTCTCTCTGTTGGGATCCTGCCTCTTCATAGGCAGTTTGCCCGACTGGATACAGTCCATAATATCGGCATTGTTCATATTGTCGTAAACGAAATGACCCTCGTAGAGCGACGCGATCGTAGGGCCTGCCGAGTAGTAGTCGCAGCGAGTATCGTATGTAAACGTAGGATTGCCCGACAGCGCCATAAGTGCCTCAGGCGCGCAGTAGCCGTCCGTACCGACATGGAAGCTCGTCGAATTCGAAACGCCGTCGGTAGCAAGCTTTGCAACGCCGAAATCGCCGAGCACATAGCGCCCGTTAAAGCGATAGATGTTGTCCGGCTTTATATCTCTGTGGAGAAGTCCGTAGCTATGTATGCTGTGAAGTGCGTCGTTTAGGAAGCGTGTGACGTCCTCGATCTGCTTGAACGTAAGCGGAGGTGCACTCGACATATCGCCGTCCGGGCAGAAGGGCATGATCTCAAAGTAGAAGCGTCCTTCCCCGATGAAAACCAGACCGATATCTTCAACGGGCAGGGTGTATCTCTGACCCTCCTCCGTTGCCATATAAGCAAGCACCTTGGCTCTCGCCTCGATGGACGAGCCGGGGCCGCTTACCGATCTGTAAAACACCTTTGCCACAACGTCTCTGCTGTTTTCGTCGATGCATCGCAGAAGCGCCGCCTCACCGCCGGCCTTATTGAGCGGACGGAGAACCTTGAACTTCTTGCCCGTCTTTGAAACAAGCTCGGTAAGCTTTTCAACCTCGGCGCGAAACGTCTTTATATCCCTGAAGGAGCCGGTTGCGCTCTCCATCAGCTCCTCGTCCGTCATAAGCTCGAGTGCCTTCCCGACGATAGCCTGCTTCTCGGGAATTACGGCATTCGCCTTTGGAGCGCCCGACCAGCCCTTGTCGATAGAGGTCTTGTCGTCGTCCTTGCCGGAGCTTTCGGTTTCCTGCTCCGCTCTCCAGCCCTGATCTACGACCGTCTCGCCGCCGACAGGCTCGTTCGCGCTTTCCTGTGCGGCTCTCCAGCCCTGATCTACGACCGTCTCGCCGCCGACAGGCGCTTCATCCTGAGCTTCCACAGCTGCCTTCCCTTCCGTATCGGCTGCCGTCTGACCGGACTTTTTCTTCTTATTCTTCGCCATACAAATGTTAACCCCTTTCGTCAGTCAAGCACAAACGGCTTGCTGGTCTCTTCCTTTATCGGCCTTTCGCCTTTTCGGCTGCACAGGCACACGGAAACGTTGTCGCGGCTGCCCTGAGACAGAGCAAGCTCCACAAGCGTATTCGCCTTTTTCTCATCGGAGATATTCTCCGACAGCACCCTTACGATGTCGTCGTCGCTTACGCTTCCCCAAAATCCGTCCGAGCACATCAGATAAGTCTCCCCGGGAAGAATGCTCACCGAAGATACGTGCACCTCCGGAGGCAGACAGTCAACGCCGATGCAGCGCGTAATCACGTTTTTATTGGCGACCGTGTCGGAGTCGCTTTCGCTGATATATCCGAAATCGATCATCTGCTGCACAGCGGAATGATCGTTGGTCATCCTGGCAAGATATCTGCCGTCGAAGCGATAGACGCGGCTGTCTCCGGCGTGGAAAATGAAGGTCTTGTCATCGTCGAAATACACGCCCGCGATCGTTGTGCACATTTTTGAAAGAGTCGGCTCCTTCTTCTTCATAAGCTCCACTCTCTGACGGCACTCCTCAAGCGCCTGCGAAAGCTTCAGCTCATCACAGATCCGCTCCGGCGGAATACTGCTGAGCGTCTGCAGAACTGTCTCGGCAGCCGTACCGCCGCCGAAATAACCGCCGCAGCCGTCGCACACAGCGGCGATCATAGGAGTCTCCCCCTCGCCGCTGATGATGTTTTCATTTACAATGGCGTCAAGCACGAGCGCACGATCGTCGTTGGATTTGCGGATACCCTTCTCAACCCTCGCCGCAACGCTGAGTTTTAACATAAAATCACACCTTTTAGATCCTTATGAATTTATATTGCCTTCCAAATATCATTCATCGATCTCCACTCTGGCTACGAAGGAGTCCGGGTCGTGACCGAATTTGATAAGGTCGCCTGTTTTGAGAACGGTAACACCGTTTCGCTTAATGTACTTATTGTTGACAAACGTGCCGTTGTTCGAATCGTTGTCGGTAAGGAACCACTTACTATTGTTGCACATCAGCGAGCAGTGATTTCTGCCGACGCGCTTGTCATTATGGAGATAGTCGCTAAGCAGACTGTCTCTGCCCATCATAACCGGAGAAATTGCCTGCTCGGGACTTAACACCGCGATCGGCGCAAGCCCGTTTTCCGTGAAGAGTGCCAGCGAATTTGTCGCGCGGTGCTTCGGCCGCGAGCTTCCGCCCTTGGGACTCGAAGCGGGCTTCGGCGCTGGTGCGGGCTTCGCGGCTCTGTATCCTGCACCATAAGACGGCGCGGGATTCGGCGCGGGTGCGGGCTTCGGTGCAGGCTTCGGTGCGGGTGCCGGCTTCGGCATTTCCGCGTCGAGCAGCTCCTGCTCCTTCTGTTTTATCGCCTGCTCGTCGTCTACCTCGACAGGCTCGGCGAGCATTGTCGTCTTGCATTTGTAGCAGGTTATGAACGGATTGCGCTTCGACGCCGAGTACAATTTCTCATGACACGACACGCAGATCTGAACATAGTAGCTGCAGGATTCGTTGATCGATCCCTTTTTGTCACCGAGCCGCCCTGCATCAACGACAGTCTGAGCAAGCTCCGTAAGCTTCGCACCGCACTCGCAGATATCTACCGTAATATCGCTGTAGCGGCCGCATTTGTCACATTTTCGGCAAGCTGCCTTACCCATACAATCACCTTTTTCTTGCATTAATCTGCTATAAAATCTATTATATCATAAATATATATGAAATGTCTATTGATTTTCGTATTATTTTTACGTAAATTTACAAACTTCACCTGCATCCGACGACCACGCGGCACAGCCCGGCGGGAATTTTTCCACACATTCTGAGAACTGCGGCAGCATTGTCGCCTTGTATCGTACCGATGTCGGCGGTATTGTCTGCGATAATTCCCGCAGCGCGCTCGCCGAAGAAAGAGGCCTCGCTTACAAACGCGGCGTCCTCCGCCGAGAAGTCGCCCGAGAGCAGCGCAAGCCTGAAGCCAAGCCCTCTGATAAATTCGTTATCGCTTGATAGCAGCTCGGAGGTCGTTTTCCCGCCGATTTTAAGCGTATCCGGGAGATCATTCTCGGCATCGCAAAGCCTCCGCGCTGTATCGGCGGCGGCAAAGCCCGGCTTAAAGCCGCCGTGGATGATCTCCGGCAGCTCGTACAGCAGCGGATCGGAAATCGCGCGCCCGAGGCAATAGACCTCTGCGGCTCCCGCCTTCTTGTTTGTTCGTCGGGTGTCCGGCATCGTCAGGATAAGCCGATGCTTTGAGAGAAGCCGCAGCATTACGTCGACGCGCGCAAGCGTCACGGCGTAGCCGCCGTCAAGGAGACTGCGCCCGTATACAAGCTGTATGTACGCATTAATGTACGCCCGAACCGACTCGCGGTGAAGCGGCGCAAGCTCGTTTAACCTGACCGTCAGGGCGTTTTCATTATTATAGATATCATAATCCTTCACGATCGCAAGCTGCCACGGTGGCAGCTTTGCGCGCTGAACCGTTACCCTTACGCCGAACTCGCTGCCCGCCGCTTCGAGCCTTGCGGAAAGCGCCTTTACCGCCGCGCTCATGATAATTCCTCCGTCTGCCGCCGTTTTATCGCTTCGATCAGCGCGCTGCACGTTGACGTAAGTCCGTCGGGCGTGCGGTCGGGGAACAGTCGGCAAAACGCGTCGCTCTGCCACTTATCACGCACGATGATCGGGCAGTCGATACACAGCACGGTGCGCGGCTTTCGAAACACCCTTTGCAGAAAGGCGGCGCTCGCCTCGGCCGGCTCGTAAACGCTCGCGCTTTGCTTACACAGCTGCGACACGGTACGCGGGGAGATTTCCTTTGTTGATCGATTTTTCGGCTGCGGCATAAGTAAAGAAAGTCTGCACAGCGCCTCGGTGTCGTCGTCGGTAAAAATGCACGCGCCCTTGCCGCTGACGACGTTTTGCACCTTGAGGGCGATCGCGATATCGTCCTTTTTCACCGCAGCGCCACTGTCGATCTGCTCATTGAACGATCTGACAAGTCGCTCGGTGCGGCGGCGCTGCCGTTCAAGGAGCGTTTTCTCGGAGCTTTTCATTATAATACTATTGCAGTGCTGGAGCATTATGCAATAGAGGTTAAACAGCAGCAGCAGTGCCATCAGCGCTCTGAAAAGCGCCGCGTGAGGCGCGTCCTTCGGGTACGTCACAAACAGCACCACAGTCAGCACCGAGCTTACGCTGTGCAGCAGCGCGTTATACGACAAGTACGTATAGAAGCTTCTGACCGAATGCGCGCTCGTGCCGCTGATATGATAATTGAGGTTATGCCCGCCGCGGCGTCTGCGCAGAAGCTTTTCAAGCCGCATCACGCAGCTGCGAAACAGCGTCACTCCCAGCACCCGATACAAAAGCGGCGCGCCTCTATCTTCCCGACCTTTCATTAATTTCAACCCCGATTGCACAATTTGTGTAATATTATCTACATTAACCAACAATATTATACACTTCCCCCCCAAAAACGTCAAGGCAGGCGTGCGCCTGCAGGCAATTCCGATGTTAGTTTATGCTGCGCCTTAGTTCTCGCCGCGTTTGTTACTAAGAACCGTAGCAATTAGCAGCCGAACACCAACAGTCTAATTCGCAATTGTAATAAATCGAAAATATATTTAACTCAAACTTCCCACATCGAAACATCCCAAAAAGCCTCATTGGACTGGTATACTAAAAGTACAGTCGACAAACGCCCAAAAATCTGATAAGATAAAAACAAACCCTGAAAGGAAAAAGAAGAATGAAGTACAACAAGGA
>ONFG01000022.1 GCA_900317025.1 uncultured Eubacteriales bacterium | reverse complement strand
TTCCTTTCGTTCCGGCGCTCGCACGCTGGTACGACGTCTATTCAAACAAGCCGTCGATCTTCCCTCAGTTTGTCGGCTGCGTTTACGCGGCGATGATCCCGGCGGGGGTCATCGTCTTCCTTCTCAATAAGCTGCTGACGAATATCAAAAAGGAAAAGGTCTTCGAGCATGAGAATGTAACGGTGCTGCGCGTAATCTCGTACTGCTGCTTTGCAATCTCGCTTATCTCGGTCGTGATGACGTTCTGGCGTCTGCTGGGGCTTGTGATCGTGCTTGCGTTCGCATTCATGGGCCTGCTGCTTCGCGTTCTCAAAAACGTTTTCGAGCAGGCGGTCGTGCTTCGCGAAGAGAACGACCTTACGGTGTGAGGTGGTCGATATGGCAATAATCGTTAATCTCGACGTCATGATGGCGAAGCGGAAGATCCCCGCCGGCGAGCTTGCCGAGGCGATCGGAATAACGCCCGCGAACCTCTCTATACTCAAAAACAACAAGGCGAAGGCAATACGCTTTTCAACGCTGTGCCGGCTTTGCGAGGTGCTCAGCTGCCAGCCCGGCGACATACTGGAATACAGAAAGGACGAGAGTGATGAATGAAGATAAAGCGCCCGTAACGCTCGAAAAGGAATCCGTGCAAACTCCGCCGCAGACCGCCGTGAACGCGGAGTTCCAAAGCGCTCCGGTAAACTATATAAATACGCCGAAGCTGCCGCCCTGCCTCTATGACGGGAAAGACAGGTGGTTCGCGCTTGCAGCCGCCGTTGTCGGGTATCTTGTATTGAAAACCTTTATTATGTCGCTCGACGCGTCGGGGTTGGGGCTTATGGCGACCGTTGACGCTGCTGCAGTTACGCTGTTCAATTTTTTCTACTGCCGCAGCCTCGGCATGAAGGGCGGCAGGGTGACGAACGTTATCTTCGCGGCAAACCTTTTGCTTGCGCCGTCGTTCCTCTTCTGCGACAACGGTTCGGTGACAGCTCTTTGCGCCGCGTTCATCTTCGCAGGCAACGCCTACTTTTCCTACGCAAGCTACAAAGAGGGCAGCCGCAGCGTGATCTTCAACGCCTTTCGCGCCGTAGTGATCTCGCCGTTTCATCAGTTCGGCGCTCTTTTCGGCGCGCTGTTCAGGAAGCCCGAAAGGAATAAGGATGAGGATCTGCGCGACCGCTTCAAAAACGCGCTGCCCGTGATCGTCGGAGTGCTGATGAGCATACCGCTCTGCGCAGTCGTTGCGGCTCTTCTCGGCTCTGCCGACGAGGCGTTCGGGAGCATATTCTCATTTTCGCTCGACGCGATCTCACAGTGGATCGAAGACCACATAATTGCGAACATTTTTGTCGTGGTCTTCTCGCTGCCGATCTCGATGTACATCTTCGGCGCGGTATATTCGAGGGTCTACAAGATGCGCAACGAAGACGTGCTCCAAAAGACGAATCACACCGATGTGCGCGTTCTTCCAACGTCGATGTGTACCGCGTTCCTCACGCCGCTGACGATTCTTTACGTCATCTTTACCGCGATACAGGTTATCCACGTCTTCACTGCGAACGTTCTGGGCGACCCCGACTTCAGCTACGCGGACTACGCGCGCAGCGGCTTCTTCCAGCTTTGCGCCGTTGCGGTGATAAACCTCGCCGTGATCGCCGTCGTGATGTTCTTTGCGAAGCGCAGAGAGAGCAGCGCGTCGGTGCTCAAGTGGTTCGTGGTCGTGTTTTGCCTGCTGACCCACTGCCTGATCGCGACGGCGCTCTCGAAAATGCTGCTCTACATCAGCATCTACGGCATGACCCCGAAGCGCATAGAGACGTCTGTCTTCATGGTGTATCTCTTTGTGATGTTCGCGGTGCTTATCGTCAAGCAGTTCGTGCCGAAGCTGTCGTTCACGAAACTCGGCTACTGCTTAGCCGCACTGGTGCTGCTTGTGATGTGGCTCGTCCCGGTCGACAGTATGATCGCCCGCTATAATATCGACCACTGGCGCAGCGGCGAGATCTCGTGGATGGGTTACTCGGCGATGTGCGATCTCGACGCCTCGGCAGCGCCCGTTTTTGCGGAGATAACAAAGGCAGACGGCGCAAAGGCTTACGAAGACGTCAGGAAATTCTTCAAGGATCGGAAGTATATCGCCGAGCAGTATGATCAAATGACGGCGTGGGACTTCAACAGCGCGCGATACATCGCCGGCAAGGTGATCCTAGACGCGCAGCCTGCCGACGAGGTGATAGGCGGCTTTGGCTCATATACTGATGTTTTGCAATAATGATACCTCCCAGAAATTGGATTTCACACCAGTGTGTACCTGAAAAAATTCATAAAATTTCTTTATGCACCCTCTTGAATTCTGCGCAGCTGTATAGTATATTTATTATACAAGAAAGGCTTCAGAATAAATAAGCTATTCTACGCAGAGTATTCCTATTTTTCAGTATATATCAAAGCGTGAAAGATTCCCGTATACTTCAAGGTGTACGGGAATCTTTCATTTGGCGGACACAGAGCCGGCACGGATTGTTTTAAGTGTATAATTTTTATGGGCAGCCCTCGACACGGAGATCAGCTAAGCTTTACAAAAAAGTAAAATCGGAACTGCCTGTCGGCGCTTGCCAACCGTATTTTTTGCTTGACATGACCCGCGATCTGTGATATTATATTCTACGGAACAAATGCCTCCTAAGCGAAAGGTCGGGGGTTCGAATCCCTTTTGGCGCGCTAAAGGAGTTTGATAAAGCATCAAACTCTTTTTTTGTTTTAACTTGTATATAGCGCAGGGATTCGAACCCGCGAGGGTAGACGCGTTAAGAAAACGCTCCGGTGGAGCGCTTTTAGCGTCGATCGGCGAACGCCCAGGCGTGAGCCATCAAAGGCGAAGCCTTTGGTCGAATCCCTTTTGGCGCGCTTATTTTTTTGAGAAAGTCCGTTTTTTTGAAACGGGCTTTTTTTAATTATATATAGGGATTCGAACCCGCGAGGGTAGACGCGTTAAGAAAACGCTCCTGCGGCTCTCTTTTAGGGGAGAATTTCGACGCGGACGAAAAGTCAAATCAATGAATAAGCTTTGTGCGCGTGATCGCCGGTGACCGCTTGGTCACCGCTAAAGGAGTTTGATAAAGCATCAAACTCTTTTTTTAACAAAAAATCACCGCCGAAAGCCAATTGATAATGAGCCTTCGACGGTGTTTGTTAATGTGTTGTCGATCTGTCGGGAGATCACTCTGCGGATGTTGTTACGAGCTCTGCGTCCTTGTATTCTTCGGGAACGGAGATCGAAAGCTCTGCAGCAACGTCGCTGTTGAATACGGGTGTGCTCTCGCTGATAACGAGAACGGGGGTCTCGGCTGCGCTCTGACCGCCGATGACCTTGACTGCAAGCTCGCCCGTTTCACGGCCGAGTGCTACGTAGTCGATCGAAGCCGCTGCGAGGCAGCCCTTCTTTACCTGCTCAATCTCCGAGCCGTAAACAGGGATCTTAGCGGCCTTAGCCTGCTCGAGAACGGTCGCCATGTTGTCAACAACGTTGTTGTCGGTAAGGTTGGTGATGGCGTCTACCTGCGGGATAAGCGAAGCTGCTGCTGCGGGAAGGTCGGCAGCCTCGTTGATGCCCTGCTCGACAAGCTCGATGTCTGCTTTATCGCACTCTTCTTTGAGAGCCTTGAGCTGAGAGATGGAGTTCGGCTCGGTCGTCGTGTAGAGCACGCCGAGCTTTGAAAGCTCCGGCTGAGTAGCCTTGACGATCTTCACCTGAGACACGATGTCGAACGAGTCGGAGGTACCCGTACAGTTGTTGACGGGCTTCTCAACGCTCTCGACGAGCTTTGCGGCTACCGGGTCGCTGACTGCGCAGAAGATAACGGGCGTGTCCTTCGACGCGCTTCTTACAGCGGAGTAAGCTGCCGTTGCAGCGGGAGTCGCGATGGCGATGATGGCGTCGTAATCGCCCGCCTCTGCCATTCTTGCGGCGTAGCTCTGGCAGTCGTCAACGGCAGATGCCGTCGAGCCTACCTCGAGGTCGTAGTCGATGCGCGCCTCTTCGAGCGCCTGCTTGATGCCCTCGCAGCAGTTGTCGAGAGAGGAATGAGGCATGAACTGAATTATGCCGACCTTTGCGTTTGCCGGCTCGGTCGCCGTTTCAACGATTGACGAGGGCGCCGAAGGCTGACTTTCGCTGCCGCTCGACGTACATCCTCCAAGCGCGCAGCAAACAAGCAGCGCCGCCGCCGTCATAACCGCGAGAACTCTTAATGTTCTTTTCATCTTATATTTCTCCTTTAAACGAACTTGTGCAAAAAAGCACATCATGATTGTAACACCATCGCCCCCGTTTGTCAAGCGCCGGCGGCGTGTCACCCAATCGGGCGACAGCCTGAAAGGTTTCCTTGAGCGACCATGGAGGAGAATCCAAAGCGGGGGCAAATGAAAATATTTATAACATTGTTTACGATCAATTCGCGTCCGCCGCGGAGCTTCCGCCGCTGTTGCGGATGATTATCTCGTGCTGCATCTGCTTTGTGAGCGCGTCGTACTTTTTCCATTCCGGCATGAATTCCGCAAGCTGGGCATAAAACGCCTTTGAGTGGTTGGCGTGGATAAAGTGGGTGAATTCGTGGCAGATTACCTGCTCGATGCACTTTTCCGGGAGCTGGATCAGATGCGTGCTAAACGTCAGTATCGAGCGCGAGGGGCGGCAATTGCCCCAGCACGATACCATCTTGCGAAAACGCAGCTCCTTCGGGTAGGCGATGCCTTTCGCCTCAAACCGCGGGTAAAGCGCACGGCACATCTGCGGGATCGTCTCTTCGCAGCGGCTTTTCAAAAATGCGTCGACTATCGAGCCTTTAAGGCAGGTGTTAGAGATGTCGGCGGCGTGGATATGAAGCTCGTCCCCGCGTATCTCGGCGTAGCTTCGGGAGGAGGGGAAAAGGCGTATCGTCAGCGGCTTGCCGAGAAAGTAGATATACTCGCCGTCGCTGTACGTTTTGACGGTGGGCATATCCTGCGAGAGCCTCTCGTATTTGTCAAGCGCCCTGATGATGAACGCGGAGTTTTTCAGCATGAAGCTCTCGATCTCACCGACCTTGACCGACGGCGGCGCTGAGACTCTGACGCCCTTGTCGCCGCTTATCAAGAGGTTGATGCGCTTTACGTCCTTGTAGTTCAGCTCGTATGCGACGGCGCGCCCGCCGATCGTGAGGCTGCGCTGCTCGCTGCGGTGCTTGCCAACGCGCTTTGACGACGAATTTGCCTTATGAACGGCGTCGAGAATACGCTCGCTGTTGTCTTTAAGGTAGGTGTCGATCTTTTGCAGGTCGGCGTGGAACGGCGCGGAGATGTAAAGCCCCTTCGCCGGCGTGCAGTGTATATTAACGTTTTTAATGCTTTTATATTCAAGAATATAGGTCACGTTCTCACCGTCGAGGGTGATCTGGCGTGTAAATCTATTCGACAAAGCTTTAAACCACCTTTGAAAAATTGCCGCAGCGTATTGATAATCCGCCGGCAATTTGTTATAATTATATTATCATGAAAAAGAAAGGAATGATATATATGGTTGAAAAAAATGTAAGAAAAGCAGCGATAATCGGATGCGGCTTCGTAGGAGCGGCGTCCGCGTTCGCACTGATGGAGAGCGGACTTTTCTCCGAGATGGTGCTTATCGACGCCGACCGGGACCGCGCTGAGGGCGAGGCTCTCGATATAAGCCACGGTATGCCTTTTGCAAAGCCGATGCAGATCTACGCCGGAGACTACGACGACATCGCCGACGCCGCAATGGTCATCGTGACTGCGGGCGCGGGTCAGAAGCCGGGCGAGACACGCCTCGATCTCGTCAAGAAGAACGTGGCGATCTTCAAGTCGATCATACCGGAGATCAGAAAGCGCAGCTACAACGGCGTGCTGCTGATCGTTGCGAATCCTGTTGATATACTGACATACACGGCGGCGAAGCTCAGCGGGCTGCCAAGCAATCAGGTCTTCGGCTCGGGTACCGTACTCGACTCGGCAAGGCTCAAATACCAGCTCGGCGAGCACCTCGGCGTTGACAGCCGCAGCGTACACGCGTTCGTTATCGGCGAGCACGGCGACAGCGAGATCGCCGCATGGAGCAGCGTCAACGTATCGGGCGTACCGCTCGACCGCTTCTGCGAGATGAGAGGTCACTACGAGCACAAGAAGGCGATGATGAAGATCGCCGATGACGTAAAGAACAGCGCCTACGAGATTATCAAGAAGAAGAAAGCGACCTACTATGGCATTGCGATGTCGGTGCGCAGGATCTGCGAGGCAGTTATCCTCGACCAGAAGTCCGTGCTGCCGGTATCTACCGTTCAGCAGGGAATGTTCGGCATCAAAGACGTAGCGCTCAGTATGCCTGCCATCGTGGGCAAGCACGGCGTTGAAACTCAGGTGCCGATCAGCCTCAACGGCGAGGAGACGGCGGCGCTTTTACAGTCTGCCAACACGCTCAAGGAGGTCATCGCTTCGCTCGACCTCAACGAGGAATGATCTTCAGACGAACTTATTCAGCTTTTCATCATAAATATAATTGACACCGGCGAGCTTCTCAGTAAGCTCGCTTTTGTCTGCGCCGAGAGCGGCGCAAAGCTCGTCCAGACTCACGTAATTATCGCGAAGCTGCGTATTTACATACGAAAGCAATATGATAGGATCCTTCGGGATCGACACGATACATCACCCTTTACACTGATTTTCTACCATTATACAAAAAATCCCCGCAAAGGTCAAGGCGGGCGTGCGCACCCCCCTCGAAATTTCATGATATATACCCTTCGCGTTCACATTCTGTTAAAGATTTTGTAATATAGTAGTCTCTGTGAAACTATAATACAAAATAAGGAGTGAAAAGTATGGTTGAAGTGAAAAATGTCACCAAAATGTACGGCGATAAAAAAGCCGTCGATGACATAAGCTTTACCGTAAAAAGCGGAGAGATCCTCGGCTTCTTAGGTCCCAACGGCGCCGGTAAATCGACGACCATGAATATCATCACAGGATACCTTTCGTCGTCCAGCGGAACAGTCACGGTCGACGGCTGCGAGATCCTCGACGACCCTAAGGGCGTTAAATCAAAGATAGGCTACCTGCCCGAGATCCCGCCGCTTTACACCGATATGACGGTGCGCAAATACCTCGAGTTTATGTACGACCTTAAAAAGGTCAAGCTCGAAAAGGACGATCACATCGACGAGGTGTGCCGACTTGTCAAGATCACCCAGGTGGAAGACAGGATCATCAAGAACCTTTCAAAGGGCTATAAGCAGCGCGTCGGTCTTGCGCAGGCGCTGCTCGGCAACCCGCAGGTGCTGATCCTCGACGAGCCGACGGTCGGCCTCGACCCGAAGCAGATTATCGAGATCAGAAACCTCGTCAAGAACCTTGGCAAAAAGCACACCGTTATCCTCTCCTCGCATATCCTCTCCGAGGTGCAGGCTATCTGCGACCGTGTGCTCATCATCAGCAACGGCAGGATCGTTGCCGACGCCGAGACGGAGAACCTTTCAAAGGTCCTCGGCAAGTCGGATAAGCTCAGGATCCAGGTAAAGGGCGCAAAGGCGAACGTTATCGACACCGTTTCGTCGCTGCGCGACGTCAAGGCGATAAAGACGGAGCGCGAGCACTCAGACGGCACCTACGACTATATCGTCGAGGTCAGCCGCGATACCGACGTCAGAGAGGCGCTTTTCTATAAGCTTGCAGAGGCAAAGCTCCCGCTTTTGCTCATGCAGAGCGCCGACCCGTCGCTTGAAGAGATCTTCCTCAAGCTCACAAACGAAACAAATTACTCAAAACAGGGAGGCGCAGATAAATGAGAGCGATCATAAAAAAGGAGCTTTACTCCTACTTCTGTTCGCCGCTGGCTTACGTCATAATGGCGATCTTCCTCTTCTTTTCGGGCATCTTCTTCACGATGATCTGCCTGAGCAACAGCTCCTCGCAGCTTACCTACGTGTTCTCGAATATGTTCCTCGTTACAACGTTCCTCACGCCGATGCTTTGTATGCGACTGATGAGCGACGAAAAAAGGCTTAAAACAGACCAGGCGCTGCTTACCTCGCCGGTAAGCATACTCGGCATCGTTCTCGGCAAGTTCTTTGCGGCTTGCCTGCTTTTCCTGATCTGCATGGTCATTTTCCTGATCTTCGGCTTCGTGCTGTCGTTTTTCGCGTCGCCCGGCTGGCCGGTGATCCTTTGCAACTGCTTCGGGCTTTTCCTTCTTGCGGCAACGTTCATTTCGATAGATATCTTCCTCTCGTCGCTTACCGAGAGCCAGGTCATCGCGGCTGTCTGCGGCTTCGCTGCCGGTCTGTTCATCTACCTGCTCGATAATGTCGCAAACGCAGTTTCGGTGTCGTTCGTGAACAAGGCGCTGAGCGCAGTATCGTTCATGTCACATTATCAGAATTTCACGGTCGGACTGCTCAGCCTTTCCGATATCGTATTCTTCCTTTCGATCATCGCGCTGTTCATTTTTCTTACGGTGCGCGTCGTTGAGAAGAAGCGCTGGAGCTAAGGAGGTGTGCGGCTATGAGCAAGAAAAACAATAATAACAACGCTCCCGAAACGAAGGAGAGCGAGAACAAGCTGAGCCTTGACAAGGAGGAGGAGGGCGCTGCCCTTACCCTCGAAAAAGCCGAGGCGGACGAGCCGGAAAAAACGGAGGAGACCCCCGCCGAAGAAGCGGCAGAGGAGACCCCCGCCGAAGAAGCGGCAGAGGAGACTTCCGCCGAAGAAGCGGCAGAGGAGACTTCCGCCGAAGAGCCGGCAGAGAAGACCGACGCGCAAAAAGCCTCAGAAGGCGAGGAAGAAAACGCCGGCGAGAAGCCTTTGACCGAAGAGAAAAAGGATAAAAAAGAAAAGAAAGAAAAGAAGCTCACCCCCGAGCAGGAGAAGAAGAGGGCGGAGAGGAAAGACCGCCGTTCGCTCAAGGCGAGAGCCTTCAAAAGAGGCTGGTTCTCGATCGCGCTCGTTGCGCTGTTCATCGCTGCAGTCGTCGTTGTCAACCTGATCGCGTCAACGCTCGTTGACAAGGTGCCGGCGCTCGTTGTCGACACGACAGGTTCGGGCAGCTTTGAGCTTACCGACAATACGCTTGACTACATCAAGACGCTCGACGAGGACATCAGACTTATCGTCCTGTGCGACGAGAAGACGTACCGCGAGGGCGGCGACTACTACATCCAGTCCGATTCGCTGCTCCATAAGTATCAGGAGAACTCTGACAGGATCACGCTCGAGTTCATGGATCTTGCGTCAAATCCGACGTTTACGAGCCTTTACCCCGATGAGCAGCTCGCTCAGTACAGCATAATCGTGCAGGGCGAGGACGATTACCGCTGCCTCGCGACTACCGATTACTTCGACGTTCAGATCGACTATACGTCTTACCAGTATTACATCGCGGGCAGCAAGCTCGAAGAGGCCGTTACCTCGGCGATCCTCAACGTAACGCTTGACGACAAGCCGAAGGTGTCGTTCATCTCCGGCATCTCTAACGAGGATTACTCGGCGTTCCTTACGTTCCTCGGCAACAGCGGCTTTGAAACGCAGGAGATCTCACCCGCTATCGACGATATCCCCGAAGATACAAAGGTGCTCGTTCTCTTTGCCCCGAACGTAGACCTGGACGCCGCGTATGTCGACAAGATCTCCGAATTCCTCAACAACGGCGGCAGCTACGGCCGTCAGCTCCTTTATCTGCCGAGCGCGTCTCTCGCAAAGCTTCCGAACATCGACTCTCTCCTTGAGGAATGGGGCGTAGAGGTCGACAACGGCTACGCTGTCGAGAATGATATGACGAAGGTCTCCCAGATCACCTACGGTATGTACCTCTTCGCGACGGAGTACACCGATTCCACATATACCGACAATATGAAGAACTCCTCGCTCCCGTTCTGCGTGCTTTACGGCAGCGGTGCTTACACCCATTCCATAAACATTCTCGACGAGTCCAAGGCGAAGACTCTCCTTACGCTCTCCGACCAGAGCACCGTTATCTACCCGGCAGAGTCGGGCGACGAGGCGGAGCCTGTTGAAGAGGATAAGCCGTCCGCAGCGATCGGCGTTATTGCGACGAAGAGCGCCGCAAAGAATGACACCGACAGCGACGCCGAAGAGGGCGCGACTAACTCCGATTCGTCGAACATCGTAGTTATCGGCTCCAACTACGCCGTAACTCAGTCGTTCCTGAGCTCCGGAATGTACGGCAACGCGTCCTATATGATGTCGCTGCTCAACACGCTCGTCGGCAGAGACAACGTCGGCGTCACGGTAGAGGCGACCTCGCTCGACTCCGAGAACATCAACATCACCTCGGCTCAGCTCGGCGTGTTCACGGTTCTGTTCGTAGTGCTGCTCCCGCTTGCAGTGCTCATCGCCGGCATCGTGATCTTTGTCAAGCGCCGCAATATGTAACGTGAGGTGTTAAGGATGAAAAAGACTACAAAAACGCTTATAATCGCCATAGCGGCAGTCGTGCTGCTGGTCGGCGTGTTCCTTCTCGTTTACTTCCTGCTCCCGGAGCAGGAGGACCCGAAGGAGGCTAAAAACGACGAGTACGCCTCAGAGGCCGGGACGGAGTCTGAGGTGCCTGCGGAGTACCCGCTTGTAACTCACGTTCCCGCCGAGCTGAAGGAGATCACCGTCGACAACGAGACGGGCAAGTACACGCTGCTCGCCGAGACTCCCACAAAGGAGGTCACCGCCTCCGACGGCACGACCTCGACCTCGACCGAGGCGACGGTCTACACGCTCGTCGGCTACGAGGACATGGAGCTTCTCACCGGCTCGCCCGACACTCTCGCTAACGACGCCGCGGCCGTTACCGCCGGAAAGATTGTCGGCGACAAATCGAACAGCTCCGACTTCGGCTTCGACAAGCCGAGATCGACCGTCACGGTTACGTACACAACGGGCGACAAGGCGACGTTCATCGTCGGCGACGACGCGCCCGCAGATCAGGGAACATACCTGATGATGGAGGGCGACAACAACGTCTACCTTGTTACGAGCGACTCCGTTGACGGCTTCCTCATCGGCGCGATGGGCATGATTTCGACCGAGATCGGCAAGGAAGCGGACGGCGAAGAGAACAACGTCTTCTCGAAAATGGTCTTCGGCGGCACGCTCTTCGGCGAAGACGTCGTATTTGAATACGCAGACAGCGCCTCGTTCTCCGAGACGTACAGGATAACCTCTCCCGACAACGTACTTGCCAACGAAGAGGTCGTATCGTACATGATGAACAATGTGCGCAGCCTTACGGCGAAGGAGGTAATGTCGGTTGGTGCGAAGGACGACCAGATCAAGGAATACGGTCTTTCGGAGCCTTACGTCACGGTCGAAGCCGAATACCCCGACTTAAAGGTAAGCTACAAGGCTTCAAAGCCCGACAATGAAGGCACGTTCTACCTGCTCAGCGGCGGCGCTATCTACAAGATGAGCACCGACACCGTTCCGTGGGTACTAAACGACTACGACGCCTGCATTGTCAAGAGCATCATGCGCCCGAAGTACGGCTCCGTCACGGGGATCTCCGTTGAGATCGGCGATGAGAAGTACGATTTCGACATCAAGACCGAGACGACTCCCTCCGAAGACAGCGACGTCACCGAAACGACGACAACCGTTACCTGCAACGGCAGCGCAATCGACGAAGACAAGTTCAATACGTACTATCAGAACATCGTCTCGGCAGAGCGCAGCGGCGGCGTACAGGACGTTCCCGAGGGCAAAAAGTCTTTGCTCAAGGTGACCTACACCTTCGCCGACGGCACGACCGGCAGCGCCGAATACTTCGAGGGCGAGAACAGAAAATGCCCCGCGCTCGTAAACGGCACGTTCGGCACACAGGCGTTTGAGACTTACGTCACGAAAATTGTTGAAGATACGCCCGTCATTGCTTCAAACAAGAGCGTTTCGAGCGTTTACTGATATTCCCGATAATACAAAAAATCGCCCTTGCCAGGATCGGCATGGGCGATTTGCTTTTTATGGTTTATTCTGCTGAATATTTTCTCTTGTCGGCCTCGACCTTGGAGAAAACGCAGCCGCAGTAATCCTGGCGGTAAAGACCAAACTCGCGTGAAAGCTCGATCGAGCGCTTGTAGCCCTCGCGCTTTTTAAAGTCTGAGGGCAGCCATTTTACGCCGTAAGCGGCTGAAAGGCTCTCGCCGATCTCGTTTAAGAGCGCGGCGTTTTTCATCGGGCTGATGGTCAGCGTCGTCGCGAAGCAGTCGGCGGAAAGCTCCTTTGCCTTGCGCGCGGCGGCTTCAAGGCGAAGCTCAAAGCACCTTTTGCAGCGCGCCCCGCCCTCCGGCTCTTTTTCAAGCCCCTTTACGGCGCTGTAAAACTCTGCACTGTTGAAGCCCTCGTCAACGTAAGAGACGGGGTTTTTCGTTTTCATCTCGCGGATAAGCCGCTTCTGCTCGCTGCTCCGGCGCTCATACTCCTCGTCGGGGTAGAGGTTAGGGTTGTAGTAGAAGACCGTGATCGCGAAATACTGCGACAGATACTCTATAACGTAGCTGCTGCACGGCGCGCAGCAGCTATGCAGCAGAAGCCGCGGCGCATCATTCGGTTCAAGCGAAGCGATAAGCTCGTCGAGCTTTTTTTGGTAGTTCACCTTGTTCATGTTCTTCCTTATTTCAGTACGATGTCCGCGATCTCGCCGGGTTTCCTGACGATCGTTTCCGCGCCGGCGCCGTGAAGCTCGTCGTATCCTCTGAATCCCCATTCAACGCCGCAGAAGTCTACCCCGCCGTTCTTTGCCGTTATCACGTCGACGTCGCTGTCGCCTATGTAAAGGCAGCGCTCGCGCTCGCAGCCAAGCTCATCAAGCATCGCGTAAAGCGAATCGGGCTGCGGCTTCTTCGGGAACTCGTCGCGCTGACCGTAAACGGCGTCGATAAGGCTGCTGTCGAAGAGCGCGCCGACGATGTGCTTTGCGAAGTCGTCCGCTTTATTTGAAAGCACGCCGATCTTCACGCCGCTGTCCTTCAATGTGGTGAGCAGGTCGGTCACTCCATGGTAGGGGTGCGTATTGTCGAGGCACTTTTCCTCGTAGATCATGTTGAACGTGCCGTAAACGGAGCGGAGAAGCTTCTCGTCCTCAGCCTTTTCGCCCATGGCGTTTTTTATCAGATTGAGTATCCCGTTGCCGACGAAAAAGCGGTATTCGTCGAGCGTGTGACCCGGCAGGTCAAAGAGCGCAAGCGATGCGTCGCAGCTTGCGGCGAGGTCCTTCAGGCTGTTTGCGAGCGTTCCGTCAAGGTCGAAAACGCAGACGTCATACTTTCTGTTCATGTGTCATTTCTCCTTTTTCTTTAACTTCTTTTATTTCTATGTAAACGATATTTCGTTGTTATCATTTTGTGATGAGCACCGCTCTTACCGGAGATGCCTCAAGCCCGCCGAGCTTCAGCGGCAGCGCGCAGAGAATGTAGTCGCCGTCGGGAGCGTTCGTCAGATCGAGGTTTTCGAGGATGAGCGTACCCTTTGAAAGCAGCTCCTTGTGAACTGCCTCTTCCTGCTCGTCGTAAGAGATCGAAACGCTGTCGATGCCGACGAGCGTCATATCGTGGTCGGTGAGTACCCTCGCGGCGCTCAGTTCAAGAGAAGCGTTCCCTTTGCCGCGTATCAGCAGGCGCTTGCGGCAGTGGGGGAGGAGCTTGTCCATGTCTTCGCCCGTCAGAACGCCCGAAAGCGTTACGACGGTACACGAGCCGTAGCATTTGTCGAGCGCTACCATGTCGGCGGAGTCGCCGTCCTCAACGAAGTGGAGCGGCGCGTCGATGTGCGTCCCGGAGTGCGGCGTCATGCCCATGACCGAGAGGTTGTACTCCGAGCCGCCGCCGAGCCTTCGTATCCACTTGTACATCGGCTGAGGGTCGTCGGCGTAATTCGGCGCCGTGAACGCGTCGGTCGAGATGTCAATGATCCTCATTCCGGTCAGTCCTTCCTTATCTTCTTGACCTGTGTGAAGTCGATGGCGTCGCTGCCCGTGTCGAAGACGGCACCGCTTACGTTTACAGCGCTCGCAAAGTAACGGCTCTCGTAATAGAGAGGGAATAGGTAGCCGTATTCGATGAGGTAGCTTTCGGCGCTGCTGAGCGAAGAGATCGTCTCGTCAACGTCGGTCGAAGAGAGCGCCTTGTCTATAAAGCCGTCGTACGCGGGGTAGTTCAGGTTGATCGAGTTGTTCTTTGAATCGCTTCTCAAAGACGAGAAGAATTCCATCGGCGAATCGACCGAAGTGTTGAGCGGCGCGATGGCGATCTCGTAGTCGCCGGTGCTTATGCGCTGCTCGAGTTCGCTTCTCGAAAGCGCCTCTTTGTTGAAGTAGCAGCCCGTTATCTCGTTCCACTTCGTGATAAGCTGTGTGACGATGCGCGAAGAGGCGTCGTCGTCGAGGTGGACTATCGTGTAGGAGCTTTTAAGCTCGATGCCCTTTTCGTCAAGCTCCTCGACCGCCTTGCGGAACATATGGGGCGGATCGTCGGCGCGGTCGAGCGAGAAGGTGCCGACTGAGCCGCGGTAATTCCTGCCGCCGAAGCTTACGCTGTCGGAGATGAGCTGCGACGTCTTGATGTAGCTTTCGGGGACGTCGGCGAGCAGATCCTTTCTGTCGAGCGAGCCGAAAAGCGCGACTCGCAGCTTCGCGTTCTTGAACGCCATTATGTCGGTGTTGTAGCAGATGCCCCAGAGCGTGCTGCACGTCGTCTCGACGGGAAGCTCGTTTTCCTTGGCGCGAAGGAGCTGGTTTCCGTAGATTTCGCAGATATCTACTCTGCCGGAGGTTATGGCGGCGATCGGGTCGGCGGGCGGCTGAGCGATCGTGAAGTTTACGCCGAGCGGAACAGCCTTGTTGCTGCCGGAGTACTCCTCGCTGCGGCGGATGTAGATGTATTTGTTGTGATCCCAGCCGTAGTTTTCGCGGATCCGGAACGGGCCGTTAGTTATGAGCAGCT
Organism: uncultured Eubacteriales bacterium; assembly: GCA_900317025.1. Taxonomy (GTDB): domain Bacteria; phylum Bacillota; class Clostridia; order Oscillospirales; family Acutalibacteraceae; genus RUG592. The sequence continues at coordinate 28,103 of ONFG01000022.1, read as the reverse complement.
CCGGCTCTTTGCCGTACTTGCCCTTGGCCGTCTTGAAAAACTCCTCGCAGCACGGCATCGCGACGGGCTGTGTCAGCACCTCGAGCAGGTTGTCGGAGGGGTATTCGAGCGTGATCTCGAGCGTTTCCGTGTCGGGCGCCTTGATGCCTAGCGAGTCGCTGGAGGCCTTGTTTTGCGAAAACGCCGAGGCATTCTTTATGAGGAAAAGGTCGGGGGCGTTCTCCGAGCGCGTTTCGGGGTCGAGCGAGCGTGTCATGCCGAAAACGAAGTCGTCGGCGGTGACGGGCGTGCCGTCGCTCCAGCGGGTGTTTTTGCAAAGGCTGAACGTGTATTTAGTGCCGTTCTCGGCAACATCCCATGTTTCGGCCATGCCGGCGCCGATAGAGCCGTCGGCGCGCTTTCTTACCAGCCCCTCGAAAAGGTTGGTTATGAGCATCACCGAGGCGTAGTCCGAGGCGATCTGCGGGTCGAGCGTAAGCGGCTCGGCGGCAAGCGTGAATTCGATGATCTCGTTTTCGGGGTGCGCCTCGTCGTCGCCGCAGGCGGCAAGGGAGAAGATCATAACGGCTGCCAGAAGCGCCGCGACAAGACGTTTGTAGGAGTTGCTCATTCCCGATCGTTCCTTTCGTTTTTGTGCCGATACAAAGGCAATATAGAAATATTATATCAGAAAGCTTTGTTACAATCAACAAATTAAACCACAAAGATTTATTCATTTTCACGGCTATTTAGTTCAAAAATGTACAATAACCATTTCTTTGCACGAATTCCGTGATGTGAGCAAAATAATATTATCAGTTTTAACAGAATATGAGTTGACAAATCGCGGCGTTTTAGATATAATCAATAGTGTATACAATGACGTGTAACATTTGCAAATATATTCTACGGAGTTTAAACATGAAAGCAAATATATCCGGCGGGCAGGAGAAACAGCCCGCCAAAAACGAGAAGTTCAAGGTCACGCCCGAAATGCTCAAAGACGGCACTGTGCTGTGTGGGCTTGTGTTAAGGTTCATCAATAACCGTAACGAGGAGAATATGTTCGCGCTTCTTTCGTGCCTTCGCGACAGCAACGTTTTCGTGCCGTGCGAGGTCAACATGAACGGCGAGGACCTTGAGATCGGCGGCAAGGGCGACAACCCCGTCATCTTCCCCGTAAAGCACAAGATCTCGATCAAGCCGCAGCTTTACAAGGCGACCGACGGCAACGTCTATATGCCGTTCTACACAAGGCAGGAGAACGCGAAGCCCTCGGAGCTTCGGGGCGCGTCGCTCGTGAATCTTCCTTACGAAAAGCTCGTTGAGATGCTCGCCGACAACGACGAGTGCGGGCGTTTCGTCGTCGACCCGAAGCTTTATAACGTGGTGCTCGACGAGGATCTTGTCAGGATATCAATGGAGCTGCCGTCGCGGCTCTCGAAAAGATAAAATTTAAACGGAGGTATCAGTTATGGGATTTTTTGACGATATCAGCAAAAAGCTTACGGCGGTAGGTCAGGAGGCGTTCAATCAGGCGTCCGACCTCGCAGGTACAGCGAGAAACAAGGTCAAGACTGCCGACCTCGAAAGGCAGCTCAACGGCGTATTCGCCGAGCTTGGAAGAAAGTATTACGAGACGATAAAGGACTCCACACCCGCAGAGTACTCCGAGATCGTAACGAGGATCAAGGATCTTTACGCTCAGGTCGAGGTCTACAAGGCAGAGGCGCGCAGAGAGCGCGGCGTTACGCTCTGCCCGAAGTGCGGCGCCGAGGTTCCCTACGGCACATCGTTCTGCAGCAGCTGCGGCGCGACCGTTCCCGCTCCCGGCACGATCGCCACTCTGAAATGCCCGACCTGCGGCACGACTCTTCCGGCAGGCACGTCGTTCTGCACGTCTTGCGGCACGAACGTTCAGCAGGTCCAGCCGACCGTAACTCAGATGCCCCTCGGACAGGTAGATCTTTCCGGTGGCTCGATCTCGTCGATAGCGGCTCCGGTAACACAGCAGCCGTTCATGCAGCCTCCCGTAACTCAGCCCCCGATGACGCAGCCGCCCGTAACGGTTCCGCCGATGGCTCAGCCCCCGATGACGCAGCCGCCCGTAACGGTTCCGCCGATGGCTCAGCCCCCGGTAACGCAGCCGCCCGTAACGGCTCAGCCGGCACCCGCTCCGAACCTGCTCACGAAGCAGCCCGAAGCTCCGGCACCCGCTCCGATCCCGGCTCCGGCACCCATTCCGGCACCCGCTCCGAACCTGCTCACAAAGCAGCCCGAAGCTCCGGCAGCCGCTCCGATCCCGGCTCCGGCACCCATTCCTGCGCCCGCTCCGAACCTGCTCACAAAGCAGCCCGAAGCTCCGGCAGCCGCTCCGGCAGGCTTCCCGGTAGGCGGCCCCGCTCCGTCGTCTATGGATATCGACACAAAGACGACCTACGGCGACACCGGCGCGCCCTCGATATCGCTTGAAAAGAAGTAATACGGGTCACCCGATACCCGCTGTCAAGCCCTGTTCGTTAGAGCAGGGCTTTGTTAAATAATGAATACTGAAGACCGAATAACGAATAATGTCGGAGTCGCTGCGCTCCTTTTTTATTGTTGTAAACCAAGGAGCAAAAGTTCCCGACAGAAAGGAAATATAAACATGAACATAAACGAAAAGGCCGAATACGCCGCGCAGCTCAAGCGCGAAGGCCGCTGCAACTGCTGCCAGGCGGTAACGGCGGTGCTTGCCGACGAAACGCATCTTTCACAGGAGCAGCTAATGAAGCTCGCTTCCGGCTTTGCCGTCGGAATGGGCAACATGGAGGCGACCTGCGGTTCGCTTATCGGCGCGGCAATGGTTGCCGGAATGAAGACCGACGGCGCAGGCACGGTACGCTTTACAAGAGCGCTTAGCGAAAGGTTTTCTCAGCTTTGCGGCGCGGTAACGTGCAAAGACCTCAAAGGTAAAGGAAAGCCCGGTGTGTTCTGCCCCTGCGACGAGTGCGTTAAAAACGCCGTGCTCGCATATGGGGAGATCTTCGGAGTGAAGTAATGAAAGAGGTATAGTATGTCAAAAATAGTGGTCGGTATGTCGGGCGGCGTTGACAGCGCCGTGACGGCGTACCTTTTAAAAGCGGCGGGGCACGACGTGATCGGCGTAACGCTCAAAACGTGGGGCGGCTCGCCCGACGAGGTAAGCCGCTGCTGCGAGATAGACGACGCACAGGCCGTCGCCCGCGCGCTCGATATCCCGTATTACGCCGTGAACTGCGCAGAGGAATTCAGAAAGAGCGTTGTAGAGCCGTTCATTTGCGAGTATATGGCGGGGCGCACCCCGAACCCCTGCGTCGTGTGCAACCGCGCGCTGAAATTCGAGAGAATGCTCGAGTTCGCCGATTCCATGGGCGCGGAGTATATCGCAACGGGGCATTACGCCTCGGTTGAAAGGCTTAAAAACGGCCGCCTTGCCGTGAAAAACGCCGCCTTTGCTCAGAAGGATCAGACTTATATGCTCTACCGCCTGACGCAAAATCAGCTTGCCCGAACGCTTATGCCGCTCGGCAAGCTTACAAAGGACGAGGTGAGAAGGATCGCCGCAAGCGCCGCCCTGCCCGTTGCGAACAAGCCCGACTCCCAGGAAATCTGCTTTGTAACGAGCGGCAGCTACGCCGACTTCATCGAGGAAAACGCAGAAAACTACACGCCCCGCAAAGGGAACTTCGTCGACGAGAGCGGCAATATTCTCGGTGAACACAAGGGGCTGATCCACTACACCGTTGGTCAGCGCAAGGGGCTTGGAATAGCTGTGGGAAAGCCGATCTTCGTAAAGCGGATCGACGCCGAAAAAAACGAGGTCGTCCTCGCCGACGACGCAGCTCTCTACAGCAGCGAGATCACCTGCGATACGCTTAATTTCCAGAGTATTCCCGGGCTTGCTCCCGGTGAGTGCGTCGAGGCAAACGTCCGCATACGCTACCACCACGCCGGCGAAAAAGCCGTCGTCGAGGGCTGCGGCGAGTCTGTGAAGATCAAGTTCGGCAAGCCTGTCAGAGCGGCAACACCCGGTCAGTCGGCTGTCTTTTATGACGCCGAGGGCTGCGTCATCGGCGGCGGGCGCATCGTTTGACAGATGCCTCCGGCGGCAAGCCTTTTTGGAAAAAGGCTTGCCGAAAACTTTGATTAATGTTTTTTAAGGGAATTTGATCTCCGCGTTTTTTTCTGATATATTGACTTAATAATAAAATACTGAAATAAAAGCGGACGGTCAAAAACCGTATATTACAAAAGGAGATAATCAAAATGAAGGCAACTAAGGCTTTGGCAATTCTCTCTGCCGCCGCTCTGCTGACAAGCTCCGCTGTTACGGCTTCCGCGGCGACTGCCGCCGAAACATCGGGCGCAGACAAGACCGGCACTATCAAATTTGATCCGGGTGACTGGGAGGTTTCCGACGGAAATCTTCTCTTCTATATCTGGGACGACACCGGCGATACCACCCTCTACGCAACGAAGGACGGCTGGATAGAAAACGACACATTTGGCTCAAAAAAGAAGACGGGCGGAACTCTGCTCGCCGACGGTACGTTTGAGTCGTTTGAGTTCACGATCCCCGAGGGTCACGACCTCAGAGTCGTATTCGTAAATAACGAAAACTACGCTTATACATACGACTGCCTCTTAACGGAAGACGCTCTCGGCGATACTGCTAGGAGGACCGGCACGACCGTCCTTCCTTATTTCGGCGCAGAAAAAGAGTGCGAAGAGGTAAAGTTTGAAAAGAGCGGCCTTACAACGCCCCTTTCCATCAATGATGAGGGCGAGGTCGTAGGCTCTTCCATATCGAAGAACAGCAGTGCTGCAAAGGTCATCGCGCAGTACGTTGCACAGCACCTCGGCGCAAGCATTTTTGACGACCCTTTCACAACCGGGACGATCGACAAGCTTTACAGCGAGCTTGGCACGACCGCCGATGAGGTCTGGGACGAGTACTGCAAGCTTGACCCTGATGAATACTGGAACTACAACCAGAACGCCGCAAAGGGCATGATCCGCCCGACGGGCTACGTTGCTCCGGCAGAGGGTACGATCGAGCTTATCGGCTTTGAATGGTCTGGCTATGGCGACGAAGTTTATGTTTTCGCTTACTTTGTCGATCTTCACAATCCCGAAGAGATATACGACATGGAAGAGCCGATCATTGAAGACCCCAAGATCATCAAAGAGCCTACCTGCACCACCTGGAGTGCGACGGCAAAACATACACAGATGTGAAGAAAGTTACCCTGATGCGCCTCGGTCACAAATATTGCCTTACAGGCTGGACATGGTCTGAGGACTACACAACGGCACAGGCAAACTTTGTCTGCGATACCGACCCGAGCCATACAGGTTCTCTCGAAGCGATAGTCGACCTGGATTATGATCCCGAAACGGGCGAAACGGTAGCGACCGCGACGGCCATTCCTCCTTATAAAATGTCGGATTTTGACAGAGCGACATGGTACGATCCCGACTACGACAAGACTCACGAACTTTCGGAGGAGGAAAACGTTTACTACTCCGTCGAAGCTCACTCTAATAAACACGGCAAATTCACGGAGACAATTACGATCGACGAGAACGGCAACGTCATCAGCACGGTAGACGACCCCGTGATAACAGATGCTCCTGTTCCGCAGCCGACACCCGATCCCGAGCCGACGCCCGATCCCGAGCCGACGCCCGATCCCGAGCCGACGCCCGACCCCGAGCCGACGCCCGACCCCGAGCCGACGCCCGACCCCGAGCCGACGCCCGAGCCGACACCTGATGTTCCCGATCCCGAGCCTGTTGTTCCCGATCCCGAGCCTGTTGTTCCCGATCCCGAGCCGAAGGTGATCGGAATCTGGGGCGACATGGACGACGACGGCGTTGTTACCTCCGGCGATGCGCTTGCGATCCTCAGAGCAAGCCTCCAGTATTCCACGCTTACCGACAAGCAAATGGAGCTTGCCGACGTTAATAGCGACGGCACGGTCGACGCGATCGATTCCGTTTCCGTTCTCCGCTTCTCCGTAGATTTCGTCGATTACGAGATCATCGGAACGGAAAAGAAAGCTTAAGGAATCACTGATTAAAAACAACATCATGGGTATGCAAGCCTTGGCCTGCATACCCATTTTTGCGAATTCATACATTGTTCTCAGAATATTAATTTACAATTGCTCCGTTGTGTGGTATAATTGCATGGTAGCGTTGCCGCACATTTCGCCGATATACACCAAATTTTGGCAGGAATGTACATTTACATTTGACGGCAATTTTGCTATAATCATATCTGTACCGCCTTTATCGGCGGGTCATGTATCAGATCAAAGAAAAGAATACACAAGGAGCAGTGATTATGAAGAAACTTGTTTCCTTGCTTCTGGCAGCCGCAATGCTCACGGCGCTGCCGCTTTCGGCGGCGGGCAGTGTGATCGACCAAGCAATGCCTGCCGAGCCGCTTTACGGGCTTGTCGAAGCAGAAACACCCGATACTCCCGACCGACCCGAAACCTCGGATACTCCCGATACAGCGACTTACGATGAGCCGACCTTAATCGAACCTTACGAGATAGAGACCGAGGACGAAGCGCCCGAAGAAGCGCCGCCCGAGCCGCAGCCGCCTGTTGAAGAGCCGCCGGCGGCCGAGACAAAGGACGAGCCGGAAAAGATCGACACACCCGATACCCCGGATACACCCGATACGCCCGACGAGCCGGCCGTGCCGGACGAACCGGAGCCAGAACCGGAACCCGAGCCGCAGCCGCAGCCCGAGCCGGAGCCGGAGCCGCCGAAGGACACGACCCCGCAGGGCGACGTCAGCGGCGACGGAGAGGTAACGTCGGAAGACGCGCTTCTGGTCTTGCGCTACTCGGTAGGCTTCTACGGCGATATTCCCGGCTCGCGCATCAAATACGCAGACATGAACGGCGACAACTCGATCGACAGCTACGACGCGGTGCTTATCCTTCGCCATTCGATCACGATAACGTTCGGCGAGGGAGCGATACAGTCCGGCGCGACGAGCGCGAAGTCCACAAGAGACGATACCACGTTCTTCCGCGGGATAGACGTCTCCGCATGGCAGGGCTCGATCGACTTCAACAAGGTCAAGGCTGCCGGCATCGACTTCGTTATCATCAGAGCCGGCTACGGCAGAAGCGTCTCGCAGAAGGACACGTTCTTTGAGCAGAACTACGCGAGAGCGAAGGCCGCGGGCTTGAAGGTTGGCGTTTACTGGTACTCCTATGCGACGAGCGCGGCAGACGCGCTCAGCGAGGCGAGAGCCTGCCTTGCGGCGATAAGCGGCAAGCGCTTCGAGTTCCCGATCTACTTCGACCTTGAAGAGGGCTGGCAGCTCGCAAAGGGCGTGAACTTCTGCTCGTCGATCGTTACGACGTTCTGCTCGGAGCTTGAAGTAAACGGCTACTACGCCGGCTTCTACACCTCGACCTCGTTCGCGCTCAATTACCTGACTCCGGACGTGCGCAGCCGCTTCGCATACTGGGCTGCGGAATGGAGCAGCAGCCTGAGCTACCAGGGTCAGTACGGCATCTGGCAGTACGGCATCGGCAGAGTCAACGGCGTAAACGGCGACGTAGACGTAGACTACGCATACATAGATTACCCCTCGGTAATAAAAGAATTCCATCTTAACGGATACTAAAAGCACTCCGCCCCCGGTCTTGTGAACGGGGGCGGAGTTAATTTAATATTGAATACTGAATAATGTCGGAACGCTTTGCGTTTTTTATAATAGCTTTGCAGTGTTTGCTGCTTTTTCGCCAAATTACCGGATCCGTGATCGTGACATTTTGTATCCGCGACCAACCGGAAGCCGGCACACAAATTTTATTGGTAGTGCAAATCAAAGCCCGCGTTTTGAGGCTTTGTGGGACGCGGACAATAGAGCATGATCTATACAAAACTATGCGCGCGAACTGCCCGCAGGCGCACGCTCGCTTATTTGCCGGGGAGGTCTTTGATGAGGGGTTTGAGTTCGTTGTAGATGAGCTTGACGGATTGGTTGTCGTAGATCTTGAGCAGATTGTAATTCACCTGCGACTTCGTCTTGCCGCGAAGAACGGCGGCAACGGTCTTTTCGAGTATCTCGTCGCGGTCGCCCGTTATGGCGATGTCTCCGAAATGGTCTTTGATAAACTTCCGCACCTCGGCTTCGCGTTTTTCGTCGGCGGCTTTCTCCTCCGGCTCGCACTCGGCGATAGTCTGTCGCTTTAAGGTGTTGATGCCCCTGTGCTTGAATTCGCTGATCGGTCGGTCAAAGTCGTTGTCGTTCGAGATGATGATGAACTCCGCCTTTTTGTGATCTCTCGCGAGGTCACGCAGATCGAAAAGTATCATGCAGTCGGCAGCGTTCTTTATCGGCACCTCGACCCTGATGTACTCGTAGCGTGCAGGCGACGCCATCATCTGCGCGTGCAGATCGATCGGTATCGTCTCAAGCGGGTTGCTGTAGTAAATGCGCACGCAGTCCTTCTGCGTAAGCTGCTCGATGCCGTTCAACCCGTCGCGGTGAACGTTTTCCATGTCTATAAAATAAAAGCGTTTGATCTTTACCTTGTCACTGCCCAATTTTTTCAGCTCCTCTTAATGTTTGACGGCAGCGCGTGCCGCCGGTATCTCCATAGGGCGGGGGATATGTTCTACACCTTACCATTATAACACACATCAAGTGCCAGTTTGTGAATAATTGTCGAATTTTGCGCCGGTAAATGCAAAAAACCGGAGCGCACAGGGGTCTTGCCCGACCGTGCGCTCCGGCTGATCTTTCATATGAATTATTTCACGCTGTAGAGCATCTGACCGTAGGAAGCGTAAGGCCAAGCCTTTGCGTCCATCGACATCTCCATCTCGTCGGCGGGGATACGCGCCTCCTGCATTGCGGGAAAGACCTCGTCTGCGTAGAAGTTCGCAAGCTCCTGTACGCCCTTGATGTCTGCTGCTTTGAGAAGCAGGGAGTCGAGCTTGTCGATCCTCTTCGAGAAGCAGAGCTGCAGTTTCGAGAGCTTAGTCGCAAGCTCGATCTCAAGCTCCGAGGTGATCTCTGCCGAGAGCGCCTTTTTCGCGCTTGCCGTCTCGACAAGCTCCTTTACGTATCTCGAAACGGCGGGGATAATGTCCTTTCTCGCCATGTCGATCATCGTGAGCGCCTCGATGTTTATCATCTTGCTGTAGTTTTCGAGAAGGATCTCGCAGCGCGCGTGAAGCTCCAGCTCGCTGTAGATCTTGTGTTTCTTGAAAAGCTCGATGTTCTTCTCGTCGCAGTAGTGAGCGAGTGCGGCGGGAGTTGTGCGAAGGTTGAGCAGACCTCTCCTTTCGGCCTCCTTCGTCCACTCGGGAGCGTAGTTGTTGCCGTTGAAGATGATCCTCTTGTGCTTGCGGTATGTGTCCTTGACGATGTCGAGGATCGCCTTGTCGGTGTCGTCGGCCTTTTCAAGGATATCGGCGAATTGCGAGAGCGATTCCGCTACCATCGTGTTTATCATAATGTTCGGGCAGGCGATGTTGTCGTTGGAGCCGAGCGAACGGAACTCGAACTTGTTGCCCGTGAAGGCGAACGGCGAGGTGCGGTTCCTGTCGGACGTGTCCTTCTGGAAATCGGGGAGAACGGTAACGCCCGTTTCGAGAAGCTCGCGGCTGTCGTCGTAGTCGGTGCCTGCGGCGATGGACTCGAGAACGTCTTCAAGATCGGAGCCGAGGAACATCGAGATGATCGCCGGCGGCGCCTCATTTGCGCCGAGACGGTGGTCGTTGCCCGCGGAAGCAGCGGAGATGCGGAGAAGATCCTGATGCTCGTCAACAGCCTTGATAACCGCCGCAAGGAAGAGCAAAAAGCGCAGGTTGCTCGCGGGGTGCTTGCCGGGGTTGAGGAAGTTCTTGCCGTCGGACGAGCCGATCGACCAGTTGTTGTGCTTGCCCGAGCCGTTTACGCCCGCAAACGGCTTCTCGTGAAGCAGGCACTCCATGCCGTGGCGGTTTGCGATCCTCTTCATCATCTCCATCGTGAGCTGATTGTGGTCGGTCGCGAGGTTGGAGGTCGTGAAAATCGGCGCAAGCTCGTGCTGCGAGGGCGCTACCTCGTTGTGCTTAGTCTTTGCGTAGATGCCGAGCTTCCAAAGCTCCATGTCAAGCTCCTTCATGAAGCCGGAAACGTTGTCCTTGATCTTGCCGAAGTAGTGGTCTTCAAGCTCCTGCCCCTTGGGCGCTCTTGCGCCGAAGAGCGTTCTGCCGGTGTAGGTGAGGTCCTTTCTTGAATCGAACATATCCTTGTCGATTAGGAAGTACTCCTGCTCTGCGCCGACCGTCGTCGTTACCTTTGTAGTCGTCTCGTCGCCCATTGCACGAAGTACGCGGAGCGCCTCGCGGTTTACTGCCTCCATCGAGCGGAGAAGCGGCGTCTTCTTGTCGAGAACGTCGCCCGTATAGGAGCAGAACGCCGTCGGGATGCAGAGCGAACCGTCTTTGATGAAAGCGTAGGACGTCGGGTCCCACGTTGTGTAGCCTCTCGCCTCAAAGGTGGCTCTGATGCCGCCGGATGGGAAGGAGGAAGCGTCCGGCTCGCCCTTGATGAGCTCCTTGCCGGAGAACTCCATGATGACGGTGCCGTCGTCGTTGGGATTGATGAAGCTGTCGTGCTTCTCCGCCGTAACGCCCGTCATGGGCTGGAACCAGTGGGTGTAGTGGGTGCAGCCGTGTTCGACCGCCCAGTCCTTCATGGCGTTTGCGACGATGTTCGCTACGTTGATGTCGAGGGGCTTATCCTCCTCAATCGTCTTTTTGAGAGCCTTGTACGTCTGCTTGGGAAGCCTTTCCTTCATCGTTCTGTCGTCGAAAACAAGACTTCCGAAAATATCGGGAACATTGACCATTGTGCAATTCCTCCAACCATTAATATTTCAGCTTGTGCGGTTAAAACAAAAAAGGCACGGTGAATGCACCCGCATCCACAGCGCCTTTGCTGTCTCGATACGTTTATTATATTCCGATAAGTCCGCTTCGTCAAGGGTCAAATTCCGACAAAGAAGATGTCGGGAGATGGGCAAATTAAGTCGAATTTGCCCATCGGATAAGAAGAAAACGAAATATTTTACGGGCTTTCCCGAAAAATGCTTCAAAAAACTTGCAATTTCCCCGCGGGTATAGTATAATCATATTAATGTTGAGCATTTTTTCTTCGCCCCGTAAAGGGCGCAGACTGGTTTTGACTAACATATATATACGCAGGAGGATTTAATATGATTACAGCAGGTGATTTCAGAAACGGCGTTACTTTCGAGATGGACGGTCAGGTCGTTTCCATTATCGAGTTCCAGCACGTTAAGCCGGGCAAGGGCGCAGCTTTCGTGCGTACTAAGATCAGAAACGTTATCACGGGCGCAGTTGTTGAGAAGACCTTCAACCCCAACGACAAGTACCCGACGGCTTACATCGAGAGAAAGGACATGGAGTACAGCTACGCAGACGGCGACCTCTACTACTTCATGGATACCGAAACATGGGAGCAGCTCCCGATCAACAAGAGCGTTCTCGGCGACAACTTCAAGTTCGTTAAGGAGAACATGGTCTGCAAGATCCTCTCTTACAAGGGCAACGTTTTCGGCGTAGAGCCGCCGAACTTCGTTGAGCTTAAGATTACGGCTACAGAGCCGGGCGTTAAGGGCGACACAGCTACCAACGCTACAAAGCCCGCAACCGTTGAGACGGGCGCAGAGGTCAGAGTTCCGCTCTTCATCAACGAGGGCGAAGTGATCCAGATCGACACAAGAACAGGCGAGTATCTCGGCAGAGCATGATCTTGACCGGAAGGTGGCATTTACTATGGATTCAAACGAAAAAGTAGCTTATCTCAAGGGTCTTATGGACGGCTTGAAGATGAACGATAACGACGACGTTGCAAAGGTGCTTCGCGCAGTCATCGACGTTCTCGGCGATTTCGCCGACGATATCGACGAACTTTCCGAGCTTTACGACGATCTTGCCGATCAGGTAGACGAGATCGACCAGGATCTTTCCATTGTTGAAGACGACCTCTACGACGAGGACGACGAAGACTTCGACGATTTCGACGAGGACAGCGAATACTACGAGGTAGTATGTCCGAAGTGCGGCGACGAGATCTGCGTTTCGGAGGATGTGCTCATCGAAGGCGGCGTTGAATGCCCGAGCTGCGGCGAGAATCTCGAATTCGATTTCTCCACGCTCACAGCCGACAGCATCAACGACGAAGACGAATGATCCGTTAATAATTCAATAATTCAAAGCTCCCCTTGGCTTGACCGAGGGGAGCCTTTTGTCAGACGCGCGTACTGTGAGCGGCGACACGATAAGTGTATAGTTTTAGTGGGCAGCCTTCGGCGCGGAGACCAACTAAGCCTTGCATAAAGTAGAATCGTAACTGCCTGTCGGCGCTTGCCGACACGCCGCGCTTGCTTTTGCGCGGGTGTTCTGTTATAATGGAAGCATATCAATCTTCCGGCTAGGAAGGGGCTTTTGCTATGAGAAACGGAAAGTTAAAAATTACTATTGCGGCGTTGATGGCTGCGATTACCGCTTGGGGCGGACTTATGCTCGGAGGGCAGACACTTACGGTGAATAAAGTGCCGTTTTCGGCTGTACCCTCGGGCGCTTCTTTGTGGGTTGCTCATACAGACGAGGAGACAGATAAAACGAAAAATACCTCGGAAGCTCCCGATAGTGTCGAAACGAAAGACACGCAGGATACTCCCGACAGTGACGAAACGAATGATACACCGGAGGAAGAAAGCGGGAAGCTTCCTTCCAGCTACAAGACAGAGACAACGCCGATTCGTGAGCAGGGCTCTTATAATACCTGCTGGGCGTTTTCCGGGCTTGGCGCGCTCGAAGCGACCCTTTCGAGAGACGGCAGAGGCGATTTTGACTTTTCGGAGCAGCACCTTTCGTGGTGGTCGACAAAGGCTTACAATTCCGATGGGATCGGCTGGCTCAGCCCGGGGCTTTCCTACGGCGGCTACAGTATGATCTCCGCCGGCTACCTTGCCTCGTGGCAGGGTCCGAAAACCGAGGTCGATATCCCGTACCGCGTCTCAAACAATACCTCCGTTCCCGACAACATGGAGGGCGAGTATACCCCGTTCGGCGTTACCGGCATCGTCTACGTCCCCAATGACATCGAGTCGGTGAAGGCGGCTGTCTATAAGTACGGCGGCGTCGCGACGTCGTTTCAGAACGGCAGCGGCTACGGCGAGAACAAGGCAAATTATTACCAGAACGATGACGTGGCTCTGTTCTCCGGTCATGCGATCACGATAATCGGCTGGGACGACAGCTACTCCAAAACGAATTTCAAGAAGTCGGCGCAGCCTCCCTACGACGGCGCGTGGCTTGCCAAGAACAGTTGGGGAACGGAAAAGGGCGACGACGGCTACATCTGGATCTCGTATTACGACCGCTATATTCTCGACTCGGATATCTGGGGTTCAAATCTCGCCTTCGACGCCGTTCGCACTATGAATTTCTACGATAAGCTGTATCAGAACGAGATATACGGAGCAACGTACCTTACGATGGTCAAGCAGGGTGACTATACTCTGCCCAAGGCGACTTTCGCTAATGTGTTCAACTTTGAAAGCGAATACCCATATCTTCAGGAGGTCGTCTTTGAAACGCAGGCGGAGGGCGCGGATTACACCGTGTGGTATATCCCTCTCGACGGCGAAAAACCGACCGGAGACGAGTCGCGCTGGACGAGGCTTTCGTCCGGCAGAGTCGACCATTCAGGCTACATCAAGGCTGACGTTGACTTTCCCGTAGAGCTGGGAGGAGCGGCGGCGATAGGCGTTACGATCGACGCGTCGAAGGCGCCGTTAAGGCGGGCGCAGCTCGGCGTTGACGAGTGGATGATAAACAGCGACAAAGAATATATTTTCATGCCGAAGCCGAAGAAGAATGAAAGCTTCGTTATCCACGACGGCAGAGTTTATGACCTGCTCGACATCTACGCCTCAAACGAAGACAATATTGGAGGAACGCTTGTTATAAAGGCGATCGCCGCCTCGGACGTTATCGGCGACGCCGACGACGACGGCTTGGTTCGCACGGACGACGCACTCGCCGTGCTCAGAGAGACGATCGGCTTCGGTCAGCTTACGCAGCTCCAGACCGACAACTGCGACGTAAACTTCGACGGCGTAATCACGACCGACGACGCGCTGATGATCCTGCGCCGATCTATAGGTCTTCTGCCCGAATTCTGATCTTGGCGGAATCGCTCGAATGCTATAAACCTGCTCCCGGAAACAGCTTGGCGGCTTCCGGGAGCTTTTTTCGCTGCGCAGACGGCTGCGCTTTTGATTTTCTTTATATTTAGGTCGATATGGATTGAAATTGAAGAGAAAATATATTATAATTAAATGGAATGAGCAAATTTACCTAAATTTCATCGTGTTAGCATAGTAACGCTTTACTTGACTAATACAGGAAAGTGTGTTATAATACAGCTCGGTGAGTTGAGTTTTCGCAAAAACGCGTGCTTTTTGCGGGAGCGGCTCAATAATACAGATTGGTGGGAAAAAATATGAGCAGCGTTATCGGCTTTGCAAACGAAGAAGCGGCTGTAATGGCTTTGAGCCGCCTGTACAGACAGTACGGCTTCAAGCATTTCAAGATGAGTAAATTCGAGGAGTACGACCTCTATGCGCAGAACAAGGACTTCCTTCTGGGCAGCTCGGTCATCGCCTTTACCGACACGAACGGAAGCCTTATGGCTTTGAAGCCCGACGTTACGCTTTCGATCGTCAAAGGCTCCAGCGACACGTTCTCCGAGCCGGAAAAGGTATACTACAGCGAGAACGTCTACAGGGTCGACAAGGGTACGCATCGCTTCAAGGAAATAATGCAGCTCGGGCTTGAGTGCATCGGCGAGCTTGGCGTTTATGAACTGAGCGAGGTCATCATGCTTGCGAAGAAGAGCCTTGACGCCGTGTGTGAGCGCAATATCCTCGACATCTCGCACATGGGCTTCCTGCTCGGCTTGCTTGAGGGCGAGAACCTCAGCGAAAAGAAGATGAACAGAATCATTGACTGTATCCGCTCGAAGAACACGCTTGAGATGGAGGAGCGCTGCAAGGAGTTTGGCGTAAGCTTCGACGCCGCAAACGCTCTGAAGGTACTTACAAGCATTTACGGCTCGTTTACGAAGTGCGTCGGCGAGCTTAAAGCGATAAGCCTCAACGAGTCGACCGACAAGGCGATCAAAGAGCTTGAAAGCGTTTACAGCTTCCTCGAAAGCTGTGGCTGCGCCGACGGTGTGAACCTCGACTTCTCGATCGTAAACGACCTCAACTACTACAACGGCGTGATCTTCCACGGCTTTGTCGACGGCGTTCCGAATGCTGTTTTGTCGGGCGGAAGGTACGACAACCTCATGCGCAAGTTCGGCAAGAGATCGGGCGCCGTAGGCTTTGCCGTTTACCTCGATCAGCTCTCACGCCTTATGAGAAGCGACGAGGAATACGACGTTGACGTCCTCCTGCTTTACGACGAGTCGGCGGATCTTTCGCTGCTTGCGAAAACGGTCGGCAGCCTGACGAATGACGGCAAAAGCGTTCGCGCTCAGCGCCATAACGGCGGCAGCGTAAAGTACAGAACGCTCATGAAGATCAACGGCACGGAGGTAGAAACAGTTGAAACAGATGATTAACGTAGCGCTGCCGAAGGGTCGCCTCGGCGAAAAGGTGCTTGATATATTTGAAAAGGCGGGCTACGAATGCCCCGCTATCCACGAGCAGAACAGAAAGCTCATCTTTGAAAACGAAGAGACGGGCGTCCGCTACTTCTGGGTAAAGCCCTCCGATGTTTCGATATACGTCGAGAGAGGCGCGGCTGACATCGGCGTTGCGGGAAAGGATATCCTTCTCGAATACGCGCCCGACGTTTACGAGCTTTACGACCTCGATATCGGCAAGTGCAGAATGGCGGTCGCAGCCTGCAAGGGCTTCCGCGACAACACCGAGCGCACGCTCAGGGTCGCGACGAAGTTCCCGAACATCGCCCAGAGCTTCTACGCCAAGAAGGGCAGAGACATCGACATCATAAAGCTCAACGGCTCGATCGAGATCGCCCCGGTGCTTAAAATGAGCGACGTTATCGTCGACATCGTCGAAACGGGGACGACGCTTAAAGAAAACGACCTCGAGCCTATCGAGACGATCGTCCCGATCAGCGCAAGGCTCATCTCCAACAAGGTAAGCTACAAGTTCAAGCACAAGGAGATCACGGCGCTTGAAAAGAAGATAGAGGAATTCTGCAAGGGCAGATGATACCACGAAAGGAAATAAAAATGATAAGGATATTCGATACAGAAAGTATTTCTATAGACGAGATCCTCGACCGCGAGATCAAAAGCTCCGGCGTTGAGGAAATCGTTTCGGGGATAATCTCCGACGTCCGTGCAAACGGCGACAAGGCGCTCAAGGCGTACAGCAAGAAATTTGACAAAGCAAATCTCGAAAGCCTCGAGGTGAGCGAAGCGGAGATAGAGGAAGCATTCGCCGCCGTTGACGACAAGTTCATTTCCATCATCAAGCAGGCGAAGGAAAACATCGAGAACTTCCACAAGCGCCAGGTGAGAAACGATTTCGTGATAAACGACACCCAAGGCGTTATCCTCGGTCAGAGGGTGATCCCGATCGAGAAGGTCGGCCTTTACGTTCCGGGCGGCACGGCTCCGCTGCCTTCTACCGTCCTCATGACGGCAATCCCCGCAAAGATCGCGGGCGTTGCCGAGATCGTAATGACTACGCCCCCGAACGCACAGGGTAAGGTAAACCCCGTTATCCTCGCGGCGGCAAAGATCGCCGGCGTTGGCCGCATCTTCAAGGTCGGCGGCGCACAGGCAGTCGCGGCGCTTGCTTACGGCACCGAGAGCGTCCCGGCTGTAGACAAGATCGTCGGCCCAGGCAACGCGTTCGTAGCCGAGGCTAAGAAGCAGGTATTCGGCAAGGTGGCTATCGACATGATCGCCGGCCCGAGCGACATTCTCGTCGTTGCCGACGGTACGTGCAGCGCAAGAGTAGTCGCCGCGGATATGCTCTCGCAGGCGGAGCACGACAAGCTTGCGACCGCCGTTCTCGTTACCGACAGCAGAGAGCTTGCTCAGGCTGTAAGCGAGGAGATCGAGCGCCAGCTCGCAGTCCTCCCCCGTGAAGAGATCGCGAGAGTCTCCATTGAAAACAACGGCAAGATCATTATCGCAGAGAGCATCGACGAGGCCGTCGGGATTGCAAACAAGCTTGCGCCCGAGCACCTCGAAATCTGCGTTGACAACCCGTTTGACTACCTCGGCAAGGTGAAAAACGCCGGCAGCGTCTTCCTCGGCAAGAACTGCCCCGAGCCGCTCGGCGACTACTTCGCAGGCCCGAACCACACGCTCCCCACAAACGGGACGGCGCGCTTCTCAAGCCCGCTCTCCGTTGACGACTTCGTTAAAAAGACGGCGTTTACATACTACACCGCCGACGCACTTAACAAGGTCTGCGACGACATCGCCTACTTCGCCGAGAAGGAGTGCCTCTCCGCTCACGCAAGGTCTGTAGTTGCCAGAAAGCAGAAGGATTAAGCCTTTACCTTTAATGATATCATTTTAAGATAATCAAAGTTTTTTGCCTCGCTTTTTTAAAAAACGGACGGATCGAGGGCGGCGCCCTTAACGGTTTAACTCCACTAATGAAAGCAAGTGACTGCCATGAGTAAATTTTTAATAGACAAATACGCCTCTTTAGAGGCTTACACCCCCGGCGAGCAGCCGCGGGATATGAAATACGTTAAGCTCAACACGAACGAGTCGCCTTACCCGGCGTCGAAGGGCGTTGTTGAGAGCGTGTCGGGCGAAGAGGTCGCGCGCCTCAACCTGTACCCCGACCCGGAGTGCAAGGCGCTCAAGGAGAAGCTCGCGGAGTATTACGGCGTGGGCTATGAGAACGTTTTCGTTTCCAACGGCTCCGACGAGATACTTTCGTTCGCGTTTATGGCGTTCTGTTCCGAGCAGACGGGCGCCGTTTTCCCGAACATTTCCTACGGCTTTTACAAGGTCTACGGCGACCTTTACAACGTCGATTATACGCAGGCGAAGCTTAAAAGCGACTTCACGATCGACGTAAACGATTATATAAACGTCGGCAGGACGGTCGTTATCGCAAACCCCAACGCCCCGACGGGGCTTTCGATAAGCCCGGAAGATATCGGGCGTATCTGCGAGTCGAACCCCGATAACGTCGTTCTTATCGACGAAGCATACGTCGACTTCGGCGGCAAAAGCTGCGTAGGGCTTATAGACAAATACGACAACCTGCTTGTCGTGCGCACATATTCAAAATCCCGCTCGATGGCGGGCGCGCGCCTTGGCTTCGCGTTTGCTTCGAAGGGGATTATCGACGACCTCAACAGGATCAAGTATTCGACGAACCCGTACAACATCAACCGCCTTACGCTCATCGCCGGCGCTGCCGCGATCGACGACTGCGAGTATTACAAGGAATGCTGCAAAAAGATAGTCGGGACGAGAGAGTACGCCAAGGCGCGCCTGGCTTCGCTCGGCTTTGAATACCTTGACTCCGACGCAAACTTCATCTTCGCGAAAAACAGCAGGATCGACGGCGGCAGGCTCTACAGGGAATTGAAGAAAAACGGCGTGCTCGTGCGCCACTTCTCCGACCCGCTCATAAGCGATTATGTCAGGATCACCGTGGGTACAAGGGAGCAGATGGACACGCTCTTTGAAAAGACAGAGAAAATATTAAGCGAGGTGTAACGCAATGCGCAAAAGCGAAGTATACAGAAATACCGCCGAAACGAAGATCAGGCTGTCGCTCGACCTTGACGGCAGCGGCGAAAGCGACATCGACACCGGCGTCGGCTTTCTTGACCATATGCTGACGCTGTTTTCCCGCCACGGAAGGTTTGACCTCGCCGTAAACTGCGAGGGCGATACCTTCGTCGACGACCACCACTCCGTCGAGGATATCGGCATCTGCCTTGGCAGGGCGTTCGGTGAGGCGCTTGGCGAGATGAAGGGCATCAACCGCTACGGCAGCGTTATCCTCCCGATGGACGAAACGCTTATCCTCTGCGCTGTTGATATCTCCGGCAGGGCGTACCTCGGCTTTGACGCCGAATTTACGAGCGAGAAGATCGGCTCGTTTGACACTGAGCTTGTCGAGGAGTTCTTTGCGGCGTTTGTCCGTACGTCAAATATCACGCTTCACATCAAGAAGCTCGACGGCAAAAATTCCCACCACATCGCGGAGGGCATTTTTAAGGCGTTCGCCCGCACGATGAAGACGGCGGTCGCCGTTGACGAGAAATTCGCAGACGAGATCCCCTCTACGAAAGGAGTGCTGTAAATGACGGCTATCATCGACTACGGCGTCGGCAACCTCTTTTCGCTCAAAAGCTCCTTTGCGTTCATTGGCGAAGAGGCCGTCGTAACGAGCGACCCCAAGGTCATCATGAGCGCCGACAGGATAATCCTTCCCGGCGTTGGCGCATTCGGCGACGCCGCCGGCAAGCTCTTCTCAAGCGGAATGGCTGACGTGCTTTACAAGGCGGCCGAGGCGGGCAAGCCGATTCTCGGCATCTGCCTCGGAATGCAGCTTCTTTTTGAAAAAAGCTACGAATACGGCGAGCACAAGGGGTTGGGCTTTATAAAGGGCAGCGTTCGCCCGATCGCCGAGCGCGTAGACACGAGCGTGTATAAAATACCGCAGATCGGCTGGAACGCGCTCCGCTTCACAAAGCCCTCGCCGCTTTTCAAATACATAAACGAGGGCGACTTCGTATATTTCGTTCACTCCTACTACGGAGATGACTGCGAACAGTCGCTTCTTGCAACGACGGAGTACGGCTTTGACGTTACCGCCGCCGTAAGCTCCGGCAGCGTTTACGGCACGCAGTTCCACCCGGAAAAATCCGGCGACGTTGGAATGAAGATTCTCAAGGCGTTCTGCGAGCTTAAATAAACTGAAAGGAACATATCTTTATGAATATTTTTCCTGCGATAGATCTCATCGACGGCTGCGCCGTGCGCCTTTTCAAGGGCGATTACGGCAAGAAAACGGTCTACAGCGACGACCCCGCAAAGGTCGCTGAGGGCTTCAGAGCCGCCGGCGCGGAATATATACACATCGTCGATCTCGACGGCGCAAGAGACGGCTCCAACGCCAACATCGAGACGGTTCGCCGCATCGTCTCGGAAAGCGGGCTGAAAGCCGAGATCGGCGGCGGGATACGCACGAAAGAGGCGATAGAGAAGTACCTCGATCTCGGCGTGATGCGGGTCATCCTCGGCACGGCGGCAGTGACCGACGAGGAGTTCCTTGTTTCGAGCGTCAGAGAATATGGCGACAAGGTGGCCGTCGGCGTTGACATCAAGGACGGGCTTGTAGCCATCAAGGGCTGGACGGAGACTTCAAAGCTCGGCTGCTTCGAGTTCTGCGAAAAGCTCGAAAAGCTCGGCGTGTCGACCGTTATCTGCACCGACATCTCGAAGGACGGCGTTATGTCCGGCACGAATATCGAGCTTTACAGGCAGCTCTCCGAGAAATTCTCGATGGACATCGTCGCTTCAGGCGGCGTTTCCAGCATCGAAAACGTAAGAACGCTCGCTTCGATGAATATGTACGGCGCAATACTTGGCAAGGCGCTCTACACGGGTGCGGTCGACCTTTCCGAGGCGATAAAGGCGGCGGAGGTGAGCGCATGATAACGAAGCGAATAATCCCCTGTCTTGACGTTCGTGACGGCAGGGTCGTAAAGGGCGTGAACTTTCTCGGCATAAAGGACGTTTCCTCGCCCGTGAAGCTTGCGAAGTTCTACTCCGACAGCGGCGCCGACGAGCTTGTCTTTTATGACATCACCGCAAGCGCCGAGGGCAGAGCGCTCTTTACCGATATCCTCGCCGAGGCGGCAAGCTCCGTATTTATCCCACTCACGGTTGGCGGCGGCATCAACACCGTAGACGACTTCGACCGTGTGCTCAAATGCGGCGCAGACAAGGTGAGCGTTAATTCCGGCGCTATCCGCGACCCCGACCTCATCTCCGCGGCGGCACAGCGTTACGGCAACCAGTGCGTCGTGCTGTCGGTAGACGCAAAGCGCGTCGACGGCAAATACCACGTTTTTGCAAAGGGCGGCAGAGAGGACACAGGACTTGACGCCATCGAGTGGATAAAGCGCGGCCAGAAAAACGGCGCCGGCGAGATCGTGCTCAACAGCATCGACACCGACGGCGTGAAAAACGGCTTTGACCTCGAAATGCTCGGAGCGGTCTGCGAGATCGCCGAGGTCCCGGTCATCGCTTCCGGCGGTGCCGGCGGCATGGAGCACTTCACCGAGCTGTTCAATGCGCTGCCGAAGGTAGACGCAGGTCTTGCGGCTTCGATCTTCCACTTCGGCGAGGTCGACATCAAAACGCTTAAAGCAAAGCTTTCCGCAGACGGCATAAATGTAAGGCTGTAAAAGCGGAGACTATATAGAACTTTTGTCGATTTGATTTTGCCGTATTACGCGCTCAAATCGCTGTAATATAATAACAAGGAGAAAACACCATGATAGATATCGAAAACCTTAAATTTGACGAAAAGGGCCTTATTCCCGCGGTCGTCGTAGACGCAGTGAGCAAGAAGGTGCTCACCGTTGCGTACATGAATAAAGAGAGCCTTGAGATCTCGATCAAGGAGGGCAAGACCTGCTTCTGGTCGCGCTCCCGTCAGGAGCTTTGGAGAAAGGGCGAGACGTCCGGCAACTTCCAGCACATTGTCAATATCCAGGCAGACTGCGACCGTGACGCGCTCACCGTCTACGTTATCAAGGACGGCCCCGCCTGCCACCTCGGCACGGACTCCTGCTTCAACGACGACGTTTATGTAAGCGATACGCTCAGCGCGTTCTCGCTTGAGTCGCTCATGGAAATGCTCGTCGGCAGAAAGACAGAGATGAAGGAAGGCTCTTACACAAGCTACCTCTTCCAGAAGGGCATCGACAAGATCCTCAAAAAGGTGGGCGAGGAGTGTACCGAGGTAATCATCGCAGCTAAGGCAGATGATAAGAAGGAGACTATCTACGAGATCGCCGACCTTACATATCACGTAATGGTAATGATGATCGAGATGGGCATCTCCATCGACGACGTGATGAACGAGCTGGCTTCCCGCCACGTTATCGACCACAAGGTAAAGCAGGAAAAGATGACCGGAGACGACAAATGATCCGCGTCCTTCAAAACCTGCACACGCATACAAGCTTCTGCGACGGCAAAAACACGCCGCAGGAGATGGCGCAGAGCGCACTCGGGCTGGGCATGACGTCGCTCGGCTTTTCGGGTCACGCCTACACGCCCCATGACGAAAGCTACTGCATGAGCCTTGAAAAAACGCAGCGTTACTTCGAGACGATCGAAGCGATGAAGCGAGACGGGCGTTTTTCGCATCTTACGCTTTTCGTCGGTCTGGAGCAGGATCTCTACTCCGTGCCGCCTGCGATCGACACGCAGTTTCTGATCGGCTCGGTGCATTACGTAGAGAAGTGCGGCGAGTATATCCCCGTCGACGAGACGAGGGAGCATATCGAGAGCGCTGTCACACGCCTTTACGGCGGCGACGTCTACGCTTTTCTTGAGGACTATTACCGCCTCGTTTCACAAGTATACGACAAGACTCGCTGCGATATTGTCGGGCATATCGACCTTTGCGAAAAGTTCAACGGCGACGGCTCGCTTTTCGACAGAAACGCTCCGCGCTACACGGCGGCATACGAGAGCGCCGTAAAAACGCTTGCCTCAAGCGGCTGCATCTTCGAGGTCAACACAGGCGCAATGTCGAGAGGATACACCGATTTCCCGTACCCGCAGAAGCGACTGCTTGAGACGATAAAAAAGTATGGCGGCAGGATCACGCTTTCGAGCGACAGCCACAGCGCCGAAACGGTGAACTACAAGCTCGACGAGATGTGCGCCTACGCGAAAAGCTGCGGCTTTGACGAGCGCTTCGAGCTGAACGTAAGCGGTGCCTTCACTGCAGTGCCGATATAAAGACGACAACGCCCGGAGCTTTCTCCGGGCGCTTTGGATTACATAATAGAAATAAACGAGCACTGCGCTCACTTTATCACCGGTTCGAGCTGCTTTGAGCCGAGCGCCGCTTCGAGCGCTTCGGGTATCAGCGAGAAATCGGCGACGAGCGAGTTCGGCTTTTTTTTGTGGTCGTCCTGCGAAAACGGAACGAAGTAGATGTGCTTCCTGTTCATCATCTGCCCGATGTTCTTTGCGTTCGCGCCGAGTGCGTCGTTCGAGGCGAGGGCTATCAGAACGGGGCGCAGGATCCTGAGGTGCGATTTTGCCGCCATCGTTACGCTCGTGTCGGTTATTCCGGCCGTCAGCTTTGCGAGCGTGTTGCCCGTGCAGGGGGCTATGAGTATTATGTCGCACATCTCCTTCGGGCCGATCGGCTCGGCGTCGGCGATCGTGTTGATTATCCTTTTGCCCGTTATCCGTTCGATCTCGGCGTTTATGTCGGCGGCTTTCCCGAAGCGTGTGTCGGTCGAGAACGCGTTCTCCGACATGATCGGCAGAACGTCGTAGCCAAGAGCTACAAGCTCTTTGAGCGTTTCCTTTGCCTTTGCGAACGTGCAGAACGAGCCGCACATCGCAAAGCCTATAGTTATATCTTTCACGGGTCATCCTCCCTTGTTATGTTGCAGATCGTTTCTTTGATTATCCCGGCGGCAGTCTGGGGAGCGGTCCTTCCCGGGAGCGACAGCGCCGCAAAGCCGTTTATACCGAGCCTTTTGCAGGCTTCAAGGTCGACTCCGCCCGGCTTCGAGGCAAGGTCGATAACAACGCCGCCGGCAGTCTTTTCGAGCGTCTTTTCGCCGAAGATCATCGACGGGATCGTGTTGAAGATGAAGTCGTATTTACCGCTTCCTTCGAGCGCCGCGGTCTTCACCGCCGTGTACCCGCAGGCGGTTATCATCGCGAGATCTCCGGGCTTCCGTGCGCTTACGGTGACGCCCGCTCCGAGGGCGTAAAGATCGCGCGAAAGCAGCTTGCCTATGCGCCCGAAGCCCGCGACGAGGCAGCGGCTTTTATGCAGCGTTTTCCCTGATGAGGTGATCGCCGCCGCAAGCGCGCCCTCGGCGGTAGGAACGGCGTTCAGAACGGCAAGCTCCTCGCGCGCGAGGTAATCGTAAACGAACGCGCTTTTGTAGTCGCCGGTTGCGGTGAGCTTTTCGCCGTACGAGCAGAAAACGCGCTTGCCGGAAAGCGATTTCGCAAGCTCCTCATCGAGCGGTATCTCGATGTCGGAGAGCGGCGCGTAAAGCGTCTTGCCGTCCTTCGTCAGCGGCATCGGCAGGATCACGGCGTCGCAGCCCTTTACGGCGAAGCGCAGCGAGGCGTAGTCCGGCTGGGCTTCACCGCATTTCTCCAGCGCAAAATACGTGACCGTTTTTCCGTCCTTCGCCAGAAGAGCGCCAAGGTACGCCTGCCGTTCGTCCCCGCCGATTATGCAAATATCATTTATATCAAACACAATGTGACCTCCGTATTAAGTGGAATGATACCGTCAGCATGAATGGCAGTACCGCCGTAACGTGCTGCTTCTATATATTATGAGCCGACCCCGCCGGGGGTTCGGGCTGCCGGGGCAGATTTCTTCTGTGACCGGAACAGCTGAGAAGGAGTGGTTTCAATGGACAGCAAAAAGATAATAACGCCCGCTCACTACGACGCGTTCACGTGCGCCGCCGGCGATTGTCCCGATACCTGCTGCAAGGACTGGGATATCGTCGTCGACGGCGAAACTCTCGAGTTTTACGAAGACCTCGGCGGGGACGTCATGCGCCATATCGTCACCGACGACGACGGCGACGTGATAATAAAATTTGAAGGCGGCGTTTGCCCGTTCCTCTCGGAAGACAGGCTTTGCGCTATACAAAAGAAGCACGGCGCGCAAAGGCTCTGCGCAACGTGCCGCGCGTTCCCGAGGGTCACGCAGGACTACACCGAGTTTGAGGAGCGACTTTTAACGCTTGCCTGCCCCGAGGCGGCGCGGCTGATCGTCGTCGGGCGCGACAAGTTCTCTTTCATAGACAACTCGTCCGTCGAAAGAAGCGACAACGGCTACGATCGCGATTACATGAATTTTCTGCTGCACGCGCGCTTCCTTACGGCGGAGAAGCTGCGAAGTGACAAGCCGTTTACGGAGAAGATGCGCGACGTACTGTCGCTTTCGGAGCACGTTCAGCAGCTCATCGACGACGAGCGATTCACCGAGCCTCCCGAGGAGTACGAGCCGCTCGGCTTTTCCGGAGGGGAAGAGGCGAGAGCGCGCGTTTTCGAGCTTCACAAGGGGCTTGACGTCATGGATAAGGAGTGGCTCATGACCGCCGTTTCCTGCAAAAACGAAAAGCTCCCCGCCAACCTTGACGAAGAGCTTTCCAGCCTTGCGCTCTACTATGTCGCGAGGTATTACCTCACGGCGATATCGAGCTATGATATCATCACGACGATAAAGAGGGCATGGTGCGCAGCCGTCGTGTGCGCTGCGCTGACAGCGCGTGAAAACGCGGAGAACGACCCGCTCGCCCGCGCGCTGATCTACCAGAAGTACTCGAAGGAGATAGAGCACTCCGACGAAAACCTTGACCTCATGACCGACGCGTTTCTCGGAGAGGGCTTCGATTCGCGCGTACTTCTCTAAACGAGTGCAAAAAGCTCCTCCGGCGAGAGCTGCGGCTGCAGCGCGACGTTTATCGCCATGCCGATGAGCAGCGAGGCGCGCTCGGTGAGCAGGTCGATCTCGCGGGGCGTGACGACCATGTCGGCGTACTCGCGCGCAGCGAACCGGTCGCGTTTGCCGCTTTCGCAGCCGCTCCCCTCAAGCAGGTCGCAGGCGAGCGTTGCGGCGTCTACCACGGTCGGCACTCCCACGCTTATGACAGGAACGCCGAGCGTGCGCTCGTTGAGGATCCCGCGGTGATTCCCGACTCCCGCTCCCGGCGCGATGCCCGCGTCCGATATCTGCACGGTGCAGCCCAGGCGGCCCAGCCGTCGAGACGCCAGCGCGTCAACGGCGATAACGCAGCGAATGCCGGCGTTCTTTATTATGCCGCCGAGAAGCTCGCGCACCTCCAGCCCCGTTTGACCGAGCACGCCGGGCGACAGCACGCAGACGCTTCTCAGATGGTCAAGCCCGAGGGCGCGCGCCGTTTCGCCCGCGATGTGGCGGGTGGCGAGTACCTTTGCCGCCGCCATCGGCCCGAGCGCGTCCGCGGTGATGCTGTTGTTGCCGATGCCCGCCACGAGCACGCACCCCTCCTTCGGGACAAGCTTCCCGATAAGCTCCCCGACGGCGGCAACGCGCTTATCGGCGGCGGTGAATTCGTCGGTAAGTGCCCTGAATTCACAGGTGATATACGTTCCCGGCTCCTTTCCGAGACGTTTCGCGGCGTCTTGCGTCGCAACGTGCAGCGTAGTGATATTCATTCCGAATTCTCTGCGGCGGGAAACGGCAACGCCGCTCCCGTTCCCGCGGTCAAGCTCCTGCGCCTCCAGCGCAAGGTCGGTTCTGACAGTCATAATGCACACTCCCTTCCAAGATTAGTATGCCCGAAAGCGGCGTGCTAAATGAATGGCGGATAATAATATTTGCGGACGCGCCCAGCGGGGCGGAGGCTGTATCAAAGACAGGCTGTCAGCGTGAGCTGCCTGTCGGCGCTCGCCCTAAGTGTATAATTATAATGGGCAGCTTTCGGCGCGGAGATCGGCTATGATTTACAAAGAGTAAAATCGGAATTGCCTCCGGCGGCAAGGTGGCGCTGCCCCCTTGACCCCTGCAAACTTTTTGAAAAAAGTTTGACAAAAACTTTATGTTAACAATTTCTTAACTAATTCAAAACCTGTGACACGCCGCCGCCGCTGCCTTGACAGGCGGGCGAGGGGTGTGGTATACTGGAAATGCAGCGGAGGGCGAAGACCTGAAGCTGACTTTTTTCAGGGAGAAGAGAAGAAATGAAAAGTGTACTCAAAAAGACAGTTTGTGCGGCGGCTTCGGCACTGCTGCTCGTCATGGCTGCGCCCTTCGCGGCAAGCGCCGACGCGCAGCTTCAGGTGGCTCTCAGAGTCGAGGGCGTTGACGGCAACATCTATTACGAAACTATCAACGTGAGCGACAGTGACGGCGATATCACCGCGGCGGACGCGCTCGTCTTCGCCGATAAGCAGAGCGATAAGCTCGAGATCAAGGGCGCCGAAACGGGCTACATCACCGAAGTCAACGGAGAGACGGCCGGTAAATTCGGCGGCTACGACGGCTGGTATTACAGCGTAAACGGCGAGGTGCCGTCCGTTGGCGTGAACGATTACAAGCTTTCCGAGAACGACAGCCTCACGCTCTACTACGGCGGTTTCCCGTGCCAGATTCCCTACGCCGTTACCGATAAGCTTGAAAGCGACGGCGTTATCGCGTTCAAGAGCAACGACGTCGAGTACGACGAGAACTGGAACGCGAAGAACGTGACCAATCCCGTGACCGACGCTTCCGTCACGGTCGGCAGCGAGACGTTTACAACCGATAAAAACGGCGAGATCAAGCTCGACCTCGATAAGCTCTCCGGCGAGCTTTCCGTCCAGATAGATAAGAAGGACGCGTCCGGCGCGCCCGCAGTGCTTCGATTCGCGCCCGACTTTACCGTGACCTTGGGCAGCACCGACAGCGACTCTGACTCCGCCGAGTCAGATCCCGATAAGACGACTGACTCCGATACAAAAACGACCGACAGCGATAAGCCGAGCGATACCGACAGCGACAAGGAGGCTTCG
This sequence comes from uncultured Eubacteriales bacterium, assembly GCA_900317025.1. GTDB lineage: Bacteria > Bacillota > Clostridia > Oscillospirales > Acutalibacteraceae > RUG592. The sequence goes on along the minus strand of ONFG01000022.1, from coordinate 241 downwards.
TCTTCTTCGTCTTCTTCGTCTTCGTCCTCGTCTCAGACCGCGTCGACGGCAAGCACCGTGAAGTCTTCGACGACAACGACAACGGCTTCCGCGGCGACCGCTTCCGTCTCTGCTTCCTCGGCTGCACCCGCAGCGACGGGCGACGGCAGAACGTACATCGCACTTGCAGTTTTCGGCGTTGCGGCAGTCGTTATCACCGTGATGCTCCTGCTCAAGAAGAAGTCGGAGTGATCCGAAAAAT